>DATINM010000088.1:0-25445 GCA_035474235.1 Pyrinomonadaceae bacterium
GATAAATAAGGTAGATAAGAATGGCAAAGATTATCGCGGTGGCTAACCAGAAGGGAGGAGTTGGTAAAACTACTACCTCCGTTAATTTATCTGCTGCTTTTGCATTAGCCAACAATAGAGTCTTGTTAATCGACGCAGACCCACAAGCAAACGCAACTTCAGGGGTAGGCATACAAAGAGGTAGTTTAAGGCGCAGTTTATATCACATGCTTGTGCTAAACGAAACGCCTGAAAATATTATACAAAACACTGAACAATCTCTTCTCAGAGTACTCCCTTCGGATAGAAATCTGATTGGAGCAGAAGTGGAATTGGTAGAAGTAGATAAACGAGAGTATAAGTTGAAAGAGGCTATCAACAATATCGAAAACCAGTATGATTTTATAATAATTGATTGTCCCCCATCATTAGGTATTCTTACTTTGAATGCTCTAACTGCCGCCAGTTCGCTTCTGGTTCCAATACAATGTGAATATTATGCACTTGAGGGCGTTACCGAACTATTCGATACTTTGGCCCGAATTCGTCGCTCACTTAATCCATCCTTAACGATTGAAGGTCTATTACTCACAATGTATGATGAGCGCACAAATCTTTCAGCGGCTGTAGCTGCTGATTTGAGGGATTTCTACGGCAATCAAGTTTTTGAAACCGTAATCCCTCGCAATGTTCGTTTAGCAGAAGCACCAAGTTACGGTAAGTCAGTCATCCTTTATGACATAAGATCAAGAGGAGCTGAAAGCTATCTTCAATTAGCCAAGGAGATAATGGCTCATGACAAGAAGAGCATTAGGACGGGGCTTGAGCGCACTGCTGTCGGACAGGCCAGCGATGACCAATGAGGAGATGACAGAGGTCGATATTGACCTTATCGAGCCTAACAGTTTCCAGCCGCGGACAAATTTTAACGAAGAGCGATTAGAAGAACTTGCCCAATCTATTAGATCCAATGGAGTGATTCAACCTTTACTTGTCCGTAAAATTACAGGTGAAAAATACCAACTAGTAGCCGGTGAGCGGAGATGGCGTGCAGCCCAGCGTGCTAACCTACAAAGGGTACCTTGTGTCATAAAGGAAATTCCCGAAGATAAAATGCTGGAGTTGGCACTAATAGAAAATATTCAAAGGCAGGAGCTAAATGCCATTGAAGAAGCATATGCTTATAAAAGACTAATTGAGACTCTAGAGATAACTCAAGAAGTATTAGCTCAAAGAGTTGGAAGAGATAGAACATTCATTACAAACTATTTAAGACTCTTACGACTACCTGAAGATATTCAGCATCTTGTCGAATCAGAGAAGCTCTCGATGGGACATGCTAGGGCACTGCTAGGAGTGGATGATCCTGATATTCAGAGAAAATTAGCAAAGAATATTTTGGATAAAGGTCTTTCCGTCAGGCAAACGGAACGCGCTATAAAGGAAATAATTGAAGGGACTGACTTAACTCCCGGCACATCAACTCATGTTGAAAAGGATGTCAACCTAAAATTTGCTGAAGATAAATTGCGCCGAAAGTTAAGCTCAAAAGTTCATATTATCCTTCAAAAAGGTGGGAAGGGAAAAATAGAGATAGAATTTTATGATGAGGATGATTTAAACAGGCTATACCAAACGATAATTGGCAAGGAAGTCGTGTAACTTTATCTCACACGAGAGAAACTCATGAGCGCTAGCTTACTTTTTCAAGTGTGTCCAGACTTCGGACCTTGAGCCTAAACATCCAGATTCTTAACATCTAGTGCATTATCCTCTATAAACCTGCGCCGCGGTTCGACTGCATCGCCCATTAAAATAGTAAAAATCTGATCCGTTTCCACCGCATCATCTATTTTAACTTGGAGCAATGTACGCCTCTCAGGATTCATAGTAGTTTCCCATAACTGTTCTGGATTCATCTCACCAAGTCCTTTATAACGCTGAATTGTTAAATCCTTCTTGGCTGCTGTAAGGACTCGTTCTAGCAATTCTTCACGTGTTTCTATCACCTCTTTGGAACCATTCTCACCCAGGGAAAACGGTGCGGTTAAATGCTCTCTAAGAGTATTATATATTTCAACAGCTTTCTGGAATTCAACATGGCTCGCCAAATCCCAATCAACTTTAACTTTTAAACCTCCTGCTGTTATAACCCTGATTTCCCACAGACCATGTTCTTCATCTTGGGAAATATCCGTTTTATATCCAGCTTTATCAAGAAACTCTTCGACACGTGCTATCTTTTCTCCCTCATTATCTTGGAAGATTCCCTTAAAAGCTATCTTATTCTCTAAGAGTATCTGATGATCTCCACTAAAAGCATCTAAGAGTAAGTATAATAAATGCTCATCATTTCCTAGTCTTTTTGCAAGTTTTTCACAATAACGCCTTAGTTCAACCATTTGCTCCAGAGAACGTGCAAGTCCACGCCCTTCCATAATTGCTCCTGTGTTAATTGAAACTACCTTCATATCGCTTGTCGCTTGTCGCATTAGATAACTAATCATTGATTTTTCATCTTTAATATATTCTTCGCGTTTATTGCGTTTTACCTTAAACAATGGCGGCTGAGCTACATATATATGCCCGGATTCTATTAATTCAGGCATCTGGCGATAAAAGAATGTTAAAAGTAAAGTGCGAATGTGTGATCCGTCAACATCCGCATCAGTCATAAAAATGACTTTATGATAGCGAAGTTTATTTACGTCGAAATCATCCTTACCGATGCCTGTCCCAAGCGCAGTAATCAATGTTTTAATTTCACTATGGCTAAGCATTTTATCGAAGCGAGCTTTCTCAACATTCAAGATTTTACCTTTTAATGGCAGGACAGCTTGAAACCTTCTATCTCTCCCTTGTTTAGCGCTTCCTCCGGCAGAATCCCCTTCTACTATGTAAAGTTCACACTGCATTGGGTCTCTTTCCTGACAATCTGCTAACTTTCCCGGTAACATTGTTGAGCCAATTGCGCCCTTCCGAACGATCTCACGAGCTTTTCTTGCTGCTTCTCGGGCACGCGCTGCATCAATGGCTTTTCCAACAACTTTTTTTGCAACCGTCGGATTCTGTTCGAAGTATTCCGTTAATCGCTCATTCAGGAATGATTCTACTGCCCCTTTAACGTCTGAGTTAAGTTTGCCTTTGGTCTGCCCCTCAAACTGAGGCTGAGGTAACTTAACTGAAATTACCGCGACCAAGCCTTCTCGCACATCATCTCCGGATAAAGAACTCTTAAAATTTTTAGCAAGTCCCGAGGATTGAGCGTAAGTGTTTATGGTACGCGTCAAGGCTGACCGAAAACCAGAAAGGTGTGTACCCCCATCGACGGTATTGATATTGTTAGCGAAGGAGTAGACCTTCTCGTCATAGCCATCGTTATATTGGACTGCAACGTCCACAGATAATGAATCAGCAACCTTTTCAAAATAAATCGGCTTATCATGAAGAACGGATTTATTCTTGTTTAGGTGCTTAACAAATTCTGCAATTCCGCCGCGATAGTAAAACTCGTGAGAACGCTCTGGTTCAATGCGTTCATCTTTAATCGTAATGCGAATGCCTTTATTGAGAAATGCCTTTTCGCGCAGGCGCTCCGACAGCTTATCAAAGCTGAATTCCGTGACATCGAAAATCTCCGCGTCAGGCTTGAAGGTGATCTTGGTACCACGCCGACGAGTCTTACCTGTCATCTCCAATTTGGTGATAGGAATGCCTCTTTTGTATTCCTGTTCGTAAGTCGCCCCATCCCTCCAGATTTCAAGACGAAGCCACTCAGAGAGGAAATTTACGCAAGAGACACCTACACCATGCAGTCCTCCCGAAACTTTGTAAGCGTTGGAATCAAATTTTCCACCTGCGTGGAGTTTAGTCATTACCACTTCAGCGGCTGATCT
Source organism: Pyrinomonadaceae bacterium (assembly GCA_035474235.1). Lineage (GTDB taxonomy): Bacteria > Acidobacteriota > Blastocatellia > Pyrinomonadales > Pyrinomonadaceae > QHXN01. Next base: position 3,876 of record DATINM010000088.1, read on the forward strand.
TTTCTCCTGTTTGTGATAGTCCACAGGAATCCCGCGACCGTTATCCACAACAGTGACCGAGTTATCCAAGTGTATGATAACTTCGACCGTGTCACAGAACCCTGCCAGTGCTTCATCAACGGAATTATCAACTACCTCGTAAACTAAGTGATGCAGACCCATATCGCCGGTTGATCCGATATACATGGCCGGGCGTTTACGAACGGCCTCGCGTCCTTCCAAAACCGTAATCGAAGTCGCTGTATAGGAGTCGCCTTTTTTCTTTGATAAAGTCGCCGTTGACAAATCAGTCTCCTCTTTGTGTGAGTTGCTCATAGTGAATTTTCAGTTCGTGGAAAACGTAAAAATTTTAACACTGATAGATTTTAGATGCTGTCCGACGGCGTGGCGATTGTTTTCGCAGACTCAAAACCGTTCTCACTAGATGCCACACCATCCCTCACGTCAAACACTTTCGCATTTTCGCTAAACCCTTTGATGAGGTCATTTTTGGAGGTCGTGATAAATGTTTGTGTTCGCCCTTCCAAGTGTTTAAGCAAATGCGTGATACGTCCTTTATCCAACTCCGCATCCAAGTCATCCATAAGAAAAAGTGGATACTCACTGTGCCATGAATGATACACCGAAATCGCCGCTAAATCAAGTAGAATCAATGCGCTACGTTGCTGGCCGGAACTTCCATATGTGCGTATATCATGCCCGTCAAAATGTATTTCCAAATCGTCTCTATGCGGCCCGATAAGGGCGTATCCAGAGGCAATTTCTGCCTTCAAACGTAATTCTAAACGCTCTCTTATTAACGCCTCGTAGTCTTCCAGATTACCTTTTCCTTCAAGAGAAGAAACATACCGTATTGTGACCTCCTCACGATTGAACAGGCTCTTGTGAAGACTCTTTTGTAAGCGGTCAACATAGTCAAGGCGTGAATTGTGAATCGTGGACGCCAGATGAATAATCTGCTCGTTCCATGGTTCAATCATCCCCCGCGCACTTTCAATGCTAATTTCAGATTCCGATATATCTTGGAGTAACCGATTTTTTTGTTTAATGACCCGACTGTAATTTGCCAGCGTTTGAACGTAGCTGTGATGTAGCGAGATTACTCCTCTATCTAAGAATCTGCGACGAGAATCCGGGCCGCCGCGCACGACCTCAAGCTCGTCCGCTGTAAAGGCGACAATGTGTAACTGGCTTAAATAATTTGCCACCGTGTCGCGTTTTCCGTTCAGTGAAAAAGACTTTGAATTTCCCTGAAGAGTGACCTGCAAGTCTCTATATACCCCAAGGCTACGGGCAACACGCCCGCGAACTACGGCCAAGTTCTCATCGAAACGGATGACTTCTTGTGGTCGCTGTGTGCGAAAGGATTTAGTGGTGGCTAAGAGGTAGATCGCTTCTAGCCAATTGGTCTTGCCCTGACCATTCTCACCTAAAATTATGTTGAGGCCATTGCCCCAAAGAACTTCACCACCTAAATTCCTCAGGTTATGAACCTCTATTGATTCGAGCAGCATACGTCAAATCTTAAGCTACTACTCACGGTTTCACAGAACGCTTCGCGATTCGTTCAAGTCGAGGGTTGAAAGTACATCGCTACGACAAATTGCCCTCGCCTGTTTATTGCTCGCTTCCTATTCCTGATACGCATAAGGTATGCGAATCAAGGGTAGAAATCAGACATGAAGAATCAACAACTTACAATCTGCGTTCGCATAGAAGAAGGAAGTCTGATTCCCTAAGCTCTTTGATTTCAACGCGCGATTTTCTACACTTGATTCGCATAAGCTACCAACGAACAACTTATCTCGGCTGTTATTGTCTTCTTGCGCAATAGAGCTATTGAATGTGCCACGTGAAACGTATCACACATGATGACTCAATCGGTTTCTCAAATAGAATAAAAGTGTAGAAAGCGACCCAGGGGTTATACCGGGGATTTGGCGAATATTACCAAATTTGAAAGGGCGCGCTCGATTAAGCCGCTCAACCATCTCATTTGATAGACCATCAATCTGTGCATAATTTATGTTGGTAGGAATAATTAAGTCATCATAATGCTTTATTTTCTCATTGATTTGATGCGATGAATAAATATAACCTTCATAGAGGAGGTCGGCTAGGACTGTTTCCAAATCCGAAAAAGTTACATTTTGTTTAATATTAGAGGGTAAATATTCAAAAAGAATTTTAAGATTGATATCTGGAAATTGTGAAAGAGATGCCAAAGAGATAGAATCACCCAAATCTCTCTTAACTAAGTCTGTGATTTCATGATACTTACTATCTGACGGTGTAAAGCGAGAGTCTATCAAAATATTTCTTAATCGTGCTAAGCGGTCTCGTCTTTGAGAAAATTGATTCCACTGTTGGTTATTTAGAAGTCCAAAATGTCTTCCATAAGGAGAAAGTCTATAGTCGGAAGTATCATGGCGAAGCATCAAGCGATTTTCTGCCCGAGAGGTAAACATACGATAGGGTTCATCAACGCCTTGGGTTATTAAATCATTTATTAAAACTCCAATGTACGCCTCCTCACGTCTCAGGCTAAACACATGACGTTTTTGGATATAGAGCGTTGCATTAAGGCCAGCCAGAAATCCTTGACAGGCAGCCTCCTCGTAGCCGGTCGTACCATTTATCTGACCTGCGAAAAAAAGTCCTTGAATACGAGTTGTTTGAAGAAACGGTGTAAGCTCTCGGGGATCAATGAAATCATATTCGATCGCATAACCAGGTCGAATAATTTTTGCTTCGTCAAGCCCCGGAATTTTGTGAATTAACTCAATCTGAAGATCAGATGGAAGAGAAGTTGAAAAGCCATTTAAATAAACCTCAGAAGTATTATGTCCTTCCGGTTCAAGAAAAAGTTGGTGTCTGGATTTACTAGGAAATTTTACTACTTTATCTTCAATTGAGGGACAATATCGCGGACCTACGCTTTTGATTTGACCAGAATAAAGCGGGGATTCTTGGATATTGTCGCGTATCGTTTGATGAACGCGCTCGTTAGTATATCCTATAAAGCAAGTAATCTGAGGTTGTTCGATATTCTCAGTCGAGAATGAGAATGGAACCGGACGCTCGTCGGCAGATTGAGGTTCAAAGGTTTCCCAATCAATAGTTCGACCATCAAGGCGAGGAGGTGTACCAGTTTTTAAGCGTCCTACAGGGAATCCTAGTTTTTTTAAGTTTTCAGCCAGTTCGATTGATGCGGGTTCGCCAGCACGTCCAGATTGATAGGTCGAACGTCCAGTGTGAACTAGACCATTCAAAAAGGTTCCTGCGGCGAGAACAACTGCCTTAGCACGTAAACGTCTTGAATCCTGAAGAAGAACGCCTCTAATACGTCCATCATTTATAATTAAATCAATTACTAAGCCTTGACGAAGGTGTAAATTAGGAGTGAATTCAAGTGTATGACGCATCTCCGACCGATATAAAGCTCGGTCGGCTTGAGCGCGTGGAGCTTGCACAGCCGGGCCACGTGAGCGATTAAGTAGACGGAATTGTATCCCGGTGCGATCAATAATGCGACCCATGATTCCGCCAAGAGCATCAAGTTCACGTACCAGATGCCCCTTTGCAATTCCACCGACCGCTGGGTTACAGGACATCTGACCTATCATTTCTAAGCTGAGAGTTACTAATGCTGTTTCGCAGCCCATACGAGCGCTGACAGAAGCAGCCTCACAGCCGGCGTGTCCTGCTCCGATTACAATTACGTCGAAGTCTTCGTCGAAGCTTTCTCTCATTTGCCTATGCAGAAGGTGGAGAATATTTGAGAAAGGACATCCTCGGGTGTTGTTTCACCCGTAATCTCACCAAGGAATTGCAAAGCTTGATATAACTTTGTAGCTATCAACTCCTCACCCATTTTTTGTTGAAGCAGTTTTTCTGATTCATCAATTGCATCCCCCATCAGCCTGAGAAGATCATAGTGTCGTGCACTGGTTATTACAAAACTATCTTCATACATCTTGGCTGACGAAAAGGGTTTAATTATAGCAGTACAGAGGTCTTTAAGCCCATCTTTAGTTTTAGCGGATACTGAAATGATTGGTGAATTCACCATTAAATTTAGCGCAGTATCAGTATGGAAACTTGCTAAATCGCTTTTATTCAGCGCAATGATAAAAAAGTTATCAGAAGCTTCATCGATAATCATCCGATCTTCGGCTGTGAGAGGCTGGGAACCGTCAAGAACAACAATAATAAAGTCGGCGTCGGAGATTGCGCGACGAGTGCGTTCAATACCTAATTGCTCAATTTTATCTGCTGCCGTTCGCACCCCGGCTGTATCAGTAATTAGAATTGGTATACCTTCAATATTTATGATCTCGCTAAGGGTATCGCGAGTAGTTCCGGGAATTTCAGTAACGATTGCTCTGTCTGCTGACAGTAAGCCATTGAAAATACTTGATTTACCGACATTTGGGCGTCCGACGAGAGTCGCGCGAATTCCCTCCTTTAAAAGCCTTCCCCTACGGAATGTGTCAGCCATTTCATTTATTTCAGCAGCGAGTTGGGAGAGTTTTTTTGAAAGATCATGCGAGACATCGGCAGGCAAATCATCTTCAACAAATTCAATTGATGATTCGAGCGGGACAATAATTTCTAACAGCGAATCTTTAATCGGTTGAAGTCGGGCGGAGAGTTCGCCGCCGAGTTGTTGAGCGGCTTGCCGGACGGCGGCGTGTGTCTGTGCGTCAATGAGGTCACGCACGGCCTCGGCTTGAGTAAGATTAAGGTGCCCGCTTGTGAGGGCGCGCAGTGTAAACTCGCCGGGATCAGCCGCTCTGGCGCCGAAAAAAAGAAGGGAATCTATTACGCTTAACAAGAGGGGCGGAGAGCCGTGACAGCTAAGCTCTACGACATCTTCTCCGGTGTAAGAATGTGGAGATTTGAAGTAGGTAACGAGAGCGCGATCTATAACTTCGCCGCTTCGCTGATCGTGTATTGCTTTTAAGAAGACGCGGTTAGGTTCCGGGTTAAACTCTGGGTCGAGAGTAATGGAGCGCGTGAGTTCGAGCGCGTCTTTGCCACTGAGGCGAATTACGCCGATTGCACCGCGACCCGGCGGCGTCGAAAGTGCAACGATGGTATCTGCCGACACTGTAAATGAAAAAGGTCGCACGAGTGTGCGGACACCGTGCGACGCAGTTCAGGCGATTTAGTTTTTGGCCGAGTTTTTCGGACTCACCTTCAGGCGTCGCGCATTACCTTCGCCAACCGACTCGGTGAAGAGATTGTTTTCATCGGCCAAGGCAAGATGGATGATGCGCCGCTCACTTGCGTTCATCGGGCCGAAGAAAAACGGCAATCCGGTCGAGCGAACCCGGTCAGCCGCGTGGCGTGCCATGGCGCGGAGTTCCGTCTCTCGTATCGCGCGGAACCCTTCAACGTCGCAGACGAGGCGCTCCCCTTCCGACGGGCCGCGCGAGAAGGCTTGATTGACGAAGTGTTCGATTGCATCTAGCAATTCGCCTCCCTCGCTCCGAAGCAGCAGGGAGTCATTGCCGCTTATGTTCAGCGTGCAGACGCCCTCGCCTTCGTTGGCTTCGGCGTGGAGGTCGAAGCCGGCGGAGCGAAAGATGTCTTCCAAAAATTGTAGGGCCTGTTCGTGTGATTCCTTCATCCGGGAAAGAGTATCGCGGAACTTTCGGCGGCTGTAAAGAAGCCGGCGTCAGTCTCAGGTGGCGCGCGCGCCGGTCAGCTTTTTCTTCGGTTGAGTGCCTGCACGATCCTTCTCTTGCGGCGGCTGACCTTCGTCGTCTTCGGACTTGAGCATTCGGTTAATCAAAAACTGTTGGCCGAAGCCGACGAGGTTGCCGACGAGCCAGTAAACGAGGAGTCCTGCGGGCGCGCTCCAAAGAATATAGAGCATCATCACAGGCATAACCACGGCCATCATCTTCCGCTGGAGCGGGTCGGCTGAAGGGGCGGGCGTAATCAACTGCAAGACCAGCATCGAGCCGGCCATCAGGAGCGGGAGTATGTGAATGGTGTAGGGTTCCGCAGCCGAGAGGTCGTGAATCCACAGGAACGATGCCTGGCGGAAATCAATCGAGATGGTGATTGCGACGTAGAGCGCAATCAGGAAAGGCATCTGAATCAAAAGGGGCAGGCAACCGCCGAGCGGATTCCCCTCCTTCATCAGACGAAGTTGCTCCATCTGCAACTCTTTCAGACGCGGGTCGTTCTGCTTCATCCCCTTGATCTTTTCCTGCAACTCCTTCATCCGAGGCGCGAGCTTCTGCGCCTTCTTCATGGACTTTGAAGAGCGCCACTTGAGCGGGAAGAAAAGCATGTAGATGATGACGGTGAAGAGAATGATTGCGAGGCCGTAGCTGCCCGTCAGCCTGTTTAGGTGTTTGATTGACCAGATGATCGGCGGCGCGAGGTATTTCGTGATTCGCCGCGTCCAGCCGTAATTAATCAACTGTTCGAGGTCAACCTGCCGTCCCGTGGTCTTACTTATTAACTCGCTCGACTCCTGCAACTGGTCGCGGTCTTTCGGCCCCGTGTACAGATACATCGGCGTCCCGTCCGCGGGGACGGGAACGTAGCCTGTCACCAGATACCTGTCCTGCCCGTTAACCTGCTGCGGGATTTTTTCAGTCTTGTATTCGAGTCCAGCCGTAGGCTGCGGCAAGACCAGAGTCATAGCGAAATACGTATCGCCGACACCGGCCCACTGAATCTGGCCGTCAACGTTTTCGGTGGTGACGACGATGTCGTCCCTTTTATCTCGCTTGATGTTCGGAGCGTCTTTGCTCTTGTCAATCTGTTCGGCGGAATAGTGCGTAACATCGCCGCCCGCGGCGAAGATGGCTTCCGGGGCGATGGAATAATAGGTGAAGCGCGGAACGCCTTGATCGCCGATGCTCGGGCCGACGGCTATTCTCGCGCCGGGCAAGGGCTGACCGCCCTGAGAAATCTTCGTCTCAAGTTTGACCGTGTAATTGTCCGCGTCGAAGGTGAGCCTCTTCAGAACCTCGACGCCGCTCGCAGGCTCGGTCAACGAGAGTTCGACCGCCTTCTGCTCGCCGTTCTTCAAATCCAGCCGGGCATCGCCCGCATCGCCCTCGACGCCTTTGATCGTGAAATTTCTCGACGCGAGCGCCGAATCGAGGTCGTCCCGCCCCGTAAAAATCCTGAGTGGGAACAGATCGCGCTTCGCCCCTTCCTGTGAAATCAACTCAAGTTTCTGCGGGTTATCTTTGGTGCTGGCGATGGAGTATAGAGGTTTTCCTTCGCCGCCCTTCTCTTTGTTTTGCTTGATTACCCAACTTCTGGCGATGCCGCCGCGGCTGTCGAGTTGGACTTCGTAGAGGGGAGTCGAAACGGTCAAAGTCCGTTGGGCTACGGCGTCGGGAGCGTTTGCAGAAGGCGCGTGCTGTGAATCAGCAGGCGTGGTTTGAGCGGTCGGCGTGGGAGCAGGCGTGGCCGTGGGCGCAGACTCCGTGGAGTTAGCATTCTGCTGAGGATTCTTTGGAGTAAAAAAATAACTCCATCCGAAAAGAATCAGGGCCGAGATTACGACAGCGATTAAAAGGCGCTTCTGTTCCATCTATTTCATGCTTCAGGACGAAGAATTATACGAATCAATTTTGTAGTCGGTTGCCACTCACTTGACAGGATCATAGCCGCCCGAATGAAAAGGGTGACAGCGCGAGAGTCGGCGCACTCCCATCCAACTTCCGCGCAGCGCCCCGTACCGATTGATTGCCTCAAGCGCGTACTCCGAACAGGTGGGAACGAATCGGCATGAGGGCGGAAGGAGGGGCGAGACGAACGCCTTGTAGAAACGGAGTAAAGCTGTAAGAGCCGTCTTCACCGCTTATGTGTCAATCATGAATTGGCTCGTGCTCGCCCTGCCTGACCTGCGCGATGATTCGCTTAAAATCCTCCGCCACAACGTCCGACTTTACTTCCAGCATCGAGCGGCGAGCGTTGATGACCCAGTCGTACCTGTTCTTCAGGGCTTCGAGTCCGGCGCTGCTTTGGCGAAAGGCCACGCGCAGAAGGCGCTTCGTCCGGTTCCGATCCACCGCGCGACGCGACATCTTTCGGGACGCCGTTATCCCCAGCCGATGACGCCCAATGTCACTGACTAAAACGAAGACAGTCATAAAACGACTGTCAAAGCGTCTCCCCGAATTGTAAACCGCACGGAAATCCGCGGAATTACGCAAACGCGCGTCTTCAGACAAAGTAGTTCCGTCTTAGTAGTGCGAAGGCGTCAGGCGCTTCCGACCCTTGGCCCGCCGCCTTTTTAAGACCAGACGACCGCCCTTCGTCGCCATACGCGCACGAAACCCGTGAGTCTTCGCGCGGCGGCGGTTATTCGGTTGAAATGTACGCTTCGGCATAGCTGTCTATCCTTTCCATAAGTGAAAGTGTTAAGATTAGCCGCTAAAGTAATTGATGTCAAGGAAGTGAAGCCGGGGACAGTGGTGCTTTTTGTGTGTATGCTCCGCGCAGTTATTTGAAACGTAACGTGCGACAAAACGATAACGCACGATTAAACGGCAACACCGCGTTACGGAAACGCCGTAATGTGTTGTCGTCCGTTTTTGTAATCTTGTCCGTAAGAATTTTATTTACGTTGTGGAAACAGAATTTTCGTTGTCGGAAACAATTTTTGCGTTAACGGAAACAATAATTTCGCTCAAACGAAAACAATTATTTCCGTTATGCGGAAATTATAAGTCTTTTAATTTCTACATCATAGTAGGAAATTATCCTCAGATTTTTCCTACTAACCCTTTTAGATAGAGAGTTTTAAGTTGTGGTGCAACACTTGACAAGGGGTGGTATTGGGTGTATGAACGTGCTTGACGTATCCGCCACTGGCGGATACGCCGTTGACGTATCAACCCTTGAGAAAGAAATTAAAAGCGGAGGCCAGAGCCGCTAACTCTGACCTCCACCGCTAAGAACCGATCAAGGCGGTTCAAGCTCCACTGTTAAAACGAACACCCAGAATCTCAGGGTGCATCGGAAGTTCCAGTGGTTGCGCTTCGGGAAAAGTCTTCTTCCCATTGTTTTGTCCTTTCACTTTAACGGTCTGACCTAACGCCCGATGCTCACAACATCGGGCGTTTTGCTATCTACTGACGCCCAGTAGAAAACCGTTTAGGGTCGAAAGGAGTAACCCCGAACCTTTACCGCGCACTATACACCTAGCTTTGCGGCGCTACAACAAAACAGCATCAATTTTAAGAATTTTCTTTCGGCTTTAACCATCTGGCCTCTGCTGCCTTCTTCGCAATCGCCGCGCGTTGCTCTGGACTCAAACTCTGCGCGCGAGCATGACCGCCTTTCAGACCTCCGAGCCGTCCGGCGTACTTCTTCGACATTTTAGGTGCGGGTTTAGGTTCGTTCATGCCCCGCATACTAGCACACTTGCTCAAGCACTAGAAGCCTTAAATTTCTTACCTTTAAGCAGAAATACCTGTTGACTGAAAGATGCTCAAGCATTAAAATGCTTGCATTGAAAAAGTTAAGGCGCTGATAGCTGGTAACTATCAGCGCCTTTGAAAACCAAAAGCGATTGCTCACTTTCGGCCTCGGTAACTGCATTGTGAGCCAATCGCCAAAGAAAGGCAAGGCTTACAATGACCTGTCACAACTGCCAACTTCAGGCCGTTAAAATCGGCAAAGACCGCAAAGGAAATCAACGCTACCTCTGCCGCAACTGCCGTAAGACTTTTCAGGAACAGCAAGACAAGCCGCTCGGCAATATGTATCTGCCGATAGAGAAGGCGGAAATGATTTTGAGGCTCTTGGTCGAAGGTAATAGCGTCCGCTCTATCGAACGCATAACGGGCGTCGAGAAAAAGACCATCCTCAAGTTGCTTGTGCTGGCGGGCGAGAAGTGCGAGCGCCTTTTAGACGAAAAGCTCCGCAACCTTACCGTGCGCGACGTGCAGGCTGATGAAATGTGGGGCTTCGTCGGCATGAAAGAGAAGACGAAGAAGGAACAGGGCAGCGCGGACGCGACGTTAGGCGATGCTTATACGTTCGTTGCCATTGAACGACGCACGAAGCTCGTCATAGCTTGGCATCTAGGCCGAAGGACGGCGCGCGACACCGTAGAGTTCACAGAGAAGCTTTACAAGGCCGTCGAGGGTACTGCTAACCGCTTCCAGCTAACAACGGACGGCTTCCAAGCCTACCCGGATGCGGTTACTTACTCGCTCGGCACTCGCGTTGACTTCGCGCAACTCGTCAAGATTTATTCTCAGCCGGAACAGGGCGGCGGCGAGCGCCGCTATTCGCCACCCGAAGTGGTGGACATAATACCAACGACAGTTTACGGCAATCCCGACCCGGAAAGAATCTGCACGTCTCACGTCGAGCGGCAGAATCTAACAATGCGAATGATGATTAAGCGGCTCGCTAGGCTCACGCTTTGCTTCTCTAAGAAGTGGGAGAACCTGAAAGCGGCTCTCGCCCTGCACTTCGCGTATTACAACTTCTGCCGCATCCACAAGTCCATCCGATGTACTCCGGCGATGGCTGCGGGGATTAGCAAGAGCGTGTGGGAGTTGAGAGACCTTCTAGCAAGCTAAGTGCCACAGTGGGGTAAGATACACACACTCTTACCCCACTACCAAGCCGGGCAATCTTGACGCTTCAAAATTGCGCGTGCTAAACTTCCGCTCTTTTAGTACATCGCAAACTTTATGCTTAGCTGAGGTTTGCGCCACTCTGCGCCGAAGCGAGAGCACACAATTATTCTCATGGTCATACTGGCCTTTGCCGAATCCATACAACTCGTGCCCGACGGCACGCTCGTGCTGCACATCTTGATCATCATCATGATGGTCTTTTTGTTGAATCGGATTCTGTACAGGCCGATCAGCCGCGTGCTCGACGAGCGCGAAAGTCGCACGCGCGGTCGGTCGGGCGAGGCGGTCGAGATTCTCCGGCGTGTCGAGGAAAGTTGGTTGCGTCACGAGAATTCGCTCAAGCAGGCGCGCGTAGAGAGCTATCGTCTTCTGGAACAGCAGCAGTCGGAGGCCACGGGCGAGCGGCAGCGCAGAGTCCTAGCCGTGCGGGAAGAGTTGGAGGAGCGGATCGAAGAGCAGAAGAAAGAGATTCGGGCGCAGGCCGACGACGCGCGCATAACGCTTGAGGGCGAGGCGAGGCGCGCGGCTGCGAGCATAAGTTCTCAGGTTCTCCGAAGATAATTGAGTGGCGAATCGACGAAAGTGCATCCTGCTTGAACTCCGACGTTAAATAGAATGTTCTTCTGTCAACACATGATACTCGGCTTATTCGACATCGAGTGGCAGGAGTTGCTGCCGACGATTGCCAGAACGTTCAACCTTCTGCTCTTCGTCGCGCTGCTCTACTTCATTCTGGTGCGTCTCTTCAAGCTCGGAGAAGCCTATCGAGGGCGGCAGGAGTCAATCCGCAACGACCTGATGCGCGCTCAGGAGGAACGCAACGCAGCGGTCGAGAAGTTGAAAGAGGTCGAAGGGCGTCTGGCCCGGCTCGACACGGAGGTCGAGGCGATTCGCGAGCAGGCGCGGAAAGAGGCCGCGGAAGAGCGCGCCCGCATCGAGCGCTCGACCGACGACGAGATCAGGAAGATTCGCGAGCAGGCGCGGCGCGAGATTGACAGCGCGGCGAAGACTGCCCGCGCGGAGTTGCGCGCCTTCGCAGCCGAGCAGAGTGTGAAGTTCGCCGAAGAGTTGATCCGAAGTGACATCCGGCCCGAAGACGATGCGCGTCTTGTCGGCGAGTACGTCGAGGAGTTGGGAGGTGCGAGGCGTTGAGTTTGCAAGCGATTGCGCGCCGTTACGCGGTCGCGCTGGCTGATGTCGTGACGGCGCACGGCGAGTCGCAGAAGGTTCGCGAAGAGTTGTCGGCTTGGGCCGAGATGATGCGCGAGAACCCACAACTGCACGACATCTTCCGGCATCCGACGATACCTTACGAGCAGAAGCGCGGAGTCCTCGGCGAACTCGTCAGCCGCTCGCGCGTGAGTCCGACGACGGAGAACTTCCTGCAAGTGCTCCTTCAGAATCAGAGGCTCGCAGACCTCGTCGAGATCAACCAACAGTTCGAGAACGAACTCGACCGCCGCGCCGGCGTCGTCAACGCGCACGTGACGACCGCGCGCCCGCTCCCGCCGCAGGCGCAGGAAGCTTTGCGCGCGAGGCTCTCGAAGATGACGGGCAACATGGTGCGCCTTCAGTTCGAGGTTGACGACGCGCTCATAGGCGGCGTCGTGACGCGCATCGGCTCGACGCTCTACGACGGCTCCGTGCGGAGCCGCTTGCAGCAGATGAAGCAGAGAATGATAGGCGAGGGATAGAAATGACGAGTGCTTAAATGATGTGGATGAATTGAACGCGTAAGGCCGCTTCTTCATCATTCAACATTCGTCGTTCGGCATTAAAAATATGGAACCAATCAGAGCCAACGAGATCAGCGAGATCATCCGCCGGCAGATCGAGAACTTCGAGGCGGGCGTCACCGTCAGCGAGGTCGGAACCGTCATCAAAATAGGCGACGGCATCGCCGAGGTTCACGGACTCGAAAAGGTCATGGCGGGCGAACTGCTCGAATTCCCGCACGAAGTTCGCGGCCTTGCCTTAAACCTCGAAGAGGACAAGGTGGGCGTCGTGCTCTTCGGCGAGTACCAGTTGGTCAAAGAGGGCGACACGGTCAAGCGCACGGGGCGTATCATGAGCCTCCCCGTCGGCGAGGCTGTCGTCGGTCGCGTCGTCAACGCTTTGGGCGTTCCGATTGACGACCGCGGACGGATAACGTCGAGCGACTACAGCCCGCTTGAGCGAATCGCACCCGGCGTCGTCGAACGCCAGCCCGTGAAAGAGCCTTTGCAGACGGGTCTGAAAGCGATTGACTCGATGGTACCAATCGGGCGCGGCCAGCGCGAACTGATAATCGGCGACCGGCAGACGGGCAAGACCGCCGTCGCGCTTGACGCCATCATCAACCAGCGCGGCAAGGACGTTATCTGCATCTACGTCGCCATCGGGCAGAAGAATTCGACCGTCGCGCAGGTCATCAAGACGCTCGAAGAGTTCGGCGCGATGGAATACTCAATCGTCGTCAGCGCGACCGCGTCAGACCCGGCGGCGATGCAGTACCTCGCGCCATACGCGGGCGCGGCCATCGGCGAATACTTCCGCGACCGCGGGCGGCACGTGCTCACGGTTTACGACGACCTGTCGAAGCACGCCGCCGCCTACCGCGAAATCTCTCTGCTTCTGCGTCGTCCGCCCGGACGTGAAGCGTTCCCCGGCGACGTGTTCTACCTGCACTCGCGCCTGCTCGAACGCGCGGCGAAGTTGTCGGAAGCGAAGGGCGGCGGCTCGCTCACTTCGCTCCCCATCATCGAGACGCAGGCGGGCGACATCTCGGCCTACATCCCTACGAACGTCATCTCGATCACGGACGGGCAAATCTTCCTCGAAGCCGACCTGTTCAACTCGGGCATCCGTCCCGCAATCAACGTCGGCAACTCCGTCTCGCGCGTCGGAGGCTCGGCGCAGATCAAGGCTATGAAGCAGGTCGCGGGCACGCTTCGTCTCGACCTCGCACAGTTCCGCGAGCTTCAAGCGTTCTCGCAGTTCGGCTCAGACCTCGACCGCGCGACTCAGGCACAGCTTGCGCGCGGCCAGCGGCTCGTCGAGATTCTGAAGCAGCCGCAGTATCAACCGATGGAGGTCGAAAAACAGGTGCTCATCATCTGGGCGGCGACCACGGGACAGATGGACGACATCCCCGTCGAGAACGTGCGACGCTTCGAGTCGGACTTCCTACGCTTCGTCGAGTCGTCGCACCCCGGCATACTCAACGACATCCGCGAGAAGAAGTCGCTCACCGACGAGATCAAGGGCGACATGACGCAGGCCGTCGCCGACTTCAAGGAGAATTGGAAGGCGGCGGCGCTCAACCCGCAGGCCGAGCAGCGCGAGATACCGCAGGCGACCGGAGCCTCGCCCGCGGAAGCGACCGCGACAGCCGGAGCATGAAACCGAGTTCAAAGTTCAAGGTTCAAAGTCGAAGACAGACGCATCAGCTTTGAACCTTAAGCTTTGAACCTTGAACCTTGAACAATGGCTAATCTCCTCGACATACGCCGGCGCATCAAGTCGGTGAAGAACACGCAGCAGATCACGAAGGCCATGAAGATGGTCTCGGCGGCGAAGCTCAAGCGCGCGCAGGAGCGCGCCGTCTCCGCGCGGCCGTTCGCGGTGAAGATGTCGGAGGTTCTGACCGATCTGGCCTCGCGCGCGGGCGAGGATTTCCAGCACCCGCTCATGGACGCGCGCGGCGACAGCCGGTACTTGCTCGTGCTCGTCACAGCCGACAAAGGGTTGGCCGGCGCGTTCAACGCGAATCTCACAAAGGCCGCGCAGTCTTTCATCCGCGAGAACGCGGACAAGACTATCGAGCTTCTCGCCGTCGGTCGAAAGGGTCGAGACTTCTTCCGCCGCCGGGGCGTCGAGATCGTCGGCGAGTACGTCGGACTTACGAGCAAAGGGCGAATCGAGCACGCCGAGGCGCTCGAAGTCGCGCGCGAAGTGATGCGCCGCTTCATCGAAGACGAGGGCATCGACAAAGTTTTCGTCATCTTCAACGAGTTCCGCTCCGTCATCTCGCAGCGCGTCGTCGTCGAGCAGATTCTCCCTGTCTCGCGCGCCGCGAGCGACGACGCGGAGAGCACCGACGCCTCGCAGCCGCAGACCTTCGTCGAGTACATCTACGAGCAGCCGCCCGCGGAAATATTCAGCCGCCTCTTGCCGCGGCTGGTCGAGACGCAGATTTACCGCGCGCTTTTGGAGTCGGTCGCGAGCGAGCAGGGCGCGCGCATGACGGCAATGGACGCAGCCTCGAAGAACGCGGGCGAGTTGATACAGACTCTGACGCTCAACATGAACCGCATACGTCAGGCGAGCATCACGCGCGAGATCATCGAGATCGTTTCGGGCGCGGCGGCGCTTTAGAAAGGATGAAGGCCGCAAGGATGAAGGATGAAACGGGGGCAAACGAGCCTTCCTTTCATCCTTCATCCTTTCGCCTTCATCCTTCATCCTTCCTGTGGCGTTACGGCCCCGTTGTCGCGTGGCTGTGCTTCATCTTCTTCGCCTCGACAAACAGCTTCTCCGCCGAGAACACTTCGCGAATCATAGGCCCGCTGCTGCACTGGCTCTTTCCACGCATCGCCGAGGCGACGATTGACGAAGTTCATTTCTTCGTGCGAAAGGCGGCTCACTTCACCGAGTACGCTCTGCTCGCTCTGCTCGCCGCGCGCGCCTTCAAAACGTCGGCGCGCGCGCCGCTCAACCGCCGCTGGTGGCTCGCCTCCTTCGCGCTCGTCGCCGTCGTCGCACTCCTCGACGAGTATCATCAAAGCTTCGTGCCTTCACGCACGAGTTCGATCTACGACAGCCTGCTCGACATGACGGGCGGTGCGACCGCGATTGCGTGCGCCGCGGCGTGGCTGGCACGACGACGAAAGAAATTCGGCGGCGCGTAAAGTCGCCGTCGGGTTCCAAGTCCCGCGTCTCGTGTTCACGACTTTGAATGCGAGCGCGCGGCAGAGTCCGAGAGACGCTCTCTCTCCAGTCCGAAACCGCTGCCGCTTTTTTCGTGCGGTCGTGTTATGCTTTCGTCCGCTCCCTGACAAGCGTTCTGGTCTTCTCCGAACAACAGGCAAGGACGATTCACTTTATGCTGAAAGGTCTCAGGCAGGTGCGCCGCGTTTGTATCACGGGGCTTGGGTGCGTGACGCCGATAGGGATCGGGCGCGAGGCATTCTGGTCTGCTCTTCAGAAAGGCGAGAGCGGCACGCGGCGCATCGAAGGCTTCGACGTGTCGGACTCGCCCGTGAAGATCGCGGGACAGGTGCGAGGCTTCGACTGGGAGAAGGAGTTGCAGGCAAAGGATCGTCGCCACGTCGCGCGCACAGTCCCGCTCGCGCTCGCCTCCGCACGCGAGGCGCTCGATGACGCCGGCCTTCAGCCTTCCGACTTCGACATCGAGGAGCGACGCGCCTTCGGAGTCGTCATCGGCACGGGCGGCGGCGGACTCGCCTTCACCGAGGCGCAGTACAGATTCCTCTACGTCCCCGACGCGCCCGGCACCGCGAGCGTCTATACGATACCTTCTTCGACGCACGGCGGACTCTCGTCCGAACTCTCGATGGCGTTCGGCCTGCGCGGGCTGTCGCACGTGGTTTCGACGGGCTGCACCTCTTCGACCGACGCAATCGCCTACGCCGCCGGGCACATCGCGCTCGGTCGTCAGGACGCGATGCTCGCCGGAGGGTCGGACGCGCCGCTCGCGCCCGGCATACTCGCGGGCTTCTGCCTCATGAAAGTCTGCACAGAGGCGTGGAACGACGAGCCTGAGCGCGCATCTCGTCCGTTCTCGCGCGACCGTTCGGGCATGGTCTTGGGCGAGGGCGCTTGGATATACGTGCTCGAAGAGTACGAGCGTGCGCGGCGTCGCGGCGCGAAGATTTACGCGGAGGTGACGGGCTACGGCGCGACGTGCGACGCTTATCATCGAGTGCGGCTCGAAGACACGGGCGAGGAGCCTGCGCGCGCGATGCGGCTCGCGCTCGCCGATTCGGGGCGCGCGCCCGAAGAGGTTGATTACGTCAACCTCCACGGGACTTCGACCTTGCTCAACGACCGCATCGAGACACAGGCGCTAAAGCTCGCTCTCGGCGGCGCGGCCCAAAAGATTCCGATGTCTGGGACGAAGTCGCAGATCGGCCACCCGCAGGGCGCTTCGGGCGCGGCGGGACTCGCATCCGCGCTCTGCGCGATGACGACAGGCGTCATCCCGCCGACCATCAATCTCGACGAGCCTTCGCCCGAATGCGACCTCGATTACACGCCCAACCGCGCGCGCGAGCGCGACGTGCGCGTCGCCCTCTGCAACTGCATCGGCTTCGGCTCGAAGAACAGCGCGCTCGTCGTGGAAAAGCTGTGAGCCGCGCGAGGCCCGGTTCGCTGCCGGAAGCCTTCAGGGCTTGAGCCGTTGTCTTCAGCCGTTCGCCTTCGCGCCTTCACGGCCTCGGCCCGCATCCACGTTTTTTCATGCTTGAGAATTTCCGCCAGCGGAGCGAAGAGCTTGAGCACTTAGACCTCGGCGACTACACGCCGGAAGAGTACGAGGGCTGCATGGTCGAGTTGCGTCGCGTGAATCGCTGGCTCGGCGACGCGCGTGCGCTCACGCGTTCGGTGCTGCCGGAGATCGAGAGCGACGTTTCGGCGAAGACCAAAACGGACGGCGCGCGCGAGTTCTCGCTGCTCGACGTGGGCGCGGGTTCGGGCGAGCTTTTGCGCGAGGTCGCGCGTTGGGCGCGCAATCGGAAGATGAAGGCGCGGCTGGTCGGACTCGAACTCAACGGGCGCTCTGCGTCGGGCATCGTCGAAGAGTCGCGCGGGTTCGACGAGATCGTTGCCGTGCGCGGCGACGCGATGCGGCTCCCGTTCGACGCGCGCTCGTTCGACTACGTTATGTGCTCACTGTTCGCGCATCACTTCCGCGACGCGGGCGTCGTCTCTGTGCTTCGAGAGATGTCGAGAGTCGCGCGCCGCCGCGTTTACGTCATAGACCTGCATCGTCATCCCGTGGCTTACTATTTCTACACGACCGTTGGTCGTCTCTTCCTACACAACCGTCTGATTCGCGAGGACGGCGCGCTCTCGATCCTTCGCGGCTTCGTCCCGCGCGAGTTGCGACGGCTCGCGGAGGGGGCGGGGCTGTCGAGCGCGAAGGTCGAGCGGCGCTTTCCCTTCCGTCTGATTCTGAGTGGCAGCAAGTAAGATGTCGGAGTTCGACGTAATCATCGTGGGCGGCGGCCCGGCGGGCGCGGGCGCGGCGATTCATCTGGCCGCGGCGGGCGCGCGCGTGCTCGTCGCGGAGCAGAAGAAGTTTCCGCGCGCGAAGCTGTGCGGCGAATTCATTTCGCCGGAATGTCTGGAGCATTTCGCGCGGCTCGGCGTGCTCGAACGAATGGCGCGCGCGGGCGGCTCGCAGGTCTCGGAGACTGTCTTCTACGCGCCGAGCGGTCGGGGGCTGTCCGTGCCGAGCAAATGGTTCGGCGGCGGCGCGCAGGCCGCGCTCGGACTCAGCCGCGCGGAGATGGACAATAACCTTCTTGCGCGCGCGCGCGAGGCCGGAGCGAGCGTCGTCGAAGACGCTGCGCTCGCCGGAGTCGTCGTCGAAGGCGGGAGCGTGCGCGGCGTGCGTTTGAAGGTCGAGGGCGCGTGCGAGAGCGAGTACCGCGCGCCGGTCACGATTGACGCGACGGGGCGTCAGCGCGTCGTCACGCGGCGGGCCGAACGAGAACTCAGTCGGAATAGAAACGGCGGCGCGCGCGCCGAAGCAATCGAAGACGAAGTTGTCGAAGGAAGAGGCGACGAAGTATCCGAAGGAAGAGGTAACGGAAGCAGTAGGGAGACAGATGCGCGAAACGTCGATGAGCCGAAGGCGCGCGCACGGCTCGTCGCCTTCAAGGCGCATCTTGAGGGCGCGAGGGGCGCGGCCCGCGCGTGCGAAATCTATTTTTACCCCGGAGGCTACGGCGGCCTGAGTCCGGTCGAAGGCGGCGCGAGCAACCTCTGCTTCATCGCGCGCGCGCGCGACGTTCGAGAGCGCGGGAGCGATGCCGAAAGGGTTATGCGCGAGGTCTTGATGCGTAACCGCCGCGCTGCACACACGCTCGAAGACGCGCGTGCCTCGACGCGCTGGCTCGGCGTCTCAATCGAGAGCTTCGGGCGGCACGAACCCGCGCCCTTCGGAGGCTTACTCGCCGTCGGCGACGCCGCCGCGTTCATAGACCCTTTCACGGGCAGCGGTATGCTCATGGCTCTCGAAAGCGGCGAGCTTGCGGCGCGGTCAGTCTCCGGCTGGCTCTCGCAGCCTGAGCGCGGCGTCGCACGGTTCGAGTCGCTCGCACGCGACTATCGCGACGCATACGCGCGGCGATTCGACGCGCGCCTACGCCTCTGCGGTCTTCTACGTCGCGCCGCATTCGCGCCGGCGCAATTCGCCGAAGTCGCGGTCGTCGCGCTCGGCGCAAGCGAGCGTCTGCGTCGCCGGCTCGCGCGCGCAACACGGCGCAGCACCGTCGCTGACTCGCGGCGTTGAGCGGTCGAAACTCTCATGCTTTCAAACTGGCCGGGCAGGGGATTCGGAGAGTCCCGAACGGAAAAGTTTTTTGGCGAGGAGCGAGAGATGAAGCATTTGATCCGGCGCGCGGCGACGTTTTCAATCATGCTTGCCGCCGCGCTCGGCGCGAGCGCGCAGCAGGAACAGGATCGTCAGCCGGCGGCACAGCAGGATGAAGTAGTGCGCGTCAACTCCGAGCTTGTGCAGACGGACGTGACGGTCGTGGACAAGCGCGGGCGCTTCGTAGAAGGACTGGGGCGCGAGCAGTTCGAGTTGAAGGTCGAAGGGAGGCCGCAGCCCGTCTCCTTCTTCGAGCGCGTCGTCGCGGGGAGCACCGACGAGGCGTCGAAACTCGCGGCTGCCGCGGGCGGCGCGAAAGAAGCCGCGACGAAAGAGAAGACGGCCACGCCGCAGTCGTCCGAACGCGGTCGCCTGATCTTCTTCGTCGTTGACGACATGCACCTCGCCCCGGACAGCCTCGCGCACACGCGCAAGTCGCTCGAACATTTCGTGGACGAGCAGATGGCCGCGGGCGACCTCGTGGCAATCATCTCGACGAGCGGGCGCATCGGCTTTCTCCAACAACTATCGGACAACAAGGCCGTGCTCCACGCGGCAATCGAACGACTCGTCTCAAACCGCGATACGGAAGTCTACGCGGGCAAAACGCCGATCAGCGAGGTTGATGCCAACCGCGTGCAGAATCAACGCGACCGCGAGTTGTTCGCATATCTGGTCGAAGCCACGGCGACCGAGTACATGGTTGACGCGGGTACGGCGGCGCAGATGGTCAAGAGCCGCGTGCGCGAGATAAACATGAGGACGCGCGGCGCTGAGGTCGAAACGCTGGGCGCGCTCGCAGGGCTGATGCGTTCGTCCGCGCCGCTCGCGGGGCGAAAGCTCGTCTTCTTTATCTCCGATGGCTTCGTCGTTGACGAGAGAAAGTCGGGCGTGCCCGAACTCCTTCGGCGCGTGACCGAAGAGGCCGCGCGTGTCGGCGCGGTCGTCTATTCTCTGGACGCGCGCGGCACGATAGGCAGCGCGCAGGTGGACGCCAGCCGCAACGACTACGTTGACTTCGGAAACCGCACCATCGGCAGGGGATTCTTTGATGAGAAGATTCCGCAGGAGCCGCTCCAAACGCTCGCCGCCGAGACGGGCGGTCGGGCCTTCCTCGGCGACAACGATTTCAACGACGCCTTCGCACAGGCCGTCGCCGAGTCGTCGAACTACTACCTGCTCGCGTGGCGTCCAGACTCGGACGCGCAACGCGCGGGCGGCGCGCGCGTCGAGGTGACGGTCAAGGGCCGGCCCGACCTGCGCGTGCAGATGCGGCGTCGCTTCGTCGGTTCTGCCGCCGGAGTCAAATCGAAGACGGCGAGCGTGAAGGGCGGCACGAACGCAGCGCCTACGTCGTCGGCGAACACGAGCGAAGACGAATTGCGCGCGGCGCTCGCCTCGCTCTACCCTTTGCGCGCGTTGCCGGTCGCGCTCTCGGTCGGCTATCTCGACACGGCGGAGAAAGGGGCGCTCGTCGCCGCCTCGATGCAGTTGGACTCAGAGATGCTCGACTTCGGCGAGGGCGCGGAGGCGGGCGACGCGAAGGTTGACGTGTGGGGCATCGCGCTCGACGACCGCGGAAGCTACTCGACCTTCCGACAGGTGCTCTCCGTTCCGCGCGACCTTTTCACGCGAACCGGGCAGCGCTTCGTCCTTTGGAATCAGCAACTCCCACTGCCGCCCGGCATCTATCAGGTTCGCGTCGCCGCGCGCGACCGCCGGAGCGGGCGCACCGGAAGCCAGTCGGAGTGGATCGAGATACCGGGCGCGAGGCCGAACGCCGTCTCGCTCAGCAGCGTCTTCGTCGGCGAAGTGCGACCGTCGGAGGCGGTCGGCGCGCAGAGGGTTTCGGTCAACGTGGGTCGGCGTTTCGCGCGCGGCTCGCGACTGCGCTTTCAGACCTTCGTGTACGGCGCGGCTGCCGCGTCGCCC
Organism: Pyrinomonadaceae bacterium; assembly: GCA_035474235.1. Taxonomy (GTDB): domain Bacteria; phylum Acidobacteriota; class Blastocatellia; order Pyrinomonadales; family Pyrinomonadaceae; genus QHXN01. Next base: position 25,044 of record DATINM010000088.1, read on the forward strand.
GCGGACGTGACCGTGCAGGCCGTCGTCCTGCGCGACGGCGCGACCGTCATGACGCTCCCGACCGCATCGCTTCAAAAGAACAACACGTCAGACCCTTCGCGCTTGGCCTACGGCGGCGAGTTGTCGCTCGAACAGTTGCCGCCCGGTCGCTACGTCCTTCGCATCTCGGCCTCTGATTCGCGGACGAAGGCGGGCGCGTCGCAGCAGGCAGCCTTCACGCTGGAATGAACCGAGGCGTTCGGAACAAGCTTCTTGCCATCGGAACAAGCTTCTTGCCAAAGGTCTGTTTTTAAGGTACAAAGTCGGACGCGAAACAGATACGGATTGCTCTCGACGCTCGAACCGAAATCCGAAGCCACAGACCTCCTTCAAGAAAGCGCGTGACCGAACAGCACGAACTAC
>DATINM010000089.1:0-4379 GCA_035474235.1 Pyrinomonadaceae bacterium
GGCAAAACGTGTTGGGTTTTGTGCGGTGGGACGGCGCAGACTTTTACTCAGCCGCCTTTGAAGGTCGGCTTGACAATCATCTGGTAGCCGGCTGTATCCGACAGTTTGCGAAAGAGAGGGAAGGGGTAGCACCGAAGTTGAATATCTAAATAAACCCTCCTATATTGGTCGCCGAGACGTGGCAGCCACAATACGCGAAACGCGCGAATGGTTAGATCGAGAGAAAAAGCTCCGCTAGCCTATTAGCTAGCGGAGCTTTTTCTCTCGATTTATACAGGACGCTTCTGGAAGCATCCGTTGGCCAAAAGTTTTTGGAAGCATCCGTTGGCCGTTTTGGCCAACGGATGCTTCCAGTCACAAGTCCCACTAAAAATTCAAACGCAGTCCGAACTGGAACTGGCGCGGGTCGAATGCTGCGGTCGAGATGCTGCGGTAGCGACCGTTGCCGGCGCGCTCGTTCTGCGTGTTCACGTCGAAGAAGTTCGGCGAGGCCGCCGCCTCGTTGAAGCGGTTGAAGAGGTTGAAGCCCTCGGCGATGATTTCGAGCTTGAAGCGCTCGCCGACGGGAAGGGTGCGCGCGACGCGGAGGTCGAGCGACTGGTAGCTGTGCGTAAGGCCGGCGTTGCGCCCTAGGCTTCCCGACTGGAACGGCGCGGGCACGAAGAGGTGGCCGCTCGAATCAACTGACGGGCGGTCGGTGTTCGAGGTCAGGTCGTTGTTCGTGTCCTGCCCAGTCAGGATGTTGAAGGGGCGTCCCGAAGACCATTCGAAGATTGGCGCGACGATGAAGTCGGCGAGGAAGCCTCGTATGCCGCTCTCGCTGCGCCACGTGGCGGGCGAGGCCAGCACGCCGCTGAAGACGAAGCGGTGGCGCTGGTCGAAGAGCGAGTCTGCGCGCTCAAGATCGAGGCGCGTCACGTCCTGCGGCAGCAGAAGCGTCTGCAAGTCCGACGAGTCGTCGATGGAGTGCGACCAAGTGTAGCTCGCGAGGAACTGGTAGTTGTTCGCGAAGCGCCGACGAACCTCGAAGACTCCGGCGTTATAGACGGAGTTGCCGTCGGAGACCTGCGCGTTCACGTCGCCGAAGGTCGTGACGAAGCCGGGGCGCGCGAGCGCGCCCGTGGCGACGAGCGCGCCGTTGAAGACCGCAGGGCTGACCGCACCATTCGTGATGGACTGGATGAAGAAGTAGTTGGGCCCCGAAGGACGGAACAGGTTTGCCGCGAACGGCTGGACGACCGTGCCGCGCGTCGTCACGGCGATGAGACCGGGAATCGGCTGCGCGACGATGTTCGAGCAGGACGAAGGCGAGAGCGTCAGCACGGCGGTCGTGTTCGTCGGCTGCGTGCCCGTGCAGCGGACGAAGTTCTGTATTAGAAGCGCATTGTTCGGTGCGTTCATGTTCGTCGGGTGCGGAAGGTGGTGCGCGCCCGTGAACAGCCAACTCGCCGAGAAGGACATGTTCTCCGAAAGCTTCCGCTCGACGGTGACGTTCGCCTGATTGGCGTATGCGTAAACGAAGTCACTCGATACGGGCAGAGAGAACGGCAGGAACGGCCCGAAGCCGGGGAACGTCTGGTCGTTGAAACGCTGGCGACCGAACTGGTACTGCGCCGTCGAGGCAGCGCCCGGCGTGAACACTCCCGGCGGACACAAAGGATTCCCGCCCGCCGCGGTGCAGACCGTGCCCTGAAAAATCTGCACGGCGTTCAGGAGTTGGTTCGGCGCGGGGTTGCCGGGCAAGGAAATGAACTGCTGCTGCTGCACGTTGTCTGCGATGTCGGAGTTGAAGCCGATGGCTAAGAGCGGGTGATCGTAGAAGATTCCGTAGGCCGCGCGCAGGACGGTCTTTCCGTTTCCCTGAACGTCCCAAGCCACACCGACGCGCGGCGCGAAGTTGTTTTTGTCGCGCGGGAAGCCCTGCTGGACGTGGAACGCGTTGTAGAACGCCTGCGTGTTCGACGCCGGCACGGCGAGGCCGGAGAGCGGATCAACGAAGTCAACGGGCGGAATCTGCTGCGTCAACTCGATGTCGTAGCGCACGCCGTAGTTGAGCGTGAAGTTCTGGTGAATCTTCCACGAATCCTGCGCGAACCATGCGAGCGGTTTGTTCTTCAGGTCGCTGTGCGGGTTGCCGAAGCCCTGTACGAAGTTGCCGGGAAAGCCCAACCCGTACTGCTGTACGGGCGTGAAGTCGGGCGCGGCGACGCTGCCGACGGTCGGGAAAGCGGCAAGCGTCGTGGCGGATAGCCCGCCGAAGTTGAACAGGCCGGCGAAGTTCAACTGGAAGTCGGCGTTGACGCTGATGAAGTTGGCATCGCCGCCGAACTTCATCGTGTGATTGCCCCAGACCCAACTGACGTTATCCGTGTACTGGTAGCGATTCTCGGTTCGGATGACGGGCGAGAACAACTCGCGCCCGATGAAGGCGACGCCTGAGATGTTGTAGGCCGTGCCCTGCCCGTTCTGCGACGTGAAGGTCGCGCGGCGCTGCCCGAACTGGAAGCGCGCCTCGTTGACGACCGAGTTCGAGAGCGTCGAGGTCAGCGTCGTGACGAAGGTCGTGTCGCGCAACGTCTGGATTCCCGTGCGCGAAAAGTCGTTCTGCCCGAGCGACTGGTTCTGCGACTCGACCTGAATGCCTGTGATGTCCGAAGGGTTATAGCCGAAGCGCATCACGAGCGCGTTCTTTTCCGTGATCTTGTGGTCGAGGCGCGCGGAACTGAACGTCGTGGCCTCCTTGATCGGGAAGACCCGGTCGAGACCTGCGAGCGGTCGGAACGCGTTGGCGTTGACGGGGACGGGCGCGCCCGTCAGGAAGAATCGCTGGCCGATAATTTGGCCCGCAGGGATAGCGCCGCCGGGGCTTCTGAGAGTGCTCGCGCCGTTCAAACCCGTCTGGCCGCCCGAAGAGGCGAAGGTCGCGTATTGTATCGCGGCCGAGGCGAGCGCCTGTCCCTGCGCGATGTTCGCCGGGACGCCCGATGCGATAAGTTGACCGGCGGTCGTCAGAAGTGTCTGCACGTATGTCGCTTGCGCCGAAGTGATGCGCGTGAAGCTCTGCGAGAAAGGAAGAAACGGAGCGCCGACCGTGACGCTCGAAGTCAGCGGGCCGACAACGTCCGAGGTGAAGAAGCCCGACTCCTGACGCCGCCGCTGTTCGAAGGCGATGAAGCCGAACGTCCGATCCTTGTCGAGCGGGAAGCCTATGGACGCGCCGTACTGCGCGCGCGTGAACGGAGGCTTCTTCGACGGGTCGTTGTCAATGATGGGTGCGAACGGGTTTCGCGCCTGAATCGACTTGTGCCGGATGAAGCCGAAGATGTCTCCGCGCACGTCGTTAGTGCCCGACTTGGTGACGACGTTTACGACGCCTCCGGCGGTGCGTCCGAACTCAGGCGCGAAAGAGTTTGTGACGACCTGAAACTCCTGTACGGCCTCCTGCGAAACGGTCGAGCGCGCGGCGTTCACCGAGTTGTCCGTATTGTCCGCCCCGTCAACCTGCACGAGATTCGAGCGCCCGCGCTGGCCTCCGAAATTCAGGCCAGACGTTGGCGCAGGGCCTATCGGGCGACCGTTGTCGCGCGTGACGGTCGAGGTCGTCAGGGCGAAGTTGATGTAGTCGCGTTGATTGATCGGCAGGTTGTTGATGCGCGCCTGATCAATCGTGTTCGAGACGTTGGTCTTCGACGTTTCGACGAGTTCGGTCTGCGCGCCCGTCACCGTCACAACGTCGGTGATCTGCCCGACTTCGAGCGCAACGTCGAGGTCGGCGCGCTGCCCAACCGTGACCGTGACCGACGGGACGACGACCTTCTTGAAGTTCGTCGCCTCGACCGAAACTTCGTAAGTGCCCGGCGGCAGGTTCGTGAGTTGGTAGAGGCCCTGATCGTTCGACGTTGCGGTGCGCGTGATGTTCTTGTCGGCGTTGCGCGCCGTCACCGTCGCGCCGGGCACGACCGCGCCCGTCTGGTCTTTGACAGAGCCGCTCAGGTTCGCCGATGTCGCGTCGGCCTGCGCAAACGCCGCGACCGCGCCGAGGCAGAGTACGAAGGCGCACATGAGCATGAAGCGATACGCGGTCGGGAGCCACCGCCGTGGGTAAGCACACATAAACTCTTCTCTCCTTAAAAAATAATCAAGTCGGGCGAGGCGAGACGCGCGGCGCTACCTGTAGCACGCGCGCCGCACCGCCAGAGGGGTTTTCAAGATTGCTCGCTCTCGGCGAGCGCGCGCCAGTAGTTCGTGCTGTTCGGTCACGCGCTTTCTTGAAGGAGGTCTGTGGCTTCGGATTTCGGTTCGAGCGTCGAGAGCAATCCGTATCTGTTTCGCGTCCGACTTTGTACCTTAAAAACAGACCTTTGGCAAGAAGCTTGTTC
>DATINM010000090.1:0-133514 GCA_035474235.1 Pyrinomonadaceae bacterium
TTTTCCCGGCCCTATTTCCACGAACGTCGAAACGTTTTCGCGCGCGAGAAGTTCGACCGACTCGCGCCAGCGGACGGGCGACGAGACCTGCCGGACGAGCGACGCTCGCGCCTGTGCGCCCGTTCGTATGACCTCCGCGTCAACGTTCGTAACGAGCGGCACGCTCAAATCTCTGAACTCGATCTCGTCCAACTCCGGCGCGAGCCTCTCCTGCGCCGAGAGCATCAGCGCACAGTGGAAAGGCGCGCTCACCTTCAAAGTCATGGCGCGCTTCGCCCCGTGCGCCTTCAAAATAGGAATCGCGCGCTCGACAGCCGCCGCGCTTCCGGCGATGACGACCTGCCCCGGCGAGTTGATGTTCGCCGGGCCGCAGACCTCTTCGCCCTGACGCGCCTCTGCGCACGCGGCTTCGACCGTCTCGACATCCGCGCCAAGGATAGCAGCCATCGCGCCCGCGCCGACCGGCACGGCCTCCTGCATGAAGCGACCGCGCTTGCGGACGACCCGCACGGCGTCGCGCAACTTCAGCGCACCCGCGGCGACGAGCGCCGAGTATTCGCCGAGGCTGTGACCGGCTACGAAGTCGGGCCGCGGCAGTCCCGCGACTTCCGCCGCGCGCAACGCCGCGACCGAAGTCGCCAGAATCGCCGGCTGCGTGTTCTCAGTCAACTGCAACTCTTCCGCGGGCCCCGCGAAGCAAAGCTGCGACAGCGCGAAGCCGAGCGCCTCGTCGGCCTCTTCAAATACCTCGCGCGCCGCGGGAAAAGCCTCGGCCAACTCACGCCCCATGCCCGGCGACTGCGAGCCTTGTCCGGGGAAGATAAAAGCCAGTGACATAAGTTTTCAGTTTTCAGTTTTCAGTTTTCAGCGACTCGTCTTCAGTTGGCTGTACGCAAACGTGCGGCGCGTGTCCTTCTGAAAACTGAGAACTGAAAACCGAGAACCAAATTCACCACTTTATCAGCACGCCGCCCCAAGTGACGCCGCCGCCGAACGACGCGAGCAGCACGATGTCCCCGTCGCCGACCTTGCCCATCTCGATGCACTCGTCGAGCGCGATGGGTATCGAGGCCGACGAGGTGTTGCCGTGGTGCGCGATGTTTGAATAGACGATGGAAGAGTCAACCTTGAGCCGGTCGGCGACGGCGTCCGTGATGCGCTGATTGGCCTGATGCGGGATAAAGAGTTTTACGTCTTCGGCGCTGTAACCCGCCTCGTCCAGAACCTCGCGCGAAACGTCCGCCATCGAGCGCACGGCGATCTTGAACAACTCGTTGCCCTTCATCTTGAAGAAGTGAAGACCCGACGCCAGAGTCCCGGCGGTCGGAGGTATTCGAGTGCCGCCGCCGGGCGAGTAGAGTTGTTCGGCGAAGCGACCGTCGGAGTAGATGCGCGTGGCGAGAATGCCGCGGTCTTCTTCGGTCGCGCCGAGCACGGCAGCGCCCGCGCCGTCGCCGAACAGAACGCACGTCGAGCGATCTTTGTAATCGACGTAGCGCGTCAGAATCTCCGAGCCGACGACGAGCGCGTAGCGCGTCTGACCGGAGCGAACCATCTGATTCGCCATCGTCAGTCCGTAGAGAAAGCCTGAGCACGCGGCGACCAGATCGAAGGCTGCGGCCTTGTTCGCGCCGAGTTCGGCCTGAATCAGACAGCCAGTGGAAGGGAGAATCTGGTCGGGCGAGACCGTTGCGCAGATAACAAGACCGATGTCCGACGGGTCGATTCTCGCGCGTTCGATTGCCTGCCGCGCGGCGCGGACGGCGAAGAGTGAAGTGTATTCGCCATCGGCGGCCCTGTGCCGCTCCTTGATGCCGGTGCGGGTCGTGATCCAATCGTCCGAGGTCTCGACGATTTTTTCCAGGTCGGCGTTCGTCAGGACGCCTTCCGGGTACGCGCGCCCCGTTCCGAGTATCGCCGCTCTGACTTCTCCCATCGATCTGGCCTGCTTTCCCTCAAAGCGCCAAGTGGCTGACGCGAACCCTTGCCGGTCGGTTTTACCAACCTCACTCGGCGACCGCGCGAAGCGTTCGCGATTCGAGCAAATTAGTCTCCGCGATGCCCCGCTCGATGCGTTCGAGCGCGCCGTGCTCTGAGAACTCTTTGACGTTACGGACGGCGTTGCGAATCGCGCGCGCGTTCGAGCTTCCGTGCCCGACGACGACGATGCTTCGGACGCCGAGCAAAGGCGCTCCGCCGTACTCGGCGTAGTCCAGACGCTTTCTCAAATTCTGGAACGCCGGACGAGCGAGCACAGCGCCCGTCTTCGTTATGACTGATGCCGAAAGCTCGCGTTTTATCATCGTGACGACCGCGTCCTGCAACCCTTCCGAGAGTTTCAGGATGACGTTTCCGGTGAAGCCGTCCGTCACTATCACGTCAACCTCGCCCGTGAAAACGTCGCGTCCCTCGACGTTGCCGACGAAGTTCAGGCTTGAGAGTTCACGCATGAGCGGGAACGCCTCCTTCGTCAAGTCGTTGCCCTTCGCCTCTTCTTCGCCGATGCTCATAAGACCGACGGAAGGCCGCTTCGTTCCCAGAACCGAGCGCGAGTAAGCGTCGCCCATGATAGCAAACTGTGCAAGGTGCTGCGGCTTGCACTCGCTGTTCGCGCCAACGTCCAAGAGCATCGTCGGGCGGCCCGACTTCGACGGAAGCAGCGCCGCGAGCGCCGGACGGTCAACGCCGGGGAGCATCCCTATGACCATCTTCGCCGTCGCCATCGCCGCGCCGGTGTTTCCGGCGGAGACGAAGCCGTCGGCCTCTCCTTCGGCGACCAGACGCGCGCCGACGCGCATCGAGCTACGTCGTTTGCGGCGGACGGCGTTGGCGACCGCCTCGTCCATCCTGATGAACTCGGGGGCTTCGACGAACTCGACGCCCTTGTCGCCGTCCCTGCGCCACCCGCAGCGTCGAAGCTCCGGCAGCACCGTCTCCGTCTGGCCGACGAGAATCACACGGACGCCGAAGTCTCGCGTGGCGGCGAGCGCGCCGTCGATTTCCGGGTGCGGGGCGCGGTCGCTGCCCATCGCATCAACGACGACTTTGCCGGTCAGCTTCGTCTGTCTCATCAAAGACTCGCTGCGACCCGCTCGGCGCCAAAGTCCGCGCCACGCCGGGCGGCGCGACTTCAGGGACGACGAGATAAGTTTTCAAACGACGTGTGCCGCCGAAAGAGCTTTACGCTTCCTGCTCGATCTTCAAGACCTCGCGCCCGTTGTAGTGCCCGCACTTCGGGCAGACGCGGTGCGGCATACGCGGCTCCTGACAGTTCGGGCAAGCGACGGTCTGCGGCGCTCGCAGCGCGTCGTGCGCGCGGCGCTGGCGCGTGCGCGACTTTGAATGGCGTCGTTTCGGATTAGGCATTTTTAACTCCTTCGTAAATCGTAAACGTTAATCTTAAACCGTGATAAGTTTTTAGACCGTGCGACCTACAAACAGCGACAAGAAGTGGATTTCATCTTGTGACGATTTACGGTTCACGGCTCTTATCATTCCAATCGGCGAGCGCAGACCAACGCGGGTCAACTTCGCCCTGCTCGCATGAGCACGCGCCCGCGTTCAGGTCTGTGCCGCAAGTCGGGCAGAGTCCCTTGCAGTCTTCGCGGCAAATCCGCCTTGAAGGGAGCGCGAGCAAGATTTGCTCTCGAACCAACTCGTCGAGATCAATCGCGCCGCCTTCGTAGGCCGCGAGTCCCATGTCCTCTGTCAGCAACTCTACGTTCTCGATCTCGCTCGCCGCCCTTTCGCGCGGTATGAAAGCCGTATCGAACTCGACTTCGAGCGGCACGCGGACATCGGCAACGCAGCGGTCGCAACTGACCTCGACCACGGCGCTGATCTTGCCGCGTAGGCTTACCTCGTCGCCCTTACGTCGCGCGCTGCCCTCGACGATTGCGCCGGACGCGAGACGCGCGCCTTCTTCGTCAAGCTCGACCTCGCCGGACGCGTAAGTCTTTGCGAAGGGGCGGCCCGCGCCCGTCAGATTTTCAACCTCTATCAGCATTGCACGAACCCCTTGTCGCGTGCGGTGCTCCGGCGCGGCCTGAGCACAAAAGTTGCAATTATAGCGGCCAGAACGAAAGTGTCAACGCGGCGTGACGTTTCCGAGCGCGTCGTCGGAAAGCGCCGCTGCGAGCCTCGCGTCGCCGCCCGTCAAGAGCTTTCGCCTTCCACGCACCTTCGCATCGAAAAGCGAAGGCACGGGCGGCTCCGCCTCGCTCCCCTTTTCGCGCTTCTTTGCATGGCCGCGCGGCTCGCCCGCGTCCAGAGCGTGCGCGGCTTCGAGCGAGCGTTCCGCCTGCTCCTGCTCGCCGAGCCTTCGTTGCACGAAACTCAGAAGGTAGAACGCCTCGCCGTAACCGGCGTCCATCTCGACGGCCTTCACGAGATGCCGGAGCGCGGAGCGGTCGCGCTTCAAGTTGTAGTTGACGAGGCCGAGAAGGTAGTGCGCTTCGGGGCAGCGTCGAGCCGCGAGCGCGCGCTTGAACTCCGCGAGCGCGCCCTTCCAATCGTCTTCGGCGGCGGCGAGGCGACCGAGCGCGCAGTGCGCCGCGAACGAAGGGCCGCCGCGCGCAACCGCGTCTTTGAGAAGCTCGCGCGCGCGTTCGGCCTCGCCCTCGTCGCCGAAGGCTATGCCGAGCAGCAGACGCACGCGCGCGTTTTCGGGTTCGGCCTCCAAAGCGTTCGAGAGATAGTCGCGCGCGAGCGCCGACTTTCCCCTTCGGAAGAAGTGTTCGCCGAGGAATGCGTTGAGCGGCGCGTTGTCTTTCGCCATCGCGGCGGCGCGCTCAAGCTCGCGCGCGCCGCTCACGGTCTTCCCATCTGCGAAGTATGCGAAGCCCTCGCGCACGAGTCTCTTGAAAAGCTCGCGCTCGTCGCCCGTGTACGAGGCGATCACGCTCTCGCTCAACTCGCCCCGGCGTGCCTTCGCGTCAATCGTCGCTGTCTCTTCGTGGTAACGCTCGCGCCAGAGCGCGTGAAGCCGCTGGCGGTTGACGACGCCCGACTCCGTGAGCACCGCGACGAGCGTGTCGAGAAGCGCGTGGTCGAAGTAGGCCGAGCGCGACTGTTTGAGCATCAGTTCCGCCATGCGTTCGAGCTTGTCTATCAGGCGCGAGATGTTGTTCTCAATCGAGGTGACGCGCTCAAGCAAGTGCTCTTCCATCCCGGTCTGCGCCGACCTTCCCTCGAACCGTGCCGCCGTCGGCTCGAACATCAGCATCAGCCGCGTGCCGCAGCGCGAGCAATGTTCGTCGCCAAGCTCGTTGGCAGTCCTGCAACGCTGGCAGAAGATTTTTCCCCGCACGTTTGCCATAACCCGCTCGAATCAGACCCGCCGATACTTCGCCGTAAGCACAGACCGCGCGCCGCGGTCGTGAGTAAATCTTAATACTCGTAGAAACCTCGCCCCGACTTGCGACCGAGCCAACCCGCGTCAACGTACTTCTTCAGGAGCGGGCACGGCCTGTACTTCGGGTCGCCCAACTCCGTGTGCAAAACGTTCAGTATGGCGAGGCACACGTCCAGCCCTATGAAGTCCGCGAGCGTCAGAGGCCCCATCGGATGATTCATGCCGAGTTTCATGATGCCGTCAATCGACTCGCGCGTGGCGACGCCCTCCTGAAGCGTGAAGACCGCCTCGTTGATCATCGGCATCAGAACGCGGTTCGAGACGAAGCCGGGCGAGTCGTTGCATTCGAGCGCGGTCTTGCCCATTCGCTCCGAAAGCCCGCGCGTCAGCGCCCATGTCTCGTCCGAGGTCGCGATGCCGCGTATGACTTCGACGAGTTTCATAACGGGGACGGGATTCATGAAGTGCATCCCGATAACCTTGTCGGGCCGTGCGGTCGCCGCGCCGAGCTTTGTTATCGAAATGGAAGAAGTGTTCGACGCAAGTATCGCGTCCTTGCGCACTACGCGGTCGAGCGTGCCGAAGAGTTCGCGCTTGGCTTCGAGGTTTTCCGTGATGGCCTCGATGACGAAGCTCGCGTCGGCGAGGTCTTCGAGCGAGGTCGTCGTGCGTATCCGTTCGGCTATCGCGCTCTTCTCTTCCGCCCTGAGCCGCTCCTTTTCAACGTCGCGCTGAAGGCTTTTGTCAATCGCCGCGACCCCGCGCGCCAGAAACTCGTCCTTAACGTCGCGCATCAAGACGTTGTAGCCCGCGCGCGCCGCGACCTGCGCGATGCCGTTGCCCATCGTCCCTGCGCCGACGACTCCGATGATCTCAGTCAAGAATCAAATCTCCGTCGAAAAATTCTAATCGCGCCAGTCGGGCGGCTGTCTCGGGGGCGAGTATTCTTTGCGCCGGCTCGCGTCCGCGCCGCTCTGCGCGTCCCGGTCGTAAGCGTTGTAGTTCGGAAGCGAGCCGCGCCAAGCCTGTTGCTCGCCCGCGTCGCTGTAGAAGCGTTCGCCCTCGCTGAAGACGAACCAGAACGTGTAGACGCACAGCGCAGTCCCGAACGGAAAGCTGAGCGCGGCGAAGCACGACGAGACGATGGCGGCCACGCGCGCCCAACTCTTGCGCTTCAGCATCGCGTAGCCCGCGATCAGCGGCGGGATGCCGAACAGAACGGCGAGGACTGCGAAGAACAATCCGAGAGCGCCGAAGACCATTTTCAACTCGGGCGGCGAATGCGGGTCGCTGCCGATGACTCCGATCATTGCGAGTAAGAAAGGCACGAAGATAAGCATCGTCAGGGCATTGAAACCGCCCCAGATGAGATGCATGATGCCGATGACCTTGTTGTGATCTTGCGGAGTCATCCGAGTTTGCTTCCCTTCGCGGCCTAGCGCTCGACCGCCATCGCCACGGCGTTCCCGCCGCCGAGACATAACGCCGCGAGTCCGCGCCGCGCGCCGCGACGCTTCATCTCGTAGAGCATCGTCGTCAGAAGGCGCGAGCCTGACTGCCCGATTGCGTGGCCGAGCGCGACCGCGCCGCCGTTGACGTTAACCTTCTCGGGGTCGAGTCCGAGTTCGCGTATGATGGCGACGGCCTGAACAGCGAACGCCTCGTTCAACTCGATCAAGTCAACCTCGCTCAAAGACCATCCGGCCTTGCTCAACACTTTCTTGATTGCCTCGACGGGGGCCATCATCACGAGTTCGGGCTGGATGCCCGAAGTCGCCTGCGCCGCGATGCGCGCCAGCGGCTCGACTCCGAGCGCGCGCGCTCTCTCAAACGAGGTGACGACGACAGCCGATGCGCCGTCGTTGACGCCCGGCGCGTTGCCCGCCGTGACCGTGCCCGACTCTTTGAAAGCGGGACGGAGTTTCGACAGGGCTTCAATCGAAGTGTCTTCGCGAACAGACTCGTCGGTGTCGAAGACTATGGCCGCGCCCTTCTTCTGCGGAATCTCGACGGGCAGGATCTCGTCTCTGAACTTCCCGGCCTTGATCGCGGCGGCGGCCTTTCTGTGCGAGTTCAGCGCGTACTCGTCCTGCTCTGCGCGCGTGACGTTGTAACGCTCTGCGACGACCTCGCCGGTGTTGCCCATGTGGTAATTCTCGAAGGCGCACCAAAGCCCGTCGTGAATCATCGAGTCAACGAGCGAGCCGTTTCCCATCCGATACCCTTCGCGCGCTTTCGTCAGAAGGTACGGCGCGTTCGACATCGACTCCATGCCGCCCGCGACGACTACTTCAGAGTCGCCGAGTTGGACGCCCTGTGCCGCCATCATCACAGACTTCAGCCCCGACCCGCACACCTTGTTGACGGTCACGGCGGAGACGCCGAACGGAATCCCGCCGTGGAGCGCCGCCTGACGCGCCGGATTCTGCCCGAGTCCGGCCTGTATTACGCATCCCATGATGACCTCGTCAACATCTTCCGCACGGACGCCCGCGCGCCTGACCACCTCGCGCACGACCATCGAGCCGAGTTGCGGCGCGGTGAAACCCTTGAGCGCGCCCATGAACTTTCCCGTCGGCGTGCGGCAGGCTGAGATGATGACGGCTTCTCTTCTCTCCGGCATTCGTCTTACCTCTTCTTTCCGGCGCGCGGCTATGGCATCTCGAATGCGCGCGGGTTGAGTTGAATGTTTATTATTTCAAATTTCGATTATACGTTGGCATGAGGGGGTGTCAAGCAAGGGAATCTTCGCACCGGCCAGTCTTTGAAAGCCGCGAGCCGCGGTGCTAGACTTCATGCAGCCGTTCTCTTAAATCGAGCCGGGGAAGCTTCAAACTAACTCGGCGACTTTCCGGTAAAATCCATGCAAGCTCTCATTCTCGCAGGCGGCAAGGGGACGCGACTCCGACCGCTCACCGTCTACACGCCGAAGCCGATTGTCCCTATTTGCAACCGCCCGTTTCTCCTCTATCAGATTGACACGCTCAGGCGCGCGGGGATTACCGACATCACGCTCTCGCTCTCGTACCAGCCCTTCAAGATCGAGCAGCAACTCGGCGACGGCTCGGACTTCGGCGTGAAGATAACCTACACCGTCGAGCCACAGCCGATGGGAACCGCGGGCGCGTACAAGTTCGCAGCGGATTTGATACGCGAGCCGACCGTAGTCTTCAACGGCGACATCGTCACAGACCTCGATCTGAAGCGAGTCATACGCGAGCACAACGACCACAAGGCAACGGCGACAATCGTCCTCGCGCCGGTCGAGAACCCTTCGAGCTACGGCGTCGTCGAGACGGAAGAGGACGGGCGCGTCCGCCGCTTTCTCGAAAAGCCGAAGCCGGAAGAGACGAACTGCTGCAACATCAACGCGGGCACGTACATTCTCGACCCGAAGATTCTCGACATCATCCCCGCGGGCGAAAACTACTCGTTCGAGTACGGCCTCTTCCCAGACCTTCTGAAACGCAGCGAGAGGTTCTACGCGCACGTGCCCGAAGGCGCTTACTGGATTGACATCGGCACGCCCGCGCGTTACCTGCAAGTCCATCAGGACATTCTCGCGGGGCGCGTCCGCGGGATTAAGTTGAAAGACCGGCGCGGCTCGTTCGACTCGGCGACGCACGCCGAGATTGACGAACTCTCGATCATCGCGGACGACTGCACGGTCAAACCCGGCGCGCAAATCATCAACTCCGTACTCGGCGAGGGCGTACACGTCGAGGAGAAGGCGCGCATCGAGAACTCGGTCGTCTGGCCGCACACGCGCGTCGGCTCCGGCGCGCAGGTCGTCGGCGCAATAGTCGGTCGCGGCTGCCACGTCGGTCGTTCGGCCTCTGTCGGCGCGGGCGCGGTGCTCGGCGACAAGACCAGCCTGACGGACTACACGCAGACCGGGGGCGCTCTGTGAGCGCGAGGCGCGCGCCGCGGTCGCCCATACGCTTCGGCACTGACGGATGGCGTGCCTGCATCGCCGACGAGTTCACGTTCGAGAACGTCGAGCGCGTCGCGCAAGCCTTCGCCGACTTCATCAAACAACAGAATCAATCTTCAAACGACGACGACGAAGGCGGGACGGCTTCACGCCCGCGCGTCGTCGTAGGCTTCGACCGTCGCTTCCTCTCCGAGCGTTTCGCCGTGCGCGCCTCCGAAGTGCTCGCGGGCAACGAGGTAGGCGTCTCGCTCTTCGGGACGGACGTGCCGACGCCGCTCGTCTCGTGGGCTGTGCGCGAGCGCGGCGCGGCGGGCGGAGTCGTCATCACTGCCTCGCACAACCCTCCGCACTTTAACGGCTTCAAGATCAAAGCCCCGTGGGGCGGCAGCGCGACGCCGGAGACGACCGTCGCCGTCGAGTCGCTCGTTGACACGAACTCGCCGCGACTCGCGCCGCTATCAACTGACGCGCGCGGTCAACTCGACGCGCAGGTCAAAAGCTATCGCGCACAGTTATCGGGCTACGTTGACCTCGAACTGATGCGTGCGGCGCACGCGCGCGTCGTCGTTGACCCGATGCACGGAACTGGCGGTCGCTGGGTCGAAAGTTTTCTGTCGGGCGGGAGTCTGGAAGCCGAGACGATTCGCGCGGAGCGCGACGCACTGTTCGGCGGCGTCAGCCCTGAGCCGATTGACCGAAACCTCGCGCCGCTCAAAACACGAGTCGTCGAACGCGGCGCGCTCGTCGGACTCGCGACCGACGGCGACGCGGATCGCGTCGGCGCTGTGAACGAGCGCGGCGAGACGATGACGATGCACGAGGTCGTCCCGCTCATCCTGCTTCACCTTCTGAGACGTAGAAATCAGACGGGCGGGGTCGTGCGGACGTTCTCGCAGTCGGTTCTTTTGAAGCGCATCGCGGCGGCGCACGGGCTGAGACTTTTCGAGACGCCCATCGGTTTCAAGTACGTCGCCGACCTGATGCTGCGCGAGGACATTCTCGTCGGCGCGGAAGAGTCGGGCGGCATAGGCGTCCGCGGCCACATCCCCGAACGCGACGGCATACTCAATTCGCTCCTATTCCTCGAATCGGTCGTCGCGTCGGGCGTGACGCCGACCGAGATGGTCGCAGAGATGCACCGCGAGTTCGGCGAGTTCCGCTTCGGTCGCCGCGACCTGCACATCGAAGTCGCGCGCGGCCTCGCGCTCGTCGAATCGCTCGCGGCGAACCCTCCGGCTTCAGTCGAAAGCTTCGCGGTCGAGTCGGTCGAGACGCTCGACGGTACGAAACTCGTCTTCAACGACGAGTCGTGGCTTCTCTTCCGGCAGTCGGGGACGGAGCCGGTGCTGCGCGTTTACGCCGAGGCCACTTCGCCGGGAAAACGCGAAGCGCTTCTCGAACACGGCTGCCGCCTCGCGCAAGCCCCTCACTGAACCAAAAGGCATCTCGTCGAATCATCGCTATGCCCGAACTTCCCGAAGTAGAACTCGTCGCGCGCGCGCTCGACAAACTCCTGCGCGGTCGCGCAGTCGTCTCGGCGAAACTCCTGCGCGCGCGCCTCGCGCCCGACAACACGCCGCCGGAGTTCGCGCGGCGTCTGCGCGGGGCGCGGTTTGAAGAGGTCGGGCGGCGCGGCAAACACATACTCGCGAAGTTCGACAACGGGCAAGTCCTCGTCACGCACTTACGCATGACGGGCCGCTTCCTCCTGCTTGACGAGAACGGGCCGCTGCCCGCGCACGCGCACGCCGTCTTCAAACTCGAAGACGGACGCCGCCTCGTCTTCACGGATCAGCGCCACTTCGGTCTGATGAAGATTGCGCGCGCGTCCGAGCTTGAGAGCGCGAAGGAGTTGCGACGCCTCGCTCCCGAGCCATTCTCGGACGAGTTCTCGCACGACTACTTCGCGGGCGTTCTGGCGCGAACGCGGCGCGCGCTCAAGGACGTTCTGCTCGACCAGACGAAGGTTACAGGACTCGGCAACATCTATGCGGCGGAGGCGCTGTTCCTCGCGCGCATCAACCCGTTCGCGCCCGCGTCGGAGATTTCGAGCCGGCGCATAAGACGTCTGCGTCAGTCAGTGCTCGACGTGCTCGGCGAGGCCATCGCTCACGGCGCGGCGGCGGAAGTTGACCCGGAGAATATTGACGGGAGTTATTTCAGCGGCGAGGGCGGGCGCTGGCGCGTCTACGACCGGGAGGGCGAGCATTGCCGCGTCTGCCGTGCACGCATACGGCGCGTCGCGCACGCTGGCCGCTCGACGTACTTCTGCCCGCGCTGCCAGCGCAGATAGACTCAGTCCCGTTCGCGCGGAACAAGCTCGTCGCTATCGCGCGGCGAAGATTGCGAAGTTGTCCCAGCGGTTCGTCAGGCCGAGGCCCGGCGCGTCGTTGTAGAGTCCCGCGCCCGTCGCGTTCGCGAGTACGGCGCTCGTCGTCGAGTAGATTTGCGTCGAGTCGGCGAGAACCCAAATCGTCCCGTCGGAGAGCGTCACGACGCTCAGCGTCGTCCAAGGGTGTTGCGGGTCGGACGGAATCGCCAGCCCGCTCACGAGATTCGTCCTCACGCCGTCGAGATAATATCCGAGTGTCAGAAGCTTCGGGTCTGCCTGCGTCGCGCCTTCGCTCGTATAAGCGAAGAAGTAGTTTGCAGAGTCGGCGACGCGGAAGCTTATGCCCGTGTTCTGGCCTGTCCCCCAACCCCTCGGCCTCCGGTCAACGCGCACGTAGAGGTCGCTCTGGCCGCCCGTCGAAACCCACGCGACCGCTGTTCGGTTGGCGAGCAGGACTGCGCGACCGTTAAGAATGCCGAACGGCTGCGGCTGCGTCGCCGCCACGCCCGTCTGCCAGTCGGGACGCCCCGACGCGCCGCCCTCCGACGCGCCGAGTCCACCCGTGCCTCCGAGTATGTACGTCGAGTTGATGCGCGAAAACGAATCGAAGACGAGCGCGCCCGCGGGCTGTGCCGCAGGCGTCGGCGCGGGCGCGGGTGTCTGACCGGGGTTGTCCGGCTTCGAGAAATCGGGCGCTGTCGGGTCAACTACGAACTTCGGCACAGGGCATCCTTCGCACCACATGAGATAGCTCTTCTGCGTTCCACGAACGTAGCCCGTGTGCAGTTGACCGCCGTAGCCTTCGGAGAGGTCTGTGAGATAGAAACCGGGGTTGAAGTAGTAAGAGAGAAAATTTCCTCCGCGCTTGAAGACAGTCTCAGGCGTGAAGGGCGCGTAGGGGCGTGTCTTGTCAGAGCCGTCGCCCTCGCGCGGGTTAACACCCTCGAAGCCGCGAATCTGAGCGAGCCGTCCTTGAAAATTACTGTGGTCTGAGCCGCCTACGAGCAGATGGCCCGCACCGTTTATCGCCTGTCCGGGTTGCCTCGTGCCGTCGAACTTAACCCTGCCTACGGGTACGCCGTCAAAATACGTGACGAGGTATTGGCCGTCCCAGCCGATGGCATAGTGGCCCCACTCGCCGACCTGCGGGCCTTCGTCGCTCGCGAACGAGACGATGCCGCTCCCGTTCCATGTGTTGCCGATGAGTTGATAGTGGTTAGGCTCGCTTCCATCGAGGAAGCCGAATCCGAAGAGGATCGAGTGCGCTCCCCCGTAGCCGTCCGAAATCATGTAGCCGCCGCTCGTGCGGGGGCCCGGCATCGCCCACGTCTCCCAGAAAAAATGGCCGAGTGGTTTGGTCTGATCCCAGAAGTAACCGTACTCGGCGGTCATCGGCGTGCCGTCGTATTCGAGGACGTATGATGGATTGAAGCTCGCGTTGAACGTCGAGGTGAAGTCGAGCGCGGCGCGGCTGCCCTTCAGAGCGTTGACGCTCTGGCTCTGTGGGCCGAACGTGTAAAACCCCTGCTCCAACAAAGGCGTGATGGTGTAGTCGCCGTGCAGCGTGACGAGGAACGAGTAAGAGCCATCGGAGCTTGTCGAGACGCTGCTCGACTGCGCGCCCGTGAGGTTGAGATTGATGCCGAAGACGCCTTTGCCGCTGGCGTCCGTCACGCGACCGCTCAGGACGAAGTGCGGTGTTGCGTGGAGGTTGAACGCGACATCATTCTGGATGTCATCAAACTCAAAGACCGTCTGGTCTAAGGTGTAATCGGCGACCGAAGCGTCGAGCTTGTAGTCGAAGCCGGCCTTGAACCCGTCAATTCTGAAGTCGCCCGACGCATTCGTCGTCGCGCCGGTTCCAACTCCCTCGATGCGAAACGTCACGCCGCCGACGCCGCCCGCGTAGTCCGCGACGTGACCGCTGATCGAATATTTGCGCCGCGTTCCCCTGATGACGAGCGCGAGGTCGTCCGCGAGTTGTTTTATCTTCGTCGCCGTGAAGCTGACGACCGCGTCGCTCTTGGGCGTGAGCGTGTAGCCGAAGCCTGCGGGCACGCCTCCGAAAGCGAAACGCCCGTCGCCGTCCGTGCTCGCGGTCATCGGCGCGAACCCGTCCGCGCCCGTCAGCGTCACGGCGACGTTCGGAAGCACGCGCCCGTCGTCGTCGAGCAGTTGCCCGGAGACGGCGCGCGTCTGCCTCGCCGCCGCGAAGTCCGCGTCCGCTTGGTCGTCTTCGAGCGGGGCATAGGTTCTGCTCGGCGGGCCGAAATCGTAGAACTGCAACTGCGGCGTGACGATGTAACTGCCAAGCGGCGAGGCGAGGAACGAGTAAGAGCCATCGGCTGCGGTCAAAAGCGAAAGGGATTGTGTGCCGCTCACGAGAACCTTGACGCCTTCGATGCCGTTGCCGCTCGACGTGACGCGACCGCTGAT
Organism: Pyrinomonadaceae bacterium; assembly: GCA_035474235.1. Lineage (GTDB taxonomy): Bacteria > Acidobacteriota > Blastocatellia > Pyrinomonadales > Pyrinomonadaceae > QHXN01. The sequence continues at coordinate 14,056 of DATINM010000090.1, forward strand.
GAATCGCGGAGGAGTCGGCACCGCGCCCGCGTCGTCAACGGGCCCGCCGCCGACGTGCCCGATGGCGACGCGCACGCGGTTGCTCTGCGCGCCATGATAAGAGATCCACACGAGCACGTCGCCCACGTCTGAAAGGTCGTCGCTCAGACGCAGCGAGACTGCCGTCATCCACTCGAAGCCGGGAAGAGGCACGACGTACTCGACGCTCAAATCGTACTTCCGCCCCGAAGCGTCTTCAGCGCCCGCCGTCACAACCGAAAGGTCTTCGTTCGGTTGGAGCGCGAGGTTCATCGCGAAGACCTCGACGCGCGTCCTGCGATCCGGCCCCCACTGCACGGTCGAGTCCGGTGCGTAAGGCTCGGTCGAGTGGACGACCGATTCGAGCGAGATCGCGCGCGTCGAGTCGTGCCGGCTGAGCAGAACGGGCCGCGGAGTCTGCGCCCTAGCTTCGCCCGCGAAGAGTATTGCGGCTATAAGGCAAAGCAGCGATAGGAGACGGCTGCGGTAAGTCACGTATAAACTCCGGTTGATAAGGAAAGCCCTGACGAATCGAGCGGGGGAAGTCGAGCAGGAGCGACTGAGCAATGACTTTTATCCGGCGAGGCGCAGTATAGAAGCCGCGCCGCGCGTTGGCAAGAAGTTTGTCCGGCGTGTTCGGACGCGACGCGACCCGCGCTTGACACAGGCCGCGCGTCGGGCGTATAAGCGCCTTGAAAAACGTGGTGAGTTAAGGCGACTTGCGGCCACGTAAAATAAACGGCTAAACAGCTCGGCGCTTCGAGGCGACCGCCAACTTCAGTTCATGAAGTCCCGCGTTGTTTGGCGCGGGAATTTTTTTGTAGCGTCAGCTATTAGCTATCAGCATTCGACCTCGCCTGATGGCCGACGGTTTAGGTTTGAAAGGACTGTCGCTGCGGCGAACAGTTTTAGCTGAAGGCTGAGTGCTGACCGCTGAAAGCTTCTTTATGCCCGACTTCAGAGAACTTTTAGAAAGCGACCACGTCACCGTCTTCGACGGGGCGATGGGAACGATGCTGTACGCGAAGGGCGTTTACATCAACCGCTCTTACGACGAGTTGAACCTGACCGCGCCGGAGCTAGTCCGCTCGCTGCACGAGGAGTACGTGCGCGCCGGCGCTGAGGTGATCGAGACGAACACCTTCACGGCGACGGCTCATAAGCTTCAGCAGTACGGACTCGAAGGCCGCCTGCGCGACATCAACGTCGCCGCCGTGGGGCTGGCGCGGGAAGCAGCCTGTGGTAGATGCTTCGTGGCGGGCGCGGTCGGGCCGCTCGGTTTGAGAATCGAGCCTTACGGGCCGACCTCTTTCGACGAAGCCAAAGACTTGTTCAAGGAGCAGGTCACGGCGCTGCTCGAAGGCGGCGTTGATCTCTTCGTCCTCGAAACCTTCTCCGACATCTCGGAAATCCGCGAAGCCATACGCGCCGTGCGCGAGTTGTCGAGACTGCCCATCGTCGCGCAGATGACGATCTCGCTTGACGGCAACACGTCGTTCGGCACGACGCCCGAAGTCTTCGCCGCGCGGCTCGAAGAATGGGGCGCTGACGTGATCGGACTCAACTGCGGCGTCGGCCCGGCAATCGTCCTCAATGCAGTCGAGAAGATGCGCGCCGTAACGACCCGCAAACTCTCTGCACAGCCGAACGCAGGACTCCCGCGCGACGTGCAGGGCCGCCAATTCTACATGTGCTCGCCTGAGTACATGGCGAAGTACGCGAAGCGTCTGATTCAATCCGGCGTGCGCTTCATCGGCGGTTGCTGCGGCACGACACCCGCGCACATCAAGCTGATATCCGACGCCGTGCGCCCGCTCTCGCCGCGCCACACGGGGCGCACGGGCAAGCTTGCGCAGGTCGTCCGCGTCGAAGAGTTGAAGGCAGCGAAAGAGGCCGAGGTCGCCGTCACGCCGCTCGCCGAGCGCTCGAACTGGGGGCACATGATCGCTTCGGGCGAGTTCGTCACGACCGTCGAAGTTCTCCCGCCCAAAGGCTGCGACCCGTCGAAGACTCTCGAAAGCATAAGTCTCTTGAAGGATGCGGGCGTCAACGCCGTCAACATCCCCGACGGCCCGCGCGCGCAGACTCGCATGGGAGCGCAGGCGACCGCCGTTCTCGTCGAGCGCGAGATCGGACTCGAAACAGTCCTCCACTACACCTGCCGCGACCGAAACCTTCTAGGCATGATGAGCGACCTACTCGGCGCTGCGGCTCTGGGGCTTCGCAATCTTCTCATCATCACCGGCGACCCGCCGAAGATGGGGCCGTACCCGGACTCGACTGCCGTCTTCGACATCGACTCAATCGGCCTGACGAACATTGTCAACAAGCTCAACCACGGACTCGACATCGGCAACAACCCTACAGGCACGCCGACATCCTTCTGCATCGGCGTCGGCGTCAACCCCGGCGCGATAAACATGGACGAAGAGATAAAGCGCTTCGAGTGGAAGGTCGAAGCGGGCGCGGAGTTCGCCATCACTCAGCCCGTCTTCGACGTTGAGCAACTGCGCGACTTCCTACGCCGCATCGAACACGTCCGAGTCCCCGTCGTCGCGGGCATCTGGCCGCTCGTCTCCTATCGAAACGCCGAGTTCCTACACAACGAAGTCCCCGGCGTCCGCGTTACTTCTTCAATCATGGAGCGCATGCGCGTCGCATCCGAGAAGGGCAAGGAGTTTGGTCGCGAAGAGGGCTTGCAGATCGCACGCGAACTCCTACTCGACGTTCGCGACGCAATTCAGGGCGTTCAAGTCTCCGCGCCATTCAACAACGTCCGCTACGCGCTCGACGTGTTCGATGCCCTGCCGGAGTTCGCGAGGCGGAAAGAGGCAAGTCCGGTAGCAACGGCTTGAATCATCGCGCCACGTGCGCGCGGCGCGATGATTCTTTTTCGGCGGACGAAATTTCCCTTGCCTTTCGACCGCAAAGTTATAGAATGCTCGCCGATTATTTCTCCGGGCACGGGCGTTTCGTTACCTCACCAAATTTTCATTCATCTAATCTTTAACTCCGCGCGGAAATCCGTGCGTGCAGATGCTCAAGGGTGAGCAAGCGGTCAACACTCAGGGTCGCACACGGCCTCGCGTCATGATCCTCACCGCTCGACAGACAAAGGAGTACACCCTTGGCCTCAACCTCAAGGCGACTGTTCGCCACAACCTTTATTTCCGCCGCTCTTTTCTGTCTCTTCAACACAGGCGTGCGTTCGCAGAACGAAGCACCGCGCCGCGTCACGAACACGCCCGACGAAGCGCTGAATCTAAACCCGACCTTGAGCGGCGACGGCACGCGCGTCGTCTTCGAGTCGAGCGCAGACCTCTCCGCGTCCGGCACGGGCGCGACGTTTCGCGTCGTCGCCGCCGACACTTCCGTCCTGACGTTTAAGGAACTATCGCCGACGCGCGGCCCCGCGCCCGCCGTCTCGAAGGACGGGACGCGCGTCGCGTTCGCGAGCACGGGCGACCCCGCCGGCGAGAACCGGGACGGTAATTCGGAAATCTTCTTTTACGACGGCTCAAGCCTTCGGCAATTGACGAAGACGCTGCCGGACGGCGCGACGCAACGCACTTCTCAGGGCTGCTTCTCGCCCTCGATGTCGGACGACGGGCGACTCGTCGCCTTCGCGTCGAACCGAGACTTCACCGGCAACAACCCCGACCGCAACTCCGAGATTTTTCTCTTCGACACACGGGCCGGCACAATCGCGCAGATAACTTCGAGCGCGGGCGACGCAGGGGCGCGCGATGCGAAGTTGAGCGGCGATGGTTCGCGCGTCGCATTCGTCCGGGACAGCCAGACGGACGGCGGCGCGGCATCCGGCGACTTGTCGATCTATTCGACGACGAGCCTCGAAACGACGGTCGCGGTCAGAAACGCAGCGGGACTCCGGCTAACTTACGGTCGAGCGGCAAGCGACGACGGGCTGCGCTTCGTCTTTTCCGCGCTCGACGCGAAGAACGCCGTTCAGGTCTTCCTTCTCGACGGTCGAAACAACTTCACAGTCCGGCAGATCACGCAACTCAGCACACGCGTATCAGACGTTCCGCCCGACGCGACCATCAGCGGCGACGGAAACCGAATCGCGTTCGCCACGCGCCGGAGCGTCGTGGGCGGCAACTCCGACTCAAGCGTCGAGCTTTACCTCTACGACATTCCTACGGCTCGCTTCACACGAATCACGGACGCGCCCGCCGCCGCGAACGCCGAAGTCGTCTCGTCGCTCGACGACGATGGTTCGCACGTCGCATTCAACTTCCCGCGCGCGCTCGCCGAGCCGAACGTTGCGCCGGAACTCGCCAACGACTCGGAAATCTTTATCGCCTCGCTCGCGCCGCGCGCACAGTCCGACGCTTCGTTGCAAGTCTTCAACGCCGCCGCCCCGAACAGGAAGCCTGTCGCCGTCGCGCCCGGCTCGATTGTCGTATTCACTGGAAAGAACCTCGCGCTCTCGCCTTCGGAAGCGGCGCGACTCTCCGACGGCTCATTTCCCTCCACGCTTAAAAACGTGACCGTCACAGTCGGCGGGCGCGCAACGCAAATCTTTTTCGTCTCGCCGGCGCAGATAAATCTACGTCTGCCCGACGAACTCCCGGCGGGCATAAACGACGTTTCGGTCTTCAATCACGATGGTCTTGAGATTCGCGGCTCCTTCCCTGTCGCACCGTCAGCGCCGGGCGTCTTCACCGTCAACGCGAACGGCACGGGCGAGGCGGTCGCGCTCGACAACTCGACACTCGTGCCCGGCCCCTTCGACGCGACCGACGCGCGTGGCGAGCCGCGCCGGCTCATAATCTTCTGCACGGGACTTCGCAACGCGTCGAACGTCGAGGCTACGTTGGGCGGTCGAAACGTCAAAGTCGAAGCCGTCGTTCCCTCGCCCGACCTGCCGGGACTCGACCAGTTGCACGTCGCGATCCCTTCGAGTTTGAAAGGCGCGGGCGCTGCGACGCTCGTCCTGACCGCGGATGGCGCAGAGAGCAACAAGACTACTTTGACCTTCACCGACGGCGGAGCGCCGCCGCGTCCGGCGCGAATCGAGATCGCGCCCGCCTCCGCGACAATCCCCGTCGGCGGCGAGATGAAGTTTGGCGCGAAAGTTTTCGACTCGCTCGGCGACGCGATTGAAAATGCCTCCGCAACCTTCTCTTCAAGCGATAGCGGCGTGGCTTCAATCGGCGCGAGCGGAATCGCCGTCGGAGTGAACGTCGGCCCCGCGACGGTCAAGGCGAGCGTCGGCGATTTGGCGACGGAAGCACGTTTGAACGTCGTGCCGCGAACGCTCGTCATCAACGAAGTGCTCGCAGACCCGCCCGACGGCGCGGCGGGCGACGCGAACCACGACGGCATCCGGAGCGGGAGCGATGACGAGTTCGTCGAGTTGGTAAACGGCTCCGGCGCGCCGCTCGACCTTTCGGGCTGGACGCTTCGGACTCGCGCCCTGAACGGCACGACCGAAAGCGTCCGGCACAGATTCGCGCAGGGCGTGAGCCTCCCCGCGGGCGAGGCGCTCGTACTCTTCGGCGGCGGCGATTTCGATGCTGACGATCCGGTCTTCGGCGGCGCGGTCGTCGGCAAGGCTTCGACCGGCTCGCTCTCGCTCACGAACGCGGGGCTTTCGATTCTCGTCCGCGACTCGGCGGGCAATCTAGTAACGCAGTTCTCTTACGGTGCGGGCGTTGACGACTTCGGCGGCGACTCTGTTAATCAATCAATCACGCGCTCGCCCGACATCGAAGGCGCGTTCGCGCGCCACACAAGCGCGAACCCTTCGCGACGCTTCTCGCCCGGCGTGCGTGTTGACGGCTCTTTCTTCCTCGAACGCGCCGGTCGTCTCAACGGCGTGAGCGTCACGCCGCAGCAACAGACCGTCTTCGTCGGCGACACGGCGCAGTTTGTCGCGAGGGCGTTCGACCAGTTCGACCGCCCTTTGAAGAACGTCGCATTCAACTTCGAGCCGGACGACGCGGGCGTCGCCGTCGTCGATTCGACGAACGTCGATGCGGCGACGGGCGCTGTCAACGTCAACGTCCGGGGCGCAGGCGAGGGCATGACTCAACTGCGCGCGACGGCGACGGATGGGACGATTCAAATCAGCGCCGTCGCTGTCGAACTGTTCGTGAAGGTTCGACCGCCGAAGATCGCACGCGTCGAAGTCACTCCTTCGTCAAACGTTCTCAACCGCGGCGCGTCAACGCAACTATCCGCGACCGCCTTCGACGAAAACAGTCGGCCAGTGCCCGGCGCGACTTTCAACTGGAGTTCGGACGCCGCTTCCATCGCGACCGTTGACGCGGCGGGACTCGTCGATGTCGTCGGCGTCGGCGTAGTCAACATCGACGCGACCGTCAATGACAACAGGGGCGGCACCGTTTCGGGCCGCGCCAGACTGACGGCGCGCGTGCCGCTCGTCATCAACGAGGCGCTCGCAGACGTTCCGCCCGACGATCCTTCGACGTTGGAAGTCGAAGGCGACGCGAACCACGACGGCGTGCGAAACTCCGACGACGACGAGTTCGTCGAACTCGTCAACGTGACGGGCGAGCCTGTTGACATCTCAGGCGTTCGGATCGCCGACGCGACCACCAATCGCTTCACGTTCCCCGCGCACACGACGCTCGAAGGCGGGCGCGCGCTCGTAGTCTTCGGCGGCGGCTCGCCTTCCGCGGACGATCCCGTCTTCGGCGGCGCTCTAATCCTGAAGACCAGTTCGCTCAGCCTCAACGACGCGGGCGACACCTTGACCGTCAAGCTAACGCTCTCTGACAACACCGTCGCAGACATTGACACGCTCGCATACGGCGCGGGCACGAACACGCCCGCGCCAAAAGACCAATCGCTGACGCGTGCGCCCGACGCAGGCGCGTGTGCGACGGGCGGCGACTTCGCAGCGCACACGGAAGTAGCGTTCGCGGCGGGGCGCGCTTACTCGCCCGGCACGCGAGCCGACGGCACGCCCTTCGGCTCGCCCTCGCCGACGAGAATCGAAGTCGCGCCCGTCTCTTCAACGCTCGACATCGGATCGCACAGTGACTTCACAGCGCGCGCCTTCGCGCAGAGCGGCGGCGTCGAGGTCGAGCTTCCGCGCGTCTCATTCATTTGGTCTTCGAGCGACGCGAAGAAGGCTTCTGTTTCGCCGACGACCGGATTGTTGACGACCGCCAACGCGCTCGCCTCCGGCGCTGTCACACTGCGCGCACGCGCGGGCGGAATCGAAGGCTCTGCGACTCTCAACATCAACCCCGCGCCCTTGCCTTCGCCATCCCCAACTCCGACGCCGTCTCCCACGCCAAGTCCTTCGCCGACGCCCTCGCCAACGCCTTCGCCGCTCGTCGTCATCAGTCAGATTTACGGTGGAGGCGGCAACGCGGGCGCTCCTTTGAAAAATGATTTCGTCGAGATATTCAACCGCGGCGAGACGAGCGCGGATTTGACGGGCTGGTCTGTTCAATACTCTTCCGCGACGGGCGCGGCGTGGCAGGTGACGAACCTTCCGGCACTGACGCTCGCGCCGGGCCGGTATCTTCTGGTTCAGGAGTCGGCGGGCACGGGCTGTTCCGGTTCGCCCTGCGGACAGGACTTGCCCGCGCCGGACGCGACCGGCAACATCTCTCTGAGCGCGGGCGCTGGCAAGGTCGCTCTCGTTGCAAACGCCTTCGCGCTGAACGGCGTCTGTCCGGACGGCGCGCTGATCGTTGATTTCGTCGGCTACGGCTCGAACGCGAATTGTTTCGAGGGCACGGCCCCCGCGCCCGGCGCGAGCAACACGACCTCCGCTCAGAGACAGAACGACGGCTGCTCCGACTCCGAAGACAACGCTGCCGACTTCCATTCCGCCGCGACCGCTCCGCGCAACACTGCTTCCACTTTCAACTCGTGCAACGCTCTCCCGACGCCGACGCCAACACCTTCGCCGGTCGTCACGCCTTCGCCAACGCCGACTCCGACCGGGACGCCGACGCCCAATCCGACGCCGACACCGATCTCAACTCCCACACCCTCGCCCGTCCCTAGTCCGTCGCCGACTCCAACGCCTTCGACGACTCCGACACCGTTTGCGAACGTCGTCATCAGCCAGATTTACGGCGGAGGCGGCAACAGCGGCGCGGTCTTCAAAAATGATTTCGTCGAGTTATTCAATCGAGGTGAGGCGGCGGTTGATTTGAGCGGATGGTCTTTGCAATATGCTTCCGCTGGCGGAACTTCGTGGCAGACGACGACTCTTTCGGGAGTCGTGCAGCCCGGCCAATATTATCTCGTGCAAGAGGCGCAAGGGTCGGGCGGCACGACCGGATTGCCGACGCCCGACGCGACAGGCTCGATTAACATGAGCGCGACGGCGGGCAAGGTCGCGCTCGTCAACACGTCAGCGGCGTTGATCGGAGACGGCTGCCCGTTCGGCGCGCCGGTCGTTGACTTCGTGGGCTTCGGCTCGGAGAAAGACTGCTTCGAGGGCAAGGCGGCACGTGCGCCGTCGAACACGAACGCAATCGTCCGCGCCGGAGACGGTTGTGACGACAGCGGCGACAACTCGACCGACTTCGCGCCCGCCGCGCCGAATCCGCGTAACACAAGTTCGCCCTTCAACTCGTGCGACACAACGCCGACTCCAACTCCTTCGCCTAATCCGACGCCGACTCCAACCCCAACACCTTCACCGACGCCAACTCCTTCGCCTTCGCCTACTGCTACACCTACGCCGACTCCGACCGCGACTCCGACCCCGTCGCCAAGTCCGATGCCAAGTCCGACGCCAGTACCGTCGCCATCGCCGACGCCAACGCCGAACGGGATTATCGTCATCAGTCAGGTTTACGGCGGCGGAGGCGCTACGACCGGCTCGCCGGCTTACAAGAACGACTTTATCGAACTCTTCAACAGAGGGACTTCGAGCGTCAACCTCTCCGGCTGGTCGGTTCAATACGCCTCGGCAACGGGCACGGGCGCTTGGTCTGTGACGGCGGTCTGCACGAACGGCCCGTGCATCGTCGCGCCCGGCCAATACTTTCTCGTGCAGGAAGGGACAGCGGCGAACGCGCTCGGCGCGAGCCTTCCGACGCCAGACGCCGTTGGCAACATCGCGTTGGCCGCGGGCAGCGGCAAGGTCGCCGTCTTGAGCAACACGAACGCGCTCGGCGGCGCGTGTCCGGCGAGTGCGGCGCTGGTTGATTTGATCGGCTACGGGAGCGCCAACTGTTCCGAGTCGAGTCCGGCGGCGGCGCTCGACAGCACGCACTCGGCGCAGAGAGGCGGCGCGGGATGCACGGACACAGGCGACAACTCAGCCGACTTCAACGCGGGCCAGCCGAGCGCACGTAACAGCGCCACTCCCGCGCACGACTGTGGTGGCTTGTCAACGCAAACCGTAGTCGAGCCATATTTCAATTCGTGGACGGAACTCGACGACGCGCAAACTGAAGCGGGAGCCGGCCTCTTCAATTTAGAAGGGCCGCTCCCGCTCAATCTCTTTTTGCCCGGAGACTTCAGCGAACGACGCCCGCAACGGGACTCGACGCGCTTGCGTACAGACGCCTCTGCATTCGGCCCGCGAGGTATGCGCCCCTCCCCGCCTCGACCGCGAGGCGCATCGCCGTAGCCATCCGCACGGAGTCTTCGGCCTCGGCAATCGCCGTGTTCATCAGGACTGCGTCCATGCCAAGTTCCATCGCGATTGCCGCGTCGCTCGCAGTACCGACGCCCGCGTCAACGATGATCGTCGCGTCGGGCAACTGCTCGCGCATGATACGAAGGTTCGCGGGATTCTGAACGCCGAGGCCCGAACCAATCGGCGCGGCAAGAGGCATCACCGCCGCGCAGCCCGCGTCCAGAAGCTTCTTCGCCATGATGAGGTCGTCCGTGAAATAAGGCAGAACGCTGAAGCCCTCGCGGACGAGCACGCGCGCGGCCTCAAGCGTCTGCTCGTTGTCGGGGAATAGCGTCGTCTGATCGCCGATGACTTCGAGCTTGATGAGTTCCGTCCGCAAAGCCTCGCGCGCGAGCCGCGCCGTGCGTATCGCCTCGTCCGCGGTGTAGCACCCGGCTGTGTTCGGAAGGATCGTCAACTCCGGGTCGAGATGGTCTAGGAACGACTCGGACTTGCGGTCGAGCGGGACTCGTCGAACCGCGACCGTCACCATCTCTGCGCCCGAAGCGCGGTGCGCCGCCTTCATCTCATCGAAGCTCCGGTACTTCCCCGTCCCGACGATGAGCCGCGAACGGAACGCGCGTCCCGCGACCTCGAACGTCTCTTTGTTTGTCGAAACTGCTGTGGACATTTTTAGAAATGCTCTTTCTCGAAGAATGATTCCGCGCCGCGCGAGACTGCGCCGCGACGCGCTCAATTTACACCCGAACCTCGCGAAAGAAAAACCGGACGCCGACAGAAATAATCCCTCTGCGACGTACTTGAACACGCTGGTGGCCCCCGCGTCCAAGCAAGACAAGCTTAGCCTTCGAGGTCGCAAAGGATTTCAACCGAGGTCGCAGAGGGATGCTTGAAGCGAAAGAGGATGATTGAAGCGAAAGTCTTTTCGCTCATCCGCCGCCGACGAAGTGGACGATCTCGACGCGGTCGCCGTCGGAGAGTTTGACGTTCGGCCACTCGTCGCGGCGTACAACGTCGAGATTGAGTTCGACGGCGAGCCGTTCGGGCGCGAGCTTGAGTTGCTCGACGAGCGCGAGCAGCGTCGTCTCTTCGTCAAAGTCTTTCGCCTCGCCGTTGATTATTATTCGCAAGCTTGCCTTCGTTTACTGGTGAATGATCCTTCGCATCTCGATAGCGTCGTCGCCCTGCGAGGCCCGGATGATTATCGCCGCCCGCCCCGAAGTGAAGCGCGGGAGCGTCGCGCGCACGACGGCGACGCCGCGCTCGTCCGTCTCCGTCATCTGAATCATCGGTCTGAAAGTCGTCCCAAGAACTTTGACCGTGACCGACGCATCGGCCACGGGCCTCTGGCCGTAAGTGCCGCGCCCGACGTGAACCTTGATCGTCGCCAACTGTCCGGCGCGGAAGTCTCCTTCGTCGTCGAGCAAGGTCAGGTAGAGATCGTCCGAGTCGTCAATCGGAAGTTCCGAAAACTCTTCCTGCCACGGAGGCGCGGGCGCGTCCTGCTCTTTTACGAACGGAGGCTCTTCATAAATCGGGGGCGCGATTGGCGGCGGCTGAAACGCCTGCGCGTATGAGTTCGACCTCTCCCACACCTCCGAAACTTGATCCATCAACGACGTAAGAATCACGAGGCCGTCGTCGGCCTTCACATCCGCCTCGACGCCCGGCCCGCTACCGCTCTCTTCACTCTTCGACTCTTCGTCGCTTGCCGTCCCGACGGGCGCGTCCCCTTCAACGGACGGCGCGGGGGCCTTCTTTCTTTTTCTGCCGCTCGCCGCGGCCTTGAACACTTCGGGCGTCGCCTGCTCTTTCTCGTCAGCGTGCTGCGACTCCGCCGAGCCGTTATGCGCGCCCATGCGTTTGAGTTCTTCGACGCGCCCCGAACGTATCGCCGCGCAGATGAGTTTGTGTTGTCGCTGCAAACGCTCGGTCAGGACTTTCTCGTCGTAGCCGGATGCGACGAGGTCTTCGTAGGGCGTGCGCTTGCTCGCGATGATCGCGCCGCCGACGTAAACGAGCGAGAGGATGAGCGGCGAATCAAGCCCCTTGTCCTCCGTCTGAACGTGGTAGGTGACGCCCTCGAATTTGATGTCTGTGTTGAATCCGGTGATCACTTGGGCAATGGGTCGAACCAAACTGCGGCGTGGATGATGCCGGGAAGTCGGCCTTCGCCGGCGGGGGTATTTTCAAGTTAGCACAGCCGTCGGAAGCCGGTCAATCTCCTTGAAAGACAGCGCTTTGAGCCTCGACGAGCATGGCCTTGACACTCCTCTGAGCATGGACTAGGATTTGTTTGTGCCATGATTCTCAATCTACAAAACGGCTGCCCTGAAGCCGAAATTTCAGCGCAAGCTGACGGGAGGTAAGTGTGTTCAGCCTGTCTGATTACTTGCCCATCGCTCTCATGTTCGTCGTCGCCTTCGGCTTCGCCGCCGGCAACGTCCTGCTTTCGCAACTCGTCGGGCAGCACAAGGCGACGCGGACGAAGACGATGCCATACGAGTGTGGCAAAGACCCGGTCGGCAACGCTCACGAGCGCTTCTCGGTCAAGTTCTACCTGATCGCGATGATCTTCATCCTCTTCGACATCGAGTTGATATTTCTAATCCCTTGGGCCGTCGTCTTCAAGTCGTTCGCGGCGGATCATCGCGGCGGCCTGAGCAATCTGATCTACGTCGAGATGATGCTGTTCGTCGTTCTGCTGCTCGTCGGCTACGTTTACATTTTGAAGAAAGGGCTGTTCGAGTGGAGCGACCGCGCGCGGCTCGAAGCAGAGGCCGAGTCTCGCGCGCTCGCCGAGGCGGACGCGAGTCGCAGGGCCGCGAAGGCTTCGCGCGCCGGAGCGGCGAAGGCCGCGTGAAGCGCCGGCGAGGCGTCAGGAGATTTTATGGGTTTAGAAAATGTAATTGCCGAAGCGTTGCCTGAGATCATCACGACCCGGCTCGACTCTCTGGTCAACTGGGCGCGCAAGTCGAGCCTGTGGCCCGCGACGTTCGGTCTCGCCTGCTGCGCCATCGAGATGATGGCGACGACCGACGCCCGCCACGACCTCGCGCGCTTCGGCTCGGAGGTCTTCCGCGCAAGCCCGCGGCAGGCCGACGTTATGATCGTCTCGGGCCGCGTGTCGCGCAAGATGGCCCCCGTGCTTCGACGCATCTACGATCAGATGCCTGAGCCGAAGTGGGTCATCTCGATGGGCGCGTGCGCCACGTCGGGCGGCGTCTTCGACAACTACGCGATAGTTCAGGGCGTGGACAAGATCGTGCCCGTTGACGTTTACATCCCGCGCTGCCCGCCGCGTCCCGAAATGCTGATTCACGCCGTGATGATGCTTCAGGAGAAGGTGATGAAGGAGTCGCTTCGCGACCGCAAGGACGTTCCCGCGAGCGAGGCGGTCGAGGCCGTCCCGCCGGGCACGCTCCCCGCGACCGGCGTCTCGGCGACGAACGACGCGGCGGCGCAGGAATCACCTTCGAGGCCGTACACCATCGCCTCGCGTCATGAGCGCCGCAGGTCATTTTGAGAAGCGGCCAGCATCCGGCGTTCGTAGCAGTCAGCTTATGTTTTCTTTGAGCTTAACGATTGCATTCGACGCAAGCGATAGTCGAGACGAAAAGCTGACTTCTGATTGCTGATGATTGCTGACGGCTGAGAGTTTTTATGGACATCGAGCGAGAGAAAGAGATTGCAGCAGGGGCGCGACGTGCGACTTCGTATCCCGTGCCGCCCGCCGAACTCGTCAACGCTCTGCGGAGCGAGCACGAGGGTTGGATTTCGGAGACGGTCGAGGCATTTGGCGAGTTAACGCTCGTCGTGCCGCGCGAGCAGATCGTCGCCGTGTGTACGCACCTGAAGAGCGCGCCGGGCTTTGAGTTCGACATGCTCTCGGACGTTTCGGGCGTTGACCGCGGGACGGAGGAGGAGCCGCGCTTCGAGGTTAACTATCAACTGTTCTCGACGAAGCGTTACCACCGCATGCGCCTGAAGGTTCTGCTCAATCAGGAAGACCCGCGCGTGCAGACGGTGACGGGCGTGTGGCGCACAGCGAACTGGCACGAGCGCGAGACGTTCGACCTGATGGGCGTCGTCTTCGACAACCACCCGGATCTTCGTCGAATCCTCCTGCCCGACGACTGGCAGGGGCACGCGCTCCGCAAGGATTTTCCTCTGCGCGGCTACGAGCCGTACAGTCTTACTTAAATCTCCTGCCGGGCTTCCGGCGTCGGTCATTCGGTCTTTGATTTTTTTCGACGTACTTTCGGGGGGATGACGCCTTCGTTCACGCGAGATTTCTGCTGCACGCTTGCGAGGAGGAAAGTATGTATCCGAACCAACCGCAGCCGGGCCAGTTCGGCGGCGGCCCGAGCATGTATCAGCCGCAAAGACAAGGCTGCTTGGGCAGGAACTGGAAGTGGATCGTCCCCGTCGGCTGTCTTGGGCTGATCGTCCTCGTCGTCGCAGCCGCCGCGGTGATCTTCTTCTTCGTCATCTCGGCGGTTAAGTCTTCGGAGATTTACCAGCGCGCCTTCGAGAAGGCGAGGAACAATCAGGCGGTCATCGCCGAGTTGGGACAGCCCGTAAGCGACGGCTGGCTCGTAATCGGTTCGGTCGAGACGACGAGGGGCGGCGACGGGCACGCGAAGTTTCAGTTCCCCGTCTCCGGCCCGAAGAACTCCGGAACGGTATACGTGGACGCACTCAAGGTGCGCGACCTCTACCCGGACGGCGACTGGCATTTCCAGAATCTTGAGGTCGAGATAAAGGGACGGCCCGAGAGGATTAATCTCCTTCAGGGCGAGGATGAGGACATGGGCGGGGTCACATACACGGCACCACCGCCACCGCCTCTTTCGCTCCCGACTCCGATGGCTTCTGCTTCAAATCGCCCGACGGTCTCCGGCGGGGTTTTGAACGACAAGGCCATCAGCAAACCGCCCCCGGCCTACCCGGCGATTGCGAAGGCGGCGAAGGCTTCGGGGGCTGTGACCGTGCAGGTCGTGATTGACGAAGAGGGCAAAGTGATTTCGGCGTCGGCAGTTTCGGGCCATCCGCTCCTGCGGGCCGCGGCGGTCGAGGCGGCGAGGCAAGCCAGATTCGCGCCGTACAAGCTGAACGGCCAGCCCTTCAAGGTCACGGGTATTTTGACGTACAACTTCGTGCTCGAATAGCCACGCGTTTGTGAAGGGGAGCGGGCATCATCTGAATCTTAAAGCAAACTTCGGAATCAAGGCATGAGCGTCTCAACCGGAAATCTTCCGCCGCAGTTCGAGGTCGTTGACCGCCCGCTCGACACGCAGATGACGATCTCGTTCGGGCCGCAGCATCCTTCGACGCACGGCGTGCTTCGTCTCGAACTCGTCCTCGACGGCGAGATGATCGTCAAGTGCACGCCCGACATAGGCTATCTGCACACGGGGATGGAGAAGCTTTTCGAGTACAAGAAGTACCAGCAAGGCATAGTCATCACCGACCGGATGGACTATCTCAACCCGCTCGGCAACAATCTCGGCTACTGCATGGCGGTCGAGAAGCTTCTGGGCATCGAGATTCCAGAGCGCGCTCAAATCATACGCGTGATGATGTGCGAGCTACAGCGTCTCGGCTCGCACCTCGTCTGGCTCGGCACGCACGCGCTCGACCTCGGCGCGATGACCGTCTTCTTCTACTGCTTCCGCCAGCGCGAGAAGATCATGAATCTCATCGAGGCCGCGTCGGGCGAGCGCATGACGCCCTCGTACTTTCGCGTCGGCGGACTGATGATGGACTTGCCCGCGGGCTTCGAGCGCCGAATCAGAAACTTCGCCGAGGACTTTCCGAAGGCCGTCGCGGAGTTTCACGACCTGCTCACAGGCAATCGCATTTTCCAGCGCCGGACGCAGGGCATCGGCGTCATTTCGGCGGAGGACGCGATTGACTGGGGCTTGACCGGCCCCTCTTTGCGCGGAAGCGGAGTGCCAATCGACCTCCGGCGCGTCAACCCTTATTCGGGTTACGAGACTTACGATTTTGAAGTGCCGGTCGAGCAGGGCGGCGATGTTTGGTCGCGTTACATGGTGCGTATGCGCGAGATGGTCGAGTCGAACAAGATCATCCTTCAGGCTCTCGAACGCCTGCGCCCCGGCCCGACCAAGGCCGACGCGCCGAAGGTCGTTCTGCCCGAGCGCGAGGCGATGAAGACGCACATGGACGCGCTCATTCATCATTTCCTGATTATCGCGGAAGGCTTCAACGTCCCCGCGGGCGAGGTCTATCACGCTATCGAAGGGTCGAAGGGCGAACTCGGCGTTTACATCAAATCGGACGGCGGCCCGAAGCCCGCGCGCGTCCACGTCCGAGGGCCTTCATTCGTCAACCTCTCGGCGCTGCCGCACATGACCGAGGGAGAGATGATCGCCGACGTTGTTGCCGTCATCGGCTCGATTGACATCGTGCTCGGAGAAATTGATAGATAAAGTGACGAGTGACGAGTGATGAGTGATGAGTTAAAAACTCTTCCTCTCATCACTCATCACTCGTCACTCATCACTTGAGTGTATGAGCCAGCAGTTCACGCCAAACAACCCTCTGCCGCAGGAGGTTCATGTCCCCGACCGTGTAGCGAAGTTCTCGCCGGAGGTCGAGGCGGAGATTGATCGCCATCTCGCGAAGTATCCTGTGAAGCGCTCGGCGATTTTGCCCTTGATGTTCATCGTGCAGCGCGAGCGCGGCTACCTCGACCCGCCGGGCGTCGCTTACCTCGCGGATCGTCTGGGCGTGCGAATCACAGACATCTGGGAGGTCGCGACCTTCTACTCGATGATCAACGTCGAGCCAGTCGGGGAATATCACATACAGATTTGCAAGACTCTCTCGTGCAAAATCATGGGCGAGCCGAAGATCACCGAGCACGTCTGCGGGCGGCTCGGCATCAAGCCGGGCGAGACGACGCCGGACGGCCGTTTCACAGTCTCGCTGGTCGAATGTCTCGGCTCTTGCGGCACAGCGCCGATGATGCAGATCGGCTTCGACTACTACGAGAATCTGACGACCGAGAAGGTTGACGAGTTGATCGAGAAGTGCAAAGGCGGCGCGCTGTCGAACGGCGTGCGCTAATCAACACCTGCGAATTTTATGTTCATCGGGGCTATCGGCTGCGAACCACTGCAACTCAGGCGCGTGAGTCTTGAGCGCTCGCGCACGCTGGACGTGTACCGACGCAACGGCGGCTACGAGGCGCTCAAGAAAGTGCTCGAAGGGATGTCGCCTGACGACGTGATCGGCGAGGTCAAAAAATCCGCGCTTCGCGGTCGCGGCGGCGCGGGCTTTCCGACGGGCATGAAGTGGAGCTTCGTGCCGAAGGATTCGCCGAAAGCCCGCTACGTCGTCTGCAACGCGGACGAGTCGGAGCCGGGCACGTTCAAAGACCGCTATTTGATGGAGCGCGACCCGCACATGCTCGTCGAGGGCATGCTCATCGCGGCATACGCGCTCGGCGCTCGCACAAACTACATTTACACGCGCGGCGAGTACCGTTACCTCATCGAGATAATGGACGAGGCTTTGGACGAAGCGCGCGCGGCGGGACTGCTCGGCAAGAAGATTCTCGGCACAGACTTCGACTGCGAGATCTACACGCACAGCGGCGCGGGCGCGTACATCTGCGGCGAGGAGACGGCGCTTTTGAACTCGCTCGAAGGTCTGCGCGGACACCCGCGCATGAAGCCTCCGTTCCCGGCGGTCGCAGGTCTCTACGGCTGCCCCACGGTCGTCAACAACGTCGAGACGCTGACAGCAGTGCCCGACATCATCAAGATGGGCGGCGAGGCTTGGCAGAAACTCGGCACTCAGAAGAGTGGCGGCACAAAGGTCTGGAGCGTGTCCGGCCACGTCGCGCGCCCCGGCGTTTACGAACTGCCGATGGGCTACGACGACATGGAGAAGTTCATCATGGACGACTGCCAAGGGATTACGAACGGCCGGAAGCTCAAGGCCGTCATCCCCGGCGGCTCAAGCGTCTACATCATGCCTGCATCCGACATCATCGGAAAAGACGTTCGCATGGATTACGAAGGGCTGGTCGCCGCCGGTTCGATGGTCGGCTCCGGCGGCTTCATCGTGATGGACGATACGGTTGATGTGTTCGAGTCAACGAAGAACCTGACGGAGTTCTACAAGCACGAGTCGTGCGGATGGTGCACGCCCTGTCGCGAGGGCACGGACTGGCTCGTCAAAGTCTTCAAACGCATCGAAGGGGGCGGAGGCCGCCCCGACGACGCGCAGCTTTTACTCGACATCGTTGACAACATCGAGGGCAAAAGTTTCTGCCCGCTCGGCGACGCCGCCGCGTGGCCGATTCAGTCGGCGATAAAGAAGTTTCCAGATGATTTTCGCCGTCGAGTCGAGAACGGCTCGAATGGCGACGACAATCTGCCGACATCGTGACCTGCGGGCCGGATTGATAAGGTTAGAGCAATGGTTTTCAACGTCACAGTTGATCGGGATGAAGCCGGCATCTGGGTCGTCGAATGTCCTTCGATTCCGGGCTGCGTTAGTCAGGGCGCAACTAAAGAAGAGGCTCTTGAGAATATCAAGGACGCTATCCGCGAGTGCCTGATAGTTCGGGCCGAGAAAGGCTATCCGTTGACCATTGAAACCAGACAGGTCGAGGTCGCGGCGTAATGCCTTCGCTTCCCGCCATCAGCGGGATACTGTCAAGGTGTTCGAGTCTTTCGGCTGGAAAGTTTCCAGGCAGAGCAGTAGCCACATCATCATGAAGAAAGAAGGTGAAATGGTGACGCTCTCAGTTCCCGATCACAAGGAAGTCGCAAAGGGAACTTTGCGAAGTCTGATTCGAGCGGCAAATCTAACGGTGGATGAGTTCGTCTCCGCGATTTAATGTCATCACGGTTTCAAGAAGAATGTCGAAAGAATTAGTCAAAGTCACAATCAACGGGCAGGAGATTCAGACCGAGAAGGGCGCGCGTCTCATCGACGTGTGTCGCGAGAACGGCTACTCGATTGCGTCGTTCTGCTATTACTCAGACCTCGCGCTTCAGGCGTCGTGCCGGATGTGCCTCGTCCGCATCGAGAAGATGCCGAAGCTGCAAACGTCGTGCACGATCACCTGCACGGACGGCATGGTTGTAACGACCGAGAGCGAGGAGATCGAGAAGGCGCGGCGCGGCATGGTCGAGTTTCTTCTGGCGAATCACCCGCTCGACTGTCCCGTCTGCGACCGCGGCGGCGAGTGCGAGTTGCAGGAGATGGTCTTCGATTGGGGCGACCTCGAAGAACGTTTCACCGAGCGCAAGAACTACGCACCCGAAAAATTCTTGTCGCCGATGGTCGCCAACGACTCGCAGCGCTGCATACTCTGCAAGCGCTGCACGCGTGTCTGCGACGAGTGGATGGGCGAGGACGCAATCGAAGCGGGCGGGCGCGGCGCTCATACAGTCATCGGAACTTACGGCGGCTGGCTCAACTGCTCGCAGTGCGGCAACTGCATCGAGGTCTGCCCGACGGGCACGCTTCTGGACGCGACGTACAGGCATCAGACTCGGCCTTGGGAACTGAGCCGCACGACTTCGACCTGCTCGTTCTGCTCCGACGGATGCCAACTCTCTGTCGGTTCGCGTCGTGGCGAGGTGATGAGAGTCGTCGCGCGCGACCGCTACGTCAACGGGCACAACGGCGAGTTCCTCTGCATCAAAGGCCGTTTCGCTCATCCGTTCGTCAATCACGAAGAGCGCCTGCGCACGCCGCTCATCCGCTACAAGAAGGGCGGAAGGCTCGTCCCGGCGACGTGGGAAGAGGCTATACGATTCGCTGCGCAGAGGCTTCAAGAGGTGAAGGCGGCGCACGGCGGAGGCTCGATAGGTGTCGTCGGCAGCCCGCGCCTGACGAACGAGGCGAACTGGGGCGCTTCTCAGGTTCGCGCGCGAAGTCGCCGGCACGGACAAGTACACCGCGACCGAAGCGTTCTCGCTCGGCTCGTTCTTCGAGAATCTGTCCGCGCCGCTCGCGACGCACCGGGACATCCGCCACGCGAAGACAATCGTCCTCGTCGGCGGCGAACCCGAAGAGTTGCAGCCGCTCACGGGCCGTCAGATACGTCAGGCAGTTCGCAACGGCGGCGCGAAGCTCGTCATCTTCAACAGCAGGCCGATTCGTCTGAAAGAGCAGGCCGCGCAGTTCATACACATCCGTCCGGGCACGGAAGACGCTGCGGTGCTTGCGCTCGCCTCGCCCGGCGATTCGGAAGTCGCGGCGCGCAAGATGGGCGTCGAAGCGGACGAGATTGCGCGGGCGAGTCAAATCATTAGCGAGACGGCGGGCGACGTTGTCGTCATGTTCGGCGGCGAATTGAGTTGGGGGGCGCAGGCCGTCATCGCGCAACTGCCCGCCGCTTTCGGCGAGAAAGAGGGACGGCGTTTTCTGCTCCACCCGCTTCCGCTCTACAACAACAGCGTCGGCGTCCAAGACCTTGGATTGCTCGACGGCGCGCTGAACCCGCTGGAAATTTTAGACGCCGCAGGCTCGGACGTTCGCGCGATGTACGTCGCCGGAAGTTTTCTGCCCGCGCACGTCGAAGGTCGCGAGGGAGCGCTCGCGCGTCTCGACTTCCTCGTCGTGCAGGAGCTTTTCCTGACCGACACGGCGAAGCAAGCGGACGTTGTTTTCCCCGCCGCGTCTTTCGCCGAGACGGACGGCACGTTCACGAACAGCGGCGGACTCGTGCAACGCGTGCGGCAGTCAATCCCGCCCGTCCACCAGTCGAAACCGGACTGGGCGATCACTTCTCAACTTGCGTCGGCGCTCGGCACAGACCTCGGCTTCCAGATGTCTTCGAGCACGATCTTTCTGGACATCACGCGCAACGTCCCCGCATACGAAGGCTTGCGCTATCCTCTGCTCAAAGACGAGTCGAAGCCCGCGCAGGTCAGGCACGCCGTCGCGGGACGCCGCGACGTGTCTGCGCAACTCGGCGAGATGCGCGAGGCTGTGCTCGCGCTTGACGAATCGGGCGAGAAGATTACGGCGACGCCGCCCGTCGGGCACGAGTTGTTCAAGCTCGGCGTTCTGACAAGCAAGGTTCCGCAATTCCACCTGCTTGCCGACGGCAACCCCGAACCCGAAAGCGTTTTGATTTCACCCCTGTATCAGATCACACTCGACCCCGCACTCCGGCGCGAGGCCGTCGCGGGAGACTGAAAAGCAGTGATGAGTGATAAGTGATAAGAAAAAGCGGGCCGCGATTTCTTAAAACTCTTCACTCATCACTCATCACTTGAGCTATGGATTGGCTGTCTAACCAAATCGGCGCCGAGTGGGCGCGCGCCATCGCGCAGTTCATAGGCATCAACGTCGGCTTCGTCGTCGTGCTGATGATCGTGGCCTACACGGTGCTTGCGGAGCGGCGCGTGCTCGGATTCATACAGGGCCGTCTGGGGCCGAACCGCGTTGGGCCCGGCGGACTGTTCCAACCGTTCGCAGACCTCCTGAAGTTCATCTTCAAAGAGGAGATCACGCCGACGGCCTCGACGCGCTTCGTCTATTTCCTCGCGCCGATAATCGCGATCACGGCGGCGCTGATGCCGATCATCGTTTATCCGTTCGGGCCGGAGGTGTCGCTCCCCTTCATCGGCAGGTTTCATCTCGTCGTCGCGCGATTCGACATCGCGCTTCTATACGTCCTCGGCATCACTTCGGTCGGCGTTTACGGCGTCGCACTCGCAGGATGGTCTTCAAACTCGAAGTACAGTCTGATGGGGGGCTTGCGCGCGTCGGCGCAGATGATCTCTTACGAGTTGTCTCTGGGGCTATCGCTCGTAGGCGTCGTGCTCATATCAGGGACGCTCGATCTCAACTCGATTGTCGAGCAGCAGGGCGGCTGGTTCGGACTGCGTTGGAACGTCTGGGACATCTCGCGCGTGCCGCAAATCGTCGGCTTCGTGACTTACCTGATCTCCGCAATCGCCGAGACGAACCGCGTGCCGTTCGATTTGCCGGAGGCCGAGACAGAGCTTGTCGCGGGTTTCCACACGGAATACTCGGCCTTGAAGTTCGCGCTCTTCTTCATGGCCGAGTACGTCAACATGTTCACGGTCTCGATGCTTGCGACGACGCTTTTCCTCGGCGGCTGGCAGGGGCCGTTCGTTGACGTGTTCCCGTGGATCGGCGTCGTGTGGTTCCTTCTGAAAGTGACGTTCTTCCTGTTTCTCTACATCTGGCTGCGCGGGACGCTGCCGCGTTTTCGCTTCGACCAGTTGATGAGTTTCGGGTGGAAGTTCCTTCTGCCCGTGGCGATCCTGAACGTGATCATCACGGCGACCATTCTCTGGCTCAGGCTTTGAACTGAAAACCGGCAGTGACGATAGAAGATGCTTTGACTCTTCATTCGTCACTCGTCACTCGTCACTGCTTTTATGTTAATGGTTCTACTCTTCATACTCTTCGGCGCGATGGCGGTGGGGTGCGCGGTTGCGATGGTGGCTCAGCGCAATCCGCTCTACAGCGCCATCTCTCTGATCGGCGTCTTCGTCTCGCTCGCGTGTCTCTATCTGACGCTGCAAGCGCCGTTCATCGCGGCGGTTCAGATCATCGTTTATGCGGGCGCGATAATGGTGCTCGTCGTCTTCGTAATCATGCTGCTGAATGTGGACGAGGAAGTGCGGCGGCCCGTCCGCCTGCACTTCCTCATCCCCGTCAGCGTCTTTCTCGCCGCAGTCCTTGTCGCCGAGGCCGCGTTCATTCTGAAGCTCGGCAGCGCATCGGCGCGTGTCGAGCCTATCGCGCCGCAGACTTCGGACATCGGTCTGACCGCTTCAATCGGCGCGGGACTGTTCACGACGTATCTTCTGCCGTTCGAGGTCACGTCCGTTTTGATTTTGATGGCGCTCGTCGGCGCGATAACGCTCGCGCGGCAGACGAGAACGCCGCTGCTCGCCGTGCCCGGCAATGTTGACGCCGCGCCGCCTGTGCGCGACGACGATGTCGTCATACTTCCGGGCGACACCGCGGCGACGGGACGAGCTTTCGCGAAGTCGCAGATAGAGCACGGCGAAGCCGCCGCGCCCGCAGCCCGTGCGAATGAGGAGGGCAGGCAATGACTCCGATTCCTTTGACGTGGTATCTGGCGCTCTCCGCCGTTCTGTTCACTATCGGCGTGGTCGGCGTCATCATCAAGCGCAACGCCATCGCGATGTTCATGTGCATCGAGCTAATGCTGAACGCCGTCAACCTGACGTTCGTCTCCTTTTCGAGCTACTTCGGCGACGTGACGGGACAACTCTTCGTCTTCATTGTCATGACGGTCGCGGCGGCAGAGGCTGCGGTCGGACTCGGCATCATCATCGCCATCTTCCGCAACCGCGAGTCGCTCGACGTTGACGACGCGAGCGTTTTGAGACTTTGAAGAAGTGATGGGTGATGAGTGATGAGTGATGAGTTAAAAACTCTTCCTCTCATCACTCATCACTCATCACTCATCACTCACTTATGACTAATCACCTGCTCTCCGTGATCGTGTTCGCGCCGCTGGCCGGCTCTCTTGTTTGCTGGCTGGTCGGGCGGCGTGTGCGAAGCGAACGGCTCATCGGCGTCGTCGCGTGCGGCTCGGTGGCCGTCTCGGCGGTCGTGGCCTTCTACATCGCGTTCATGGGCGCGGGCGGCGCGGCGCTGACGGGCGACACGCCGACGCCTGTGATGAGCCACCTATGGACTTGGATTCAGGTCGGCAGCTTTCGCGCGGATTACGGCTTCGCGATGGATCGTTTGAGCGGGATTTACGCCTGCTTCATAACGTTCGTGGGCTTCCTCATACATCTCTTCGCGACCGGCTACATGCACGGAGATCGTGGGTTCTACCGCTTCTTCGCATACCTCAATCTCTTCATGTTCATGATGCTGACGCTGGTTCTGGCCGACAATCTTCTGCTGATGTTCGTCGGCTGGGAGGGCGTGGGGCTTTGCTCGTACCTTCTCATCGGCTACTACACGGACAGGCGTGAGGCTGGCGACGCCGCGAAAAAAGCCTTCGTCGCGAACCGCATCGGCGACTGGGGCGTCGTCTTAGGAATCATGCTTGTCTTCTGGCTGACTTCGGGCGCGGGGCATCCTTCGATAAGTTTTTTTGACAAGTCAGCCGCGATGGTCGGCGGCGCGGACATCACGAGCGCGCTTAAGACAATCGGAGCGATGCCGGTCGAGCCGTTCACCTGGCGCGCCATCTTCGCGGCTTGGCCCGGCGTGTCAGTGCCCGGCGCGGTCGGCATCACGACGGCAGCCGTGCTGCTCTTCATCGGCGCGACGGGCAAGTCGGCGCAGATACCGCTCTACGTCTGGCTGCCCGACGCGATGGCCGGGCCGACTCCGGTTTCGGCTCTGATTCATGCCGCGACGATGGTAACGGCGGGCGTTTACATGGTCGTCCGCTGCTCGGCTATCTTCTCGCACGCGCCGACGGCTCTCTTCATCGTCGCCGTCATCGGCGCGGCCACAGCCATCTTCGCCGCGACCATTGGCATCGCGCAGAACGACATCAAGAAGGTTCTCGCCTACTCGACCGTCTCGCAACTCGGTTACATGTTTCTCGCGTGCGGCGTGGGCGCGTTCGTCGCGGCGATTTTCCACGTGATGACGCACGCCTTCTTCAAGGCTCTTCTCTTCCTCGGCTCAGGCTCGGTCATACACGGGATGCATCACGAACAGGACATGCGTCGCATGGGCGGGCTGAAGAAGTACATGCCGGTCACGTTCGCGACGATGGCCGCGGGTTGGCTCGCAATCAGCGGCGTCCCTATCTTCGCCGGCTTCTTCTCGAAGGACGAGATTCTCTGGAAGACTTACAGCGCCGATTCGCTCGGCGTGCCCTACGCGGGGACGCTGCTCTGGGGCGTGGGCGCTGTGACGGCGCTGCTGACAGCCGTGTACATGACGCGACTGATGGTGATGACCTTCTGGGGCAGCGAGCGTTTCCGCGACGCGCACGCTGGCGGCGAAGCCGACGAGGCGCACGCACACGCGCACGACATCGACTCGAAGCCGCACGACGCGCAGGCTCCGTCCGCAGGCGACCGCCCGCATCATCAGCCCGGCGAGACGGTCGGCGTCCACGGCCACGACGCCTCTGCCGGTGCGCCCGCATTTGAAGACGACGAAGACGAAGATGAGCACACACACGGCCCGGTCGAGCCGCACGAGTCGCCCTGGACGATGACCGTGCCGCTCGTCGTGCTCGCCGTCCTCTCGACGCTCGGCGGATTGGTCGGCGTGCCTTATGCGCTCAGTTCGCTCGTCGGAGTAAAGAACGACATCAACGTCTTCGAGCACACGCTCGAACCCGCGGTCTTTCACTCGGCGGAAAATGCCGCCGGTGGTCGCGAGCCGTCTTCGTCCGAAGGAAGATCGGGCAGTGAGCGCGCGGCGAGTTCGTCATCCGTCGAGCCGTCTTCAAACGCGGGTGCGTCGTCGCGCTCGGTCGGCGAGGGCAAGGTCGGCGAGTCGGCGGGCGGGCGCACGCCGACCTACGGCGAGGTTCTTGAGGAACGCTGGTTCACGCTCTTCTCCGTCCTGGTCGCGTTCGCAGGCATCGGCGTCGGCTGGTTCTGGTTCCAGCGCAGGCCGCTTTACGAGATGCCGCGGCTTCTCGAAAACAAATACTACGTTGACGAAATCTACGACGCGGCGCTCGTCGAACCGATTAAGGAAACTTCGCGCGGCGTGCTCTGGCAGTTCTTCGACGTGGGCGTGATTGACGGGATCGTCAACGGCCTCGGTCGCGGCATGAAGGAACTCGGAGACGTTCTGCGCCACCTTCAGCCGGGCTTCGTCCGCTCTTACGCGGCGATCATTCTTCTCGGCGCGCTCGCCGTCGTCGGCTACTTCGCGTTCAGCGCGTTCCAACTCTTTTCAATGAGTCCGAAATGAGTCAATACCTGCTCACGATTCTTATCCTTCTGCCCGTCGTCGGCGCGCTCGCCGTCGCCGCCAACGGCTTCATGCCGAACGCGCGCAGGACGAACTTCCGTCTGATCGCGCTCGTCTTCTCGCTCGCGACCTTTGCGCTCTCGCTCCTGCTTCTCGGCGCTCCGGTCGCCGCGGGCACGACCAACACGTTCTACTTCGTTCAGGACGTTCCGTGGATAGCTTCGATAGGCGCACACTACCACCTCGGCGTTGACGGGATGAGCCTTTGGCTCGTGCTTCTGACGACGCTGCTCGTGCCCATCTCGATTCTTTCGAGTTGGACTGCAATCGAGAAGCGCGAGCTTGCCTTCTTCGTCTTCATGCTGCTTCTCGAATCGGCGATGATCGGCGTCTTCTGCTCGCTCGACCTGCTTCTGTTCTTCCTCTTCTTCGAGGCATCGCTCGTCCCGATGTTCTTTCTCATCGGAATCTGGGGCGGCGAGCGAAGGCTCTACGCGGCGATAAAGTTCTACATCTACACGGCGGTCGGAAGCCTTCTGATGCTCGCGGGCATCATCTGGCTCTGGCATTTGTATTCGACAATTCCGGTCGCGAACGGCGCGGGCACGTTCGACTACGTTCAGATATTCAACGCGCTTCAGACGGGGCAGTTGTCGCTCTCTTCGGGCGGCGCGGCGACGACGACGCAGGCGATTCTGTTCGGACTCTTCGCGCTCGCCTTCTGTATAAAAGTCCCGCTCTTTCCACTCCATACGTGGCTGCCCGACGCGCACACGGAAGCGCCTACGGCGGGAAGCGTCATACTCGCGGGCGTGCTTCTGAAGATGGGAACATACGGGCTGCTGCGATTCAATCTCGCGCTCTTCCCGCAGGCCGCGCGCGCGTTCGCGCCGCTATTCGTTACGCTCGCCGTCATCGGAATCATCTACGGCGCGCTCGTCGCGATGGTGCAGCCCGACGTGAAGCGTCTGGTCGCATACTCTTCGGTGAGCCACATGGGCTTCGTCGTGCTCGGCCTGTTCAGCTTTTCCGAATGGGGGATGCAGGGCGCGCTCTATCAGATGTTGAATCACGGCGTCTCTACGGGAGCGCTCTTCCTGCTCGTCGGGATGATCTACGAGCGGCGGCACACGCGCATGATTGACCAGTTCGGCGGGCTGTCGAAGCCGATGCCGTGGTTCGCGACCCTTTTCGTCATCACGACGCTGTCGTCAATCGGCCTGCCGCTCTTGAACGGCTTCGTCGGCGAATTTTTAATCATGTTCGGGATGTGGAACTCGAACGCGAGCGTCACGCACAACTGGGTGACGACGATGCTCGCCGCGACGGGCGTAATCTGGGCCGCGGTTTACATGCTCTGGATGGTGCAGCGCGTCTTCTTCGGTCGGGTGACGAGGCCGGAGAACCGGAGGCTTCCGGATTTGAACTGGCGCGAGATCGGGCTTCTTCTGCCGCTGCTCGCGCTGATGCTCTACATGGGCGCTTACCCGCGCCCGTTCCTCGAACGCTCGCGCGCGAGCATCGAGCAGGTTCGCGCGCGCCTCGTTGCGAGCGAGACTCAGGGCGTCGCGGAGGCGCGAGAGGTGAAATGAAATCTTCTGCGCGAAGTAGATTCGGATTCGTGCTCGCGTTGACGCTTCTGCTCGCGGCCGTGTGCCTACAAGCATCGGCGCAGCAAGTCGTCGCGCCGACGCCCGACGTACCGAAAGACGCGGGGTTTCGGCTGAAGGGACTCGACGGAAAGTTTTACGACACGTCGCAGATGCGCGGCGACGTTCTCGTCGTCTCGTTCGGCTCGACGTGGTGCGTACCGTGCATTTCTGAACTTGTCGCAATCGAGGAGTTGAAGGAAGAGTACGCGGGCAAGCCCGTCAAGTTCCTCTGGGTGAACATCGAAGACCCGAGGCGGACGACAAACAACATTCTCAAATATTTCGTCAAAGAACGCGGGCTGACGTTTCCTGTGCTGCGCGACCCCGGCGGCGAGACGCTAAACCAATACTCGACCGCCACGCGCATCCCCGTAATGGTCTTCTTCGACCGCGATGGACACTTGAGCGCGCCCGTCGGTCACGGCATGATGCAGGACATAACGATCTACAAACAGCATTTGCGCGAGCGCGTGAACGCGCTACTCGCCGCACGCGCCGACGCGCCGGCTGCCTTGCCCGCTGCGAAATAGTTTTCCGAAGCGCGCCGCCTTCGACGCGCGACGCTTTCGAGCCGAGATGATGAACCTTAGTTTAGCGATGACGCCCGCTGCGCCGGACGTGAACTTTCAACTGCTCCTGCCCGAAATCATCCTTTCGGTCGCAGGCGTGGTCGTCATGCTCGTTGACGCGTTCGCGCGCCGCGGCCAGCGATGGCTGACGGGCGCGCTCGCGCTCGCCGGGATAGCCGCGAGCGCGTTTGCGACCGTCTGGCTGTGGGGCGGCGCGCAGGCGGAGACGAACAACCCGCCCTTCGGCGGAATGATTGCGCTCGACACGCTGCGTCTCTCGTTCACGCTCGTCTTCCTCATCGTCGCGGCGCTGACCGTTTTAGTCTCGATGATATGGGTCGAGTGGGAGCGTTTGCCGGCGGGCGAATTCCACACGCTCCTGCTGTTCGCGACGGTCGGCATGATGCTGATGGCATCGGGCAACGACCTCGTGATGATCTTCCTCGGACTCGAAATCCTCTCTATCGCGACTTACGTCATGGCGGGCTTTCGCCGCAGCGACCTGCGCTCGAACGAGTCTTCGCTAAAATATTTCATACTCGGCTCGTTCTCTTCGGCCTTCCTGCTCTTCGGCATCGCGCTCATCTACGGCGCGACGGCTGTCAGTGCGACCTCGCAGCACGCGCTCATTCCGGGCACGACCAACATCGGCGAAATCGCAAGACGCATCAGCGATGCTAATCTTCTCTATCCGTCGCTTTTGTTCGCGGGCGCGGGGCTTCTGATGATCGGCTTCGGCTTCAAGATCGCGTCCGCGCCATTCCACGTCTGGACGCCCGACGTTTACGAGGGCGCGCCAACGCCCGTCACAGCCTTTATGGCCGCCGGCCCGAAGGCCGCGGGTTTCGCCGCGTTCATGCGCGTCTTCCTGCTTGCCTTCCCCGTCGCGGCGGCGGCGGCGAACGTGCGGAGCACGGGCGCGCAACTTCACGACGCATGGACGAGCGCGCTCTGGGTTCTCGCCGTACTCACAATGACCGTGGGAAACGTCGTCGCGCTCGTGCAGACGAACGTCAAGCGTCTGCTCGCATACTCCTCGATTGCCCACGCCGGCTACGCGCTCGTCGGCTTCGTCGCGGCGGGCGCGGCCACTTCGGACGAGCAACGACAGGACGCGGTCGCGGCGGTCGTCTTCTACCTTCTCTCCTACGCCGTGATGAACCTCGGCGCGTTCGCCGTCGTCACGCTCATCGCCAGAAGCGGCGACCGCCGCACCGACGTAGAAGATTACCGCGGCATGGGCTTCCAGTCTCCAGCACTCTCGCTCACGCTCTCGCTCTTCCTTCTGAGCCTGTTGGGCGTACCGCTGACCGCGGGCTTCATGGGCAAGGTCGTCGTCTTCAGCGAGGCGCTCAAGCAGCAGTTCTACTGGCTCGTCGTCATCGGCGTGCTAAACACGGCGGTTTCGGTTTATTATTATTTGCGTCTGGTCGTCGTGATGTTCTTCCGCGAGCGCACGACCGAGTGGCACGCGCCGCGAATACCCGCGAGCATCGCTTTAGTTCTCGTATTGACCGTGGCGGGCGTGCTCTACCTCGGACTCTTTCCGGGTGGCGTCATCAACGCGTTCCGCGCCGCGCAGCCGTCGCCGGTCTCAAGCCTGCGTTGAACCTTCGGCGGACTTCGGCGTCAGTATTTCGCGGCGCGCGGGAAGGATTCGCGCACGACTTCCGTTTTTATCCGATGAGGGCCGCGACCGCAAACGAGGACGACACGGGCGCGCGCTACGAGGGCGCGACCGGACGGGCGCGCGGCGGGTCGCTCGAATCACTCGTCGCCGGAGTCAAAGAGCATATGGGCGACGACTGGCCGCCGCGGATTTACACTGAACGAGTCCTGTCGATACGGACTCGCTCGCACGACGTTCCGCCCGCGGCGAAGAACGCATCGGTCGAGATTCTGCACACGCTCCTCGGCGTAGAATTGAAAGTGGGAAGGCGTCGAATCTCCTGCCCCGACCTCGCGACCGCGCGTTACCTTTCGGTCTTCGCGCGTGCGGGCGTCGCGAGCGTCGCGGTGCCTTACGACATCACGAAGATTTCGCATCTTGCGGACGAACTTGAGTCTGCGTGGCAACGGATGCTTCTTCTCACCGACCTCGCCACGCCGGACAGGGCCGCGCCGTTCCGCACGCGCGTGCGCGCCGCCGTCGCTCGCGCGGCGGGCAGTGAGATAGGCCAGGCGGGCGCGGGTTCGGCGATACCGCAGTTCAACCAGAACACCCGGCAGCGCCCGCAGAGCATCTAAAGAGCCAGGCAAGGGAGGTTACTTTTTTCAAACGATGACGCCAGAGACGACACGGCAGACGCCGAACGACGCGACCGACTCGCTCCCCTTCCCTTACAACCACCGCTCCTACTGCCTCTACGAGCCTTTCGAGAAGCACATCGAGTCAATCCGCGTGCTCGTCGTCAACGACCTTCTGCGCGACGAGGCAGACATCTCCGAACTCGCGCGCGATGAGTGGGGAGCCACCGCGCCCGCAAAGCTCGGACGCGAGCGCTACATCTCGGCGCTCGCCGTCGAGAACATCGTCAGCAACATCACTCGCCTCGTCCGCGAACCTGTGACGCGCGTCGCGCACCTGTCCGAAGCGGTCGAGGCGGCGGAAGAGTTCAACCCGCAGGCGATAGTCCTCAGCGGCACGCTCTCGGACTTCGACTACTACAACCCAGAAACTATCCGGCGCTTCGGGCAGTTCGTCGTGCGGACGAAGACGCCCGTGCTCGGCATCTGCGGCGGGCATCAACTCATAGGCATCTGCTTCGGCGCTCGCTGCGTCACGCTCGACAATCTTGAGCCGGGCGAGCGACGCGACGGGCGCGAGTTCGAGTACCAGTACCGCTACATACGCGTCACCGACCCCGAAGACCCGATCTTTCTGGGAATGAGCGAGCGAAGCGAAGGCGAGTTGCGAGACTATCCTGCGGAAGGACTCAACCTGCGCGTCTGGCAGAATCACGGTCTTCAACTAGACCGCGTGCCCGAAGAGTTCCAACTGCTCGCCACCGCTTACCGTTGCCGCAATCAGATGATGGTCAAGCGCACGGGCGGGCAACTCATCTACACCGTGCAGTTCCACCTCGAAAAATCTTTTCAGGACTTGACCCGGACGCTTCAGCGCGCCGACCCGAACCTCACGCCCGACGAGCGCAAGCGCGTCCTTCGCGAGCACGCCAGCAGCCGAACGCTCTGGGCACATCCGAACGAGTCGCGCGACGGGCGGCTCCTCTTCGAGAACTTCCTCGCCCTCGCGCTCGAACACGCGCGGCGCGAAGCCTGACTCACTTCTGCGCCGGCGCGGAGTAGCCAAAGCTCTTCAAAATCGACTGCCCTTCTTCGCCCGTCACGAACTGGACGAAGCGTCGCGCCGCCTCCTGCTTCTTCGACGCGCGCACGACGCACATCGCCTGATCAATCGGCGCGTGAAGGCTCTCGTCAACGTCAATCGCGTGCCCTTCGCCTTCTTTGACCAGCGCGCGCGGGATAAACGCCGCGTCCGCGTTGCCGGAAGCGGCGAACTGCTTTGCCTCCGCAACGTTCTCGGCATAGACGACCTTCGGCTCGACCTTCTGCCAAACGTTCAACGCACGCAAAGACTCCACGGCGGCCTGACCGTATGGCGCGATATCGGGCTTAGCGACGGCGATCTTCGTCACGGCGTCGCCCGCGAGGTCTTCGACGCGCTCGACGCGAGCGTCTTTTCCCGGCGGAAGCCAGAGCACGAGGCGACCGCGTGCGTAGATCGAGCGCGTGCCTTCGGTCAGAAGACCTTTGCCCGCGAGTTCGTCCACGTGCGACACGTCTGCGGACGCGAACACGTCGAACGGCGCGCCGTTCTCGATCTGCCGCGCGAGATTCGCCGTCGCGCCGAAGCTGTTGACGACTCGAATCCCTGTCCGCGTCGTGAATCGTCTGCCGATCTCGCCGAACGCGTCGGTCAGGTTCGCGGCGGCGGCGACGGTGATCTCTTCCGATCCGCTCTCGTCGGACTTCTTCACGCAATTCGTCAACGTCATGAGCAAGACCAGAAGCAGGGCGACGCAAACTTTAATCAAAGAAGCGCGGCACGCCGTTGAGCTTTTCATTCGTCGTTCCTTTAACTTTTTCAACTGTCTTTTCCTTCCGCGCGTTCCGCGCGTCTCGATTGCCGCAGTCCGGCGCAGGTGTTATTTTGGCGACCGATGAAAGGGATTGACCTGTTCCCGCTCTGGCTATCGCTCCGCATCGCCGCCGTCTCGACCGTTTTCGTCGTCGTCGCCGGCGTCGCGCTCGCGTGGCTACTCGCGCGCAGGCGTTTCTTCGGGCGCGAGGCGCTCGACGCGCTCGTCACGCTTCCCCTCGTCATGCCGCCGACCGTGCTCGGTTACTATCTGCTCGTCTTCCTCGGTCGCAACGGCCTCGCCGGAAGACTCTACGAGAGACTTACGGGCGACCAACTCGTCTTCACCTGGCGCGGCGCGGTCGTGGCCGCGTCGGTCGGGGCGCTGCCGCTGATGTTGAAGACGGCGCGCGCTGCAATCGCGAGCGTTGACACGCAGTACGAGGACGCTGCTCGCACGCTCGGCAAGTCCGAATGGCAGGTCTTTTGTCGCGTGACGCTGCCGCTCGCGTCGCGCGGGATAATCGCGGCGGCGATGCTTGCGTTCGCGCGCTCGCTCGGCGACTTCGGTGCAACGCTGATGGTCGCGGGCAACATCCCCGGTCGTACGCAGACCGCCGCAATCGCCATCTACGACGCAACGCAGGCCGGACGCGACACCGAGGCGCTCACACTCGTACTCATACTCTCATGCGTAGCGTTCGCGCTCCTTTATGCCACCAACCGTCTCGCCGCCGCAAACCTCAAGTGATGCTCAACGCGCGCGTGCGAAAAACATTTCCCTCGAAGTCCGCGGGCGAGCGCGGCGATACGAATGATCCGTCGAGCGACGGCTTCACGCTCGACGTTGAACTCCGCGCGGCGCCCGGCGTGACGATACTCTTCGGCGCGTCGGGCGCGGGCAAGACTCAGACGCTCAAGTCAATCGCCGGACTCGTCCGCCCCGATTCCGGTCTGATCTCAGTGAGCGACGAAATCCTCTTCGACTCGGAGCGACGAATCGACGTTCCCGTCAGCCGCCGCCGCGTGGGCTACGTCTTTCAGAATCTCGCGCTCTTCCCGCACATGACCGCACTTGAGAACGTCGAGTTCGCGGCGGGCGACCTGCCGCGCAGGGAGCGGCGCGCGAAGGCCGCCGGACTTCTCGAACGCTTCGGCATCGGCCACGCCGCGCTCCGCCGCCCGCGCGACATCTCCGGCGGCGAGGCGCAACGCGTCGCGCTCGCACGCGCGCTCGCTTCCCGCCCGTGCATGCTTCTTCTCGACGAGCCTCTGTCGGCACTCGACGAGCCGGTTAAATTCGGAATCATCTCCGACCTGAAGGAGATGAACGCCGCGCTCGGGCTGCCGATCCTCTACGTCACGCACAGCCGCGACGAGGCGCTCAACCTCGGCGAACGCGCGCTGGTCTTCGAGCGCGGGCGAGTCGTCGCCGAGGGCGAGCCGCACGAGGTCTTCGCCGCGCCGACGACGGCGAGCGTCGCGCGTCTGACCGGCGTCGAGAACATTTTTCAAGGGCGGGTTCTGTCAAGAAGCGAGCCGGCGGGGACGATGACGGTCGAACTCTCCGGCCAAGAGGGCGAGACGTGCCGCGTCGAAGTCCCGCTCGCGCGGACATCCGAAGGCGGACGCCTGACAATCGCAGTGCGCTCAGGCGACGTTCTTATCGCCACCGAGGAGCCGCGCGGCATCTCCGCGCGCAACGTGCTTGCGGGACGCGTCGCGCTCGTCGAGCAGCGCTCCGAGCAGACGCTCGTACACGTCGAGAGCGGCGTCGTCTGGGTCGCGAGCGTCACCCGCCAGTCGCTCAGTGAGTTGGAGATTGAAGTCGGGAAGCCTGTCTGGGTGGCCTTCAAGACTTATTCGTGCCGCGTTCTGGACGACGGCTGAGAGTCAAGGGACGTTCTCGACGGTGCGCTCCATCAATCGGTCAACTACCGCTTTGAGGTCGCCCGTCTCCTGAAAGACCTGAAGCTGCTCGTCGGCGGACGTGCCGCGTTCGAGAATGGCGTGGACGTGCTCGACCTCTTTGCGCGAGCCGAGCGGGTCTAAAACGTCGTCAACGAAGTCGAGCAGTTCGCGTATAAGGTCGCGCGTCGGGACTTCCTTCTGCTTGCCGAAGTCGATCATGTTGCCGTCGAGTCCGTATCGCACCGCGCGCCACTTGTTCTCCTGTATGAGCATCCGGCGATAGAGACGGAAGCCGAGATTGCGCTCGATGAGGCCGTCGAGTCTCGCGACGATGGCCTGAAATAGCGCAGCGATGGCGATGGTATCGTCAACGCGCGTCGGTATGTCGCAGACGCGGAATTCGAGCGTCGGGAAAGTCGGATGCAGCCGAACGTCCCACCAAATCTTCCTCGGGTTGCTGATGCTTTTCGTCTTGAGCAGAAGGTCAACGTAGCGCTGGAACGAGGCGTAGGAGTCGAAATGGTCGGGGATGTCGGTGCGCGGAAACTTCTTGAAGACCTCCGAGCGGTAAGACTTCAATCCCGTGTTCACGCCGAGCCAGAAGGGCGATGATGTCGAGAGCGCCAGAACGTGCGGCAGGAAGTAGCGCGCCGCGTTCATGATGTGAACCTGCCGGTCGCGGTCGGCGACGCCGACGTGTACGTGCAGCCCGAAGATGAGAAGCGAGCGAGCGACCATCTGCAACTCTTCGATGAGCAGATTGTAGTGTGCGTCGTCGAAAATCCTCTGCTCGCTCCAGTGCGAGATCGGGTGCGTCGAGGCGGCGACGATGCGCAGGCCGTTCTTTCGCGCGAGGCCGGAGATGACGGAGCGCAGGTTCGTGATGTCGGCGCGCGCCTCCGCTATGTTGCGGCAGATTCCTGTGCCGACCTCTACCTGCGATTGAATCATTTCGGGCTTGACCTGCTCGCCCAGAATCATCCGCCCCTCTTCGAGCATCTCGGAGACGTGCGAGCGCAACTCGCGCGTCTGCGGGTCAACGATCTGAAATTCCTCCTCGATGCCGAGTGTGTAGCTTTCTGGCGTCATCTCGATTTTCCCTCTGAAAAAGCCGGCGCGGCGCGCTCAGTCGTTCGCGAGCGCGCGTTCGAGGTGCGCTCGGTCTTCGTCCGACATTCCCTGAAAGTTCACGCCGACGCCGCGGCCCGGGTTGCTGTAAACGACCTCGCCGTTGCAAACGATGTCGCGCTCGCCTACGGGGATTCGGAGCGTAAGGATCGCGCCTTCTGGAATCTCGGCCTTCGTGTTCATGTATAGACCGCCGGGGCTTATGTCCTGCGTTCCGGCGACGCCGGTCAAGTCGGCGCCGTCGAAGAACACGTCAATGATGAGACGCGAACGCTCGTAGCGTCGCCGCTCCTCCTGCGGCGACTCGCTGTTGACAAAGTTCATCCGTTGAACTCCTTCGTTGCCAGACTGAAAACGTTGTCGCCTTCGTTATCATTTCTCGCCGATGATAAAAGTCGGAACCATCCCGCCGCCCGACGAGACGTTCGCAAGCTCTGTGAACGAAAGGCGCGTGAAGGCCGAGCCGACCCGTCCGTTGAAGAGTAGCGGGTCGAGGTCAACCAACTGCTCCGCGAAGAAGATCGAACCGTCTTCCGCGAGCGCCGGAAAAGTCTCGCGCGCGGTCGGCACGCGCTCCTGCACGAGATAGTCGCCGTTGGCGAGCGCGGAGCGAAGCGCCTCGTCCCAAACGATCTGGTCGTTGCTCCAACCGATGTAGATGCCGTGCCCGCCGTAGTCGTCGTTCGGCTTTAGCACGAGGCGTTGGCTGTTGGCGCTGATGAATTCGATGAGGTCAATCGCCTCGCCGTCCTTCTCGGTCTTCCCGTCTCGAACCTTCCGCGTCCAGGGAACGTGGAGGCGTATCGCTTCCCGCTCCTCTGCCGTGAAGAGGTGCGAATACTTTTCGTCGGTCAGCACGGCGAAGAGAGCCTTCTTGTGAATCAGCTTCGAGCGGAAGCTGTTGACCATGCAGACGGCGCGCGCGCGGCAGGCTTCGAGGAGCGCGGGATGCTCCTTCATTATCGGCAGGTATTCGTTGACGAGCAGCCGCTTGTAAACAATGTCGATCTCGAAATCCCCGCAGCGCAGCCGACCGCCCGCGAACTCAAGCTCGTCGGGCGAGCAGATGGCGGCGCGATAACCCTCGGACTCGAAGTACTCGCGGAACAACTCAAACTCTTTTTGCGTCGGCAGCCCCTTCAAATCGACGACGGCGATTGCCGGCTTGTCGCTCGCGCCCGCGCCCGCGAACTCGCGGTAGGCAGCGAGGAGCGTTTCGAGCAGGAGCGGTCGCCCTTCAAAACGTCGAACGTGATAACGCTCGGCGAAGCGACGCATGACGGGCAGGCTTGAGAAAATTTCGTAGGCCGCGTCGGCGTATGCGATTCCGGCGGGACTCTCGCCGTTCAACTCGACGAAGCTGTACGCGCCGTCGGTCAGGAACGAGTCGAGGCGCGCGGTCGGCGAGACGGCGCGGTAGCCGGGGTCGATGCGGACGAGTTCGCGCTCGATGTCGGTGAGGCCGAGTTCGACGACGAGAGTTTCGTCGGCGACCGCCGCGTCTTTTACTTTCTCGATTGCGCTCCACACAGTCTCGCAGATTCGCGTGATGCGCGCGAAGTCGTCTTCGGTGACGAAGTGCGGACGCAGGTACGGCGAGAGGCGGCGACCGCCGAAGATGAGCTTGGCTCGCTCAAGCCCTTCGTCGAGCATACGGCGCGACGACTCCGCAACGTCGCCCTCTTCGAGAAGTTTGTGGTAGAACTCGACGGCCTCCTGCAACATTTCGTTCCGAGAGCCTTCATGTGATTTTGATAAACGAGCGGCGGGACAAGATTAGCACAGGCAGTAATCAGGCAAAAGGTGGAAAGAGGGTTTTGGGTATTAGGTTTTGGGTTCCGGGCTTGATGTTAGGCGCGCACGGGTTGAAGACGACCAGAACCCAGAACCCAGAACCCAATACCCTCTTTTTCCGTCTACTTTTGCCTTTCACCCTCCAAGGCGAGCGAGACGTTGAGCGTGAGGCGACGGCCTTCGCGGACGAGTCCGAGCGTGATCGGCGTCGTCGTCTCGTAGGCCGAGACGAGGCGTCCGAAGTCAGCCGGCGTGAACGGCGAGCCGTTGAGAGTTTCGATCAGGTCGCCGGCACGCAGACCGCTCGCGGCGCAGGGGCTGTCGGGACGGACGGCGACGACGAGCAGCCCGCGGCTCGCGCCGAGTCGCGATGCGCCGCGCGAGTTCAGGCTGACGGCGTTGAGTCCGAACGTCTGCAAAGGCGTTGCCGTGTAAGCGTTCGCTCGCATGAGAGACGGGTCGGCGACGACGTAAACGCGGGCCGCAGCGACGCGCGCCTCGGCCTCTTCGATCTGCTCGCGGACTTTGTCTAGCTGCTGTTGCGTCTCCTGAAGTCGCTGCGCCAACTGCGTGAGCGCCGCCATGTCCGCGGCGCGCAGTTCGTCGGCCTTCACATCTTCGGCTTCGCGGCGCAGCGTTGCAAGGCTCGCGCGGGCGGCTCGCTCCTCGGCTTCGGCGGTCGCGAGCGCCGGGTTCTGCGCGCCTTTGAGTTGGACGGAGAGCTTGAGCGGCGTCTGCTCTAACGCGCGCCAGACTGTAAAGTCAACGAGCGAGCCGACGCCCGCATCCTTGAGCGAGAACGAAAGGTCTTCGACGCTCCGCACGTCGCGCGCGCCGACGCGGGCGATCACGTCGCCGGGGCGCAGGCCAGCGAGCGCAGCCGGCGTACCCGGAGCGACCGAAGTCAGGAAGACCCCCTGCCTGTTCTGTATGTGCGGCAAAGCGAACTCGGGCTTCCACCCCAGACCGACCCACGTCTCAAGCGGAGCGCGGAAGGCGGCGTCGCCGCGCGCGCCGAGCCATGGTTGCGGTGCGCTCGCGCGCAAGCCGAGGACGCGCTCGCGCGCGCTTCGGATCGTCTCTACGGGCACGATCCTCGTCTCGCCCTGAACGCTCTGCGAGACGATGCCTACGACATCGCCGGAGTCGTCCGCGGCGACCGCTCCGACCCACTCCGGCGGCACGTCCGCGCGCGCGACGACGCTGGCGAGTCTGCCGGACGGCGCGCGTTTGACTTCGGTCAACCGGCCTTCTATTCGATCAATGCTCAGGTAAATGTATCCGTCTTCGGCGACCGTAGAAGCGCCGGCGACCGTCGCGGCCTTCGGCGCGGGCGCGGGCGCGTAGAGGCGCACGAGTTGGCCGACGATGGGATCGTCCGTGTCGCCCTCGCTGCCAATCGGAGCGCCGGAGAATAAAGTCTCGTTCGATTCGAGAAGCGACAGTCCCGTCGAGGCATCGAGTCCGACGAACTTCGCGTCGGCGCGCATCCCGTCGGCGGTGACGATTGTGTACTCGTGCTCGTCACTCTGCTTAAAGACTGTCGAGGGCAAGAGTCCGGGAGGCGGCGCGGGGAAAGAATCGAGTCCGACCTCTGCGCGCGGCAGACGAGCCACGACCGTCCGCCCGTCTTCGGAAATGTACCCCGCGACGATGTTCGTGTGAACGTCGTCGGTCGAGGGCAGGTCGTCAAGCTCGACCGATGGCGGGCCGCTCGACGCGAGCCAGTTGAGCAGCTTCCAACCGCTCAGGCGGTGCACGACCGTGACAACCTGACGCGGCGGGGTGCTCGCACGCGGCGCGACTCTGCGCGCCGGCGGCGTCTGCGCGACGACCGCCTTTGCGGCGACCGGGGCCGCGGGCGCTGCCGCGGGCGCGGGCGTGTCCGTACCGGCGGCGACCGCGCGCTTTTCCTTCGGTTCAGGCGGCAGCGGCGCTTCCGTCTGAATCATTGAACGAGGATCGGCCTTCGGAGTCACGTCCTGACCGAGCGCGCTGACTGAACACACTGAAAGCAGACACGCAGATTGCAGCGCGAACGCCGCCGTGCCGACATTCAAAAAAGACTTCAGGCTGAAACTTCGCAACCTCATCGAAAACTTACCAGACCCCTTCCTCGCTCTTCGCGTCCGACCGCGCGCCCGCGACATCGCGGGAGAGAATTTCCTGCGAGCCGAAGCTCACCGCCCGCATCCGAACGACGTGAGCCGCGCCCTGCTCGTCTCTCAAGACAACGCGCAGCGGCTCCGCCGGCCTGTTAACCGAAATCATGATCGGAGCCGATGACACTGCGAATGAATTATTCGCAACAGTCCTCTTGCCATCTTCAATTCGCGCTGTTTCTCTGACTTGCCGCTGCGACCCGGCGCGCGGCCTTATGCCACTCGCCTGTTTCATTATCGCCGACGGGACTGAATCGCCGACGGCAACCGGATTCGATGTGCCCGACGGCACTGACGCAACACTGGCCGGAGTCGGCTGCGATGCTTTCTCGCTCTCGACTGCAACGCTGTCCTTCCGCTCAGAAGCGGGCGCGTGCCACTGCCAGAGGTATAGCGATGCCGAGATCACGAGGAAGCAGACGGCGGCTGCGACCGTCAAGTAGCCGGAGAGAGCGCCGCGCCGCGTCGTTTGAAACCGCCCGCGCCCGCCTTTTCGCGAAGCCATGCGCGCCCGCAGACGAAACTCGAAGTCCGCCGGGGCCTCGACTTTTTCGAGTCCGCGGACGAGCCGGCTAAGCGAATCGCTCGCGCGCAAGGCTTCGCCGCAAGCGCCGCACGACTCTGCGTGCGCACGCGCTCGGTCGCTCATGCCGCGGGCCGAATCTTCAATCTCCGATTGGTAAGTCTTGCACTCTGACATTAAAACACTTCCTTCACAGGTAGCCCTGCAACTTGTCGCGCAGGAACGTCCGGGCGCGATTGATGCGCGACTTGACCGTGCCCTCGTTCATTTGGAGGATGCGCGCGATCTCTTCGTAGCTGCGCTCCTCAACATCGCGCAGCACGAGTGGGGCGCGATACTTCTCAGGCAGCGTCGCAATCGCGCGTGCGACCGCGGCGCGGCGCTCGTCCTCGACGAACGTCACGTCCTGAAGCGGCCCCGAGTCCGGCATGTCAAGCTCGAAGGATTCGGACGGCGACTCGCGCTCGCGGAAAAAGCTCGTGAGCGAGACCATCCGCCGGCGCTTGCGGCGTCGAAGCTCCGAGATCGCGAGGTTCGTCGCGATGCGGTAGATGTAGGTCGAGAACGCGAAGCTCGTCTGGTAGCGGTCGGCAGCCGCATAGACGCGCATGAAAGTCTCCTGCGCGAGATCAACGGCGAGGTCGTAGTCGTTCGTCATCCGGTAAACGAAGTTCGTTATCTGATTCTTGTATCGCCGGACGATCTCGGCGAACGCCGCCTCGTCGCCCGCCCGCGTCGCTTCGAGCAGACGGTGATCGCTCAACGCCGCGACCGGCTCGCAGACCTGCGCGTGGGCGTCCGCCGCCTTGACGCTGAAGATCAATTCGTCGGTGTAGAAAATGGCGCTCATTCCGGGACGGGCTACACTCAGATTTTACAAAACTGAACTCGGAATCAAAAAAGCGTCAAACCCGGATTTCAAACGGGCCGGACGAGACGTGCCGAAATTATACACTCTTCCCGGCGTCCTCCGCTTCGGAGGTACACGCCCGTTCCACGGCCTGAGTTCCAAAAAGCATCCGAAAATCTCGCTTTGCATCCCGTCGCGTGGTGCTATAATGCCCGCTCAATTCGTAAGTCGCCCGCGTACAGACGCCGCACCCGCGGCGGGGCAAGCAACAAGCCCCAGTTTGAATCTTATTTTTTTTTACGACAGAGGCCATGCCGAAAGAAATTAAGAAGCACAAGACCGTGCTCGACGCGATTCGCAGCGTTGACATCATCGCCGAGCTTTTAGAAAAACACGACGGGCACTTCGAGCACGAACTCGATCTCGAAGTCATCGCCTACGGTCGCAACTACAACGGCAAGAAGGTCGGCCCTTACGTCCATCTCTACGAGTATGGCGCGGGCGAAGAGGTCATACGCGAGGGCGACTGGGGCGGCAACACTTTCTTTATCACCGTCGCCGGCAAGCTCGACGTGTACGTCCGCGACAAGGAGTCGGACGAGAATCGGAAGGTCGGAGAGCTTCCGGCGGGCGCTAGCTTCGGCGAGATGTCAATTCTCGCGGGCGTGCCGCGCAACGCGACCATCTGCGCGCCGCCCGACTCGACGGCCCAAGTTCTCGAAGTCACACGCCCGGCGCTTCGCCTGCTCAGAAAGCTCCCAAAGTTCGGGCAGGTGCTCGACGTGAACTATCGAAAGCACGGGCTTAGCCGAACGCTCATTGACGTGAAGCAGGCGACGGGCGAGGAGTTCGAGCACGGGTTGATCGACCGGCTCGGCAAGTCTGCGCGCTTCATGGTCTATGCAAAGCACCACGTCCTCTTCCGCGAGGGCGAACTAATAGACCGAGTTATCTTCATCAAGAACGGTTGGGTTCGACGCGTGAGCGGACTCGGCTACGGCGCGGTCATGGGCGACCTTCTCATCGAGGGCTTGCCCGAAGGCGTCGGCGTTGACTTCCTCGGCGCGGGCAACTGCCTCGGACTCGAAGGCGTCGAGCGCGACACGCGCTGGGCCTACACGGCAATCGTCCTCCAGCGAACCGAAGTCCTCGAAGTCGCCATGCCTCCGCTTCGCTCAGACCGCGAACTTAAAGAGACAGTTGTCCGAACCTTCTCCGACTTCTCGCTCGCCGACGACGACGTGCGCGTCTCGTCGAAGGTGAACAAGAGCGTCATCTCTTCGACCGAGCGCGAGATCGCGACCGGCATTGTTGACGGCACGAACCTGCTCGTCATGGACATGGACAAGTGCGTCCGCTGCGGCAACTGCTCGATGGCCTGCCATCACGTCCACGGCCAGTCGCGCCTTCTGCGACGCGGCATACACATCGAGCGCGTCAAGAAACACGGCGGCGTCGCGAGCGAGCAGATTCTCGTTCCCTCGGTCTGCATGCACTGTCAAGATCCTGAGTGCCTGACGGGTTGCCCGACGGGCGCAATCGGTCGCTTCGAGAACGGGCAGATAGATATCGACCCGAAGACCTGCATCGGCTGCGGCGACTGCGCGACGCAGTGCCCTTACAACGCGATCACGATGATTCCGCGTAAGCCGGAAGCGCCGAATCCGCTAACTACGGGTCAGAAAGTTTTGAGTTGGGTGACGATGTCCCCGCCGCCGCCGCCTCAGCCCGTGACGGCGACCGACAACCTGCTCGCGACGAAATGCAATCTCTGTCAGGGCACGACGCTCAACCCGCCGGAGGCGAAGACGCAAGCCTTCTCGTGTCAGGAGAATTGTCCGACCGGCGCGCTCGTTCGCGTCAACCCGCGCGAGTATTTTCCCGAAGTCAACTCGCGCCTCGGCATCGTCTATCGAGATCAGACGCAGGCCATCGGTCGAAACATACACAAGCGCGATCCGCTCGCGACGCTCTGGCACGTCTTCGGCGTTCTTCTCGCAATCGCCGCCGTGGCCGGAACGATTCTTGGGTTTGAGCGCTACGGCATTGACGGGCGCATCGGCGGCACATGGCTGACGGTTCGCTGGATAACGGGACTCGTCGGGCTTGGCGGCATCGCTGCCGTAATGACCTACCCCGCGCGAAAACAGGTTTATAAAAGACGCGCGGGCGCGCTCCGCTACTGGATGCTGATGCACGTCTATCTAGGCGTCGTCGCGGGGCTAGTGCTGCTTCTGCACGGCGGGAAGACGACGGGCGGGCTTCTCACGTCGCTGCTGATGATATCGTTCGACGCCGTCATCGTGACGGGGCTTTTCGGCATCGCCGTTTACTTAGTCGCGCCGCGAATCATGACGAGCATCGAGGGCGAGCCGCTTCTGATCGAAGACCTTCGAGCGCGCCGCGAAGAGTTGCGCGAGACGCTCGCCGACATCGGCCAGCGCAGCAACGAACGTTTGCGCGGGTTCATTCGCAAAAAGGTTCGCGGCAAGGTCTTCGCGTTCCGCTATCTCATACGCCAGTACGCCCGGCGCGAGGAGTTGACCGAACTGCTCGCCGCCGCACGCGAAGAGTACGAGGCAGAGGCGCGCGGACTCGATCCCGAATCCCGCCAACTCCTTCTCGAAGCAATCGAGGCGACCGTCACGCTCCGCCGCGTTGACTCTCTGATTTATCTACACCAGCTTCTAAAGCTCTGGCTCGCGCCGCACGTCGTCGCGTCGTCGCTGATGCTCGCGCTCATGCTCGTGCATATCGTTCAGGTCGTCTTCTTCGCCGTGCGCTGAAAAATTTATGGAGACTAAGGCCAGCAGATTCATAATCAACCGCGAGGATTTGAACGTTGACCCGGTCGCGCTCGTCGCCGACGGGTTGAAGATCGGTCGCGTGCCGAGTTGCGAACTCGTCTTGAATCATCCGATGGTTTCGCGCCTGCACGCAGGGATAAACGAGGCAGACGGCCGCTTCTACCTCTACAACTTCAGCCATTCGAGCGGCACGACCTTGAACGGTCGCGTCGTCGCAATCGAGGCGGCGGAAGTTTTAGCCGACGGCGACGTGCTCCAGATCGGTCCGTACTTTCTGCACATCGCGCGCCTTACAGACGCGCTCAGCATCACAGTCACGCTCGAAGTTGCGATGAGCGTCGGCGACACCGAGAGCCGAAGCGAAGCGCCGCAGGCGCAGCCACACGCCGCGCCGCATCCCGGCGACGGGTCAACCGAACTCTCCGCTGCGCTCAACGTCTTCTGGGAGAAGCGCAAGCGCGAGGCCGGAAAGATGCAGCACGTCTCGCCGCTTCGACCGCAGAAGACGACGCGCGTTTTAGGCAAGGCGCGCTTCAACTGGACTCCGACGCGAGATCTCGTGCGCCCGTGGCCCTTCTCTGTCTTCATCTGGGGACTCGTGCTCGTCGCAGTCCTTTCGATAGTCGCCGCGGTCGTCTTCGCGCAAGGATACGCGCCCGCGCCGGTCTCTTCTCCGCACGCACGCACGGCGGTTCAGTCGCAGCCACCCATTGCGAAGCAGGCGAACGCGGGTTCGTGCACGACCTGTCACGCACTCAGGACGAGCATGGACAAGAACTGCTCGTCGTGCCACGACTCGACAGGCTTTAAGCCGACCGTGACGGACGCGCACCACTCGGCTGGGATAGGCTGCACAGACTGTCACGTCGAGCATCAGGGCACGGAGTTCCGTCCCGCTGTCGCAAGCATCACGACCTGTACGACCTGCCACACAAACGCGAACGGCAAGACCTACAACGGCCACACGGTCGGCACGCCGCACGGCGGAACTTTCGGCTATCCTGTGTCGGCGGGCAAGTGGGTCTGGGAGGGATTGACGGACGAAGAGTGGCAGCAGAAGTCGGCGGAGGTTCAGAAGATCGTCGCGAACATCAAGAGC
The DNA here is from genome assembly GCA_035474235.1 of Pyrinomonadaceae bacterium. Classification (GTDB taxonomy): domain Bacteria; phylum Acidobacteriota; class Blastocatellia; order Pyrinomonadales; family Pyrinomonadaceae; genus QHXN01. Next base: position 58,184 of record DATINM010000090.1, read on the forward strand.
AGTCTGGTTCCCATCGGCTCTACGCGCGACCCCGACGACGTTCGACGCAGCGCCGAGTTCCACGCCTTGCACGTCCATCGGGTTAAGGCAATCGGCGGACTGCCATCGAACAGCGAAGGCGAGATGTCATGCTCGTCTTGCCACAAGTTTTTCGCGCCCGTAAATCCCGACCGCGACACACCGAAGACGACCTGCGGCGTCTGTCACAACGGGAACACTGGCGACCGCGGCGGCAAGTTCGAGAATGTTTTTGCAGGGGCGGAGAACAAACCCAACTGCATCTCATGTCACGTGCAGCACCCGCTCGCGCGGCGCGAGTGGGGGCGCGCGCTTCTGAATGATTTAACAGCGAAGTCGCCCGACTTCACGACGAGCGACGCGTCGCAGCAAAAATAGAGTCCGCCGCCGGGCGAAGTTTTCGGGCCGCAGACACCAACACACGCTAAGACGATGAAGAAATCACAGTTATTTTCAATACTTGCTTTGTGGGCCTTGCTCATGCCCATAAACCTGATCACGAAAGACCCGAGCAAGAGCTTCTTCGGCGGGCTGCCTTGGTGGGGCTGGCTTAGTCTCGGCCTTTTGCTCGTCGTCACGGGCATCGCGTTCGCCGTGCGCGACTCGCGCCGCGCGCTCGTCCTGCTGGAAGAGCCTCTGCCGCCGAAGCCGGAAGAGGACGACGGCAGGATCAAGCTCACGAAGGAGCAGTTGGACAAGTACGACCCGGACGGGCCAACGTATCCGCACCCTGTCGTCATCACAGAGCGCTGCATCGGCTGTCACGCCTGCGTTGACGCGTGCCCGCACGACGTTCTCGCAATCGTCAACGGCGTCTCAACGCCCGTCGCCGCAGACCAGTGCATGGAAGACACTTCGTGTCAGGTCGAGTGTCCCGTCAACCCGAAGGCTTGCATCGTCGTCAACACGAACAAGCGGATTCCGCCGCGCAAAGTCCCGAACCGCGACGCGAAGTTCATGACCGACGTTCCCGGCTGCTACATCATCGGCGACGTTTCGGGCACGCCGCTTATCAAGAACGCGACGAACGAGGGCACGGACTGCGTCAAGTTCATCTACGAGGAACTCAGGAACGGCACTGCTCCCGAAGCTAAGGCCAACGTCGAGGTTGCCATCATCGGCATCGGCCCCGCAGGACTCTCCGCCGCGATAACGGCACAGCGTTTCGGCCTCTCATACGTCGGCATCGAGCAGGACAAGGTGCTCGCCACCATCGAGGCTTACCCGGCGAACAAGTACGTCTTCTTCAAGCCTGAGACGATGGAACCGCGCGGCGGTATAAAGCCCGAAGGACTCGGCCAGCAGCGCGAGGCCATTCTCGAAGGTTGGACGCGCGTGATGAACGAGTCGGGCGTGCGAGTCAACGAGTCTGAAAGCTGCAAGTCGGTGAAGAAGGCCGAGGACGGCGACTACTTCGTCGTGCAGACCGAACAGGGAGTCGAGAAGAAGAAGGTCACATACAACGCGCGGCGTGTCGTACTAGCCCTTGGCAACCGCGGCACGCCGATGAAACTTAAACTTCCGGGCGAAGAGATGAAGGTCACACGCGACGGTCGCACGGAGGACAAGGTCAAGTACAAGCTGACCGACCCTGAAGCCTACAAGCGTAAGAAGATCGTCGTCGTCGGCGCGGGCAACTCGGCCATCGAGGCCGCCGTTGATCTGGTGGCGACGCGGCAGGGGGACAGGATTACGTTCCGGCCCGACTCGGAGATCAACGACGTGACGCTCGTCATCCGCTCGGACATGAAGAACGACTTGAAGTTCGGCAACAAGCTACAGGTTTACGACTGCATTGACGAGGGCAAGATAAAGGTTTTCTTCGGCACCGCGATCAAGGAGATCAGCGACGGCGAGGTCGTGCTGATGAACGCTCGCACGCAGGAGGTCAAGGCCACGATCCCGAACGACTACATCTTCGCCATGATCGGCGGCGACCGCCCGACGAAGTTCCTCGAATCAATCGGCGTAAAGATCGGCTGAGGCGATGAAGCATAACCGCGGGCGAGCGGGTCTTAGTCGCAAATGGCTAGACCCGTTCGCCACACGCCCGCGGTTATGTTGTTTTCGACGACTCGACGGGCGTCAAGGCTCAGGGCTGACTTCCGGGACGGGACGGCCCATGCTCTGATAGATTGAGACGATGGTGTCAACCTTCTCTTTGGCCTCGCTGTTGTCGGGGTCGTACTTGAGGACTTCGCGGAAGTCCGCGAGCGCGTATTTGTAGAGTCGCGGCTGGCCTGCGGAATAGTATTCGTTGCCCCGCGCGAGGTACGCTTCCGCCGCCGCCTTCTTGTCCGCGGCGCTCGCGCCCGAAGCCTTCGCCTTCTCCGCAGCCTTCTTGATGCGCGCGTCGAGTTGCGACGTGTCGAGGAGAGAGCGGTCGGAAGTGCCGCCCGCCGACGGAGTTGTCGCCGCCGCGCCGCCGCCGTGCGACGAAACGACGCCGACGCCGTTCATGTTCGGGACTGCGTCGCCGCCCGTCTGCGTGGTGTTCGCCGAGTTCGCGTTTGAATTACGCGCGGGCGCGTTCGATGTCTGCGTGCCGCCACAGCCCTTGGCAAATGCCAGGGCCGCGAGCGTCGAAGTGAGAAGAATCTTTCGCATCGCGGATTACTCCTGAAGGATTGTTTTGCCGGACGATGATACACGCCGACGCCCGCCGAGTCACACGGACTGGCGGGCGCTGCGGTGTTTCGGAATTTTCGACGGGACTCACTTGCCCGTGTGGCACTTTGCGCACTCGTTCGTGGACGGCGCGTTGATTCCCTTCCTCTTCTCGACGGCCTGATCGTGACAGCCGTTGCAGTTGCGATGGAACGCCTCTTGATTTGTAAGCGGCGTCGGATCGGTGTCGCCCTCGAACGTGACCTGCGGGATGTCGGCGAGAAGCTTCGGCTTCTCGCCGTCCTGCGCGTGGCAGGCGCGACAGTTCTGCACGTCCGGCGTCTTCGGGTCTTTCGCCGTGTCGGCAGTCAGCGTGACGGTTCGGTCAGCCGGGTACGCGGTCTTGTCGGGCGGATGCTTTGCGGCCTCCGAAGCGGGCTGCTCCGTGTGGTGGCACTCGACGCAGCCGACGGTGTGCGTACCGTCAAGACTGTATTCGGGCTTCGTCGTGTGGTTGAGATGGTTGAAGGTGATGGCGAGCGCCTTGCCTTTGTCCACCTTCGGATCGGTCGAGAGCTTGTAAACGTCCTGCGGCGTCTTGGCGTCGGCCACAAGAGCGCCCGCGCTCGACTTGAGCGCCTTCGAGTTGCAGCCGATGACGAGGCAAAGGAAACACGCGAGCGCCGCCGACACGAAAAAGAGTTTCATAATCGCTTTTCCTTAGAAAGCCTTCCTTGTCCGAATTTCAAAATAACGTCCGAGCGAGAGACGAACGCGAGCCTTCGGCGAGGTTTGCGAACCGATAAACTTCTGCCGCCGTCCGGGGAGTTCGGGAATGATAGACGCGCCGCTCCGGGCTGTCAAACTATTTTCTCGACGCGCTCAGAAGCGGAACGTCTGGCCCGTGTGGCACTTCTTGCAGTCGGCAAAGTTGTCGCCGCCGAAGACGCGTTTCCCGTTGTGACACGTCATGCAACTCTGCCCGCGGCCCGAGCCGAAGTGCTGCGTCGGCTGCGGCGAGGCGACCTGCTGCGTCTGCGCCGCGCCCGCCCGAACCGCGTGGCATTCCTCGCAACTCAAGCCTTGGCGCGAGCCGTGCGTCGCGTGGTTGAAGCCGACCGTGTAAGCCTTCGCGCCTATGCCCGGTCGCGAGTAGCTGCCGAGCGCGTGGCAGAGACTGCACGTCGCGATGCTCCGACCGCCCGACTGCGCCGTCGGCGAATGGCACTGGTAGCAGTTCTGGTGCGCCGTGAATCCGCCGGGGATTGTCTCGCCGCGTCGCGCGGGCAGATGGCAAGAGGCGCAGCCGCGTGCGGGTTTCGCGCCGCCCGTCATGTGTCGCGCGTGGTCGAATCGCATCCCGAAGTCTATCAGCCCGGGGAAAGCCTTGAGCGGCGGGTTGTTCGACTCGACGTTCGTGTGACAGTTCATGCAGAGACCGCTTTGCGGCGTGGTGAAGTCGGTGGCGTGACATTCGATGCAAGCCTTGTGGCCGGGCAGGTGCGGGTGCGGGTCTTCGGAGCGCACGTGGCACGAGTCGCAGCCGACCGAAGCGTGCTGGCGTATCGCGTGCGAGAACCTCTGCCCGCTCTGCGCGAGGGGCGCGACGCCTCCTGCGTTTGTCGAAGGCGCGGGCGCTACGTCAGCCTTAGCCACCAGCCCGCGCATCGCCATTAGCGTGAAGACGGCTGCGAATGCTACGACCAGAAGCAGCGACGCCAGACGACGCGACGCGCGCGAAGCAGCGACGCCTGCCGTCGTGGCTTCGGCGCGCGCTTCGGTCTTACGGTTTTGCGCTTCCCTCTCCATTCTCAAATCTCTGTCGGCCTTACTTTCAGCGAATGCGGCCTGCTCATTTCGCGAACAGGTCGCTGTGCGACTTCGGCGTCGGCTGTTTCCCGTAGTTGATGTGACACTTGGCGCACGCGTAGTTCGCGCCTTCGGGTTTTTTGCGCTGCTCGACCTCTTGAAAGATTACGTTCTTCGGTGCTTTCGTTCCTGTGTGGCAAGGCGCGCAGGTCTGTATGGGCACGTAGAGCGTGTCGGCATTTATCTTGCTGGCCGACGTGATCGTGACGTGGCAAGAAGTGCAGCCGACCTTCGTCATGTGATCGTGGACTTCGTGTTTGAAGCGCGCGACGCGGCGCTGCGCGAAGTCTGCGAGAACGTCCGGGTCTGTGATTCCCTTCACCGAAGGATTGCTCAAGTCGGCGTCGCGCGGCGGCGTGTTCGGTGCGGGGGCCGCGCCTCTCAAAGCGCGCGGCACTTTCGGCGAAAGCTGATGACAGCCTGCGCAGTCCGACGAATACGGTTTTTCTCCGCCGCCCTGATAGTGGCAGTTGAAGCAGGACGCATGGCTGCTCGGAGTCGTCTTCAGCATCCCCTTCTTCAGCCAGAACGCAGGGAAGTGAAGGTCATTCTCCGGGAGTTCCGCCGCAGGCTTCGTCACGTACTCGTCGGGCGAATCCCCTTCAGGCTCGTAGGTCTTGTGGCAAAGCGAGCAGTTGTCAATCGGCGTCGTCTGTGCTTGCGGCGTCGTCTGTGTTTGCGGTGTCGCCTGCGCCTGCGGCTCGAACGAAGCGCGGACGAGGCCGAAGCCTCCGGCGGTCGCGAACGGCGTCGAGAGGCGTGCCATCACGTCCTGATGGCGGTCGTGCGGGAAGTTGATTGAGAACTCTGTGCGCCTCGACGCCTTCGGCGACTTCAAGAAGGCATCCGCAGGGTTCTCGAACGGGAAGCGCTCGCCCGAGCGAGGCGAGACGACCGTGTGGCAGACCGCGCAGATCGCGGGACGCGCGCCGCTAAAGAACTGCCGCCGGTGACAATCTATGCAGGATGCGTGCTCCGGGTAATCCGTTACGTCCGGATAGGCCGCGTCTTTCGCGCGAGCCTGCTGCCAGTTGTCGCTCGGCGAGGCGTGGCAAGTGTCGCAGCCCTTCTGATGTTGCGGGATGTCGTGCGTGAACTTCGAGTAGTCGGTGCTCGACGGTCGCGGCTGCGATGCCGACGGCGCGCGGCGCTGTCGCAGCGCGGCGGGGTCGGTCTTCGCGCCCGCGGCTTTTGTCGCGAAGCGCGGGCAGACGAACGCCGCCGAGGCTAGTAGCAGAAGCGTCGCGAGCGTCAGTGTTCGATGCTTCATTCGGGCTTGCGGGCAAACTCGGTCAAAGCTTCGCAGTTAGGGATTCGCGTTCAAACCTCAAACCTAAACTTGCGGGGCGGCCTGACGGCAGTGCTCAGAAAGAAACTTTGAAATGCCTGAAGCGGGTTGTAGCACAGTTGGGTTTGTCTGACAACAAATTTCTCCGCCCGCATCGTCAGCGCACTCGCGCTTGCAAAAAAGTTTTCCGCGCAAGTGACGCTAACGCGGCGAGAGCGATGCCGCCTGCTTCGCGGCGGTCATCACGACGGTGACGGAGTTGAGTTGATTCGGCACAGGCGGTATCGCCGTCACCTGACAGTCCCAAAGGACGCCGCCCGCGTCCAGAGGCAGAAGGTTCGAGACGTAGTAGCTGCCGACTTTGACGTTCAGAAAATACCCGTTGCCCTTCTCGTCGGTCATCACCGAAGAGACGCGCCCGGACTTCTGCGCGGCCTGTTCGAGCCAAGCCTTCTTGCGTTTGTAGTATTCGGTTCTGACGTTCTTTAGCGGGAAGTTGTCCGTCACCCACTGAAGCGCGAGCTTGTCGTTGTGGTACTTCTTCTGCCCCTCTTCATAAGCCTGCTTGAACTCGGGCACGGTCTTGACGGCCTCGGCGTAGTCGTTCTCGTAGTCGGGGCAGTAGAGCGAGTCGCAGTCATGTCTGGCGAGCCAGTCGCGCAACTGTTGACTCGCGCCCGCGAGGAAGTCGGCGCGCTTCGGCACAGAAGCGAAGTCGAGGCCGCTCGCGGCTGCGCTGCGCGCGAGCAGGAAGAAGCGTTTGCGCTGGACGGGCTTTCCGTCCGCGCCCGTGACGGTGATTTTTATGCCGGTCGTCACGTCGGGCGACGCAGGGGCCTCGACCTTCAGCCCCGCCGGAGTGTTCACCTTGCAAGCACCGCCGGGCGTCTGCGCGCTCGCCGCGAAGGCGCAGGCGAACAGGAGCACGAGTGCGTGTGCGAACGTTCTTGAAAACAGGAGCCTGTCGGGTCTCATATTTTCCTCGTGTCGGATTTTTCGTCCCGTGCCTTCTATCATGGTTTCGTGCCGGGGCGAAACATTTTTCTTCAGTCGCTCTGCGTTTTTTTCTGCGCGCCGCTCGTGTCGGTCGTCACGCCGCGTCGCGCCTTGTCCAACTCTTCGCGAAGCTCGGGCAGTTGCGCGTAACCGGGTTCGGCTCTCTCCAGCCGCGCGAGCGTGGCCTCGGCCTCGGCGAACTGCTTCTGCTCGATGAGCATGAGCGAGAGGTTGTGAAGGCTCGGCACGTGGTCGGGCTTGAGTTCGAGGTTGTGCCTGAGTTCCAAAATCGCCTTGTCGGTCTGCTTCGGCGTGCGAAGGTAGTAGGTGATCGCAAGCTCGGAGCGCGTGTCGCAGTCGTCGGGCTTTTTAGCGAGCGCGGCCTTGTACCAGCGCTCCGCGTCCTCGTACCGCTCGGCGGAAGAATAGACGTTGCCGAGCCGGACGAGCGTGTCGTAATCGTCGGGGCGAAGCTTATTCGCGCGCGTCAGAAAGTCAATCGCGTCCTCGAAGCCGCCCGCCTGAAAGTATGCGTTGGCGGCCTGCATCTGCGCGTCGAAGTTCTTCGGATCGTCGCGCGCGGCCTGCGCGGCGCGCTCGGCCCCCGACTGCAAACGCTGCCTGTCCTTCACGTCGTTCGACGGGACGGCGGGGTGATCCGGCGGCAGATTGCCCGAAGAGTCTGCCGCAGCCGCCGAGACGCGCGCGGGCTGGTTCCGGTTCACATAGACGACGAGATGAAACGCGACGAGATATCCGAGCAGAAGACCGACGATTGCGAATAGGATGTTCTCTCTGGTCATTTTTCAAATAGTGATGAGTGATGAGTAATGAGTAATGAGTGATGAGTAAAAGCCAAGCCGTCTTTTACTCATCACTCATTACTCATCACTCATCACTTTCTCAAGCGTAAGAGTGCATGCCCGGCAGGAGATAGCTGACTCCGAGATATGTGAAGACGATCAGAAGGAAAGCGATGATCGCGAAGTACGCGGAAGAGCGTCCCGTCCAGCCGCGCGAGATTCGTATGTGCAGGAAGCCTCCGTATGTGAGGAACGCGACGAACGCTCCCGTCTCTTTCGAGTCCCACTGCCAGTAGTGACCCCAACTCTCGTTCGCCCAGACCGCGCCCGTCATCAGAAGCAGCGCCAGTCCCGCGAACGTTATGCCGCCCGTCTTGTACATAAGGCTGTCGATCTTCTCCTTGTCGGGCAGCGCGGCGCGAAGTTTCTCTGGGTTGAAGCTGAAGATGATGGCGAAGAGCGTGCCCGCGAACGCAGTGATTAGCGCGGCGAGTTCGACGGGGTTCGCGTTCAGGCTCAGGAACATTTCGCCCTGATTCTGGCTGACGTATTGGGCGGCGCGCTTCTCCGCATCCTCGTGCGGGACGGCGGCGACCTGCGCGGGATTGCCGCCCTCGCGCAAGGCCATCTCCTTCCAGAAACCGTAGAACTTGTCGGTGCCGATGCAGGCCGTCTCCGCGGGCCGCGCGCCCTCGCAGACCGCTACCTGCTTGATCGTCTTCACCTGCCAGACGAGCACGACGATTGCCAGAGCCTGCGCGACGAGAGCGGCCTTCAGGACGTGATGGCCCAGACGTTTCGCGCGCTCGTCGCCTTTGAAGAGGTACATGTAGAACAGCGCGACGACGCCTGCGAGCAGGAGCGCCGCGGCGATTAGAATCCAACCGACGTAAGGCAAGTCTGCGCGGAGCGGAAGCGGCGCGCGCGGAGGCAGGAACGTCAAGACCGAATACGTCCCCGTCGTGATTACGGGGAACGAGCCGAGCGGGCCGCCGATTGTCGCGATGACCGCGATTGCGAAGATGCTCGACCAGACTGCCATCGCTTCGGTCTTCACCCCGTCTTTCAGAAGGAAGACGACCGCGGACGCGAAGCAGACGAGCGCGATACCGTAACTGAGCGACGCGATGCCGACGTGTATGGGCCGCCAGTAGGAGTCGAGCACGGGCTGAAGACCCAAAATGTCGTCGCCGATAAAGCGAGCGAGCGTCAGAACCAGCGCCGCCAGCGGCAGAGAGACCGCGCCGAGGAAGCGAAAGTTTTTGCGGTGCGCGATGAGCAAAGTCGTCGCGCCCGCGCCGAAGGCGAACGCGAGCGACAGATCGTAGAGGTTCGAGAAAGGGATGTTGCGGAACAGCCACGGCCACTCGGCCTGCGGCTTGCCCTGCTGAATCCAGATGGCAACGTCGTGCTCGCGGTACGCGACCCAGCGCGTGAGCCAGCTTGCGAGATTCATCATCACGCCGATGGTCGCGCTCCCCAAACCGATCTTCTCGAAGAGCGGCGAAGGCGCGTACAGATTCATGAGATAGAAGACCGCCGCGATGAGGTAGGCCGCGAGCGCAAGCATCATCAGCGCGCCGTCGGAACTGAAGTGCTCAGGCCCGACCTTCCATCGAAGGAACGTCAGCGCGCCCGCGCCCGCGAAGGCGATTGCGGCGGGCAGGTACGACGAAAGACTCGCGCTCTTCAAGTTGATCTCCGGCGCGCCCACGACCGCCGGCTGCTTCATTACTTCGCTCATGCCTTTTTCACCTCGAAAGGTTCTCCGCCGATTGCGACGACGAGTTTCTTGAACCGGTCGCCGAAGCCAAGATGATTGCGATTCGTGTTGCCGCCAAGCACGACATCGAACGCGCCTTCTTTCTCTTCGATGAGCGCCCAGATGCGGTCGTGCGAGAAGAAGAAGACCGCGCCAAGCGTAAGCCCAAGCAGCGTGAATCCTATGTAAACGATAGCCGAGCCGGGGTCTTTCTGAATCGAGAGGACGTGCGCCTTCGGTGCCTTCTCGAAATCAACGAGCCGCCACGTGTAGCCCGCGACGGGCTGCTTGGCGAAGGGCGCGCGCTCGGCCATCTCCGGTGTGAAGGCGAAAGCCTTCTGCGGAGTCGCGCCCGGCGGCGTGACCGAGAGCGTCGCCGCGGGGTTCGTGTACGTGCCCTCTTCGGCATCCGGGTTGTTGCCGCCGACGGTGAAGTTCGCGCTGAAGTCTTTGTACTCGACGAGCGTGCCGTCGGCGAGGCGTGTCTTACCGTTGCGAGGGATAGTTATGTCCTGCGACTGGCCGCCCTGCTGCGGCGTGACGCGCAAGGTTATGCTGCGCGCGTTGCCGTTGGCGATGAAGCTCGCCTGAAAGAGACGATAGCCGCGATAGTCGTAAGGCGCGTTGAGGTGCACGAGCGCCTCCGTGACGAGCGCCTTTGTCTGGCCGGTCTTCGGGTCTTTAACCTTAATCTCCGGGTCTGTAATGCTGATGCGCGTTAGCCAGTCGAGCGTGTTGTCGGAGGTTATCGCGCCCTCTTTGCGTATAAGCTTCTGCTCGATGTCGGTGCACTCGATCTTGAACGGGAGTTGGTAGGTCGCCTGCGAAACCTGATCCACGTCGAAGACCGTCTCGGTCATCTCGCTTGAGGTCTGGCCGGGTTCGAGTCCCATGCTGCCCGTGTGACCGAACTCCGCGGTCAGGAACGCGCCGGAGAAGATCGTCAAAAGCGCGACGTGGACGGCGTATGCGCCGAGACGATTCCACGTGCCGCGCTCGCCGAAGACGAACGTCTTCCCGTTCTTCTCCGTCACCTTCGCCTTAAAGCGGTTCCCGGCGAACGCCGCCGAGACTCTCTCGACGACTGCGTCGCGGCTCGCCGCGTGCTCGAACCTGAGACTCGCGCTCTGCTCCTGCCCGCGCAGCCAGTGCGCCGAGGCGTCGAGCTTCTTCTTCCTGATGTAAGTCCACGCCGAAGGGAAACGGTCAATCGAGGCAAGGACGATGTTGAGCGAGAGAACGAGGAGGATCAGGTCGAAGTACCACGCGTGATAGATGTCGAAGAAGCCGAGCTTGCCGTAGAGGAACTTCTGCGCGGGCGTCAGGTCTGCGAAATACTTGTCGAAGCCCTCGACGTTCTGCTGGACGATCAGCATCCCGATCATGCACGCGATGGCGAGCATTACGAGCAGCGTGACGCCGAAGCGGACGGAACTGAGCAGGTTCAGTGCGCGCGTCACGACCGAGGGCGCGGCGGAAGCCGTCGGGGCTTTCGGCACAGCGACTTGGGGTTTAGTCTCTTCGATTGCTGACATTGTTGTGTGTTGCGTAGTTCAAAACGGACACGACAGAAAGGGTACGGGGCGAATGCGTCAGGACACCGAACAGGTTGCGCCACGCATAATAACTAATGCAGGGATGGACGGCAACTCTACTGCGACCTGCCCGCGACGACCCGCCGCTTTTCGTTCCGCCTCATTATACATCCCGGCGCCAAGCTGTGTAGCGCCCGCCGAAGGCGCACACTCTTTTCCGCGCCGGCGGATTTCGACGCGCCGCACGCGGCTTTGAAATACAAAGCCGTGTGCTATCATTCCGCCTCGATTCGAGCGGCACAAACACCGTGCGGTGCGGGTGCCTGCATGGAAACTATCGTCGAAAAATTCCGTCGGAAGGATTCCGCCTCTCGTCATGTCAAAGAACGTTCTCTATTGCGTCTTGGGCGTCGTGCTCGGCTTCGCCGTCGGCTTCTTCGTCGCGAACTCGATCACGAGGCCGGGCGCGGGCGCGGCGTCAACGCCACGCACTTCGAGCGGTGTCGCGGGGCCTCTGGATTCCGAGCAGCAGGCGAGCGGCAAGCTCCCGCCCGGCCATCCAAGCGTCGGCGTCGGGGGCGACGATGACGCCGACGCGACAGCACCCACGCAGTCGTCCGCCGCTTCGACTTCAGCCGATGCGCAGTCGGCGATGGACAAGGCCGACCGCAACCCGAAGGACTTTCAGGCGCAGGCCGACGCCGCAAAGGTTTTCTACGACCATCAGGACTACGACAAGGCCGCGCTCTACTACAACCGCGCGCTCGGCATCAAGTCCAACGACTTCGACGTGCTCTCGCAGATGGGCAACGTGAAGTACGACGCGAAAGACCTCGCCGCAGCCGCGACCTTCTACGAGCGCGCGCTCGCCGTCAAGCCCGACTCGCCCGACGTTCGCACAGACCTCGGCAACACCTTCTTCATGCGCGGCGACTACGACCGCGCAATCGCCGAGTATCGCAAGTCGGTCGCCATCGACCCGAACCACTTGAACAGTTGGAAGAACATCGCCGCAGCCGCGCTCAAGAAGGGCGACAAGGCGACGGCGAGCGAGGCGGTCGAACACCTTTCAAAGCTCGCGCCGCAGAGTCCGGAGACGCAGGAGTACCAGCAGCAACTCGAACAGATGCCCTGACGGTACGCCTCCGAAAAATCTTCGATATCCCGCCGGCATTTACTCCTTGCCAATTTTTACGTCGATGCTAAAATTGCGCCGCCTGTTATGATTTTGTTCGGACACGCGGCGGGGTCTCCCACTTGGTTTGAATGACCCGCCCGCCCTGCTTAAATCGACGGCCCGGAATTCGGCTGAGGCCAACCAGAGAGGCACAGGCTCAACTTCTATGGCTTCCCCCTTGATCGTTCTCGCCGCCTCGAACTCGGAGGCGAGCGAATGGCACCATAGCATCTGGCAGCAGATGCTCTCGGCGACCATCCCGCACAAGTACAGCAAGCAGTTCATCCCGCCCGAATCGCTTGTCAACGAGTCTTGGCCCGACGGTCGGGCAAGGTACGTCCCGAACGGCCTGCGGATGGTCGAGACGCTCCTGCTGCGCGAGTACGCCGAGGAGGATGTCGTCACCTGCTATGTTGAGAACCTCGAACGCTTCGTCGGCCCCGAGACGCGCGTCCTCGCCATCCACGCACACAACCCGCTCGGCATCTCCTACGCGACCGACGTTTACTCGAAGCTCGCGGGCGCGAGCCTTATGCCTCTGAACGCGCACGAGTTCATACGCATCGTCACGCACCCCGTAATCCAGAAGTACAAGCCGAAGATCGTCGTCGGCGGCCCCGGCGCGTGGCAGTTGGAGAAGGCCGAACGCCTCGACGAGTTCAAGATTGACTACCTGATTGACGGCGAGATCGAGCGCGTCTTCGGCGAACTCTTCCGCCGCATCATCGAGGGCGACCCGACTCTGCCGCGCATCGTCAAACTTCCGAAAGAGACGCAGCCCTCGGTCGAAGAGATTCCGGTCGTCCGCCACCGCTCGACCTTCGGCGTCGTAGAGATAACGCGCGGCTGCGGTCGCGGCTGCCAGTTCTGCTCGCCCGCGACGAAAGTCGGGCGCTCGTTTCCTTTGGAGCATATCGTCGCCTCGACAGAAGTAAACGCGCGCGAGGGAGCGACCGAGATAATGATCTTGTCCGAGGATATGTTCCTCTACGAGCAGCTTCCGAACTTCACGCCGAACGTCCCCGCGCTCGAAACGCTTTTCAGAAGCATCAAGTCCGTGCCCGGAGTCGAGACGATTCAGACCTCGCACATCACGATGGCCCCCGTGGTGAAAGACCCTTCGATTATCGAGCGCCTGACGCCGCTTCTGGTTCCCTACTCGCACGTCCGGCACGCCGAGTCAACAGACCCTGAGCAGCGCTGCATTGACCCGATCATCGGGCTTGAGACCGGAAGCTCGCGTCTCTTCAACACGTTCATGAAGGGCAAGGCTTATCCATACAAAGCGAATCAATGGCGCGACGTTGTCGTCAAAGGCATGGAGATTCTGAACCGGAACAACTGGTTTCCGTTCTGCACCTTCATCATAGGGCTTCCGGGCGAGACAGACGACGACACGAAGCAGTCTTTAGACCTTCTCTACGACCTGCGCGACATGAAGGGGACGATTGTGCCGACCTTCTTCGTCCCGCTCGAAGACACAAGGATGGCGTCGAAGTCGAGCGCGAAGCTGATTGAGATGACAGACCTTCAGTGGGAGTTCTTCTTCACCTGCTGGAAGTACAATCTCGGATTCTGGTACACGCGCTCGCGCGCCGCCACAAAGTTCTCGCTCGGCGTTCCCTTCTACTATTACATGCTCGGACGCAAACTCTTCGGCGACGGCATCAAGTACCCGCTCTACCGCTTCGCGGGCGTGCCAGACCGACTGCTCCGACGCCGACTCTACCTCGACTTCACGGGCCGCAAGCGTGATCGCACAGGCATGAAGCCGCTACAGAAAGAGATCGTCCCCGGCTTCGAGACAACGAAGGGACTCAACATGATTGACGCCAGCGTCCTCCAAATCGGTCGCACGCAAAACGGCGAGCAGGCTTCGGCCTACGGCGACTGAGCATTAATCTCTGAGAAGCGACTGCGCGTTGTCGGCGGAGAAAATCTACGCGGCGCTGTTTGTCACCGTTTGGGACATGCAGAGCCGCGTTGCTCATATCAGAAGTTATACGCTTCCTATGATGCGTGATAATATTCTTTGCGAGGTTGGAGAAATATGTCCACGAAGACTCAAGCCACCATCGAAGACCTGTATCACGTGCCCGAAAACGGTAAAGCCGAGGTCGTTAACGGAGAACTGATACTGATGTCGCCTACCGGTGATATGCCAAGCCGCGCAGCCTTCAACATCGCATCCAGCCTGAGAGAGTTTACGCGCGGTAAGAGCATCGGGCGCGCCTACCCCGACAACACGGGTTACAAAGTTAATCTGCCCGACCGCGACTCTTTCAGCCCTGATGCCTCCTTCTACACTGGCAAATCCACGGAGATGAAGTTTCTCGAAGGAGCGCCCGTCTTCTCCGTCGAAGTCAGAAGCGAGTTTGACTACGGGAAGAAGGCTGAGGCGGCGATCCTCAAAAAGCGCGACGATTATTTCGCGGCGGGAACGCTCGTAGTCTGGGACGTTGACCTTCTCGGTGATGACACGATTAAAGTTTACAGGGCGTCAGATCCGTCTAACCCTACAATTTATCGCCACGGCGAGACTGCTGAAGCCGAACCCGCCGTCCCCGGCTGGCGAATGCAAGTGAACGAGATTTTTGATTGACAATGCGCGGGCATAGTAAAGCAGTAAAATATAAAGTCTCAGCCGACCATCTTCATCCACTCGACGCACCCTTCCAAATGTTCGTGCATCTTTTCCGCCGTGTCGTTGTGTATGCGACCGTGGCCGGGCAAGACCCACTCGAAGCTGTAATCCAGAAGCCTCTCCATCGAACGAGTCTGCACAGTCCAAGAGTACCAGCATGCGCTGCGAAACGCCGTCAGCATGTCGCGCGTGGGTGACCATGCGAGGTGGTCGCCGGTGAAGAGGTACTTGTCTTTGTATAGAAGCACGGCGTGACCGCGTGTGTGTCCCGGCGTCGGGATGACGACGAGATCGCGTTCGAGGCGAACGGCGTCCTCGCCTTCGACGACATGCTCGACGCCGTAGCGAGCGGCGTTGTCGTCCCGGTGCATGACGCGCCGGGCGCGAAAGTGGCGCGCGAACTTCGAGTGGTCTGCAACGTCGTCGCGGTGCGTGAGAAAGATTGTGCGGACGCCGCCCAGTGATTCAATCTTTCGCACGAGCGGGCGTGTGAATCGCGGCGAGTCAACGAGCAGGTTGCCGCCTTCCTCTTCCGAACGAACGACGAGATAGCTCCAGGCGCCGAAGCTCGACTCCGCGTTGAAGCCGCAGTAGTAAACGTTACCGTCAACGGGCGTGGGGAAAGCCTCGACGCCGACGCGCGCGTTGTATCGTCTGCTCGTGCCTATCGAAGATGTCGGGCACGCGACGATGCTCATCAAAGCGCGTCGGACTTCCTCTTCTGTCTCAGGCTGGCGGAAGACGCTCGACTGCTCGCCGTGGTCGCGGAATATATTGGGCGCTATCTGCCGGCACGCGTCGCAGTCGATGCAACTGTCGTCAACGTAGAAATCGCCCGCGACATTTTCAGGCAGGCGCTTTACCGGATTAGCCATAGCTCAAGTTTAAAGCTAAAAGTTCAAGGTTCAAAGTTCAAGGTTCAAGGTTCAAAGTCAAAGACGATTGACCGAACGCCAAACGCGCGTTGAACCTCGAACCGACGATTGAACTTTGAACTTTGAACCTTGAACCTTGAACTTTGAACTACTTGCCCAGTCCGTCAATGATGATTTCGGAGAGGCGCGACATTAGAAGGTACGCCGGATTGTCGGCGGTCCAGTTCTGTTCCGGCATGTCGTCGCAGGTGACGGCGAGCGCAATGCGGCCCCGCGTGTGGTAGATGATGCCGACGTTGCTTCGGAGCGCGTCGAGCGCGCCCGCCTTCGTCGCCGTCGGAATGTTCCAAAGCTCGCGCCAGATGCCGTCCTTCGTCTGCTCGCGCTTCAACAATTCGATCATCTCTTTCGAGGCCGCGGGGCTTACGATCTCGCCGCGCTCAAGCCGTTCCATCAGCGTGACCATCTCGTGCGGACTCGTGCGTCCAAGGCCGAAGCGTTTGTTCTCTTCCCTCTTCCCTTCCTCGCTGTCGCCGCCGCCGCCGACTCTACGCATGATGCGCGTCTGTTTGAAGCCGAGCGAGTCCATGCGTCTGTTCACGGCGTCCGTCGTCAGGTAGTCGAGCACCATGTTGGTCGCAGTGTTGTCGCTCACGGTCAACATCAGCGTGACCGCGTCGCGAAGCGTCAGGCGAAGGCCGTCGCCCAAGTCCTGCAAGACGCCTGAGCCTGCGTACCTCACAGACTTGTCGAGCACGAGTTCGTCCGTCCACTTCGCGCGCCCCTCCGCGACACGCGCGAAGGCTTCGACCATCACCGCGAGTTTTATCGTGCTCGCAGTCCGCACGGGCGCGTCGCCGTTCAAATCATAAACCGCGCCCGTGTCGAGGTTCTTCGCGTAGAGGCTGACCGTCCCCTCGAACTTCGAGACCTCTTCGCGCACTCGCCGGTCGAGCCACGCTGGCGGCGTCGGCGCAGGAGTCGCCGCGTTCGCAGGGTTAGCGGCGGGCGCGTTGGTTTGAGTTTGCGCCCGCGTCGGTTTGCAGACTCCGCCGATGGTCAAAGCGATGATGAGTAGAATTGTTTTCTTCATCCGTCCTTTGTTCTCCGTCGAGTGTCTTTGTCGAGAACCTTTGCCGCGGCCTCAGTCAGTCTGCGAAAGAAAGTCGCGCGTCCTTTGGTCGCGCGGCTCGCGAAGGACTTGCTCCTTATCGCCAAACTCGACGGCCTCGCCCGCTTCCATGTAAAGCAGTTGGTCGGAGACGCCTTCGAGAAATTTTATCGAGTGCGAGACGATGACCATCGTCTGCCCTTGCTCGACGAAGCGCCGGAGTACGGCGATAAGCTCGAAGCTTCGGCGCGGGTCGAGCGCGCTCGTCGGCTCGTCGAAGAGAAGAACGTCCGGGCGCATCGCGAGCGCGCGCACGATTGCGACTCTCTGCTGCTCGCCGCCCGAAAGCGATTCCGGATATCGTCCGGCCTTGCCCTTGAGTCCGACCGAATCGAGTAGTTCGTGCGCAGTTGCTTCCGACTCGTCACGCGCTTTCTTTAGAACCTGCACGGGCGCTTCCGTTATGTTGCCCAACACGCTCAGGTGCGGGAAAAGGAAGAGGTGCTGGAAGACCATGCCGACGCGCCGGCGGAGTTGGCGCACGCGCCGCTCGTATTCTTTCTCGGTCAGCCCTGCTTCCAGACGAACGCCGCCACACTCGACCGCGCCCTCGCTCACGCGCTCAAGCCCGTTGAGACAACGCAGAAGCGTAGTCTTCCCGCCGCCCGACGCGCCCATCACGCCGAGAACCGTCCGCGGCTCGACCTCGAAACTCACGCCGCGAAGTATTCGCGTCTCGCCCGTCGTCTTTCCAAGTCCCTCGACTCGAATCATGCAGACACCTCCGAAGACTCGACGCGCCCGCGCTGCATCCTGACTTCGAGGCGGCGCGCGAGTCGCGCGAGCGGAAGGCTCATCAGAAGATAGAAGGCCGATACGATTAAGCCGAGCAGAAGGAACTCGCCCGACGCATTCGCAAGCTCTCGATAGGCCGTCGCCAGTTCCCAAACGGAGATCGCGAACGCGACCGATGTGTCTTTGAAGAGCGAGACGAAATCGTTCGTCATCGGCGGCAGAGCGATTCGCAACGCCTGCGGCAGAATGATTCGACGAAAGGCGAGCACGCGAGTCATGCCGAGCGAGTACGCGGCCTCGTACTGCCCGCGCGGGATGGCTTCGAGCGCCGCGCGATAAACCTGCGACTCGTAAGCCGCGTAGTTCAACCCCAACCCTACGAGCGCCGTCAACCATCCCGGCATCGCAAGACCCACGCGCGGCAGTCCGAAGTAAAGAAATAAAAGTTGGACGAGCACGGGTGTTCCGCGGAAGAACTCGACGTAAACGGTCGAGACTGCTTGCAGCCAACGCGGCCCGCTCGACTGCGCGACGGCGAGCGCGAGTCCGAGCGTGACGGCGATTATCATCGCGCCGAACGAGAGCAAGACCGTGACGAGCGCCGCGCGCGTCAGACGCAGCAAAGCCTCGCGCCAATTGAAAGACGAAGACGTTATCTCGTACTTCGCTTCGTCCGGTTTCTTCTCGCCCGCCGCAACGTCTGTGCGCGCGGGTGCTTCGAGTTCCGCCTGCGCGTCGTTCCAAAGATTCCACTTCCGCAGAATCTTCTCTAACGAGCCGTCGCGCATAATCTTGTCAATCGCGGCGTCAACTTCAGCCTTGAGCGCGTCGTCGCCTTTGCGAAGACCTACGACGTAAGCGCCTCGATGTACGGGGTCGCCCGCAGGCTTCAGACGCGGATTGTTGCGCGCGTAGAACATCTCCGCCGGATTGTCCATGATTACCGCGTCGATGCGCCCGAGTTCGAGGTCTTTGTATGCGCCGACGGGGTCTTCGTAATCTTTGTAAGGAATCCCTTCCTGCGCGAGCAGACGCGAAGCGGCTGTGTTGCCGAGCGTGCCGACGGTGTGTGCGTGACAGTCTTCGAGCGAACGAATGCGCGTCTCGTTTTTGCGGACGGTGAGTTGGAGTTGAAAGATGTAATAGGGCTTGCTGAAGAGTATGAAGCGCGCGCGGTCTTCCGTCGGCTCAAGTCCGTTGACTATTACGTCGAACTCGCCGCGCTGAAGCGACGTGACGATTGTTTCCCAGTCGGTCGGGACGAACTCCGGCTTGCGGCTCATCGCCGCCGCAAGGTCGTCAACAATCTCCTTCTCGTAGCCGACGTAGACATCCGGGTGCGCCGGGTCTGCGAAAACGTAAGGAGCGCCGCCGCTCGGATCAGCGCCCCAACGCAGAGCGGCCTGCGCGCGTGCAGATGTGCACGATAGCAGGAGTATTAAAAGAAGAGGCGCGAGCCGCTTTGTCATAAGCGGCGGTTGCCAGTTCACTGTTTATCTCCCGCGTGATGGTCGAGATAGTCGAGCAGGACGTTCGACATTACCTTGACGCCCCAGACGAGACTGTCTTCGTCAATGTCGAAGTCCGCAGTGTGCCAGCCCGCAGTAATGCCTTTCGCTTTGTTGCCAACGCCGAGGTAGTAGTAGAAGCCGGGCACGACCTTCTGGTAGTTCGCGAAATCCTCGGACGGCATGAAGGGCTTGAGCGCGACGGCGTTCTGTGTGCCGACGACGCGTTGGATTGTCGGGAGAGTTTCTTCGACGAGCGAGGGCTTGTTGTAGGTAACGGGGTTGCCGTCGTCGAACGTCAGATCGTAGGTCGCGCCGTAGGCGGCTGTGACGTTCTGAAGCGTCTCGCGCATCATGGCGATTGCGTGCTCGCGAACCTCGTCGTTGAGCGTTCGCATCGTGCCGGTCATCTTCACCTCGCCCGCGATGATGTTGAAGCGCGTTCCGCCCTGAATAGTCCCGACCGTGATGACGAGCGGCTCCAACGGATCAATGCGGCGGCTGCGTATGTTCTGCAAAGCGAGAACGGCTTGCGACGCGACGACGACCGCGTCAACGCCGTTCTGCGGCTGCGCGCCGTGCGAAGACTTGCCGTGAATCGTTATGGTGAATGTGTCGGACGAGGCCATCGCGGGGCCGACGTGATAGCCGATCTGCCCGACCTGCAAGTCAGGGTTCGTGTGCAGTCCGAAGATGACCTGCGGGCGCGGATTCTCTAACACGCCCTCTTTGATTAGAAGTTTTGCGCCGCCTTCTTCGCCCGCCGGCGCGCCTTCTTCGGCGGGCTGAAAGATGAACTTGATCGTGCCGTGAATCTCGTCGCGCATACCGTAGAGGATTTCGGCGACGCCGAGTTCAATCGTCGTATGCGCGTCGTGGCCGCAGGCGTGCTTGACGCCGGGCACGAGCGACTTGTACGGCACGTCGTTGACTTCCTGAATCGGCAGCGCGTCCATGTCTGCGCGCACGGCGACGACGGGGCCGGGCTTCGCGCCGACGAGAAGCGCCGTGACGCCGTACTTCCCGACGCCCGTCTTTACGTCCGTCAGGCCGATTGCGCGCAGACGTTCGGCGACGACGCGCGAGGTTCGCTCCTCGCGGTTCGACAACTCCGGGTGCATGTGGAAGTCGCGGCGCTGCGCGACGAGTTGCGCGCGCATGGCCCCGGCCTCTCGCGCGATTCTCTCGTCGCGCGGCGCGGTGCCCGCAGTTGCCGCCGACCTGATCGAACTCTGCCCGCGTGTTGTGAACACGAGCGAAGAGATGAGAAGCGCCGACATCAGAACGGGGGTGATATGTTTCAAGAGTTTTCTCCAATGTTTCGTGTAAAGCAATTTGAACATGGATTGGCAGGATGGGCAGGATGATCGATTTCAGATTTGAGATTAAAGATTTGAAATTTGAAATCTCAAATCATCCATCCTGTTTATCCTGTCCATCCATGTTAATTATTCCTGCCATGTTAATTATTCCTGCCGCCTCAACTCGCGTACTCGCGCTGAGTGCGACGGTAGAGCGTCAGGCCGAACCAGAGTTCCCAGAAGATCGCGAGGATGACGAGCGCCGAGACGACCGAAACGAGTTGCGACTCGGTGACTTTTTCGACGACGACGTAAACGTCGCCGCACAAACCTAGCGCGAGCGGCACGAGCGACGCGATGAGTATCTTCGATGCGAAGCGGTGAAAGTGTTCCGTCTCTTCGCCCCGCTCGACGATGCGGTGGTAGGCCGCGGGCGTCATCAGAAACACAATCGCGAGCGCGGACATCCCTATGCTCGCGAGGTGTATGTACTTTGAAGCCGAAGGCATCTTGTCGAAGCTCTCCGTCAAAACGGCGATGAACTGGAAACCCATCAGAGCCTGCGCGCCCGGCAGCACGACGCGACACTCCGTCAGCACGTGCTTTATCTTGCTGCTCAGCTTTTCGCTCTCGCTCTCTCCTTCGCCATTCTCTTCACTCATCTCCGACTCCTTCCTCGCTTCGCTTATCTCGTCCGCCCGCTCGCGCCTACTGTAGAGTTCGAGCGCATACCAGAAAAAAATTGCGATCAACAAACCCGATAGTCCCGCGACGACTCCCGACTTCCACCCGACGATTTTCTGCGTAGCCACATACAGATCGAAGCTGAGTCCGACGGCGAATGGCATCAGCGCGAACTTCATCAACCTCGACGTATAGTTATGAATTCCCTCCGTGTCTTCGCCGCGCTCGACGAGCCGGTGATATGCCGTTGGCGAAATAAGCAGGCCGATGGCGACGAGCATCAGGCCGAGTCCGAAGAGCTTCAGCAGTTGCGACGTGAGCGGGAGCGAGTCGAAGCCATTCTCGAAAAATGAGCGGAACTGTAAGCCGACGAGAACCTGCGCACCGAGAATCAGCATTCGCGCTTCGTCGAGAACGTTCTTGACCTTATCCTTGAGCTTTGCCATCAGGTACGCTTAGCCGTCCTTCTTTCGCCAAAGGGACTGCAATTCTCGCTTGAGCACTTTCCCTGTCGGCCCCTTCGGCAAAGACTCGACGATGCTCACACGCTTCGGGCACTTGTAGTCGGCGAGGTGCTCGCGGCAGTAAGCCCTGATCTCATCTTCCGTCACAGCCTGCCCCGACTTCAAAACGACGAAGGCCACGACCTCCTCGCCGTAAAGCTCGTCGGGGACGCCGATGGCCGCAGCCTCCGCGACCGCCGTGTGTTTGTAGAGAAGCTCGTCAATCTCGCGCGGGTAGATGTTCTCGCCGCCGCGTATGATCATGTCGGACTTTCGGTCAACGATGTGGAAGAAGCCTTCCGCGTCGCGGAAGCCCACGTCGCCCGTGTGGAACCAGCCGCCGCGGAAAGCGCGCCGGGTCGCCTCTTCGTTCTTGAAGTAGCCTTTGAAAATATTTTCGCCGCGCATGACGATCTCGCCCGGCGCTCCGTCGGGGAGTTCGTTGTCGTCTTCGTCAACGACTCGCATCTCGTTTCCGATGCTCAGCCCGCACGAACCCGCGCGCCGCCTATCATCAAAAGGGTTGAAGGTCGAGCGGCACGTTGACTCCGAGAGTCCGTAGCCTTCGACCACCGGACAATTAAAAGTCTGCTCGAAGCGGCGCATTACTGCGGCTGGCACGGGCGCCGAGCCGCACATCGCGAACCTGAGCCGCCGCGTGCTCAAGCCTTCGGGCACGCCGTCGGGGTAGGTCGCCAGAAGCATCGAGAGCATCGTCGCGACCGACCCGAATGAAGTTATCTGGTATTCGCTTATGATCTGCCAGAAGCGCGAAGCCGAGAAGCGTGGGCTGACGACCGTCGAACCCGCGGCGTAGAGCGCGCTCATCGTCGTCACGGAGACGGCGTTCATGTGAAAGAGCGGCATGATCGAGAGCAGCCTGTCGTCTTTCGTAAAGCCGAGCCATTCGACGATCTGCCGCGCGTTGGCGATGAGGTTTCCGTGCGTGAGCAGGCAGCCCTTCGGCCTGCCCGTCGTGCCCGAAGTGTAGATGATGATCGCCTCGTCGTCGCGCGCCAGCGGCGTCTCGCTCCACACGCCCGCTTCGGTTGAATGTCCCTTCGTCGCCTCGGCCACGTCGTCGAACGCGACGGCTTCGCGCAAACCTTCGAGTCTGCCGCGAATCTCCTCGACCTGTCCGGCAAACTGCGAGTTGTAGAGCAGAAGCTTCGCCTCTGAGTTGCCGACGACATAAGCCGTCTCCTCCGGCTTCAGAAGCGAGTTGACAGGCCCCGCGAGCGCGCCGAGCTTGAAGCACGCGAAGTATGCGACGATGTACTCGGCGCTGTTCGGCATCAGAAGGCTCACAACGTCGCCCTTGGCCGTGCCGCGCGCGGCGAGCATATTCGCTAAGCGGTTCACGGCCCCGTCGAACTCGCGGTAAGTGAATCGCCTTCCGTCGCACTCCGAGAACAGGAAGACCTTTTCCGGCGATGCTGCGGCGCGCGCTTCGAGCAGTTCGCGCAGGCTTCGGTGGCTCGCAGTTTTCCCCTCGTCGCTTAACGTCATGTGCGTCAGAGTCGGACTGATTCGTCTTGTTGTCCCGCCGGGTTGCTTGCTGTGGCGAACGCACGACATGATAGCGGAGGACGCTGAAAACGACCACGTCCGCCGGAACGATTCCGTCTTTGACTGAGCGCCCCGCGTGTTATATTTTCGCCTTCGCCGGATATCCGCGCTCCTGAAGTTCGCTTCCGTCCACGGCGCGGCAAGACAGATCGAATAGCTGCATGCAGGCGACGGCCTTCGGGCCGTCGCCTTCCGTCAACGAACCTGAGCGTGAGAGTGAAGGCGCGATACGGAAGAGTTCTCATGGACACTTATCGAAATTTCATTGGCGGCGAGTGGGTTGAGTCCGTCTCGCAGAAGACGGTCGAGAATACGAACCCCGCGAACACGGATGACGTGATCGGCGTCGTCAAGCTCTCGACGCGCGAAGAGGCGCGGGGCGCGGTCGAGTCGGCGGCTGAAAGCTTTCGCGCATGGCGCTCGACTCCGGCTCCCGCGCGCGGGCGAATCGTCGCGCGCGCCGCGCGCCTTTTGGAAGAGGACAAGGAGAACCTCGCGCGCATGCTCACGCGCGAAGAGGGCAAGACTCTGGGCGAGGCGCGCGGCGAGATTCAGCGCTCGATCAACGTCGCCGAGTTCTGCGCCGGCGAGTCGCGGCGCATGAACGGCGAGACGATCCCTTCGGAGCTTCCATCGAACTTCGCGTACACGATCCGCCAGCCGCACGGAGTCGTCGCCGTCGTCACGCCCTGGAATTTTCCGGTCGCGATTCCGGTCTGGAAGATCGCGCCCGCTCTCGTCGCAGGAAACACGGTCGTCTTCAAGCCCGCGACGAACACGCCCGCGACCGCCGCCCGCATCGTCGAGATATTCGCCGATGCGGGCTTGCCAGCGGGCGTCCTGAACCTCGTGCTCGGCTCAGGCTCGGAGGCGGGCGACGAGGTGGTGAGCCACCGTGCGGTGCGCGCGATCTCTTTCACAGGCTCGAACGGCGTCGGCATCAAGCTCTACGAGCAGGCGGCGCGGCGCGGCGTCCGCGTGCAGTGCGAGATGGGCGGCAAGAATCCGGTCGTCATTCTCGAAGACGCAGACATGTCGCTCGCCGTCGAGTCAACGGCGCAGGGCGCTTTCGGCTCGACGGGCCAGCGCTGCACTGCGACGAGCCGCGCCGTCGTCGTCGAATCGGTCGCCGACGAGTTCGTCGCGCGCGTCGTCGAGCGGGCGAGGTCTCTCCGTCTGGGCGACGGCATGAACCCGGAGACTGAGGTCGGGCCGATTGTCGATTCCAGCCAGTTCAAATCGGTTTTGAGCTACATGGACATCGGGCGCGAGGACGGCGCGGAGTTGATAACGGGCGGCGCGACGGCGGACGGCGCCGGACTTCGCAAAGGCTTCTTTATTCAACCGACGGTCTTCGACCGCGTGACGCCCGACATGAGAATCGCGCGCGAAGAGATTTTCGGCCCCGTCCTCTCCGTCCTGCGCGTCAAGGATTTCGACGAGGCGATGCAGGTTGCGAACGACTGCGAGTACGGTCTTTCGTCCTCGGTCTTTACAAACGACGCAGCGCGCGTCTTCCGCTTCGTCGAAGAGATCGAGACGGGCATGACGCACGTCAACTCGCCGACGACCGGCGGCGAGGCGCACGTCCCGTTCGGCGGAATCAAAGCGACGGGCGTCGGCGCTTTCGAGCAAGGCTCGACCGCGCTCGACTTCTACACGGAACTGAAAGTCGTTTACGTTGACTACACGGGACGGAAGCGCGAGGGGAATTTGTACTGACTCAAATGCGCGCCGACTTTTTGTTAACTTTTCCAAAGGCGGTGTAAAAAATATGCTTGAGTCACGGAATTTGAACTTCCCTTTATACGTCTCGCTCATTCTCGCGCTTCTCTTCGCGCTTTCGGGCTGTCAGCAACAACCCATGCCGCAAACATCGAATCAGTCTGCTACTCCCGCCGCCTCGCCGCAGTCGCAGCAGTGGGATGCATTCGTAGGCAAGTTTCTCGACGACTACTTTGCGGCGCACCCGGACGTTGCCGTCTATGCGGGGCGGCACGAGTTCGACGGAAAGCTCCCCGATTGGAGCGACGCAGGAATCAAGAGAGAGATCGCGCGCCTGCACGCAGAGCGCGACCAAGCGACGCAGTTCGCGGACTCTTCGCTCGACGAACGACAACGCTTCGAGCGTGATTACTTAATCGCACAGGTTGACAAAGACCTCTTCTGGATGGAGAAGGCCGAAGCGCCGTACAAGAATCCTTTCTTCTACGCCGACTCGATTGACCCGGACGTTTACGTCTCGCGCGAGTACGCGACGCCCGACGTTCGCCTGCGCGCTTACACGGCCTATGCGAAGTCAGTCCCGACCGCGCTCGCGCAGATTCGCGCCAACCTTCGACTGCCGCTCCCGCACACTTACATCAAGATCGGTCGCACGACAATCGGCGGCCTCGCGGACTTTTACTCGAAGGACGTGCCCGCCGTCTTCGCATCCGTGAAAGACGAGGCGCTTCAGTCGGATTTCAAAACGGCGAATGACGCGGCGACAAAAGCGATTAAAGATTTCGACGCGTGGCTCGGCTCGCAAGAGGCGACCGCGACGGATAATTTCGCGCTTGGCCCCGACCTCTTCAGCCAGATGTTGAAAGACACCGAGCGCGTTGACGTTCCGCTCGACCAACTCGAAGCCGTCGGGCGTCAGGACTTGGAGCGCAACCTCTCGGCGCTGCGCGAAGCCTGCGACAAGTACACGCCGGGCGAGACCGTTCAAGCCTGCGTCGCCAAAGCACAAGCGCACAAGCCGGAGGGCGATGTCGTCGAAGCAGCGCGTCATCAACTCGACGACCTGAGAAATTTTCTGACTCAGAACAACATCGTCACGATCCCCGGCACGGAAGTGGCGAAGGTCGGCGAAGCGCCGCCTTACAAGCGTTGGAACTTCGCGTACATAAACATTCCGGGGCCTTACGAGACGGGTTTGCCTTCGACCTATTACGTCTCGCCGCCCGACCCAACGTGGTCGCCTGAGCAGCGCGCCGATTACGTGCCCGGCGTCGGCAGTCTTCTATTCACGTCGGTTCACGAAGTCTGGCCCGGGCACTTCCTGCAATTCCTGCACGCGAACCGCTCGTCGTCGAAGTTCGGTCAGGTCTTCGTCGGCTACGCCTTCGCCGAAGGCTGGGCGCACTACACTGAAGAGATGATGTACGACGCCGGACTCGGCGCGGACAATCCCGAAATGCACATCGGTCAACTGACCGAAGCCTTGCTTCGCAACGTCCGCTTTCTCTCCGCAATCGGAATGCACACGAAGGGCATGACGGTCGCGGATTCTGAAAAGATGTTCGTCGAGCAGGGATTTCAGGACAAGGGCAACGCCGAGCAGCAGGCCGCGCGCGGCACGTTCGACCCGGCCTATCTCAACTACACGATGGGCAAGCTGATGATTCGGAAACTTCGCGAAGACTGGACTGCTTCGCGCGGCGGACGCAATGCATGGAAAGAGTTTCACGACGAGTTTCTGAAATACGGCGGCCCGCCGATTCCGCTCGTCCGCAAGGCGATGCTCGGCGCGGACGACAAAGGCTCGCTGTTCTAAGTTGAACAGTCGTCAATCTAAACACGCTGCGCGACTCTCCGGCGTCAAACTTTATTCGTCATTCGTCATCAAGCCAGAAGGTTGAAAACAATGAACACAACAGAACAGAAACCGGCGATCTCCGAAACGGTCAGCAAGTACAAGGAATTTCTCTTCCCTGCGCTCGCGATGTTTTACAAAGAACCCATTGCTCTCGTCCGAGGCGAGGGCGAGTACGTCTGGGACGATCAGGGCAACAAGTATCTCGACTGCTTCGGCGGCATACTCACCGTCAGCGTCGGCCACGCGAACCCGAAGGTGACTGATGCAGTCGTCGAGCAGGTCAAAACGCTTCAGCACACCTTTAGTCTTTACGCCAACAAGCCGCAGTCCGACCTCGCCGAGAAGCTCTATCAAATCACGCCCGGCAAGTTGAAAAAATCCTTCTTCACTAACAGTGGCACCGAAGCCGACGAAACCGCCTTCAGCGCCGCAAAGACCGCGACGGGCCGGCACGAGATCGTCGTCCTACGCCACAGCTATTCGGGGCGCTCGGCGACGGCACTTTCGGCGGCGGGTCATTCGACTTGGCGACCTCTGCCGCCGCAGGTCGCAGGCATCGTCCACGCGCGCGCGCCGTATTGTTATCGCTGTCCCTTCAAGCTCACGTATCCCGAATGCGGACTCGCCTGCGCCGAAGACATCGAAGAATTGATAATGACCTCGACGACGGGCGAGATCGCCGCGTTCATGGCCGAACCCATCCTTGGCGTCGGCGGCTTCATCGTCCCGCCCGCCGGATACTTCGAGCGCGCGGTTGAAATCACGCGCAAGCACGGCGGCCTCTTCATCGCAGACGAAGTGCAGACGGCATGGGGTCGAACCGGCGACAAGTGGTTCGGCATCGAGCACTGGAACGTCGAGCCGGACATCATCACTTCGGCCAAAGGACTCGGCAACGGCGTCCCCGTCGGAATCACCGTCGCCACGCCCGAAGTTGCGGACAAATTTCCGGGCCTCACCTTCTCGACCTTCGGCGGCAATCCCGTCTCGATGGCCGCCGCGCTCGCCGTCATCAAGTTCATCGAAGACGAAGACCTGAAGACGAATGCGGCAAAGGTAGGCGCATACTTCCGCCAGCGCCTCGAAGAACTCAAAGACAAGTACCCCATCATCGGCGACGTGCGCGGCATGGGACTCATGCAGGCCATCGAACTCGTTAAAGACCGCGAGACCAAAGAACCCGACCCGCAATCCGTCAACAAAGTTTTTGAAGAGACGAAGCGCCGCGGCGTCCTCATCGGCAAAGGCGGCCTCTACGGCAACGTCATACGAACGGGCGTCATGCTCAACTCGACGAAGGACACGATTGACGAATTGGTCGCCGCGCTCGACGCCTCTTTCGCAACAGTCTAGGGAAGACTAGATGAAAACTCTCATTCGCAACGGTCGCGTCGTCACGGCGGTTGACGACTACAAGGCAGACATTCTGATTGAAGGCGAAACCGTCTCGGTCATCGGCGCGAAGCTTGATATGGAAGCCGACCGCGTGATTGACGCGGCGGGAAAACTCGTCATCCCCGGCGGCATAGACCCGCACACGCACATGGAGTTGCCGTTTGGCGGAACCGAGTCGTCCGACGACTTTCGCACGGGCACGATTGCGGCGGCGCACGGCGGGACGACGACGATTATTGATTTTGCTGTGCAGTACAAGGGGCAGTCGCTCGTCGAGGGTTTGGACAACTGGCACGCGAAGGCCGAGGGCAAGTGCGCGATTGATTATGGCTTTCACCTCATCACGACCGAACTTGAGGACAACCGGATCGAAGAGTTGCACGCGATCATGGACGAGGGCGTGACGAGCTTCAAGATGTTCATGGCGTATCCCGGCGTCTTCCTCGTTGACGACGCGACCATCTTCCGCGCGATGAGTGCGGCGGGCGAGCGCGGCGGCTTGATCTGTATGCACGCAGAGAACGGCGTCGTCATCAACGAGATCATCAAGCGCGCGCTGGCACAAGGTCGCACCGCGCCGAAGTACCACGCGCTGACGCGCCCGACGATTGCCGAAGCCGAGGGAGTCCACCGTGCAATCGCGATTGCGGAGATGGCCGAGTCGCCTGTCTACATTGTCCACCTCAGTTGCGCAGACGCTTTGAATCAAGTGCGAGAGGCGCGCGACCGTGGACTGCCCGCGTTCGCAGAGACCTGCCCGCAGTATCTGTTTCTCTCGATTGACGACTACGGCGAAGGCTTCGACGGCGCGAAGTACGTGATGACGCCGCCGCTCAGAGAGAAGTCGAATCAGGCCGAGCTTTGGAAGGGCTTGAAGTCGGACGACCTTCAAGTCATCTCGACGGATCACTGCCCTTTCTGCATGAAGGAGCAGAAGGAGTTGGGCCGCGGAGACTTCTCGAAGATTCCGAACGGTGCGCCCGGCGTCGAGAATCGAGTGCCTCTAATCTACAACGGCGGCGTTGTGGAGAATCGCATCTCGCTCAATCGCTTCGTCGAGTTGACCTCGACCGCCGCCGCAAAGATGTTCGGCCTCTTCCCGCGCAAAGGCACAATCGCCGTCGGCTCCGACGCAGATATCGTCGTCTTCGATCCCGAAAAAGAGCAGACGCTCGGCGTCGAGACGAGCCACATGAACGTTGACTACAACGCCTACGAGGGCAAACGAATCAAGGGCGTGGTCGAGACGGTTCTCTCGCGCGGGCGCGTCGTCGTCGAGGCTGGCGAGTTCAAGGGCAAGCCGGGCGACGGCCAGTTCCTGAAGCGTGGGACTTGTGTGGCACTCTGAAACGCCGCCGGACGAGGCTCAGCGTCATCATCAGAAAAGAGCTTGCGCTCAATCCACCTGAAAGCGCCAGAATTTGATGTAGGGCAGATTTCTGAGGTGAATGAGTGACTATCGAGGACACTGAAATGATCCGGCACGCCGACGGGCGGGTCGAGTTGCGACCTGAAGCCGGGGCAGAAATAAAGTCCAGCCCGCTCTTCAACGAAGACCTCGCGCCCGTGCCCGTCGAGCGGAGGGATTGGACGACGTACAACTACGCGGCGCTGTGGGTGAGCATGGCGCACTGCATCCCGACCTACATGCTCGCGTCGGGATTAATCAGCGCCGGGATGAACTGGTGGCAGGCGCTCATCACTATCTTACTCGGAAACACAATCGTCCTCGCGCCGATTCTTCTCAATTCTCATCCAGGCACGAAGTACGGAATCCCCTTTCCCGTCTTCGCACGCGCGGCATACGGCACGCGCGGGTCGAACCTGCCGGCGCTGATGCGCGCAATCGTCGCGTGCGGCTGGTTCGGCATACAGGCATGGATCGGCGGACAGGCGCTCGATACATTTTTCAAAGCAGTCATCCCCGGCTGGCACACTCTGCTCGGCGGCGCTATCGGCGGCCACACCGCGACCGAGTGGCTTTCGTTCCTCGTCTTCTGGGGAATCAACATCTTCATCATCTACCGCGGCATGAACCTCCTTCGCGCGGTCGAGAACTGGGCCGCGCCTTTCGTGCTGGTGATGACGGCGCTGCTGGTCGCTTGGGCCATCTGGCGCGCGGGCGGACTCGGCTACCTGCTCACGCAGCCCGCGCACTTCAAGACGCTCGGCGAGTTCTGGCCCATCTTCATCCCAAGCTTGACGGCGATGATAGGATTCTGGGCGACGCTAAGTTTGAACATGCCCGACTTCACGCGCTTCGGTCGCAGCCAGCGCGAGCAAGCTGTAGGGCAGATGGTCGCGCTCCCCTCGACGATGACGGTCTTCGCGGCGATGGGCGTTATCATCACCTCCGCAGCGATGGTCATCTACCCGGACATGGCCGCGACCGACGTTTGGGATCCCGTCAAGGTCGTCGGTCGCTTCGAGCATCCGCTTGTCATCGCCGTCTCAATGTTCACGGTCGTCGTGGCGACTCTGGCCGTCAACATAGCAGCGAACGTCGTCTCGCCCGCCAACGACTTCGCCAACGCATTCCCGCGCTGGATTTCGTTTCGCACGGGCGGACTCATCACAGGCGTCGTCGGCATTCTGATGATGCCCTGGCGTTTGCTCGCAGACCCTTCCGGCTACATTTTCGGTTGGCTCGGCGGATACTCCGGCGGCCTCGGCGCAATCGCGGGAGTGCTGATTGCGGACTACTGGCTCGTGCGACGCAAGGAACTTGCGCTCGCAGACCTCTACCGTCGCAAGGGCGTCTATACTTACGCGGGTGGCTGGAACTGGCGCGCGGTCTTGGCGACGCTCGCAGGTTGCGCGCTCGCATGGGTCGGTCTTGTAGTTCCCGCGCTCAGGCCGTTGTATGATTACGCATGGTTCCTCGGCTTCGGCGTCTCTGCCATCACGTATCTTGCTTTAATGAAAATCGCGCCGCCACTTCCGACACTTGACGCTGCCAGCGTACGGGCGCAAGCATCGAAGGCGGCATGATCAGTCCCGACTGCAAAAGTCTTTATTCAATCGAACGGAGGAAGAAATGCAACGCACTGTTAAATGTGGATTGATACAGGCGACGAACGCCGCGCCGACCAACGCCGGGATAGAAGAAATAAAGCGA
Organism: Pyrinomonadaceae bacterium; assembly: GCA_035474235.1. Taxonomy (GTDB): domain Bacteria; phylum Acidobacteriota; class Blastocatellia; order Pyrinomonadales; family Pyrinomonadaceae; genus QHXN01. The sequence goes on from DATINM010000090.1 coordinate 89,325, forward strand.
GAGAACGTCGAGAAGCATTTGAAGTTGATCGAAGACGCCGCCGCGCAGGGCGTTCAGATTCTCTGCATGCAGGAGGTCTTCACCACACCATACTTCTGTGCCGAGCAGCAGACGCGCTGGTACGAGGCAGTCGAACGCATCCCCGACGGGCCGACTGTGAGACTGATGCAGGACGTTGCGAAGCGGCACGGCATGGTCATCATCGTGCCCATCTACGAGGAAGAGATCGTCGGCGTCTACTACAACACCGCCGCGGTCATCGACGCCGACGGCAAGTATCTGGGCAAGTATCGAAAGAATCACATCCCGCACGTCAACCCGGGCTTCTGGGAGAAGTTCTACTTCCGCCCCGGCAACCTCGGCTACCCTTGCTTCGACACGGCGTTCGCGCGCATAGGCGTTTACATCTGCTACGACCGGCATTTCCCCGAAGGCGCGCGCGCGCTCGGACTCAACGGGGCCGAAATCGTTTTCAATCCTTCGGCCACGGTCGCGGGGCTTTCCGAATACTTGTGGAAGCTTGAACAGCCCGCGCACGCCGTCGCCAACGGCTACTTCGTCGGCGCGATTAATCGCGTCGGCCACGAGCAGCCCTGGGACATCGGCGAGTTTTACGGCCAGAGCTATTTCTGCGACCCGCGCGGGCAGATAATCGCCGAAGGCCCGCGCGACAGAGACGCGCTCGTCGTCGCAGACCTCGACCTCGACAAGATTCGCGAAGTCCGAAACACATGGCAGTTCTTCCGCGACCGTAGACCCGACACCTACGGCCAACTCGTCGCAGATTGACGCGCGTGCAAATTCAATTTGCGCTCCTCGCTTCACAAGGAGTTCGGTAATGATAATTGCTTCAAGCGTAGGGTTCCGCGACCATAGTACCGCTGAGTTCTACAACACTTACTTGCAGTTGTGCGAGAACGGCGAAATCTTCGAGACGAAGAGCGCCAAGTATCTGAGGTGGGCCGTGGGCGACAACCTCGGACTCTGGACGCGCGTGAAGGGCAGCCAGCCGGAGATGCATTATCACCCCTTCTTCGAGGGCGACGCGCGCATGACCGTCGCACTTCTTGAGAAGACGGCGCGCCGCAAGGAGTTGTTTTCCGACGGGGCCTTCTTCTGCCGCAGCAGCGCGAGCGCCGGGAACGGCTGGGTCGCGGGGCGCGCGCCCTTCGTCTTCGACACGCCCTGCTTCCATCGCTACGACGACCTTCAACTCCCGCGGCTCGCCACAGTGCAACTAGCCGCGTTCGCATTCACCATAAAGGGTTATGCGGACGAGGAAGAGTTCGACGTGGACTATCCGGAAGACGAGCAAGGCTGCTGCTGGGACTACAAGCACTTCGTCCCGGTCTGTATGATAGAGGCTCGCGGCGAGGATAACGAGTTGCAGCCCGCGGGCGCTGAAATCTCCGGCTACGTGCTCGACTCAGGCATACTAACGAACCCCTCGACCGGCATCGACTTCTGCTGGGCGAAGGTCGAAACCATCGGCGGCGAGGTCGATATGGTCTGCGCGCCTGAACGCTTGAGCGGCTACATCGTCAAAGGCGGGATCGCCGTGGCGAACTGCCACCTATCGGGGCGGCTGATTGAGGACAGGAGCAATTAAAGAACGGACGAAGGATAATTGAGGGCTGCGCTATACGCTGCCAAGCACACGGACGGAGTTTGAAACCCATGAATCTCTCAATCACAGTCAACGGCATCGAGTTCCCGAACCCTTTCCTGCTCGGCTCCGGCCCGCCGGGGACGAACGCGCGCGTCATCGCAAAGTCGTTCGACGCCGGATGGGGCGGCGCGGTCGCGAAGACCGTCAGCCTTGAGAGCGCGAAGGTCGTCAACGTCGTCCCGCGCTACGGTCGTCTTCGCTCGCGCGACACGGGCGAGGTCATCGGCTTCGAGAACATCGAGCTAATCTCCGACCGGCCGATTGATGTTTGGCTCGAAGAGTTCCGGCAGATAAAGAAAGAATACCCGCGGCACGTTCTCATCGCCTCGATCATGGAGGAGTACGACAAGGCGCGCTGGCAGGAGTTGACGCGAGTGGTTCAGGAGACGGGCGTTGACGCCTTCGAGTTGAACTTCTCGTGCCCGCACGGCATGACCGAGCGCATGATGGGTTCGGAGATGGGCGAGCACCCGGACTTGACCGAAGAGGTCACGCGCTGGGTTACTGAAGTCTCGCGGATTCCCGTCTGGGCGAAGATGACTCCGAACATCACGAGCATCAAGGAGCCTTCGCTCGCAGCGGTGCGCGGCGGCGCGGTCGGCATCTCGGCGATCAACACGATCCTCTCGGTCATAGGCGTTGACCTGAAGACACTCCGACCGCTCCCCTGCGTCGAGGGCTACACAGTGCCGGGCGGCTACTCTTCGCAGGCCGTGCGGCCAATCGCGCTCAGAATGGTCAGCCAACTCGCGCGCGCGCTTCCCCACGAAGTCTCGATCAGCGGCATCGGCGGCATCGAGCGCTCGCACGATGCGATAGAGTTCATGCTCCTCGGCGCTTCGACCGTGCAACTCTGCACGGGTGTGATGCTTCACGGCGTCAAGATTATTGACGAGTTGAACGAGGGACTCGCGCGCTTCATGTCCGACAAGGGATTCGAGAGCGTGAGCGAGATAGTAGGCAAGAGCATACCCTTCTTCTCGACCCACATGGACTTGGTGCAGAAGATGAAGGAGGCCAAGCGAATCCGCGCGGGCGAGTCGAGCCGCGACAACGACTGGGCCGAGAAGGGCATCGTCGAGAAGACCGAGGAGCTTACATCCGAGCGCACCGCCGAACAGTCATAAACAGCGAACGGGCGGCTCGGCTCGCCCGTTCAATCTCGACGCTCGCCGACCAAAACGGGGAGGAACTTTGATTCAAGGACGAACTTCCAGCGTCGCTCTGCGCCTGCTGCTGCTTCTCTCTTTCGTGGCCGCTTACGCGCAGCCGGGCGTAGCCGTCGCGAAGAAACTCGAAGACAAAAAGTCTGCCGGCATGCACGCGGGCAAGGGCTGGTACTTTGCGGTCTCAGGCGATTCCCGCGACTGCGGCGACCTCATCGTGCCGAAGATAGCCTGGTCAATCGAGAACTCGCGGGCACAAACGCCCGCCGAATTTTACTGGCATCTTGGCGACCTGCGCGCGCTCTACCGCGAAGACTGTGACTTGCTCCTGCGCCGCGACCCTGCGGCGCAGTGCCCGCCCGAAGCGGGCAAGGGCACGGAGAAGTACCCTTTCGGCGTCTATCTCGAAGAGGCTTGGGACGACTTCATACAGAATCAGATTACTCCGTTCGGCAGGACGCCCTACATCCTCGGCATAGGTAATCACGAACTCATCAACCGCCCGCGCGACTACTTCGAGTTGAAGTTCGCGCGCTGGCTCACGGAGCAACCTATCGCCTCGCAACTCAGGGCCGACGCAAAGCTCGGCATCCCGTCCGTCCCCGGCGGGACTTTCTATCACTTCGTCAAAAAAGGCGTTGACTTCATATACCTCGACAACGCGAGCGGCGACGCGTCGTTCAGCGAACAGCAACTCGTTTGGCTCTCGAAAATTTTGGACGCCGACGCGAAAGACAGGAAGATAAAAACCATCATCGCCGGGATGCACGCCGCGCTCCCGCAAAGCTCCGAGCGCGGGCACGCGATGGACTACGCCTGCCACGGCTTCTGCTCCGGCTGGCGCGCATACGAAATGCTCTATCGCGCGCAAGAGAACGGCAAGCACGTTTATGTCCTCGCCAGCCACTCGCACTTCTTCCGCGAGAACATTTACGACACGCCGGAGCACAAGGGGCGCGTCCTACCGGGATGGATCATCGGCACGGGCGGCGCGGAGCAATACCTGACCGCGCCGGAGCGAATCATGTACGGCTACATGCAGATCGAGGTGCGACCGGACGGAACCATCGCCACCGAGTTCAAAGAGGTCAAGCGCGACACGCCGCCGCTCGCCACCGGCCCCGGCGCAGACGCGCTCACGTCCTACTGCTTCGAGCACAATCGCACGCTGCCGCTCGACATGCACAAGACCGACTGCAAGTGCGACGCGACGCCTTGACGAGTAAGGCGCAGCCGTCAGCCCCGACCAAATAAGCGATCATGCAACCACCGCTCACAGCACACACGCCTTTCCGCTCGGGCCGCAAGCGCGCCGCAGCGGCCAGCATTCTTCTCGCGGCCTCGCTCTCCGTCAATCTGCTTGGGGCGTTGGCGACGCTTATCGAAATAGTCAACGGCTCGGCGACCCGACCTGCTTCTAACGAGGAAGTGTCCGTCTTCGACCTCGTAGAAGTCGGCATCGGCCTGCTTCACATCGTCGTCTTCATTGCGACCGTCGTTGCGTTCTGCATGTGGATTCACAGGGCTTATGCGAACCTGCCCGCGCTGGGGAATCCCAAGCCCGCGTTGAAACACTCGCCGTGGTGGGCCGTCGGCAGTTTCTTCGTGCCCTTCGCCAATCTTGTTATTCCATATCGCGCCGTCAAAGAAGTTTGGTCTAAGAGCGATCCGACAGTCTCGACGGATTACTACGTCGCCCCGCAGGAAGCATCAGCGCCACTCGTCATGAGTCTGTGGTGGGCGTTCTGGCTCATCTCGAATTTCGTTAACAACGCCGCGTTCCGCCTCCGGCTTGAGGCGAAGTCTGCTCAGCAGTTTCTTGTTGCAGCGTACCTCGACTTGTTCGGTAGTCTGCTGCTCGTCCCGGCTGCGGCCTTTGCCATATCCGTCGTCAGAGAGATCAATAACCGGCAGGATGAAAGAAGCAAACGCGTCAACTATCTCCCGCAAGCTCCACCGCCCCCGCCAATCTTCCGGCAGCCGCAAGACACCGAAGCGAAACCATAGTCAACGCACGCTCATCCGTCGAGGATGCCGCCATCCGCGAGTAGACATTCGAGACGCTGCCGACCGATGCCATAGAAACCTTTGAGCGCCTCGAATTGACGAAGCGCTTCGTTGCGGCCCGCGCCATCTTCTCGTCTGACAGCGGCGATCATCGTGTTCTTGCGCGTGTGCTCGGTCGAGACGAACTCGAAGACTTTGACGCGATAGCCCGCGCGTTCGAGCAGGAGCGCGCGCAAAGAGTCTGTCACTGATTCTGCCTCGCGTTCGAGCAGCAGTCCGTGGCGAAGGACGCCGCGCAACTCCGCCGGCGTCCTCATCTGCGGCCTCAACTCCTTGTGGCAGCACGGCGCGGTGATGATGATCGATGCGCCGGCCACAACGCCTTTGAAAATCGCGTCGTCGGTCGCCGTGTCGCAGGCGTGAAGCGCGATGAGAATGTCCGTCGTGTGCAGATCGAACTCTTCGATGAATCCCGTCTCGAATCGCAGCCGGTCGAAGCCCACGCGTCGCGCCGTGTCGTTGCAAAGCTCGACCAAACCGGCGCGCGACTCGACGCCCGTAACGGCGGCGCGCACGCCGAGCCGTTTGTTGAAGTAGTCGTAAACCGCGAACGTCAGGTAGCCTTTGCCCGCGCCCATGTCAACGACGGAAATTTCTTCTCTGTCTTTGAGCGTCGAAGACGAGTAGAGTCCAGCGACGATCTCGACGAAGCGATTTATCTGGCGCAGCTTGTCGCCCATCGCGGGGCGCACTTCGCCGCGCTCGTCCGTGACGCCGAGCGCTTGCAGGTATTGATTGCCGGCAGTCTCGATTGAGCGCCGCTTCTTCCGGTCGTGTCCGGCGGTCGCCGCATCTTTGAAAGTCGGCGGACGTTTGACCAGATGCGATTCGCCTTTGCGTTTGAAGTCGATTTGCAGGTCTTCGCCCGACGTGAAGAGGTGGCCGCCGAGGAACTCTGCGCCGAGCAGTTCGCGGACGAGCCGAGCGCCGTCGGCGAGCGCGTAATTTTTTACAACGTCCTTCGTCTTGTGCCTGTAAAGAAACGAGAGGCTGTCGCCGCGTTTGATTCCGACGCGGCGTACGTAGATGTTCTTCAGGTCGGCTTCCGCGCCGCGATGCTTCGCGAGCGTGAGCTTGACGAACGAGCCTGCTGAAAGGCTCTCTTCGAGCGCGCCGAAGAATGTTTCCGCGTCGTCTCGGGCCATGCGCTTATTCTAAACGAAGGAGTGCGTCGCCGGAGAGTCGGAAGTCGTCGCGAAAGCCAACGGATTCTGCCGGGTCTTCAAGAGGCTTGAGCCGGCTTCGTGTCCTTCCTGACTTTGAAGACGGCAAGCTCGATGCCGGAGATTGACATATTCAGACGCTCGTACTCGCGCGCGCCCTGTTCGACGCGCGCGTGCGCGGATTCGGTCAGGAGAATCTCGCCGCGCTGCGCGAGGTCTTCGCCGAGCTTCGATGCGAGATTCACTTCCGAGCCGAAGATGTCGTCGTTCTCGATAACGAGTATCTCGCCGTAGCCGATGCCGAACTCGCCGTGCATGTCCAACTCTTCGGGCAGCATCGTGTCTGCGAGTTCGAGCGCGCGGTCGAGTTCGACGGCGGCCTCGACCGCCTGCTCGACTTCGGGGAAGACGGCGAAGATGTTGTCGGCCTCGTATTTGATGACCTCGCCGCCGTGTCCTTCGACGACCGGCGTGGCTATCGAGTGCATACGGTGAATCTGCGAGAGGAAGTGGATGATGCCGTGTCTTAATGTCTGGCGCGAGAAGCCGGACATGTCCATCACGAAGACCGCGAGCATCTCGCCGAAGACTTTTTTAATCTTCGCGTCAATCTCCGCGGCGCGATCCGGGTGCTCGTTCCTCTCCTGTAGGAACTTTTCCATGCGCGCCTTCGAGCGTTTATTTATCATCGGGCTTTCTCAGATTCCCACGACCTCGTTGTTTCTCTGCGCCGCCCACTCGTTCAAAATCGTCAGAAGCGAAGGCGAAACCGCAGACTCGCTCTCCTTGCCCTTCGCACGCTTGCGACCGATGCCGCCGGGGCCGGGCAGAAGCCTGTTGGCGAGCGCGAGAATGTCTGCGGTCGCTTCTGGAAAGAGCGCGCGGAACTTGACCGCGAGCACGGCCTGCGCCGAGATGACGAGTTCCGCCTGACCGCGCCTGCACGCCGAGACGATCTGCCGCGCGGCTCGTTCGGCCTGAATCGAGGTGACGGGCAGCGCGTCGCTTATCGAAAACCAAGCGTACTCGGCGCGGTGTCGTCCTTTGAACGTCGCGTTGCGCGGGCTGCCCGTCCGCATCAGACCGGGGCAGACGGTCGTGACGAGGATGTTGTCTTTGGCGAGTTCGGCGCGCAGCCCGTCGGAGAGTCCGACGAGCGCGAACTTGCTCGCGCTGTAGGGCACGAGATGCGGGACGCTGACCTTCCCTCCAATCGAAGAGACGTTGACGATGCGACCGTGCCGCCGCGCGCGCATCTGCGGCAGCACTTCGAGCGTCGCGTAGAGCGGCCCCCAGAAGTGAACCGCCAACGCCTGCTCGAAGTCTTCGAGCGTCATGACCTCAAGCGGCCCGACCTGAATCACGCCCGCGTTGTTGACGAGCACGTCAACGCCTCCGAAGCGACGCGTGACGACCTCGACCAACTCTCGAACTTGCGCGCGCTCCGTCACGTCGCAGGGGAACGCGATAACGTTCGCGTCGCGACTTGCGAGGTCTGCGCGCGCCCTCTCAAGTTCCTCTCGGTCGCGTGCGCAGATGGCGACGTTCGCGCCTTCCGCGGCGAACTCTCGCGCGAGCACGAGGCCCAAGCCACGCGAGCCGCCCGTGATTAGAACGGTCTTTCCCTTCAGGTCGTACTCAAGCCGGCGACGGTACAGCGCTCGCGCCGCGACGAGCGCGCCCGCACCCGCCGCCGCCAGCATCAAAGTTCCCTTCCCTCGTCCGTCCATCTCGTCACCTCGAAATTTTGTACTTGAATCCGCGACTAGAATCAAAACCGACTCGCATCAGACGTTCATAAATTCGGCGAGCACCGGCGTGTGGTCTGACGGTCGTTCCCAGCCGCGCGGTTCTCTGTCAATCCACGCGCGCTTGCACCGCGCGGCGAGCGGCTCCGACACCCAGATGTGATCGATCCGCAGCCCTGCGTTTCGCGGGAACGAGCCTGCGCGATAGTCCCACCAAGAGAAAAGCCCGCCGCCCTGATTGTGCAGCCGGAAGGCGTCCGTGAAGCCCCAATCTTTAACTGACTCAATCGCCTCGCGCTCCGGCGCGCTGAATAAAATCTTGCCGCGCCAGAGCTTCGGGTCGTGAACGTCGCGGTCTTCGGGCGCGACGTTGAAGTCGCCGCAGATAAGAACCTCGTCGTCGGCCCAGAACTCTTCGTCGAGGTGCGCGCGCAAACGTTTCAGCCATTCGAGCTTGAACGTGTACTTCTCCGTCCCGACCGCCTGCCCGTTCGGGACGTAGAGATTGACGATCTGCACGCCGCCGACCGTCGCCGAGATGACGCGCGCGTGCGCGCCCTCTTCGTCGCCCGTCATCCCTCTGCGCACGTCTTCCAAACGGGCGCGCGCTAGAATTGCGACGCCGTTGTAGGTCGGCTGGCCGTTGACGGCTGAAGCGTAGCCGAGCCGCTCGAACTCTGCCGAGGGGAAACGTTCCTCCGTGCACTTCACCTCCTGCAAGCAGAGCACGTCGGGCCGCGCCCCTTCCAGCCAGCGCAGGACTAAGGGCAAGCGAGCGATCACAGAGTTTACGTTCCACGTCGCGACTATCATGTCCGCACATCATATCCTCTGCCGCGCGGAATTTGTAAAGGCATCGCCCCGGCGTGTTATAAATTTGACATCTGCCGGGACAAATCGCAGGAAGATTCGACGGACTTGAAAATGAAGCGAGAGAAACAGCCGCGCATTCTAATTGTCGAAGACGACGAAGCGCGTTGCTCATGGTTTCGCCAGCGCCTGAACGGTCGCGCGCTCGACGTGACCTGCGACGTTCGCGTCGCAATCGAGTGGCTCGCGACGAGAGAGTACGAGGCCGTCCTCCTCGACCACGACCTCGCCGACGAGCACTACTTCTCGAACACGCCCGACGACGAGCGAACCGGCTACGCCGTCGCACGCTGGCTCGCTGACAACCCGACGCGGCAGCGCGACGCGCTCGTCATCGTCCACTCGCTCAACTACGAGGGCGCGCACCGCATGGTCAACGCAATGCGCGACGCCGGACGCGACGCAGAGCACGTGCCCTTCAATTACCTGCAATCCGGTTTACGACTGTGAGAGTTTTCAGCTAAGGCGAACGAGCGAGGGGCGTGTGCCTTTTGCCTTCGGGTCGGGCGCGCGCTTCTCCCACTCGCGCGTGCAGACGCGGCAGCGGAAGCGGTTTTTCTTTTGCGGGTCGGTGCGTCCGAGGTCTTCGAGGAACGCCGAGGCGTAGGCGTTGACGCTCGCGCCTTCAAGACGGTCAAACTTTTCGCAGGAGCAGTTCGCGGCGCTCATCTCTTTGCCGGAAGAGTTTGTCCGGCATGTGTCAGCCGATTTTTTTGAGTAGCTGGCGCGCGCCTTCGACCGCCTCCTGATGCTCGGCCTCGAAGTCCGGGTCGGGCTTCATCTTCAGGATAGCCTCGGCCTGCGCGCGCGCCTCCGCCGTCCGCTTCGACTCGTAGTAGGCTTCGGCGAGACGCAGGCGCAGCATCGAGTTCTCGCCGCCGCTCACCTTCAGACCTTTCTCCAGTTCTTCGACCGCGCGCTTGTGGTCGCCGCCCATCATCTCCGGCAGTTCGAGGTCGATCTGTCCGAGAGCCATGTACGCGGAGCCGTCCTCATAGCTTTCGTCAATCTTGATGACGGCCTCCATCTCGCGGCGTATGTCCGGGACGGACGAGAGCGCGTAGATAGGCCCTTGCGCCTCCGCGCGACCGCCGAGGTTCGCGCCGTACCAGAAATGTCCGTCAGGCTTGTCCGGCGCGAGATTCACTGCCGCCTGTCCCGCCGTGATGCCTTCGCGATAAGCGTTCAGCTTCGCGTCGTCGCTCGTCTCGTGCTCGCCGAGATAGTAGTCGGCGCGCGCGAGTTTCCAGACGGCTTCGTAGTTGTCGTAGTTGGACATATACGCGCGCTTGTAAGTCGCCGCCGCCGCCCTCGCCTTGTCGAGCGAGGAACGCTGCGCGTAGAGAGCCTCGGCCTGCGACAACAACTCCGCGACGGGCTGCGCGTCGCCCGTCGCGGCGTCGTTCGGCTGCTGCCTGTGACACGAGACGGCGAGCGCCGCGAACGCCGCGAGCAAAAGCGGCAGGGCGGCGCGGCGCGTTTGGAATAAATTTCTTATCGCCTCTTTCATCCAGTCACTTGTTCGACTGAGACGGAATCGTTCTGACTTACCGCGCAGTATAACACCCCGGCGAAGCTGCGTCCGACTCTATCTGCCGAAGATGTATCGCGGCTCAATGCTTCGCAGGCTCGCCCGTGAACAGCGAGTTGAGGACGCCCGCGAGACGGTATCCGGCAAGCGCGAGACGCTTGCGCGAAATCCTCTGCGCCTCGTCCGTGTAAGCCTTCGACGGCGTCTCGCCCTCCTTTATGTTCGCGTATACGACCTGACGCGCGAGCGCGTTGCTCTCCATCACCCACGTGTGCGGGTCTAAATCCCTCCACTCCTGCACCGAGTCCGCCGGGTACTCTTTCATTATCTCCTGTGCGAGCGCGAGTATCCGATCCTTGCCCGCCTGATCGAGCGGTCGCTTCGGACTCGCGAAGCCGAACGCGCCGCCCGCCGCGTCCCAGAAGGCGTGCAGATTAGAGATGCGCGCGTCGGGCGGCATCTGAATCTTGAACAGGTTGCCGCCCTGATCGCCTTCGGGGTGCGCCGCCGTGACGCGCGACACGGCATGCAGAGGCTGATGTACGTCGCCTACAAGATGGAAGAGAAAGGCCGTGAGTTCCGCATCCGTTTTATCTTTGCCCGTCGTCCCGTGCCGCAGCGAACCAATCGCCCAGTTGATGCGTGCGAGAGCGTTCTCCGGCTCGGGCCCGGCGTCTGCGCGTTCGGGCACGCCGTCGAAGAAAGGGATGTCAACGTAGTGCCAAGAGGCGTAAGTGTCGTTCAGAGAGTCGCCGCGGAAGTCGTCCATCCAGACCGCTATCGTTACGGGGTCGTAAGTCTTCTCGCAAGTCTCCGGCGAGTAGTAACCGGCGCACAGGTATATGAGCGGACGCTTGCCCTGCGGCGTCACGAACAGACTGTCAACCTTCGCCTTCGCCACCGGCGTCAGGCGCAGGTAGGCGATCTGCGCGACGAGCATGTGCCCCGTGTCGTGCCATGCGAATACGCTCTTCTGCGCCGATGCAATCGTCAGACATAGAACCAGAATTGTAAAAATCCTTTTCATTTATGAACTCCCTTTCATCGTCAATCAGCGATAAAGAAGCACGCGCGAGCGTGCGCGCCTGAACTCATCAAGCTGCGTCTGCCATGACGCGACGATTGACTCCGGCTCGTCGGCTCGCTTCACGCGCTCAAGTGCGTCGGCGTTCGCGAGCAGGCGCGCGTAGTCTTCAACCTTCCAGTCCTGCGGGTAGAGCCTCCTGAGCGCGACCGCTATCTCTATCCCTGCGCGGACGGGTCGGAAGAGCGCGCGGTCTGTGACGATGATGTTGACGCCGCCGCACTCCTGATCTTTGAAGACGGAGGCACGCGGCGTGAACCGCACGGGCACGAAGCGCACGCCCGCGATCCCCCGCGCGTCGAGATACGCGGCGAGCTTCTGCCCGTCGAGCCACGGAGCGCCGACCAGTTCAAACGGCGTGTCAGTCCCGCGCCCGACCGAAAGGTTCGTCGTCTCAAGCAGGCCGACGCCGGGATAGAGCGTCGCCTCCGTCAGACTTCTCATGTTCGGCGAAGGGTTCACCCACGTCTGCCCCGTCGCGTCGAGCCACATCGCGCGCCGCCAGTTCTCCATCTTCACGACTCTCAGGTCGCAGCCGAGCTTCCTTTGCTCGTTGTAGAGCCGCGCCAACTCGCCGACCGTGAGTCCGTGTCGAACCGGAATCGTGTGGTAAGCGGTGAACGAAAGCTTGTTCGCGTCCGCCAGAGGCCCTTCGACATCGACGCCGCCAATCGGGTTCGGACGGTCGAGCACGAAGAAAGGGATACGCGCCTGTGCCGCGGCCTCCATCGCGTATCCAAGCGTGGAGATGTATGTGTAGAAGCGCGAGCCTGCGTCCTGTACGTCATAGACGAGCGCGTCGAGGTTCTTCAATTCTTCCGGCTTCGGTCTTCGCGTCTCGCCGTAGAGCGAGAAGACCGGCAGACCAGTCTTCTCGTCAACCGAGTCTGAAACCTTCTCGTCCGCCTGCCCGCGTATGCCGTGCTCCGGCGAGAACAGCGCCGAGAGCTTTACGCCCTGAGCCTCGCGCAGCACGTCAATCGTCTGGCGTCCGGCGCGGTCGCGTCCCGTGTGGTTCGTAATCAAACCGACACGCAGGCCCTGAAGCTCTTTGAATCCGTCGCGCTCCAACACGTCAACTCCGTTCAGGACTTCAGCCGGCGCGGGCGCAAGCATTCCGTCAGCTTCGCCTGCGCGCGCCTCGCCCAGTGACGCCGTGAAGCGCGCGAGTCCAGCCGTTATCTCCTGTGCATACTCGCTCTGTTCGAGGCGCGCGCGCGCGACGGTCGCCGCGTCCGTCAACGCGCCCGCGACGATGTTCGCGACGCGCGCGCGGACGGGCCCGACATCACCCTTGCCGTCCGGGTGAACGCGGTTCGAGAGGAAGACGACGAACGTCTCGCTCGCCGGGTCGATCCAGACGGACGTGCCCGTGAACCCCGTGTGGCCGAACGAGCCAAACGGAAAAAGGTCGCCGCGGTTCGACGAGAAGCTCGTGTTGATGTCCCAACCCAAGCCGCGCACGCCGCCCTCTTCCGTCACCTGTCGCGGTCGCGTCATCTCTGCGACGCCGAGCGGCGAGAGTATTCGGACGCCGCCGTACTCGCCCCCGTTTAAGATCATCTGACAAAAAATCGCGAGATCGTCCGCAGTCGAAAACAGTCCGGCGTGGCCCGCGACCCCGCCCATTCGATTCGCGGTCGGGTCGTGAACCTCGCCGCGCAAGATTCGGTCGCCCGCGCCGCCCTGCTCGCCCATGCCGCCGAGATAGCTACGCATACCTCGCACGTTCTCGGTCGGCGCAATGCGCGGCAGAAGCTCTGCGCGCGGGCGGAATCCCGTGTCTCGCATTCCCAGAGGCTCGTAGATGTTCTTGCGCGCGAACTCGTCGAGCGTCTGACCGGAAGCGCGCCGGACGACTTCGCCGAGCGTGATGAAATTTATGTCGCTGTAGACGAAGCGCGAGCCGGGCGCGCTGCGGAGCGGCTCGGCGTAGAGTCGCTTCAGCATCTCGTCGTAGCCCGACCATTGCTCGCTCAAGTCGAAGTCCGGCGCGTAGCCGGAGGTATGCGTCAGCAAACGCTCGATGGTGATTCGTTCCCTGCCCTCGCCCTTCAATTCGGGAATGTAAACAGAGACGGAATCGCTCAGTCGAATCTTCCCACGCTCGACCAGAATCATAATGCTCGTCGTGGTGGCGACGATCTTCGTCAGGCTCGCGAGGTCGAAGATCGTGTCCGCGGTCATCGCCTCGCGCTGCGGTACAAGCGCGCGCGAGCCGTAAGCCTTTCGCCAGACGACGCCGCCGCGGCGCGCGACGAGCACGACCGCGCCCGGCAATTCCTTCTTCGCAACCGCGTCGCCGAGCGCCCCGTCAATGAACGCGAGCCTCGAAGCGTCAACCGAGACTTTCGATGGCTGCACAGGCGGAAGCGTCACGCCGGCGGCGCTCGCCACGAGCGCGAGCGAAACGATGATTGCTAGTGCCGTTCGCGTTAGATTCATCGGTTCGTCAATGTACGAGCGGGAGTTGTGCCGCTTTCAGTTGAATGCCAGTGCCGCGCGGGTAGAGGCCGGGGAGCGAGATGGGCAGGCGACCCGTTATGTCGGACTGTCCGAGCAAGGCGCGTGCGGCGGCGCGTTGCAGGCTCGGCATGTCGCCGTATGCGACGATATATGTCCGCATCTTCGGAAAGCTTTCAAGAAGATACGGGTTGCCGAAGCTTATGCCGATGACCGTGTTCTTTTTGTCTTCGAGCAACGTGTTGAGAACGCGCGCGCCCTGTTCGGGAATGCCGACACTATTGGCCGCGCCGGAGCGCACACGCCCGTACATCGAGGCGATAACAACGTCCGCCTTCTGCGCGCGTTCAAGAGCGGCTTTGACTTCGTCGTCGGTCGAACGAGCGTCGAGCACGACGGTGTCGGGCCTGCGCCCCTGACTCGCCAACTGCGAGACGAAAGGGTTTGCGACGAAGGCGCGGTCTTCGCCGTTCGTGATCGCGAGATTGAAGACGCTCGCGCCGTCTTTCAGTCCTGTTCCGCCTTCGCGTTGAAGCAGGTGCGCGTCGTCGCGGACGAGCGTGACGGCGTGCTCAGCGATTTCGTCCGCAAGCTTCAAAGCTTCGGGGCCCGCGACGACGCGGTCAATCCCTTCGAGCGGCGTGATGCGTTGACTGGCGAGTCCGAGGTCGTACTTCGCCGCTAGAATCTTGCGCGCAGACTCTTCGACGCGCGTTTCCGTCAGGCGACCGCTCTTGACTGCCTCTCGCACGCCGCGAAGCACTGCGTCGGGGTCGCCGGGCTTGAGCAGCATGTCAGCGCCCGCGAGCACGGCGCGCACCGCGGCCTCGTCCTGCTTGAAGTAGATCGTCAGCCCGCTCATGTCGAGCGCGTCGGTTAAGACTATGCCGTCGAAGCCGAGTTCGCCGCGCAGCATTCCGCCGAGTATGACGGGCGAGAGCGTTCCGGGCAGCACTGCGTTTTCGACGATCACCTCGCGGTCGGCGTAGGCCGGATGAAGTATCGAGTCGCGCGGGAGCGGGCTGACCTGCGTCGGATCAATCTGCGGCAGCCCGATGTGCGCGGACATGATCGAGCCGACGTCCGACTTGACGGCTGCGCGGAACGGCACGAGTTCGACCGACTCAAGCCGCGAGCGCGCGACGTTGATGACGGGCAGACCGCGGTGCGAGTCGGTCGCCGTGTCGCCGTGGCCCGGAAAATGTTTCGCCGTCGCGATGACGCCCTGCCTTTGCGCGCCCTCGATGAACGCCGAGACGTAGCGCGCGACCTCCGAAGGGTCTTCGCCGAAGCTTCGGACGTTGATGACGGGGTTCGCGGCGTTGTTGTTCACGTCGGCGTCGGGCGCGAGTATCTGCTCGACGCCGAGCGCTCGCGCCTCGCGCGCCGTCAACTCGCCCGCGCGCCGCGCATAGTCGGGGTTTCCGGTCGCGCCGACCGCCATGTTCCAAGGCAAGTCCGTCGCGTCCTCGAATCGCATCCCCGTGCCCGCTTCGAGGTCAGCCGAGATGAGCAGAGGCTCGCGCGCGAGATGCTGCATGCGGTTGACGAGGTGTACGGATTCATAGACGGGCCCGCGGAAAAGTATGATGCCGCCGACGTGATTCTGCTCGACCTGCCGGCGCAACTCTTTGAACTCGCTGCTCTCCTCGTTGAGATACTTCGCGTTGATGCCGATTGAGATGAGTTGCCCGATCTTCTCGTCGAGCGACATCTTCCTGAGTTCCGCGTCGGCCCACGCGAGCGCCTCTTTCGACGGCTTGCGTTTGTAAGGCTGTCTGACCGTCGCGTCGAGTGAGACGACGGGCGGTTCATGAAAAACTCTGTTCTTCTTTTGCGCGCGCCCTGCATCAACAATCGAGAGCGTCAGCGACGAGCAGACTAAAAGCGCCGTCGCGACACGCGAGAATCGAATCATATTCGTCAACCTCATGCGATTAGCCGCCCATCGATAGCGCCGAAGTCTTCATCCTCGTCCACGACGGCGAAAGCTTAACCACCTGCCTCGACCGGCTCAGCAGTTCGTCCACCCGCGAGCGCGCTCACGACGTAGCCGACCGCGACGCAGACGATTGTGCCCATCAGCACGTACCAAGTCCAAGCGACCGAAGTGTAGAACTTGACGCACAGCATGAACGCGAGCGAGACGGCCATGCCCATCATCACGCCCGTCTGATTCGCACGCCGCGTCAGCACGCCGAGCAGGAACGCTCCCAACATCGGGCCGTAAACGAGCGACGCAATCGTAAGCCCCGCCGTGAAGACCGATCCCCACCCGCGCGCGACGAACGCGATGAGGATGAGCACGACGCCCCACGCTGCCGTGAACCAGCGCGAGAGTTTCAGATAGTGCTCGTCCGAATCGTTCGGATTGACGAGCGGCCTGTAAAGGTCGAGCACGGTGCTCGACGAGAGCGAGTTGAGCGAGCCGCTAAGGTTCGACATCGCGGCTGCGAAAATCGCGGCGATGACGAGTCCGGCGACGCCGTGCGGGAGTCTCTGCACGATGAAGGTCGGGAAAATCTCGTCGTTGCTCGTCAGCCGTGTCGTCAGAGGGAAGGCTTTGTAGTAGGCCGAGAGCATCACGCCGATCAAGAGAAAGAGCGCGAACTGAAAGAGCACGACGAAGCCGCTGAAGACGAGAGCCTTCTGGCTGTCGCGTTGGTTGCGGCACGTCAGGAGTCTTTGGACGAGAAGCTGGTCGGTGCCGTGCGACGCCATCGTCAGAAACGTTCCGCCGAGAAATCCGGCCCAGAACGTGAACGGCACGCTGAAGTCGAGCGAGAACGAGAAGACTTGAAACTTGTTCGTCGCGGCGGCG
Source organism: Pyrinomonadaceae bacterium (assembly GCA_035474235.1). Classification (GTDB taxonomy): domain Bacteria; phylum Acidobacteriota; class Blastocatellia; order Pyrinomonadales; family Pyrinomonadaceae; genus QHXN01. The sequence continues at coordinate 105,907 of DATINM010000090.1, forward strand.
TTGGCCGCAATCGCGCTCCACCCGCCGGGCACGAGCGTTATCAACTCGTATGCAGCGAGCAGCGAACCGCCGACGTAGATGATAAGTTGAATCAGGTCAGTCCAGATGACAGCGGCGATGCCGCCCTCGAAAGTGTAGATGAGCGTCAGCACCCCGACGATGATGATTGACCAGACCCAGAGGTTCGGCCAACCCGGCAGGCTCACGCCCAGAACCGCGCTCAGGACGAGCGAAGCCGCGAAGACCCGCACGCCCTCGGCGAGCGCGCGCATGACGAGGAAGAGCGAAGCGGCGAAGTTCTTGGTCTTCGTCCCGAAGCGCTTTTTCAGAAGCTCGTAGGCCGTGAGCAGGTCGCCCTTGAAGTAGGCCGGGATGAAGATCAGGCTGATGATTATGCGCGCGAGAATGTAGCCGAAGACGACCTGTAGGTACGTGAAATTGCCGCCCTGTTCGGGCCGCGCGTAAGTCGCGTAGGCGATTGCGGGAACGCCGATGAGCGTCAGGGTGCTCGTCTCGGTGGCGACGATTGAGAGGCTTATGACGAGCCAGTGCGTGTTCTTCGCGCCGATGAAATAATCTCTGACGGTGCGCTGCGTGCGGCGGAACTTCGTGCCGAAGATCGTGATGCCCGCGAGGTAGAGCACCAGCACAGCGTAATCCACCGCAGAGAATCCCATTCGGGCGAGCCTTTCGTGGAAATTTAAGAATTGCCGAAGAGGGCCGAAGCAGCAGCATAGCAAGCCTTCGCGCGCCGTCAAAACGTGCGCGTGCCGTCAACGACTCGTCGAAAGTGATTCGACCGCGCGCTCGACGACCCAACCGGATTCTTCGAGCGCGGCGCGCGCCTCTTCGCGCGAGCGGTTCGTCTCAGACATTACGAGCGCGACTCTCAGGTCGTCGCCCGCGCGCTCGAAGGCTTCCGCCGCCGCGCGCTCGTCGAGTCCGGCTTCGGCTGCGAGAATGCGGAGCGTGCGCGCGCGCAGCTTCGCGTTGCGCGGCTGAAGGTTCGTCATGCGATTGCCCTTGACGTAGCCGAGGCGAACCAACGTCGCCGTCGAGATCATGTTCAAGATCATCTTCTGCGCCGTTCCCGCCTTCAGACGCGTCGAGCCTGCGACGACTTCCGGCCCGACCACTGCGACGATTGAGACTTCCGCCGCCACGGTTATAGGCGAGCCGGGCGCGCACGTCACGGCTGCTGTGAAAGCGCCGACGCCGCGCGCGAACTCGACCGCGCCAATCGTGTACGGCGTTCGCCCTGATGCGGCGATGCCGACCAGCGCGTCACGCGCGCTCACGCCGCGTGATTCGGCGTCGCGAGCGCCTGCCTGCTCGTCGTCTTCCGAAGCCTCGACCGCGCGATACAGCGCCTCGTAACCGCCGGCGATGATTCCCTGCACGAGTTCCGGCGACACGCCGAACGTCGGCGGGCACTCCGATGCGTCGAGCACGCCGAGCCTGCCGGACGTTCCCGTCCCGACGTAAAAAAGCCTCCCGCCGGATTCCAAACGCCCGACCACTTCCTCGACCACGCGGACGACACCGGGCAGCACGCGACCGACCGCGGAGGCGACGCCTGCGTCTTCCTCGTTCATCAATCGCACGATCTCCGCCGTCGGGAGCTTGCTCAACTCACGCGTCCGCGGGTTCTCCTGCTCGGTGACAGGGATTTTGGAGGGACTCTCTTCGGACATCGAACTGAAAGTTTGCGGGAGTTAATCTGAAATTTCAAATCCGAGATTTGAAGTCTTGAAATTTTGAGAAGCTTTGCACAAATACTCAGCGGAAGTTGCATAATAAACCTCTACCATTCATCTATGCATTGCTTATTCGCTCAGTCTGAATATTTGTGCAAAGCTATTTTTTGAGATTTCAAATCTGAAATCTGAAATCTGAAATTCTTACGCCGTCAGACGGCGAGCGCCAGATGCGGCTGCTCGCCGGCCATGCGCGCCGCAGCCTCAGCGGGCGTGAGCACCGGCGGCGCGAGGTACGCGCCCGGCACGACCGGCTTGATCCCCTCTCCGAGCGGGTCGAGCAGAAGATTGCCCGCCGCGAAGACGCCGCCGACGTACGCGACCTGAAAGCTCTCGTGCTCCATACGCAGCTTGCGCGCGACGGCGCACGCGGCCTGTGCGAGTTCGCGCCCCGCCTCCTCGATGATCTCGCGCGCCACCGCGTCGCGTCGCTTCGCCGCCTCGATGACTCTTCGACCAAAGGCCGCGATACGATTGTTCGTCACGTTCGGCGCGTACACAGCCGTCGAGAGGTCTTCCGGTTTCGCTACGTTGAAGAACTCGCACGCCGCCTCGACCAGCACCGTCTTGCGCCCGCGCCCGTCCGACGCGCGCGCGACCGACTGCAAAGCGCGCCGCGCGATCCATGAACCGCTCCCCTCGTCGCCAACGATGGGGCCCCAACCGCCCGCGCACGCATGCCGCCCGCGCGCGTTAACGCCGCAACAGATCGAACCCGTCCCGGCGATGATGACGAGGCCGGGCCGCCCTTCGGTCGCGCCGTAGAGCGCGATGTCGGCGTCGGTGACGACCTCGACGCGGCTGATGCCGAGTTCAGACCTCAGCGCCGCGCGCATACGCTCGCGTATGTCCGCGCGCTTGACGCCCGCGAGTCCGACCTCGGCTGCGGCGATCTCGATGCGGCGGACGCCCGCCTCTGTGCAGGCGCGATCCGCCGCGTCGCGCACCGATTTCGCTGCCTCGCTCACGCCGACGCGCAGAGGGTTCGACGGCCCGGCCTCGGCCTCGCCGAGAACATTCTGCCCTGCGTCAACGACGAGCGCGCGCGTCTTCGTCCCGCCGCCGTCAACGCCCAGAAGGAACGTCTGCGCGACGCGGGGGGCGCTCCGCTTGTGTTGGAGTTTGACTGGTCGGCGCTTGGCATTCATCCGGGATCGGGGCATCTGGACACGGCACGCGGCGCGTGCGTGAAAAATTTAGTGCAATTGTAACGTCGGATTCCGTATAATAAAAACTAAAAGATTTTATTTCTGCGATAACCGTCTCTGATACCGGAGAAAGCGATGGAGATACGCCAACTCAAAGCCTTTCTGGCAATCGCCGATGCGCGAACGTTCACGGCAGCCGCGCACCGGATACACTACACGCAGGCCGCGCTCTCGATGCAGATAAAGCAGTTGGAGAAAGAGGTCGGCATCCCGCTCTTTGTTCGTATGCCGCGCCGCGTCGTGCTGACGGAGGCGGGCGAGCGCCTGATTGAGCGCGCGCACCTGATTCTTCGCGAGCACGATGCGGCGCTCGCCGAACTCGCCGAACTCGCCGGTGCCGAGCACGGTCGAATACGCTTGGGGAGCGCGTCGGCTTCGGTCAGTTCCGAGGCGCTGCCCGCGATCTTGAAGAAGCTTCGCAAGAGCCACCCGCACGTCGAGGTCACGGTCACGTCGGGCACGAGCGAGGAGCTTGTTAAGAAGATTCTGGCGGGCGAACTCGACATGGCTTTCGTCTCGCTGCCCGTTCAGGCGCGCAACGTCGAGACCGAGTTGATGAGCGAGGATCAACTGGTCGCCATCGCAAGCCCGCGCCACAAGCTCGCGAAGCAGAAGGTTGTGAGCGCCTTTGCGCTCGCGGGCGAGAAGCTGATACTCGGCGAGCGCGGCGGCAATACGCGGAGGCTGATTGACGAGTTCTTCGCCGAGGCGGGTTTGAAGCCGACGGTCGCGATGGAGTTGAGCCGTCAGGCAGCGATCAAGAACATGGTCGCGGCGGACATGGGCGTCGGCATCGTGCCGCTCTCGACGGCGCGCGAGGACGCGGAGCGCGGGCGGCTCGTGCGCTGGTGGATCGAGGGCGCGCGCATCAACTGGGAACTTGGCGTCGCGCGTCTGAGCGGCGGATATCTCTCGCCCGTCTGCGAGTCGTTCCTCGACCTCTGCCGCGAATACTTCGCGTCGTCGAGAGGCGCGGAGGAATCGAAGACGAAGCGGAAGGTGAAACAGCCTCCGTCCACCGGAAGCAGGAAACGAACGGCGGGAGCGAGCAAAAAGAAGAAGTGAGCAACCAGAGTTTTTAGCGACTTGAAAAAGAGCGACGAGCGGCTCGCCGTCTCATGCGAGATAACGTTTCATCAACTCGTCCCAAAGCCCCTGCGCCTTCAGAATCAACTCGCAGACCTCGCGCACAGCGCCGAAGCCGCCCGGAAGCCGTGTGACGTAGTGAGCCGCGGCGCGCGTGTCGTCTGTCGCGTCGGCTACCGCGACGGCGAGCGCGGCGCGGCGCATGAGCGGGATGTCAACAACGTCGTCGCCGACGAAGGCGACATCCGAAGCCCCGACACCCGCCTCCGACAAAAGAGCCTCGAACGCTTTTATCTTGTCGAGCGCGCCCTGACGGACGTGCGCGACGCCGAGGTCTTTCGCGCGCATCGTGACGAGCTTCGACGTTCTGCCAGAGATGATGCCGGAGCGTAGTCCGGCGCGATGCAGCATGACGAGGCCGTGGCCGTCGCGCGTGTGAAAGCTTTTCTGCTCGTCGCCGCCTTCGACGGGCGTGATGCGACCGTCGGTGAGCACGCCGTCGCAGTCGAGCAACAGAAGCTTGACGCGCGCGGCGCGGCTTTCAACGTCAGGGGATGATGGATGATGGATGATGGATGATGGACGTGCGTCTGTTCCCGTCCCTTCGTCCAACTTGCCGCCCTGATGTTCGCGAGAGGCCGAGTCGGAATCAATTTTATTCATCCCTCATCCCTCCGCCCTCATCCCTTTTTATCGAACCTCGAAGATCGGAATTTCCGAGAGCTTCCAGCCCGCGGGCGTCCGCGCGAAGACGAAGACGGCGGGGCCGGACTGGTCTTTGCCGAGCACGCGCGCCGTGAGCGTCACGTCCGCCGCGATGCGGTCGGGGCCGAGTTGGTCCGTGCGAACGACGCGCGTCTGCCAGACTTCGGGTCGCGTCCCGATGATGCCCTTCGAGAAGTTCGGCAACTCGCCCGGAACGATTAAAGCGTCTATGTCGGCCTTCGGCTTTGTGAGTATCGCCGAGTCGAGGCCGGCGACCGCCGCCTTTATCTGATCGTCAACCGCGGGCGGCGCGCCCGACGCCGCTTCGGCCTTGACGCGATCAGCGCGGGCCGCGAGCGCCGTGGCGTAGTCGCCCTCGGTCTTCACGGCGGCGTCGAAGAGTTTCGCAGCATCGGCGGGCCGGTTGCGCTGCATCGCGACCTCGCCGAGTCCGATGTCGGCCCACGCGAGCGTCGCGGGTTCGGGCAGAGGCGCGTCGAGCGCCGCGCGGAACTCGCGCTCGGCGTCGTCGAGTTTGTTCTCTTCGAGCAGCGCGCGTGCGAGCACGATGCGCGCCTCTTCGCTCGAAGGCGTGCGCGAGAGGACTTCGCGCGCGAGCGACTCGGCCTGCGCGGGCTGCTGGCCGAGTTGGATGCGTGCGCGCTCGACGGCCTCGACCGTGCCGGGGCCGAACGGCACAACGTCGTTCGCGTAGTTGGTCTGAGGGTAGAGTTTTTCGGGGTCAACCTCGACGCGCACGATCTTCGAGGCGGTCTTGAACTGCGCCTCGCCGAAATCTTTTGCAGGGACGTGCGCCGTCGCCGTCAAGCGCTCGCCCCGATCCGTAAAAGCCTCGACCGTCACGTCAACGTCGAACGAGCCGTTGTTGCGAAGGTTCGAGACCCATGCGCCTCCACGCTCGACGGGCAGGCCGACGAGCAAGTCCGTATCGGTCGGCTGGTCGAAGAGTGAAGACATGAGGACGCTCATGCGGTCGCCGACGCCTTCGGCGAGCCGCGCGCGAAACGCATTGAGCGTCGCGGGAGGCGCGCCCGCCGCAAACTGACTCCGCAGAACGCCCACGAACGCCTCGCGCCCCGCCGCGTTCATCAGCAGACGCCAGACCATCGCACCCTTGTTCGACGAAGAGTTGAAGTAAGACTCAAACGCGGGCGTGAGTTTCGAGAGCGGCGCGTCGTGCTCGGCCGTGGGCGCGTAGAGAAGTGCCATCCTCGTCCACTCTGCGTCCGCCGCCTGCTTCCCAAACTGTTTCTCGACGAAGAGCGCGGCGAGGAATCTCGGAAGCCCCTCGCGCATGACGCCCGCGCCGTCACCCTCGACGCCGACCGAGCCGCCGACCCACAGACGCGCCACCGCCTCGGCAATCTGCATCGCCGTCTCCGAGTCAATCTTCTGGCGTCGGAAGACCGCGTTGTTAAGCAGGAGCGTTCCCGCCGTGTCGAAGCCCGCGCCGCGGCGGACGGAGACGAGCCGGATGGGCGAGTCGGGCGCGGGGCCGAGAAGCGTCGAGTAGAACGCGCGGGCCGACGAGGCGAAAGAAACCAAAGCCTCGGCCTCGCGCCGCTCGTCCGCGCCCTGATGCACGAGCGCGCTCACGCCGCGCGCGTCGCCCGCGCCCTCGACCGTCTCCCACCTGCCCGTCACGAAGAACGGCTGCGCGTTGAGCGTCTGCTCGAAGCCGCCGCCCGCGGCCTTGCCCGTCGAGACGAACGCGTCGCCGCCCGCGAGTCCGCTCGCGCTTATGCGGACGGGCGCGTAGTCGGCCCCGCGCGGCGCGACCGGCGTGTTCGGCGTCGGATACCAACTCGACAAAGGGAGAAACTGCGCGCCTTCGGGCGAGACGGACGCTAGTCCCGTGTTCTCGGCGACGGGGAGGCGATACTCGAAGGTCGCCGTGACAGTCGCGCCCGGCGGCACGCTCAAAGGAAGTTGTAGCTGCGCCGTTTGCAGCTTGAGCTTTGCGTCCTTGCCCGAATTGAACTGCGCCGCAGCGCCGCCGACGCTCGCCGATTCTATCTTCGCGTCGGGGTTTAGTCGCACGGTCAAAGTCCGCCCCGCGCCGGTGCCGACGTTGCGGACGTTGAGAGCAGCGCGCGCAGAGATCGAACGCTGCGCGCCGTCGCCGCTTACGGAATTGACGGTGATGTCGTACTGCAAGACCTGCCACGCGGGCGTGCCGCCTTCGGTCGGCTGCTGCGCGCGCGCGTTCGCGGGCGAAAGGGAGTTGATGAAAATCAGCAGGAGTATGATTAGACGTTTTTTCATGTCAGAGTTTTGTTGACGAGCGCCGGAGCGCGGCGCTCGCTAATGCTTCAGGCTGTTTCCGAGCCAGCCGAACGGCTTGTCAATGTTGAAGTAGAATTCGTACTTCTCGTTCGTCTTCGGGTCAACGGCGGTCAGCTTGTCGTAGCTGTGGCCTTTGTCGTTAATCAGCGCTTGTCCCGTCGCCCTCAAGCCCAGAAGATTCAGGAGCGTGTACTCCTCGCCGGTCGAGATGACGACGAAAGCCTTGTCCGTGCTCTTGCCATCGCCGGAGTTCGCAATCGAATTGATGAGTCCCTTCGCGACGAAATTGTGGAAGTCCGCCTTGTCCGTGATTCCCTTTTTGCGGTTCGCGATGTCGGCGACGACGTGCGCGTTGATGTCAACGTAGTTCTCTTCGAGAATCTTCGCCGACTGCTTCAGCGCCTCGTCCCATTGCTCGGCGTTCATGGCCGCGAACATGGCCTTCTGCGCTTCGTCCTCGCCGCCATAAGGGCTGTAGCCGGAGGAGTCGGCGTATGCCATGCGAAGCTCTCTGAAGTCAATGGTCTTGTCGCCGTCCTTGACCCTTCTGAGCAACGCATCATACGCAGCATCATTCTTCGACTTATCCTGCGCGGTCGGTTTTTGAACCGCGACGATGGGTGCAGGCGGGTCTTTCTGCGGCGTCTGCGCCGGGGCGAGCGCGGGCAGAGCGAACGAGGCGACGAGGAGCGCGGCACGCAGCATGGGCTTCGGATTCATTCCGGTTCTCCGTGATGGAAGGTCTATTGTCGTTTACGTCTTGACGAGTGCGTCGCGCCGGACGAGTTCGTGCAGGTCGCGCAAGCAAGAGAGTAGCGCGGCCATGCGCGCAAGCGGCAGTGCGTTCGGCCCGTCTGAGAGCGCGCGCTCCGGCGCTTCGTGAACTTCCATGAAGACCGCGTCCACGCCGCAGGCGACTCCGGCACGTGCGAGCGGTTCGATGTATTCGGACTGCCCGCCCGTTGCACTCCCAAGGCCGCCGGGTAGTTGCAGGCTGTGCGTCACGTCGAAGACGACGGGCGCGCCGAAAGACCTCATGATCGGAAAAGAGCGCATGTCAACGACAAGGTTGTTGTAGCCGAACGTGAAGCCGCGCTCGGTGAGCAGAAGTTTTTTGCAACCGGCGGCGCGCGCCTTCTCGACGATGTTGCGCGCATCCGTCGGCGCAAGAAACTGACCCTTCTTGACGTTGACGGCGCGGCCCGTCTCGCACGCGGCGACGATCAAATCCGTCTGGCGGCAGAGGAAGGCGGGGATTTGCAGAACGTCCGCGACCTCGGCGGCCTCCGCGACCTGCGAAACGTCGTGAACGTCGGTGAGCACGGGCAGCCCCGTCTCACCCTTGACGGCGCGCAACGCGTCGAGTCCTTCGCGCATCCCGGGGCCTCGATATGAAGCATGCGACGAGCGGTTGGCCTTGTCGTATGAAGCCTTGAAGACGTAATCGAGTCCGGCGTCGCTCGTCCTCTTCCGGCACTCGCGCGCCATCATCAGCGCGTGCTCGCGCGACTCGACGACGCACGGGCCCGCGATGATCGCCAGACGCCCGTCGCCGAACGTCGCGTCGCCGACGGCGAAAGGTTTTATCTCCGCGTGTCTCGATTCTTCGCTCATCTCTCGAATCTTCACTCACCTCTCGAATCTTCAACGGTTGCTGTTCGTCTGTACGCCGCCTTGATTCTTGTCCGCTCCACGCGCCGCGCGGCGGCGCAGGTCGCGCAGAGTGTTCTCGACGCGGAAGCGGTTGGCATCGTTCGGTGACTGCTTCAGGAAAGTCTCGAACTCTTTGATGGCTTCGTCGGGTCTGTCCGCCTGCTCGTAGAGGAGTCCGAGGTTGTAGTGTGCGAAAGCGAAGTCGCCGCCGCGCTCGTCCGCCGCCTCGCGAAACGCGGACTCAGCGCCCGCGTAGTCTTTCTGCTGCGCGAGCGCGACGCCGAGACGGAGTTGCGAGTCGGGGTCGCGACCTCCGCTCTGCTCGATTGCCTTTCGGAGCGCGTCCGCCGCCTCGGGCCAGCGCTGCATGTTGCCGAGCACGACGCCCGTTTGATAGTAAGCGTCGGCGTAGTTGCCGCCGCTGCTCGCAATCGCGTCGCGGTATGCGGCGAGCGACTTCTCGTTTTCGCCCTGCTGCTGAAGCGCGAAGCCGAGATTGTATTGCGCTACGGGGTAGTTACCGCCGCGCTGCTCAATCGCCTTGCGAAACTCTTCGGTCGCTGCGGCGAACTGGCCTTTTAGCATGAGCGTGCGACCGAGCCGGTTGTGCGCGCTCGGAAAGTCTGGCTGCAAGGCGACGGCCTGTTGGAAATTTTTTATCGCGGCGTCGTAGCTCCGCACGGAGAATAGATACGTTCCGTTGTCGTAGAACTCCGCGGCGGTCTGCGGCTGCTGAACCGGCGAGCCGCGCGGCGAAGAGTCAGCCGACGAGAGCGTCCGGCCCATCGTCTCGTCCGCGTCGTCCGCTTGTCGAGCCGCGCCGCTCGTGCCGCCCGCGCGCCGCCCCGTAGAACGCCAGAGCATCAACGAGCCGAAGACGATGACGAGCGCCGAGACAAGAATCACCGCGAGGACTTGTGGGCGAGTCAGAGTTCTGACCAACTCGCTGTTTAGCCAACCCGGCATCCAGCTTTCGCGAACGAGTTTGTCCGTGCTCTCGCTCGCGTATGCCGCGCCCTTCGATGCGGACGAACCGGCGTCGGTCGCCGCGACCGGCTCGATTCGAGAGACAGCGTTCGCGCTCTGCTCGTCCGCGCCGGAGCCGGAGAGAGACTGCGTGATGTGCGGCCTGCCGGAAGTGTCGCGAATCTCGTCGTCGGTCGTGGGGACTCCGGCCCCGCCCGTGTGATTAGCGGCGCGGCTGCGTCGAAGTCGCTCGATGTCTATGATGAGGCGGCCCGAAGGCGTCTCAGTCCCCGCGTCGCGCAGAGTCTCGATGGTCGGCGCGCTGAAGCCCGCGGAGTGTTCGAGTCCTAATCTCTCTGCGACCGAGAAAAGCTCACGGCGGAACTCGCCCGCGTCGCGCGGACGCTCCTGCGGACTTTTTTCCAGCGCGCGCAGCACGACCGCTTCGAGCGCGGGCGGGATGCCGGGCACAGTCTCGCGCGGGGGACGCGGCGCTTCCGACGAGTGCTTGAGCGCGAGCGAGAGCGGCGTCGCGCCGTTGAAGGGCGTCTGCCCCGTCAGCATCTCGTAGAGTATGACGCCGAGGCTGTACACGTCTGACGCAGGCGTGAGCGGCGCGCCGTCGCATTGTTCGGGCGACATGTAGCGCGGCGTGCCGATCATAACGCCCGTGCCGGTCAACGTGTCGTGCGCGCCCAAGTCGCTGCTGTCCGTCGCGGTCTTCGCGATGCCGAAGTCGAGAACCTTGACGATGTATGGAGCGTCGGGGCGTTGAACGAGAAAGATGTTTCCGGGCTTGAGGTCGCGATGGATGATTCCGGCCTCGTGCGCGGCCTCGACCGCCGCGGAAACTTGAAGCATGAGCGAGACGGCGCGAGCGGGGTCGAGCGGCGCTTCGCGCGCCAGTATGTCGCGCAGAGGCTTCCCTTCGAGAAGCTCCATGACGATGTAGACCAACCCTTCGCGCGTCTCGCCGAAGTCGGTCACGGTAACTGCATTCGTGTGTTGGAGTCGTCCGGCGGCGCGCGCCTCTCTGCGGAAGCGCTCCTTCGAGGTTTCGTCCGTGACGAGGCGCGAGTTTAGAACCTTGACGGCGACGGGTCGTTCGATGAGCAGATGCGTCGCACGATAGACAGTGCCCATGCCGCCCTCGCCCAGACGCGAGTCGAGCCGGTACTTTTCGTCGAGTACTCGACCGACGAGCGGGTCTTTCGGCGCGTCCGTATCGACGGTCGAGCCGGCGCAGAGCGGCGTGCCGTCTTCGGGGCAGACTGACGCGTCCGAGCCGAACTGCCGACCGCATTGCGGGCACTGGAGCATAAAGTTTCCGAGTCGGAGAGAGCGAGTCGCCTTCGCACGAATTTTACCGCAAAGCGCGCGAAGAATCCGCCGGGGACGCAAAGTTTTTCCCTACGCCTCAAGCGGATTCTTCGCGCGCTTTAAGTTTGAGGGCTTCGGCCCTTCACTCCGTGTTCGGCTTCTGCTCCGACTTGACTTCGGATTCGTCTTCCCTCTCAGCGCCGGGCATGGGCGAGCCTCCGGGCGGCTCGCCGTGAATCTTCGTGTTCGGGCTTTCGATCTTTTCCGGCGGCTGATGCTCGCCCGTCAACGTCCCGCCTCCCAAATCTTCGGCCATCTTAAAGCCTCCTCGTCTTCGTTTTGTTTTAATCGTCTCCGGCCAAGACCTGTGCGCGCTCGTGCGCGTGAACTTCCGCGCCGTTGGCGTCTTCGACAGCCGTCTCGTCCCTCATGCGATTACGGTACGCCGCGCGGACGAAAGACGCAAACAGCGGGTGCGGCGTGAGCGGCTTCGACTTGTATTCGGGGTGAAACTGGCAGCCGAGAAACCACGGATGCGCGTCGCGCGCAAGCTCTATCATCTCGACGAAGCGGCCGTCCACGGACACGCCGCTGAAGACGAGTCCGGCGCGTTCAAGTTGCTCGCGAAACTCCGGGTTGAACTCGTAGCGATGCCTATGTCTCTCGCTTATCTCTCCGCGCCCGCCGTAAACCTCCTGCGCGAGACTTCCACGCGCGAGCCTGCATTCCCAAGCGCCGAGCCGCATCGTCCCGCCCAAATCTTCGACGCCGACGAGATCGCGCAGTTTGAAGATGACGGGATAAGGTGTTTCCGCATCGAACTCGGTCGAGTCCGCGCCGGCGAGTCCGCACACCGAGCGCGCGTACTCGATGACGGCGGTCTGCATTCCCAGACAGATTCCGAAGTAAGGCGTGCGCGTCCGCCGCGCGTAAGAGATCGCGCGAATCATCCCTGCGACGCCCCGCTTGCCGAAGCCGCCGGGGACGAGAATGGCGTCGAAGTCGCGCAGGCGCTCCTCGTCCGCGTCTTCAATCAGACCGTCGGATTCGACCCAACGCACGTCAACTCTGAGGTTGTTCGCAACGCCTCCGTGCGTCAGCGCCTCGCGCAGAGACTTGTAAGAGTCTTCAAGCTCGACGTACTTGCCGACGATGCCGATCTTAACGCTGCCCGAAGAAGGCTCGCGCACGGTCGCGACGAGTTCGCGCCAGTCTTTGAGGTCTGCGTTCGGCGCGCGCTCCTGCAACCCGAGCGCGTTGACTATCTGGTCGTCGAGTCCCTGCTCGTGGAATGCGAGCGGTACGGCGTAGATCGTGTCAACGTCTTCCGCCGCGATGACGGCCTGCTCCTTGACGTTGCAGAAGAGCGCGATCTTCGAGCGCAGGTCGCGCGACAGCGGTCGCTCCGAGCGACAGAGAAGTATATCGACGGCGATGCCTATCTCGCGCAAGTCGCGTACAGAGTGCTGCGTCGGCTTCGTCTTAAGTTCGCCGGCGGCGGCGATGTATGGCACGAGCGTCAGATGTATGAAGACCGCGCCTTGTTTGCCGTCCTGCCGTTCCTCGTTCCCCATCTGGCGTATGGCTTCAAGAAACGGCAAGCTTTCGATGTCGCCGACCGTGCCGCCGATCTCGACGATGACAACGTCCGTCTCGTCCTTCTCGGCGACGGCGCGAACGGCGCGTTTTATCTCGTCTGTGATGTGCGGGATGACTTGAATCGTCTTTCCGAGATAGTCGCCGCGCCGCTCCTTCTCGATGACGGATAGATAGATTCTTCCGGTCGTCCAGTTGTTCGAGCGCGAGAGACGCGCGCGCGTGAAGCGTTCGTAGTGTCCGAGGTCGAGGTCTGTCTCCGCGCCGTCGTCCGTGACGAAGACCTCGCCGTGCTGGAACGGCGACATCGTGCCGGGGTCAACGTTTATGTACGGGTCGAGCTTGATGCACGTGACCGACAGACCGCGCGCTTCCAGAAGGCAGCCGATTGAAGAAGCCGCCAAGCCCTTGCCGAGACTCGAAACCACGCCGCCCGTTACGAAAATGTATTTTGGCATCGTCTCACCTTTCGCCTGTCTGCTTCAGTCTTTCTTTTGTTGGCCCGGCTCGTCCGGCTCGCCCTTCTTCTCTTCGTCGTTGTAGTAGCCCGCCTTCAAATCCTGTTGCACGGCGACGGCTTTCTCCGCGCCGGGGTCTAAAATCTTTTGCAGCCCCATGACGCCCGCGCTCACCGCGCCGGGGCCTTCGCGCACACGCCGTTCGTACTCCTCTTCGCTCAAAGGCTTGGCGGGCCTGCCCAGACGCGACAGGCCGTAGAGAGCGCCCGCGACGACGAGCAGGATGATTCCGAGTCCGATCCAATCGCTCATAAACTTCAGTTCAAGGTTCAAAGTTCAAAGCTCAAGGTTCAAAGCTAAGAACTCGTCTTCAAACCTTGAACCTTGAACTTTGAACTCCCTCCATCAACTCGCGAACGCGCATCAGGTCTTCTTCCGTATCAACGCCGACGGACGGCGCGGCGGCCTCGACGACTTTGACGACGTGGCCGCGTTCGAGTACGCGCAACTGTTCGAGCGATTCGGCGCGTTCGAGCGGCGTCTGCGGCCAGCACGCGAATTCCAAAAGAAAGGCGCGGCGGTAAACGTAAAGCCCCGTGTGCTTGCGAAAGGTCGCGAGCAGTTCCGGCTCGACCTCAAGCGCCGCCGCGAGCGAGCCGCATCGTCGCACGGCCTCGCGCGGGAACGGAACGGGCGAGCGCGAGAAGTAGAGCGCGTGACCGCGTTCGTCCGAGACGACCTTGACGACATCGCCGCTCAGAACGCCTGCCGCGCTCTCAAACGGCTCGCAAGTCGTCGAGACCGAAGCGTCGTCGTCCGCGAGCAAAGCCTCGACCGCGCGCGCAATCGTCTCAGGCGCGACGAGCGGCTCGTCGCCCTGCACGTTGACGACGATGTCGGCATCGATCTGCGCTGCGGCCTCGGCGAGCCGGTCGCTGCCCGATGCGTGCTCGGCTCTCGTCATCAAAGCCTCGAATCCGGCGTCGCGGACAGCCGTAAAAATCCTCTCGTCGTCGGTCGCGACGACGACTCGCTCGACGACGGATGCGGCAAGAGCGCGCTCGACGACGTGCAGGATCATCGGGCGTCCGGCGATCTCAAGCAGCGGCTTTCCGGGCAGACGACTCGAAGAGTAGCGTGCGGGGATTATTGCAACGACTGAGGGATTTTTTTTCGGCGTGCCCGTGTGGTTCACGGGACTACAAAATAACTCAAAGGAGTGATAAGTGACAAGTGTTGAGTGATGAGGAAAGTCTGTTCGCGCCTGAAAACCGGTTCGTTAATCGTGGCAGCGACCACGTACGGTCTGTCTTACACTCATCACTCATCACTTGTCACTCATCACTTCAGTGGGCTACCATTCATGCATCCGTGCAGTCTCATGGTTACGCCGTCGCAAATAGAGAGTAAGGGCGAAGCTTCGTCGCCGCTCGCCGCCGCCGAAAGCATCATCGAGTTGGTCGGACGCACGCCGCTTCTGCGCCTTTCGCGTTTCGCGCCGGCGCCGTCGGCTGACCTGTTCGCGAAGCTCGAATACATGAACCCCGGCGGCTCGGTCAAAGACCGCGCGGCGCTCGGGATGATTCTCGACGCGGAGCGACGCGGAGTCCTCGAACCCGGTTCGACCGTCATCGAGCCGACCGCGGGGAACACCGGCATCGGTCTCGCGCTCGTCGGCGTCGCGCGCGGCTATCGCGTGATACTCTGCGTGCCCGAAGGCTACTCGCGCGAGAAGATGAAGATCATGGAGGCGCTCGGCGGGCGGATCGAGTACGTGCCCGCTGAAGAGGGCATGGAGGGCGCTGTCAGACGCGCGCGCGAACTCGCGGCGGAGACTCCGGGCAGCTTCATCCCTCAACAGTTCGAGAATCCCGCGAACCCTCGCTTTCACGAAGAGACGACGGCGCGCGAGATCATCGAGCAGATGGACGGACGCATTGACGCGGTCGTTTTGGGGTGCGGCTCCGCCGGGTCGTTCACAGGAATCACGCATGCGATAAGGAAAGTGAATCCGAAAATTTACTGCGCGCTCGTCGAGCCGGTCGGCTCAATCCTTGGCGGCGGCGAGCCGGGCTTCTACAGGCTCGAAGGCATCGGGCAGCGCGAGTTCATCCCGCCGAATCTGGACGACTCGATGGCAGATGAAGTCATCTCGATAACCGATGCCGAAGCCTTCGCCACCGTGCGCGAACTCGCACGAACGGAGGGCGTCCTCGGCGGCGGCTCGACCGGCGCTGCCGCCGCAGCCGCGCGCCGCGTCGCGCAAAAACTCGGCGCGGGCAAGCGCGTCGTCACGCTCTTTCCAGACGGCGCCGAGCGATACATGAGTCAGGGAATTTTTGATTGAGTTCAAAGTTCAAGGTTCAAAGTTAACTGCTTGGCTTTGGACTTTGAACCTTGAACTTTGAACCTTGAACTTTGAACTATGGGATTTTCAACGACAGCAATTCACGCGGGCAACGAGCCGGACTCGGCAACGGGCGCGGTGACGGTTCCGATCTATCAAACGTCAACCTACGCGCAGGAGGGCCTCGGCAAACACAAGGGCTTCGAGTACGCGCGCACGCAGAATCCTACGCGGCTCGCGGTCGAGCGAAACATCGCCGCGCTCGAAGGCGCGCGCGTCGGCTATGCGTTCGCTTCGGGGATGGCCGCGATTGACGCGACTCTCAGGCTCGTCAAGTCGGGCGATCACGTCGTCGTCAGCGACAACACATACGGCGGCACGTTCCGTCTTTTCAGTCGCGTGCTCACGAACTACGGTATCGAGTTCTCGTTCGTTGACACGACCGACGTTCAGAACGTCGAGGCAGCGATAAGGCCGAACACGAAGATGGTCTTCGTCGAGACGCCGACGAATCCCGTGATGATGGTGACGGATTTGAAGGCCGTCTCGGACGTGGCGCACGCCGCGGGCGCGCGTGTCGTTTGCGATAACACTTTCATGTCGCCTTACCTTCAAAGACCAATCGAGTTCGGCGTTGACATCGTCGTGCATTCGACGACGAAGTATCTGAACGGGCACTCGGACAGCGTCGGAGGCATCGTCGTTCTGAACGACGAGCGTGACGCGGAGTGGCTTCAGTTCATACAGAACAGCGCCGGGGCGATACTCTCGCCGTTCGACTCGTGGTTGGTGCTGCGCGGGACGAAGACACTCGCCGTCAGAATGGAGCAGCACGACGCGACGGGGCGAAAGGTCGCGGCCTTCCTCGAAGAGCACCCGAAGGTTCGGAAGCTTTACTATCCGGGGTCGCTCTCGCACAAACAGCACGAGCTTGCGAAGCGGCAGCAACGTGGCTTCGGCGGGATGGTAGCCTTCGACACCGGGTCGTTTGAAAACGCGCGCACTGTGCTAGAATCCGTCCGCCTTTGCACGCTGGCCGAGAGCCTTGGCGGCGTCGAGACTCTGATTTCGCACCCGGCGACGATGACGCACGCCTCCGTCCTGCCGGAGACGCGCGAGCGGCTCGGCATAACGGGCGGCTTGGTTCGCATCTCGGTCGGACTCGAAGACGCAGAAGACATCATCGCCGATCTCGATCAGGCGCTTGAAAAGATTTAGTGATGAGTGATAAGAAAAAGCTTTGTCTTAAACTTATCACTCATCACTCATCACTCATTCACTTATGTTCGTAGAGCTATCAGCCAAGACCAACGTCGGGCGCGTCCGAGCCGGCAACGAGGATAATTTTCTCGTGCTCGACCTCACGGCGCAGAAGGCTTGGACGGGGACGGAGGGCGAAGTTCCGCCCGAAGAGATGCGCCGTTTCGATGTCGGGCCGAAGGGCGTCGTGCTCGTCGTCTCGGACGGCATGGGCGGCGCGCTTGCGGGCGACGTTGCGAGCCGCATGGCCGTCGAGACCGTTCGCGACATGCTCACGGGCGGCGACGATGGCGAGGGCGAAGCAGCCTTCGACACGGATGCGCCGCTCGTCGAGTGTCTCCGCAACGCGACCGACTACGCAAACTTCGCCATCCACCGGAAGAGTCAGGAAGACCCACGGTGCAGCGGGATGGGCGCGACGCTCACGGCAGCCGCGATCACGCAGGAGGGCGTGAGCCTCCTGCAAGTCGGCGACAGTCGCGGCTACATCATACGCGGCGGGCAGATCAAGCTCGCGACGAAAGACCAGTCGCTCGTCCAGCAACTCGTTGACGTGGGCCAGATCAGCGAGCAGGAGGCCGAGACGCACATGTTCCGAAACGTCATCCTACAGGCGCTCGGCGCGCAGCCGGAACTCGCGCCCGTCGCGGGTCTTGTCCGAATCTTCCGCGGCGACCTCCTGCTTCTTTGCAGCGACGGACTCTCCGGCAAGCTTCGGGGCGACGACATTCAGCAGATAGTCGCATCGTCGGACGGCGACCTCGCGCGCGCATGCGAGGCGCTGGTCAACGAGGCGAACGAGCGCGGCGGCGAGGACAACATCACGGTCGTCCTTGCGCGCCTCGGCGGCGACGACCTGCCCTCTCCCGACACTGATCGCATCACGGTCGAAGTCCCTCTGCTCGATGGCGACGACACCATCACTCCCGAAGACGACACGACCGAGCGTCTATGATCCGCCGAATTCTCGCGACAGTCGCCTGCGTTCTCGCGCTCGCCTTCCTCGGCGTCGGCGTCGGCGAGGCAATCGTGCAGCACGCAGAGGACGAGTACGTCCGGCGCGTCACGCAGGACGTTCTGCGCAACGCGCCGGACAACGATCTCGACTCGAAGGTCACGGCGATTCGCGACTATCTTCGCGTGCACGTCCGCGACTTAGACTTCTACGCGGATAGACGGCCTTTTCTCAGGGACACGGCGGCGGAAACGCTCCGCATGGGCAAGGGACGGTGCGGCGAGGCCACGCGCGTCTTCATCAACATGGCGCGCGCCGCAGGCATACCGGCGCAGAGGCTCTACCTCGAAGGCGTGAAGGCGCACGTCGTCGCGTTGATTGACGGCGCCGACGGCAAAAGGACGATTGTTGACTCGGCGGACAACCCTTTCTTTGCGGACAACGAGCCTCTGAGCAACCTGCCGCAGCACGTCGGATTCACCTCGTCCTCGTCCGTAGAGTGGAGGCGTCTGAGGTTCTTGCGCCGTCTCCCCGTGAAAGAGTTAAGACTCGGCCCTCTAGTCTATTTCCTCGAAAATCCACACGCGCTCGTCGCCTGCGTCTGTTTCGTCTTCTCGGCGGCGGCGCTCCTTCTCGCGGCGGCGCTCAGGAGCAGACTGCCGCACGCGCCAGTGCAGCGCAGCAATTTCACAGGCCAGACGGCTTTGACGGACGGCGTCGTCGAAGTCTGAACCGTCGAGACTTTCGGTTCGAGCAGACGTGCGTCGGTTTGTCGCGTCTAGCCTTCGCGGTCTCCGGTCAACTCTTGCGCGCGCCATTCGGGAAGCGTGTCTGTGCGGCGGACGTAGATCGAAGCGCCCTGTAGCCGTTCGACTACGACGCGGTCTCCGGCTTCGAGCGGCGGCTCGCCCTCCGCAGGGTACGCAGTCCACACCGATCCGAAGACCTTGACCGCGCCCTCGTTCAAAGCGCCCCTGCTCGAAGTGACGACCGTTCCGATCTTGCCCGGCAGCGCCGACGCGCCGACCTTCAAGCCTTCCGGCTCGTCACGGCGCGAGAAGTAGTTGACGAAGAGTGTTCGCGAGAGCGCGGTGAGCGCCGTCGAGAGCGCGATGAAGATTAGAAACTGCGCGGGAAGTCCGGCGCCGAGGAAGCTTGCGAGCGCGGCGGCGAGCGCGCCAATGCCGAACCAGAGCAGGACGAATCCGGGCGTGACGACTTCGGCGATGATGAGAATCACGCCGAGTATTATCCACAGAACCCAGACGATTGAGTCGCCCATCGCGGAAGCTTCTAGCCCTTCAGCATATTCTTTAGAACGAACCAAACGTTCGCAGGCCGCTCGGCCAGCCGTCGCATGAAGTAAGGATACCAGGTCTTGCCGTAAGGCACGTAAACCCTCATTCCGTAGCCCTCGCGCGCGAGCTTCTCCTGAAGGTCGCGGCGCACGCCGTAGAGCATCTGAAACTCGAACCTGTCTTTCCCGATCCCCTGCTCGTGCGTGTAATTTTTCGTCGCCTCGATCATGCGTTCGTCGTGCGTCGCGATGCCGTGATAGACGCCGCTCGAAAGCAGGAGCTTCATGCAGCGCACGTAGTTCTCGTCAACGTCGCGCTTGTCGGGGAAGGCGGCCTCCGGCGGCTCGTTGTACGCGCCCTTGCAGAGCCGAACGCGCGCCGGAATCTTCAGAACGTCCTCAACGTCTTTGCGCGTGCGCCGCAGGTACGACTGTAGGACGATGCCGACCGTGTTCAAGTCAAACTCCGAGCGCAGCCGCTTGAAGATGTCGAGCGTAACTTGTGTGACGGCGGAATCCTCCATGTCTATTCGGACGAAGTTGCCGCGGAGCGCGGCCTCTTCGACGACGGCGCGCGCGTTGCGGTAGGTCAACTCCGGGTCTATCGAGAGGCCGAACTGCGTGAGCTTTATCGAGACGTTCGACTTGATCCCGGTCTCGTCTATGCGCGCGAGAATATTCCTGTACTCTCGAACCTCGCGCTCGGTCTCCTCGCGGCTCGTCACGGATTCGTTCAAGTGGTCGAATGTCGCGGTGCAGCCGATGGCGTTCAGGTCTCGTATGGCGCTGATCGTCTGCTCGATGTCCTCGCCCGCGACGAATCGCGTGGTCATTTTTTTGAAGGGCTTGAACTTCGTGGCGAAGTCCTTTAGCCCCTCCTGCCGCGAGAGAAAAAGTAGTGCGCTTCTGGCAACCATCTGTTTGTTCGTCTGTCCCTTTTGCCGTACGCCGGGCGCGAAAAATTATGCGGCGCGGCGCGCGTGCTGCTGTGTTATGCTTGCGCGGCCCGTCCGCCCACCGGTTCTAACAAAAGTCTAAGGAGTCGGCCCAACGCTTGCGACTGAAACTGCTCATCGTCGTCTCTCTGCTCGCCTCCGCGGCGGGCGCGGGCATCTGTCTTGCGGTCGCGTTCTTTCTGCTCGAACCCGCGCGGGGTCGGGCGGTGACGGGCTGGCTCGCCCTCGCCTCTTTCGTCGCGCCGCTGGCCGCGATAATTTACGCGGCCTTCTTTCTCTATCGCCACACGGCGCGGCGCAGAGCGCTTCAGGCCGCGTCCGCCGCTCTGCTCACGTTGATTCTCACGCTGGCGGCGCTCCTGCTCGGCTCGATTCTCGCGCGAAGACCCGTGCGCGAACTCGTCCCCGCCCCTGCCCGCACCTTAACTGACTGAAACGCTTCGACCGAAGCATAAGTAACGCGCCCGCGCGGGCGCAAGCGATAAAGACATCGACGAATGATGAGCGATGAATTATTAGAAGCTCGTCACTTATATATTCATCTATATATTCATCATTCATCATTCCACGTTTCTATATTCATCATTCATCATTCCGCATTTCCTTTTAATCCAATCTTCTCCTGCACGGGTTTGAGCGCTTCGATGCAGAAGCGTATGTGCTCGTCGAGTTCGACGCCGAGTTCCGCGACGCCCTGCCGTATGTCGTCGCGGTTGACGGTGCGCGCGAACGCCTTGTCCTTCAGCTTCTTCTTCACAGAAGAGACTTCGAGATCGTCAAGGCTTTTCGACGGTCGGACGAGCGCGCAGGCGACGAGAAATCCACACAATTCGTCGGTCGCAAACAACGCGCGCGCCATCGACGTGTCGCGCGGCACGCCCGTGTAGGTCGCGTGGCCCATGATCGCGCGTATGACGCGCTCAGGGTAGCCGCGACCGCAGAGAATGTTCGCGCCCTTGTAAGGATGTTCGTCCGCGGTCGGGAACATCTCGTAGTCGAAGTCATGTAGCATTCCCGTGACGCCCCACTCGTCGGCGTCCTCGCCCTCGCCGCCGTAGCGTGCGGCTGCGGCGCGCATCGCGGCCTCGACGGCGAGCGCGTGCTGTCGAAGGCTTTTACCCTTCGTGTATTCGCAGAGCAACTCCCACGCTTCTTCACGAGTAGGCATGAGCTTCCTTGAAGTCCCTCCCCAGCCTAAATGTCTGTGTTAAATCTCGACGTTAGAGTTTCTCACGCCACGCTCTTAGCTTTCAACACCGCGCCCGCGTTCGTGAAAGACCGCTTGCCGCACTTCACCCCTTCAACTACAATGCAGGCGGCGTCTCACACGCAGCAGTTTTCGCGATGAAACCTTTTCTCTACGCGGCGCTGGCGGGTTACGTCGTCGCCGCCATCCACGCCGTTCTGGCCTTCGTCAACAAGCGCCGCGCCGTCGAACGCATCGCATTCTACTCGGCGGTCGTGGGCTTCGCGGCGCACACCGGCGCGATCATTTTCGACTGGGCGCAGGACGGCCACTATCCGCTCTTCAGCCTGCCGGAGACTCTATCGTTCCTCGGCTGGACGCTCGTCGTCGCCTTCGGAATCGTCACGTATCGCTACCATGTCCGCGCGCTCGGCGCGTTGCTTCTGCCGGTCGTCTCGCTGCTGGTCTTCGCGTCTCAGATCGTGCGCGGCAACTCGAACATGATCGCGAGCCGCGTCACGGACGGCGGCGCAGCGTGGCTCTTTCCAGTTCACACGACGCTTCTGTTCTTCGCATACGCTGCCTTTTTCGTCACCTTCTCCGCGAGCCTGATGTACCTTTGGCAGGAGCGCGAACTGCGGCTGAAAAAGTTCAGCGCGATCTTCCACCGCCTGCCTTCTTTGACGACCGTTGACGACATCGGCTCGACCGCCGCGAGCGTCGGCTTCACGCTCCTGACCGTCGGCATTCTGACCGGAGTCATCTGGTCGAAGGCGCGCAGCGGGCGCATGTTCCACAACGACCCCGTTGAGTTCTTCGCGCTTCTGACGTGGGTTCTCTACCTGACGCTGCTGCACTACCGCGTGCAGTGGCGCGGTCGAAGGGCGGCGTGGCTCGGCGTCGCGGGCTTCACGCTCGTGCTCTGCACGTTCGTCGGGGCCGTCATGCTCGGCGGCTTCCACGTTTTCGGATAAAGCCTGAAGGCTGCCGGCTATCGGATTTGACTTTTGTTTGTCGCCTGATGAAAACCGCAGGCGAATTCCGTCTCGTAACTATCGGCGAAAAGCTTTCAGCTTTTCGCCAAGTGCTCTAGCGCTTCTTCAATGTCCATAGTTCTCGTCGGACTCAACCACAAGACAGCGCCTCTGGAGGTGCGCGAGCGGCTCGCGTTCGACGACGAGTCGTGCGCCGAATCCTTGCGCGCGCTCGTTGACGGCGAGGTCGTGCGCGAGGGTTTGATCGTCTCGACCTGCAACCGCGTCGAGATTCTCACGGCGGCCGGCGGGCTGAAGGGGGCGGAGGCGGCAGAGCGTTTGAGCAATTTTTTGAGCACCGTGCGGAGCATCCCCGTCGCATCGTTCAGAGGCCACCTCTACATGCACGCCGACGATGCGGCGGTGCGACACGTCTTCCGCGTCGCCTCCTCGCTCGACTCGCTCGTCGTCGGCGAGCCGCAAGTGCTCGGACAGGTGCGCCACGCCTACTCGATTGCGGTCGAGGCGGGAACTGCCGGGCGCGTGCTCCACAAACTCGTCCACCACGCGCTCCACGTCGCGAAGCGCGTCCGAAGCGAGACGGGCATCGCGGCCTCGGCCGTCTCGGTCAGCTTCACCGCCGTCGAGTTGGGGCGAAAGATTTTCGGCTCGCTCAAGGGCGCGACCGTCCTGCTCGTCGGCGCTGGCGAGATGGCTGAACTCGCGGCGCAGCACCTTGCGGGCGCGGGTGCGTCGCGCGTGCTCGTCGCGAACCGGACTTTCGCGACCGCGCAGGAGCTTGCGGTCAAGTTCGGCGGCGAGGCCGTCGAGTTCTCCGCGCTCGAAGAAGCACTCGCCGAAGCGGACATCGTCATCTGCTCGACCGGCGCGCAGCAGTACATCATCACGCCTGAGATGGCCGAACGCGCGCGCGCGCCGCGTCGCAACCGCCCGGCCTTCTTCATAGACATAAGCGTCCCGCGCAACGTTGACCCCGCAGTCGCCAAGCTCTCCAACCTCTTCGTCTTCGACGTTGACGATCTAGAAGCCGTCGTCGCGTCGAACATACGCGAGCGCGAGCGCGAGGCCGAGCGCGCCGAGTTGATAGTCGAGTCCGAGGTTTCACAGTTTCAGCAGGCGCTCCGCAACCTCGACATCGGCCCGGCGGTCGGCGCTCTGAAGGAAAAACTGCGCGGCATCGCGCTGGAAGAGTTTCGGCGTCAGCGCAGCCGCCTCGGCACGCTCACGCCCGAACAGGAGCGCGCGATAGAGGCGATGCTCATGTCCACGGTCAACAAGATTTCGCACCCGATCATTCATCGAATGCGCCGCTCCTACGACACGGGCGAAGAAGAGAACGTGCAGGCGTGGCGCGACATCCTCGGCATGGAGGAGGAAAAACCTTGAGCCGTGAACTGCGACAAGTTAGAACGGATTTTCTTTCGTCGCGGTCTACGGCTTACGGCTTTCAACATGGAACTCGTCATCGGTTCGCGCGGCTCGAAGCTCGCGATGTGGCAGTCGGAATGGGTGAAGGCGCGGCTCGAAGCGCTCGACCCCGGCGCATCCGTCCGCATCGAGGTTATCAAAACTTCGGGCGACGTGATGCACGACGTTCCGCTCGCGTCTATCGGCGGGCAGGGCGCGTTCACGAAGGAGTTGGAGGTCGCGCTGCTCGAACGCCGCGTCTCAATCGCCGTCCACTCGCTCAAGGACTTGCCGACCATCACGCCCGAAGGTCTGACGATTGCCGCCGTGCCGGAGCGCGAAGACCCGCGCGACGCGCTCGTCATGCGCGCGGACTTGCGGGTTCAAAACCCTTCGCTCAGAAATCTGCCGCACGGCGCGACGGTCGGGACTTCAAGCCTCCGGCGCATCGCGCAACTCAAACATCTGCGTCCCGACGCGTCAATCAAAGACCTGCGCGGCAACGTTGACACGCGCCTGCGGAAACTCGACGCGGGCGATTACGACGCGATCATCCTCGCGTGTGCGGGACTCAGGCGGCTCGGTCTTGGCGAGCGCATCAGCGCGCCGGTCGAGATCGCAGAGATGCTGCCCGCCGTCAGTCAGGGCGCGCTCGGCGTCGAGACGCGCTCGGACGACGCCGATACCAACTCGCTCGTATCTCGACTCGACCACGCGCCGACGCGTGCGGCGGTGCTCGCCGAGCGCGCGCTGCTCAGGAGTCTCGGCGGCGGATGTCAGGTGCCCATAGCCGCGCACGCGACCGTCAGCGGCGGACGCATCCGGCTCGACGGCCTCGTCGCCTCGCTCGACGGCGAGCACGTTATACGCGATGCGTCCGAGGGCGACGAGGGCGACGCGGCGGGCGTCGGCGAAACTCTGGCCGCGCGGATGTTGAAGAGCGGTGCCGCAACGCTTCTCGCGGAGATGCCCGCGCAGATTCGCGAAGACTGATTCCGCAATCACTCGATGACCGAACGGCAAACAGATCAGATTTCGGACGGCGCGGAATCGAAGGCACGGCCGTTGGACGGACGCACCGTGATGATCACGCGCGCTCGCGAGCAGTCGGCGGAGTTCGCCGCGGCGCTCGAATCCTTCGGCGCGCGCGTCGTCTCGTGCCCGACCATCGAGATCGTCGCGCCCGAGTCCTACGCGCTTCTGGACGAGGCGATTGAAAATCTCTTCGGCTACGACTGGGTCGTCTTCACGAGCGTCAACGGCGTCGAACATTTCCTGCGCAGGCTCGAATCGGCGGGCAAGGACGTTGGCGAGTTGGACGAGCTTCGCGTCTGCGCCATCGGCGATGCGACCGCCGAGCGGCTCGCAGACGCGCACGTCCACGTCGATGTTGTGCCGCAGAAGTTTCAGGCCGAGGGCGTCTTCGACGCGCTCGAAAGCTACCTCGGCGGTCGAGAGCATTTCGAGAACCTGAACTTTCTTCTGCCGCGCGCGGCGGTCGCGCGCGATTTCCTGCCGCGCGCGCTCGAATCGGCAGGCGCGCGCGTTGACGTTGTCGCTGCGTACCGCACAGTCCGCCCGGAGACGACCGACCGCGCGCGCGTCGAGGCGCTCTTGTTGGGCGGCGGCGTTGACTGCGTCACGTTCACAAGCTCTTCGACCGTCCACAACTTCGCGCAACTCTTCGACACGCGCGACCTGCGCCGCCTGCTCGACGGAGTGCGCATCGCATGCATCGGCGAGATCACCGCGCAGACCGCAGCCGAGTACGGGCTGAAGGCCGACGTACAGCCTTCCGAGTTCACGACGCACGCGCTCGCACGCGCCGTCGCCGACTTCTTCCGCGACGGAAGCTGAGGCGCGTGCGATGTAGAGGCTTGCTCCGCGTCTCGGAACGCCGAAGCCGCGTCGCCCGCGATCTTTTTGTCCGCCTCGCGCCCGCGTCGTTCTTTAACCTTAATCTGAATTCCGCTACACTCAAACTATGTCGAAGGTACGAGTGCTCATCGTAGATGACGAGCCTGTGATAGCCGAAACGCTGAGCGAATTGCTCGCGGGCTGGGGCTACGAGACGGCGGTCGCCTCGGACGGCGTCGCAGGACTCGCCGCCGTCGAAGAGTTCCGCCCTTCGGTCGTCATCTCCGACGTTTACATGCCGAACCTCGACGGCTTTGCGCTGCTGCGCGAGGTTCGCGAACTCCATCCCGACACAGCCGTCATACTCCTGACCGGGCAGGGCACGGTCGAGATGGCTCTGCGCGCGATTCAGGAGGAGGGCGCGTTCCACTACTTCGAGAAGCCGCTCGACTTCTCGAAACTTCAACTCGTCGTCGAGCGCGCGATGGAGTACGCCGAGGCGCGGCGCGAAAACGTCTCTCTGAGACGGCAGTTGCGCGACCGCGGCGCGTTCGGCGAACTCGTCGGCAAGAGCGAGCCGATGCTCCAAATCTACGCGCTCATCGAGCAGGTCGCGCCGTCTTCCGCATCCGTCCTCATCACGGGCGAGTCGGGCACGGGCAAGGAGCTGGCGGCGCGCTCGCTGCACGCGGGATCGGCGCGCGCGTCGAAGCCGTTCGTCGCGGTGAACTGCGCGGCGATTCCGCCGTCGCTGGTCGAGTCGGAGCTGTTCGGCCACGTCAAGGGCGCGTTCACCGGCGCGACCACCTCCCGCGTGGGGCGGTTCGCGCAAGCGGATCGCGGAACCATCTTCCTCGACGAGATCGGCGAGATGGAGACGGGCGTGCAGGCCAAGCTGCTGCGCCTGATCCAGGACGGCGAGCTCTTTCCCGTCGGCGAAGAGACGGCGCAGAAGATCGACGTGCGCATCCTGGCGGCGACCAATCGCAACCTCGAGCGCGAGGTTGCATCAGGGCGCTTCCGCGCGGATCTCTACTGGCGGCTCAACGTGATTCCGATCGAGATGCCGAGCCTGCGCGCGCGGCCGACCGACATCACGCGCCTGGCCGAGCACTTCCTGACGCGCGCCAACGAGCGACACCGGCGCCAGGTCACCGGGCTCGACCCGCAGACCATGGCGGCGCTGCGCGGCTACCCCTGGCCGGGCAACATTCGCGAGCTCGAGAACGTGATCGAGCGGCTGGTGATCGTGAAGGGCAGCGGCACGCTGATGCCCACCGATCTGCCGCCGGCGATCCGCACGCCGCGCGACGTGACGCCGTCCGCGTCGCCTTTGCCCGAGCTGCCGACCAACGGCACCGACCTGCGCGCGATGCTGGAAGCGGTCGAGGAGCGGATGATCGGCGAGGCGCTGGAGCGCACCGGCGGCAACAAGAACCGCGCGGCGGAGCTGCTCGGGTTGAACCGCACGACGCTGGTAGAGAAGCTGCGACGAAAGCGCGGGCCAACGCCGCCGCCGACGTAGCGGCCTCGGCGCCCACACCGGACCTCCTCACCCAACCCTCTCCTCCACGATCGTGGCGATCGGTCGGAGATTGAGGCTTCCGGGTCGTTGCGGATAGGGCTTTCGGAATTGCCTTCGGTCCCCTCTCCCCTGCGGTCCGCCGCGGGGAGAGGGTTAGGTTGAGGCGGCGTCGATGGCGCAGGCGGCGGCGCTGGCGGCGATCGAGGGGCCCACGACGGACCTCGAGATGATGCGCCAGGAGTTCGACAAGCGCCGCAAGGCGATGGTCAAGGGCCTGCGCGAGATCCCCGGCGTGAAGTGTGTCGAGCCGAAGGGCGCGTTCTATGCGTTCCCCGACCTGAACGCCTTCATCGGCAAGAAGACGCCCGACGGCAAGAAGATCGAGAACGACGGCCAGCTGTGCGAGTACCTGATCGAGGGCGCGCGCGTGGCGGTCGTACCGGGCTCGGCCTTCGGCGCGCCTGGCTTTGTACGCCTGTCCTACGCGACGTCGATGAAGAACGTCGAAGAGGGCGTGAAGCGCATGGCCGAGGCGCTGCCGAAGCTGACGTAGCCAGCGTCGGCTCTCGCAAGGCCTGCCCCCTCCCTAACCCTCCCCCGCGGCGGACCGCGGGAGAGGGGATCGGAAAAGAGGGCCTTGCGACACGCGAGGACCCAGGGCCAAGTCACCCTCTCCCGTACTCGGGAGAGGGCCGGGGAGAGGGCAGGCCTTGCGAGAGGCAACGCCCGCCCAGGCCTTGCGAGAGGCAACGCCCGCCCAGGCCTTG
>DATINM010000091.1:0-42781 GCA_035474235.1 Pyrinomonadaceae bacterium
TCTCAGGCGACCCCACGGGCTACGGCCTCATCGCCGTGGGGAGCACGGGTCTCAAGAACGTCGCCGTAAAAGCGGCAGGGCAGATGACCGGCCACTTCTCGGCCATCCGCGACGAGTTCAAGAAGAACTACGACGAGATACGAAAGTCGGTTGACGTTCACGCGCCGACCGAGGACGACGGAGGCGACGACACGTCTCCGTTCACCGCGAACAACAGGAAGGCTCGGAAGCAGTTGTCGGAGTACGAGCGGCTTGTGCGCGAGTACAAGAAGCTCACGGACGACATACTCAGCTTCCTCGACACGAAGTCAAAGGAGTTCGCGCTCCGATTCAAGGTCGAAGACTTACAACGCTTCAAGCAAGACCTTGAAAAGATTGTCACTCTCCGTCGTGAATTAGGGCTTCCTCTTGATGCCCCACTTCCACGAAATGCGAAGGCGGCTAAAGACCTGCTGGACGACCTTCAGTCGTTCAAACGGGTCTATGACACGGTCAGCAAAGCACAGGACGAGGCTCAGACCGCGGCTGAACAGTTGGCCGAGGCGATTCTCACGAAGAGCCTGCCCGTGGTTGACGCAGAGACGCGGGCGCACATCGCCTACGAGAAGGCGCTCCGAGACAGGGCGAACGCCGAGCAGCAGTTGTCCGCCGACCTCATCACGCAGACGAAGCTGCGGGCGGACGCGATTAAGGACGAAGTTGGCGAGACGCTGAAGGCGTACACGCAGCTTCGACTCGACGCGACGAAGCAGGCGCAAGACGCGCGGGCGTCGGCTCTGAAGGAGCAGATCAAGCTCCTGACGAACATGGGGCAAGAGCCTGAGTTTCGGGCGAAGCTCGAAGCCGAACTGAAGCTCGTCCAGCCCGAACGCGACCGTCAGGCCACGGCGGTCGAGTCCATCAACGCGAACGTCGAGAAGATTCTTGCCGCGCTCACGAAGGGTCAGGTTACTAACCCCGACGGCTCGAACCGAACCTTCAACGCAGGCGAGGGCATAACCCGAACCGGAAGACTCTCGACCGACCTGCAAGACGCCGTCTCGCTCATACAGCAGAACGGCGGCATCGTCGCGCACACGACGGACGGTAAACACAACCGCGGCAGCCTGCACGCGCAGGGTCTCGCGGCGGACGTTGTCCTTCAGCGCATGACGGACGGGGCGGTCGCTGACTTCACCGACCGCATGGAAGCACTCGGCTTCCACGTCCGCGACGAGAGGACGCGCCCGAAGGGTCAGAAGGTGTGGAACAAGGCGCACCTTCACGTCTCTTGGGCTAACGGCTTCGGCGTGCCGGGCGCGGCGTCACAGTGGATTCAGAGCGGCAAGGCGTCTTCGGGCGGCTTCTCCGGCAACCTGTTCGGAGACTCCGGCGATGGCGGCGGTGTCGTCTCAACCTTCTCGAAAACGCTCGGCGTTAGGCTGTCAGAGCTAACGCCTGAGATGGCATACGCCGAAGCAGTACGTGCAAAGGCGAAGGAGATAAATGACCTGTTCGACACGCAGCGGAAGCTGTCAGCCGAAGAGCGGGTCGAGCAAGAGTTCCGAGCGAAGGGTCTCGTTGACCTCCGTCAGCAGACGCGACTTGAGAACGCGCTCGCGGAGCAGAGGCAGAAGCGTCGTGAAGACGCGGAGGCCGAGCAGGTAGCGACCGCGCTCCTGCGGAAAGACCTGATGGACTTGCGCGACGGAGACCCCGAAGCGCGTCAGAGGGTTCTTCGCGCAGACGAGCAGAAGCGACTCAGCGACCAGATTGCGAACTCGCAGCGAATCATTGAGTTGCAGGACGAGATGGCGCACGCCTCGGAGGGAGCGGCAGACCGCTACACCGTGGCGTGGCTCGAAGCCCTGCGCGAAGTGCAGAAGGCCGACGAGGACGCCGTCACGTCGCAGATCAAGTCGCAGGTGAAGTTGGCCGACCAGAGCGTCTTCCACTCGGAGAGGGCGAAGGCGGCAATCCTCGACCACATGGCACAGGAGAAGGGCTACACCGAAATCTTCTCCGACGCCTTCATCAAGACCGCAGACCTTATCGGAGACGGGATGACTTCCCTCTTCAACAAGGTCAACAAGGGCTTGGGTAAGTTCGGGGAAATCATCTCCGACATCGAAGCGAGCTTGCTGAAGATGGTGACGAACCGCCTGCTGATGAAGCTGGTGGACGGCATACTCGGAGGCGGCGGCTCTTCGTCTGGTGGTGGAGGCTTCAGCCTCGGTGGTCTCTTCGGAGGCGGTGGTGGTGGAGGCGTCTTCGGCGGGGGTAATCAGGGCGGCGGCATCTTCAGCTTCGCCGGTTCTGCGCTCGGCTCTGCGGGCGGCTTGGGAGGCATCCTCGCGGCCTTCGGCGGCGACGCTCACGCGGCGTCACTGGCGGCTCTCGACGGGTTCGACCCCTCCACGCTGTCAGGCCAAGCGCAGCAGCAGTCCGTACTCCGACAACTGCTCGGAGGCGGTCAGCAGGCGGGCACGTCTGCTCTCGGCGCACTCGCCGGGGGCGGCTCGCTCATCGGCTCGCTCGCGGGTTCTCTCGGACTCGCAGCGCCGCTCTTGGGACTGAGCCTCGGCGGAAGTCTCGGCGGTGTCTCACGCACCGGCAAGGTGCTCGGCATGGTCGGCGGTCTTGGAGTCGGGGCACTCGGCTTCGGACTCGCGGGTCTCACTGGCGCGTTCGGCCTCGGCACGGGGCTGTCGTCGCTCGCGGCGGGCGTCATGGCGGCAGCGCCGATCATCGCGCCGATTGCGGGTGCGCTCCTTGTGGGCGCGGCGCTTCTCAGCCGCAACGCCGAGCGTCAGAAGGAAGAGACGCAGCGCAACCAGCTAACACTCGACGCGAACGGTCAACTCGACCAGCTTATCCAGCAGGTCAAGAACCACCAGACCGACCCGGCGTCGGCGTTGGCTACGGCAGCGCAAATCAGACAGAAGTATCTCGATCAGGCGAACCAACTCAAGGACAAGAAGACGCGCACGAACGCGCTCCTGACCGTCCGCGAGTTGGACTACCGAATCGGCATACTACGTCAGGCCGCTACGACGGCTCTCAACGAGAACACCCGTAGCAACCTGACGGCGGCTTTCGCCACAGGCGGCGTCGTGCCCGGTCAGCGCGGCGAGCCTCGCCTAGTCCTAGCGCACGGTGGCGAAATCATCGCCAGCCTCTCGCAGCAGACGCCCGCGTTCGTGCAGGCGGCGGCGGAAGCTGGCGTTCCCGGTGTGAGGGGAGGCGACACGGGCGGCTCAGGCCGGAACGTAAGCCTCAATGTAGAATTGCACGTCGGTACTGAGACCCGCGACAAGCTGGTGGTCGGCGGCATGGAGTCCGAGAAGGGCTACAAGGCGACCCTCGGCAGCGTGAAGCAGGCTCGTCGGTACAACGACATCTGATTCTCACTGGCCGCCGTCCTCACCCGTTAGGCGCACAAAACCCGTCCAGCACTAGCGGCGGCATCTTCCTCACGAGTTAACAGACAGACAGACACGCCTATAAGGGATGTCTGTCTGTCTGTTCCTGCAACTCCTGTTCTAACCTCTCCTTCACTACGCCCGTCATTCGTCAAGCACATCCTCTTCCGTGCCTCCTTCTTCTCCCGGTTGCGGCGACGACGGCAATGATTCAACCCGGCTCTTCCTGTTGAGAATCTGTATAATCCACGCGACAACCCGCTCTTCATCTTCGTGCTCACATCCAACTTCAATCTTCATCGGTCTTAGGCGATACTTGCGCTGTTCCGTCATTCTCAAAAGCCTCCCGCTTAATGTAAGTTGTCGAGCGTGCGGCAAATTCTCACACGGCGGCAGGCTTGTAAAATTATCCGTGGCACGACTCGAAGGAGACCGCGTTGCCGACTACCTCATATCAGGAAGAGAAAAAAACACGGCATCCTTACTCGCACTCGCGCGGCGCAAGGCTGATGCGCGTCAACGACTCTCTACGATAAAGATTCAATTTACCGGGCGGCTGAACATAGAGCTTCCAGAGGCGCGGAAGTCGCGGAATCGTTCGATGCAAGAACTCTTCGATCTTGAATCCACGGCGGAATTGTACGGACGAATGGCGGAGGGTCTGGACGCCGCCACTGGCAGTCGTAGCCGCGCGTAGTCATAACCCTTCAGTAACCTATAACGTGGCACTAGCTATGACGGGTAGGCTGCGTTTAGTGTGTTGTTGCCGTGCGTCGCGCTGATGACCTGTTGGCTTCTGCGGTCACGCGCGTACTCGCTTCGCTTCACGCAGAATTTTTGCCGCAAGGGGTAGTACAGCCGACCAGCAAAAGCCTTCAATTTGACCGTAGCCGTAGCGGGGTCAGCACTAGCGGGGCATGATTCGCCGTCCAGCACTAGCGAGAGCATCCAGAGACCAGAACAGACAGACAGACATCCCATAAAGGGATGTCTGTCTGTCTGTTCGGCGTTGCCGTCGTGGTTAATTGATTAGCTCTGCCGAAGTCGTCGCGGTAGTACCAGCACTAGCGGCGGCATTTAGAACGTCAAGAGCGGCGGCGGCGCGAAAGATGGTGTCGGCTTCTAGGTTGGCGTAGCGGTAGAACGCCGACATCGTACTGTGGCCGGAGACGCGCATCACTTCAACGGGCGGGATGCCTGCACGAATCATGCGCGTAATCGCCGTGTGGCGGCAGTCGTGAAGGCGGAAGTCTTCAACGCCCGCCGCGCGACACGCCGACCGAAAACTGCGCTTCACGCCGCTCTTGATTTGAAAGATGCGCTCAGTAGTACCAGCACTAGCGGCATAGTATCGCGCGGTTAGGTCTTCATGGACGCGCCTTGTCATCGCAACGGTTCGGGCGCGTGCCGTCTTTGCGTTGAAGGCGCGTACAGTGATCGTGCGGCGTGTGAAGTCAATGTCGCCCCACGTGAGCGTTAGAATCTCTCCGCGGCGCAGAGCACAGTCGAGCGCGATAAGCAGGATGCCGCGCAGGTGTTCGCGCAGCGGCTCGGCTTCTATCGCCGCCAAGAGCCGCAGTTCTTCCTCCCGCGACAAGACGCGCTCCCGGTGTACCTCGTCGGCGTGACTTACTAACGGCTCGCCAGCATTAAACGGCGATTTCAGAAGCCAGCCCTGACGGATTGCCCAATTAAAAATCCGCTTCATCTTGTCGAGTTCGCGGTTCACGGCTGCGATTGTTCGCGTTACGCGAAGCTCGGCTTTGGGGTCTGACTTCAACGCGCGTTTGTGGCGTGCGCGGTCGTGCATCGTCGGCGTTCTCAGCCGGAGAGCCTTGAACGCCTTTATGCCGCCGTGAGTGATGCTGCGAACCTTCTGCTTTCCGAAGTGTTCTCTGAGAGCTTCGACGGCCACACGCGCCGGTATAACGCTTCGGACGCCTTCAACCTTACGCCCCTGCACATAGGCCGCGGGCTTTAGACAATCTGCGATAAACCGATCTGCTAACTCTGCGAAAGTCATCTGTGCGGCGTCGAGTGTCGCCGCGGTGCTGTTCTCAATTTCTGTGAGCAGTTCGCGGATTAACTGTCGAGCCTGTGTCCGACTCTCCGCGCGTCGCCAAAGGTCGCGCCGCTTGCCAGTGTCGTCTGTGAATTGCACTCGCGCGTAGAGCTTGCCGTCTCGCTCTCTGATAGTTCCTTTGCGCTCTCTTGCCATGTCGCTTTCCTTTCATAGTCGGAAGGGAAGCCGCGTCCCTGATTCATCCCCTGATTAGTTCGAGGGACGCGGCGACATGGCAGAACGCGAGATTAAATTGTCAGGAATTAGGGATGTTGCGTAGCTTGGTATCGCTTGGGGTGCGAGAGGTCGCTGGTTCGAATCCAGTCATCCCGATAAAAGAAAAGCCTCCGTCCCGCGCGACGGAGGCTTTTCTCTTTGCCGCTTCTCGATGCAAACGGCTCTAAAAACTTTTCACGGCTCTAAAAACTTTTCGCGGCGACCACCTTCCTGCCGGCCCGCGGCACGGCGGCGTCGGAGAAGCTCGCGGCGTAGAGGATGATGCACATCCCGCGCATCAAGCTATTGCACCGGACGGCCGCACTCGTCCCGCCGCCTGTGTTTTGTTGGTTTGAAGTTGATGACTACTTCGACCCGGCGCTCCGGTTGATTAGCTGTTGGAGTTTGTCGGCGGTCTCCTTGTTGATGCCCTTCAGAGCCTCGTACTGTTCGTTCGCGCCGCCGACGTTGCCGTTTCGCAGTTGTGCGATGCCGAGGGCGTAGCGCGCGTCCGCGTCGCCGGGCTTGATGGAGACGGCGCGATTGAAAGCGTCCGCCGCGTCTTTGAAACGGCCCAGTTTGTTGTAGGTGTTGCCGAGGTCGAAGAATGCGTCCGAGTCCTGCGGGTTGATGCTCGTCGCCTGCTGGAACGCTCTGGCCGCGTCCTCCTGCTGGTTGAGTTGGTCGTAGGCGTTTCCGAGTTGGAGGAACGCATCCCCGTACTTCGGATTCAACTTCACGGCCTGTTTGAGAGCCGCCGCCGCGTCCTTCGCCTGATTCAGCTTGATGAGCGCGTTGCCCATGACGAAGTAGGTCTCCGCGTTTTTGTTCGACACCTTCTGCGACTCTGCGAGTGCTTCGGCGTACTTGCCGGACTTGTAGAGTTCTTTCGCCTGCGCGTTCGGGTCGAGGCGCTGAAGAGAGGCACGCTCCTTCGCGGCCTCCGCGCCCCTGCCCGATTTGTCGTAAGCCTCGGCGAGCCTCTGGTGCAGTTCGGCGCTGTTCGGCGAGAGAGCAAGAGAGCGCTTGAAAGCGTCAATCGCGTCGTCGAACTTACCGGCGGAGGCGTATGCGATGCCGAGCTTTGCGAGCGCGTCAACGTCCTTGGGGTTTTTCGTGACGACGAACCTGAACTCGCCCGCGGCGTCGTCGAACTTGCCCTCGGCGAGATAGATGTTGCCGAGGTTGAAGTGCGGCGTCGGATCGTCCGGGTTCTGCTCAGCGTCCTTCTTGAACGTGTCTTCGGAGACTTCGACGGCACCGGGCGGCGGCGTGAACTCGGCTGTGGGCGTTGCCGCGGGCTGAGTGCCGTTGGCCGATTCGGGGCTACTGGTTGACTTGCACGACGCGAAAGAGAGAGCGAGCGCGGCGAAGAAGAAGGTAAACAGAAGACGTTTCATAAGGTTCATCCAGAATGATTGCGAAGGAAAAAATCGCGAGCGCCGGACATTAAAACAGCCGCGCGCCGTGTCGTGCAAGAAGGGTCGCGAGCGAGTGCGTGGAGCGAGGATTTGAACGACGCCCGAATGTCGGCGAGGGCGCGCTTTCTTGAACACAAAAAGCCCGGCGGGTCTGCGCGTGCAAACCCGCCGGGCCTCTTCACTCAAAAGGATGCAACCGAAAACTGAAAGCTTCTATCTCGACCTGCAAGCTCTCGCGTAGAGATTGAACGCGAATATCAAAGTCAGCGCCAACGTCATCGCTTCACCTCGCCTGCCTTGATGAATCGAAGAGACGACGAATCGCGCGTCGTTTCCAGAAAGCCTCGCGCCCGACGCCCCGGCAGCTTGCGGCGTCGAGCCGCGTGCGGATAAACTCGTCAGCGTTCCAACAAAGAAAGATTCACATGACGGTGGTCGCAGCGTCCGACCGCCGCGAGGTTGACGGATGAAGATTCACGAGTATCAGGCCAAGGAGTTGTTAAAGAAGTTCGGCGTCGCAGTGCCGCACGGCCACGTAGCGCGCTCGCCGGAAGAAGCCTACGACGCCGCGAAGCAGTTGGGCACGGATATGGTCGTCGTCAAGGCGCAGATTCACGCGGGTGGTCGAGGCAAGGGCGGCGGCGTCAAGCTCGCCAAATCTCCCGAAGAGGCGCGAGACATCGCCCGGCAGATGCTCGGCATGAAACTCGTCACGCACCAGACCGGCCCTGAAGGCCGCGAGGTTCGCGCGCTTCTGGTCGAAGAAGGATTGCCGATTGACAAGGAGTTCTATCTCGGCATCGTGCTCGACCGCGCTTCGGGTCGCCCCGTCTTCATGGCTTCGTCGGCGGGCGGAATGGACATCGAAGAGGTCGCGTCGAAGACGCCGGAGTTGATCTTGAAAGAGACGATTGACCCGGCGGTCGGCTTCCGCACGTTTCAGGCTCGCAAGCTTGCCTTCGGTCTGGGACTTCCAGCGGAGCTTGTGAATCAGGCCGCGAAGTTCATGCAGGCGCTCTACACGGCGAACGATCAGTTGGACGCGTCCTTGATGGAGATCAACCCTTTCCTTCTGACGAAGGACGGGCGTTTGTTCGCGCTCGACGCGAAGATAAACTTCGACGACAACGCACTGTTTCGCCACACGGACTTTCAATCTTTGCGCGACCTCAACGAAGAGGAGCCGCTTGAGATCGAAGCCTCGAAGTTCGACCTCAACTACATCAAGCTCGACGGCAACATCGCCTGCATGGTCAACGGCGCGGGACTCGCGATGGCGACGATGGACATCATCAAGCTCGCGGGCGGAGAACCCGCAAACTTTCTCGACGTGGGCGGCGGCGCTTCGCAGCAGAGAGTCGAGGCGGCCTTCCGAATCCTTCTGGCCGACGAGAACGTGCGCGCCGTGCTCATAAACATCTTCGGCGGCATCGTACGCTGCGACATGGTTGCGCGCGGAGTGGTCGAGGCGGCGAAGAACCTCGGCATCAAAGTCCCGGTCGTCGTCCGTCTCGAAGGCACGAACGTCGAGGAAGGACAGAAGGTGCTTCGCGAGTCGGGACTCAACTTCACGGTTGCCGACGGCATGAAGGACGCTGCGGAGAAGGTAGTCGC
Source organism: Pyrinomonadaceae bacterium (assembly GCA_035474235.1). Classification (GTDB taxonomy): domain Bacteria; phylum Acidobacteriota; class Blastocatellia; order Pyrinomonadales; family Pyrinomonadaceae; genus QHXN01. Next base: position 8,715 of record DATINM010000091.1, read on the forward strand.
GCTCGCGAGCGGGCAGCAGGCCGCGGCGTGAAGCGAACAACGGGGCCGCAGTCGTCGTAACGAACAGGGAAATTCCGAAACGGGAGGCGCGCGAGATGTTCTGTCCCCAATGCGGCACAACCCAGAGCGACGAGTTGAGGTTCTGCAAAACGTGCGGCGCGAACCTTGAGGCCGTGCGTCAGGCGGTCGCCATGCGCGAGCCGGGCGGGAAGTTCGACTGGAGCAAGACTTGGGTCGCCGAGATGTTTCTCTCCGAAGGCGAGCGCAAGCGCCGCGAGGAAGAACTCGAACGACTGCGCGGCATCACTCCGGAGGTGAAGCGCTACAACGAAATAAAGGGCGGCGTCATCACCGCCAGCGTCGGACTCGCGCTGATGATCTTCCTCGCCATCTTCATGGAAGGCATCGTCATGGGCGGCAAAGTTCCCTCCGACACGGCGGAGATTCTCAACCGCATCTGGGTCGCCGGGATAATCCCGCTTTTCGTCGGCCTCGGCCTGATAGTCAACGGCGTGTTCGTGAGCAAGAAGCAGGTAGAGGCCACGCGCCGTTCAATGCCTGTGACGCCTGAAGCCCTCGGCGGAGCAGCCGAAGGTCGAACGCTTCGATCCGCCGACACGTCCGAGTTTCTCCCCCCGAGCTACAGCGTGACCGAAGAGGCGACGAAACACCTGAGCAACACAGGCAAGAAGTCGTAAAGCCGCGAATCTCAACGCCAGCCCGCGTGCACGCAAAGACTTTCTCGCGGGCCGATGCCCGGCGAAAGCGAAGAGGAACAGTCGGCACGCGTCTCCGCAAGAGAGCGATGAAAAAAAGAGAGCGATGAAAAGTCGTACGCTCTTCAAGGCACTCGTCCGACTCTGCCGCTTCGGCCTCGCGGCGCTCTTCCTCTTCGCCGCCTGCGCCAAGCTCTTCACGATCCGGGATTTCGTCGATAACCTCTCGAACCTCGTCCCGCAAGCATGGGTCTGGCCCGCGGCGCTCGCGGTCGTAGCAGCCGAACTCGCATCTGCCGCGCTGCTCATCCTGCCGCGCACCGCGCGCGCGGGCGCTGCGCTCTCGGCAACTCTGCTCGCGGCCTTCGCCGCATACGCGCTCTACTACGTCTATGTTCTTCACGGCGAGCCGCTCGAATGCGGCTGCTTCGGTCGCCTCATCGCGAGCCAACTCGGCGTCTCGACGGCGCTTCGCAACCTCGCGCTTCTCGTCCCCGCCGCGCTCGTCCTTTTCGGCACGGCGCGTTCGAGAAGAGTTGAGACAAGCCCGCAGCAATCCGAGTTCGTCAACGACGAGACTTAAATTTGAGAGGGAGCATGGCAAGTTTAACTTTCTGGGGCGGCGTCGGGACGGTCACGGGGTCGAAGTATCTGGTCGAGAGCAACGGTGCGCGTGTGCTGGTTGACTGCGGGCTGTTTCAGGGGCCGAGGGAGTTGCGCGAACGTAACTGGGAAGACCCGCCGTTCGACCCGCGCACGCTCGACGCCATTGTTATCACGCACGCACACATCGACCACACGGGTTATCTTCCGCGCGTCGTCGCGCAAGGCTTCGGCGGGCCCGTCTTCTGCTCGCGCGGGACGGCAGACCTTATAAAACTGCTCCTGCCCGATGCGGCGCGTCTGCAAGAGGAAGAGGCCGAGTATCGCAACCGCAAAGGTCTCTCGCGCCACCGGCCCGCGCTCCCGCTCTACACAGAAGCGGACGCGCGCGACGCGATAAAGTTAATCCGCGTCTGCCCGAACACGGGCGAGCCAACCGAGGTCGCCGCCGGAGTTCATGCGAGCTTCCGCGTCGCCGGTCACATACTCGGCTCAAGCCTCGTCTTGCTCGAACTCGACGGCGCGGGCGCTGACGGCGAGGGAAGGCGAGTGCTTTTCTCAGGCGACCTCGGACACTACGACCAGCCGATCATACGCGATCCCGTCGAGCCGCCCGCGTGCGACTATCTTCTCATCGAATCAACATACGGCGACCGCGAGCACGAAGCGGAAGACCCGAAGGATGCGCTCGCGCGCGTCATCAACTCGGCGGCGAAGCGTGGCGGGCCGCTGCTCATCCCCGCCTTCGCCGTCGGTCGCACGCAGGAGATCGTCTACTACATACGCGAACTCGAAGACGAGAAGCGAATACCCGTCCTGCCCGTGCGCGTTGACTCGCCGATGGCGGCAGCCGCGACGCAAATCTACCAGCGCAACCGCGACGAGCAGGACGAGGATTACACAAGCCTGCTTGCGCATCACATCCAACCGCTCAGAACTCACTCGATGCTCACGGCCTCGACGCGCGAGGAGTCGAAGCATCTGAACGACGAGCGCGGCGCGCGCATAATCGTCTCGGCTTCGGGGATGATGACGGGCGGGCGCGTGCTTCATCACGCGCTGAGAATCCTGCCGGACGAACGCGCGACCGTGCTTTTTGTGGGCTTTCAGGCAGCGGGCACGACGGGCCGGCGAATACTCGAAGGCGAGCGCGAGGTGCGAATCATGAAGCAGTTCGTGCCCGTCCGCTGCCACGTCGAGCGCATCGGCGGGCTGTCGGCTCACGCCGACTGGCGCGAGGTTCTACGCTGGCTCGCGCCGTTGCCGGCTGCGCCGCGAAGGACTTTCACCACGCACGGCGAGCCTGAGTCCGCCGCGGCGATGGCCGCGCACATACGCGAGCGCTTCGGCTGGCGCGTCGAAGTGCCCGGCTACGGCGAGCGTGTCGTGCTCGAATGATTCGCCTGAGTCGTCGCTGCGTTGCGGCGCGGCGGTGTGTTATAGTCCGCTTTCGCGAAATGCTTTCAGCCTTGAGAACAACACGGACTCGGCACGCCGGCCAACCGCAAGTCATCCTTAAAAATCATCCTGCAATGACTCGTTTCAAATGCTTCAAGGCAATCGTTTGCCTGCTCTCGATCTCCGTCCTTCAAGCGCCGGCGACGCTCGCCGCGAGCGCCTGCCGCAACGTCGCATTCCGCCCCGCGCCCGAACTCGCCGCAGGCTCCGAGCCTGTGTCGCTCGTCGCCGCCGACTTCAACGGCGACGCAAGGCCGGACATCGCGGTCGCGAACAGCGGCTCGAACGACGTTTCCATTTTCCTCGACGCGGGCGGCGGGAACTTCTCGCCGGGCGCACGCGTCGCCGTCGGCGTAAGTCCGAGGGCAATCGCGTCGGGCGACGTGGACAAGGACGGGCACGCCGATCTCGTCGTCGCGAACTTCGGATCGAACAACGTCACCGTTCTGCTCGGCAACGGCAACGGCGGATTCAAAGCGGGCGGCACGTTCCGCGTAGGCAACGGCCCGAACGCGCTCGCGCTCGCGGACTTCGACGGCGACGGCCATCTCGACCTCGCCGTCGCGAACATGAACTCGAACGTCGTCTCGATTCTCGCGGGTGACGGCAAGGGCGGCTTCGTGACCTCTTCGACTCTGGCCGTCGGGCAAAAGCCCTTCGCGATTCGCGCCGAAGACTTCGACGGCGACGGGCACGTCGACATCGTGACGGCGAACTCCGAGTCGGGCGACGTGTCGGTGCTCGCGGGCGACGGCGCGGGCCACTTCGCGGGCGCTGTGATGTACGCGACGGGCAAGACTCCGGTCGCGCTCGCTTCCATCGCACGCGCCGGAGGGCGTGGGCGCGACCTCGCCGCGCTCGGTAACGGCACGAACAGTCTCGCGCTGATTCGAGGGGCGGGGAAGGGCGCGTTCGCGGCTTCGCGAAACTTTCCCACGCCCGTCGCGCCGTTCACGGGCGCGAGCGGCGACTTCAACCGCGACGGCCGCGCAGACTTCGCCGTCGTTGACAACATCACGAACAACGTCGCCGTCATGCTCTCGACTGCGGACGGCGGGATGACGCAGGGCGCGCGCGTTCAACTGCCGGACGCCGAGACTGCTTGCAGCTTCGTCGCCGTCGGCGACTTCGACGCGGACTCGAATCCCGACCTCGCGGTCGCGAACAGGGGCAGCGTGACGATCCTGCGCGGCGACGGCAAGGGCGGCTTCTCGGTCGGCGAGAGCTACGATGTCGGCGGCGCGACGTTCATCCTCGTCGGCGATTTTAACGGCGACGGCAAAAGCGATCTGGTCTGCTCGGTCGGCAAGAGCGTCGTCGTCCTGCTCGGCGAAGGCGGCGGCAAGTTCGGCAAGCCCGCGACGTTTCCAGTCGGCGGCGATCCGGTCGCGCTCGCGTCGGGCGACTTCAACGGCGACGGCAAACTCGACATCGCGACGGTCAACCCGACGCGAATCACGATCTCCGTTCTGCTCGGCGACGGGCGCGGCGCGTTCGGCAAGTCCGTCGAGTTCCCGTGCGAGAAGAGCGCGCGCTCAATCGTCGCAGCAGACTTCGACGGCGACGGCCACGTTGACCTCGCGACCGCGAACGACACGCGCAACAGCGTCTCGTTCTTCCACGGCGACGGCAGCGGCGCGTTCCCGGCGCACAGAGAGTTCGCGGTCGATGGCAGACCGTTCTCTCTCGTCGCGGCGGATTTCAACGGCGACGGCAAACTCGACATCGCGACCGCAGACCATCACACGGGCGAGGTGTCCGTGCTCGCGGGCGACGGCAGAGGCGCGTTTGCAGCACCCGCGAACTACCCTGCGGGACTCACGCCGACCGCGCTCGCCGCCGCGGACTTCGACGGCGACGGACGCCCCGACCTGCTCGCGGCGAACTACGGCTCGGGCAGCGTGACGCGACTGCTCGGCGACGGCAAGGGCGGCTTCGGCGGCGTATTGAGATTCGCGACGGGCGCGCGTCCATACGGACTCGCCGCGGGCGACCTCGACGGCGACGGCGTTGCCGACATCGTCGTCGCCGACTCAGGCTCAGCCGACCTTCAAATCTTCGCGGGCGACGGGCGCGGCGGGTTGCGTGCTCCGCTGAAGGTCGCGGCGGGAACAAGGCCGCGCGGCGTCGCGGTCGCGGACTTCGACGGCGACGGGCGACCCGACATCGCTGTGGCGGATTCAGGCGCGGGCAAGGTTCTGATCCTTTTGAACGAATGCGCTGGCGGAGACGGCGGCGCTCGCGCAACGGCTGGCGACGGAAAAGGAGCAAACGATTTGTCGAATTCTTTGCCGGCGGGTCAGTGGGGCGGGCAGCACGCGCGGCTCGAAGTGACGGAGGCGGGCGCGACCGTCGAGTTCGACTGCGGCTACGGTACGATTGACGAGAGGATCGCGACGCGCGCGGACGGCGGCTTCTCGGCGCGCGGCACATACGAGGGCGAGACGGGCGGGCCTTCGCACGACATCAGCGCCGTTGACGAGAGCGGAAGCACGGGCGCTCGCGCCTCCGGCGAGGCCGCGCGCTACACGGGGCGCGTCGCGGGCCGGACTTTGACGCTTACGGTCACGCTCGCGGATACGGGGCGCGTGGTCGGAACGTTCACGTTGTCGCGCGGGTCGGCGGGCCGGCTTTTCAAGTGCCTGAAGTAGCCGCGCCATTCGCCCCCGGCAGGGTTCGTCGGTCGCGTCGAACAGGAGTCGCCGGCTCGCTCTGCGCCGGGCACGGGACGGGGCGGATTTTTTTGTAACAATACTTTCTAATAACGGGCTTTCGGCTGTTGCAGAGTCGCCGTCTTTCCGCTACTATCGTCCACGTTTTTCCGAGTTCCTTGCGCCGAGCATCTTGCGCGAAGCAAAAATTGAACAGTAACGCTTGCCCCATCTCGCCCGCGGCCAGTCAACTTATATGTAGACTGGCCGAGCGCGTCCCGGGAGCGCCGACTCTTTCGTAATTAACGGACGCGCCGGTCGGGCGCGCGAGAGGAGATGCGCTTCGGTTGCAGCCACCTTCGTCAAGTCGCCCTCGCAGGAGAGTTGTCGAAGTAACCTTCCAACAAGTGGAGTAAATAAATGAGAGTCCAGTCCACGTTTGTACAACTCATCGCCTCGCCCAATGAGGCTACGACCCGGCGAAGGGAAGCGCGCCGCCGAGACGCTTTCCGTAGAGGAAGAAAATATGCAGCGGCCGCGACAGCCCTCGCCCTCTGCTCGACGATGATCCTGCCGGCAGTCGCGCTCGGCGCGCCGCAGGCCGTCAAGAAGATGGCGATCACGGCGACGCCCGCCGTCCCGAAGACTGCGACGGCGACGCCCTCCGCCCCGCAGCAGAGAACGACGCAGAAGGTTCTGCCGACGAAGGTTCCCGCGCCCGCGCCCGCGCCGCCGTCGAATACCGGCGTCGCCGGAAGCACATACTACCCAACGTCGCAGCCGATTGAAACCGCACGTCCCGTGAACGTCACGGCCCTCGCCATGCAGGAGGCGCTCGAACCGTCAAGCGACGTTCCCACGGAGATCAAGGCGTTCAACGCGCCGAAGGGCGACAAGCCCGAACATCACTTCAGGACGATCAACGCCCCGAACGGCGGCGTGACCTCGGTCGGCGAGGAGCAGACACCGAACGCGCCGCCGCCGTCGGCGACAGGGCCGTCGCCGGGGCCGACCAAGACTTTCAAGGGACAGTTCCTTTCAAGCACAAGCATACCGCCCGACACGATGGGTGCGGTCGGCACAAACTTCGTAGTTACGTCGAGCAACGACTTCATGCGCATCCAGACGCGCGACGGGGTCGAGTTGCAACGCTTCACGATTAACAGCTTCTGGTCAACGGCCACGATCAAAGGCGTGGCGGTCGCCTCCGCCTTCGACACGAAGGTTTACTACGACCGCTTCAACGATCACTTCATCCTCGTCTCGTCGCTCAACGGCCCCGGCATCAACTCCGGCATGGGTCTCGCCGTCACGCAGACCAACGACCCGACGGGCACTTGGTTCCGCTACACGCAAGCGTCTGACCCGGCCTCGACGGCCTCCGCGGGCCACGCGATTGACTATCCTTCGGTCGGCATCAACAAGAACTGGATAGCCGTTGACGAGAACGTCTTCAACTACAGCGGCACGGCCTTCACCACCTACTACGGGCAGCAGATTTTCGTCTTCGACAAGGCTGCCGCCTACGCCAACACGCTCAGTACAGCTTCGCTCTTCGAGGCGCAATTCGGCACCGGCGGCGCGAACTGCGTCAACGAAACAGACTTCGCGTGCGGCTTCACGATGGCACCGGCCATCACAGAGGACAACACGACCGACACCGAGTACATTTCCGAAGACTGGGACGAGACCAACGGCCAACTCCGTCTGAGCAAGATCACGGGCACGCCGTCAACACCAGTTCTCACCGTCGGCACGCAGTTCCCGCAGTCGCCGTTCTCGTGGGGCGCAAGCGCCGCGCGCATCGGCACCGCCAACAATTGCGGCGGAACGTGCAGCGGCGGCTATATGCCGCAGCGGCAGCAATCGCTGAACGCCGCTTCGGGCACGCGCATCATGGCGAACGACTCGCGCATCCAGAACGCCGTGCTGCGCGACGGAACGCTCTGGACGACGCACACGGTCATGCTCGCCTCGACGCCGACGCCCGCCGGCACAGGCTTCGGCACGACGAACCCGGACACACACTCCGGCGTTCAGTGGTGGCAGATAGACCCGACCGTTGAAACCGGCGGGACTGACCCGATAACGGGTCTGGGGACTAATCCTTTGCAGCGCGGGCGCATCGAAGACGCGACCGCCGACAACTGCCACAACGGCGCGGGCGGCACGCGCACGACCGGCATCTGCACCTCGACCGCGACGCAGCACGGCACATTCTTCGCCTTCCCGAATATCTCTGTGAACAAGAACGATGACGTGCTCATCGGCTTCTCGCAGTTCTCGCCTTTGACGTACCCAAGCTCGGCCTACGCGATCCGTCTGCACACAGACCCCGTGAACACGACGCGCGACCCTGTGGTCTTCCACGGCGGGCAGGCCAACTACAACATCGGCGGAGGCTCCGGCACCGCACGCCAGAACCGTTGGGGCGATTACAGCGCGGCGCAGACCGACCCGCTCGACGACACGACCTTCTGGACTGTGCAGGAGTACGGGGGAACGGTTCGCGACTTCGGCATCGGACTGGCGGGCAACTGGGAGACTTGGTGGTCGCAGGTCAACGCGACCGCGGCAGCGCCCGCGACCACGGGCAATCTCATCATCAGCGAGTTCCGCCTGCGCGGGCCGCAGGGCGCGCGCGACGAGTACGTTAATCTTTACAACCCCGGCAGCACGCCAATCATCGTCAGCACGACCGACAGTTCCGATGGCTGGTCGCTCGCGACGCAGACCACTGCGGGCGTAGTCTCCGGCGTCGCCGTCATCCCGAACGGGACGGTCATCCCGGCGCGCGGTCACTTCCTGATCGCCGATAACCCGGACGGCGCGAACGGCCCGACCGTTGTTTACAGTCTCAACTCGTATCCCGGCTCGCAGGTTCGCGGCGCTGAGAGCGACACGGGCTGGTCGTTCGACGTTCCGGACACAAACGGCATCGCCATCTTCAAGACGGCGAACGCGACGAACTTCACCGCAGCGTTCGAGATGGACGCGGCGGGGCCTGCGACGCTTCCCGCCGGTTCGATCTACAGGGAGGGCACGGGCTACGGCGCGCTGCCGACCTCGAACCTCCAGTACGTGATGTATCGAGACACGAGCAACGGCGGCAACCCGCAGGACTCGAACAACAACGCCGCCGACTTCATCTTCGCCGACACGGCGGGCACTGCGGTCGCGGGACTCGGCCAGCGTCTCGGCGCACCGGGCCCGGCGAACCTTGACGGCCCCGTCCAGCGCAACGCGACGATGCCGGGCTTCCTGCTCGACCAGACGGCCACGTCGAACATTTACCCGAACCGCGAACGCGACATGACGAGCGACCCCGTCAACAACTCGACCTTCGGCACGATGACCATTCGCCGCAGGGTCGTAAACAACACGGGGCAGCCGGTCACGAAGCTTCGCTTCCGCGTCGTCAACATGACGACGTTCCCGTCAACCGGCCTCGCAGACCTGCGCGTCAGGACTGTTGGCGATACCGTCGTGACCGTCAACGACCCGGCGACTTGCGCGGCTGCGGGTTCGTCCGCTCCGTGCACGGTTACGGCCAGAGGCACGACGCTTGAGGCGCCGCCCGCGCAGACTTTGGGCGGCGGCATGAACTCGACCGTGTCGGTCGGCTCCATCACGCTCAGCGCACCGCTCGCAAACGGCGCGTCTGCCGACGTGCAGTTCCTGCTCGGCATCCAGACGAGCGGCACCTACCGCTTCTTCATCAACGTCGAGGCCGTCCCGTAAGGGCGACCGCGACGGCGAGGAAGCGCACGAACACGAAAGGCCCCGGCGACATCTTAGCCGGGGCCTTTCACTTGCGCCGACCGGGCTTTCGGCGTCGCGCGCGCGCCTGTGCTATACTGCCCGGTCAATAGAAAGCAAACAGCAAACAGCATTCTGCACTCGGCTCCGGCGTGCCGAAGAAAGCTTCTGCTTTCGCACGGCGGGCGTGAGGGGCCGCAAGCGACCGAAAGCCGAGCGCCGGCTGCCGAAAAGTTCTTCTTGAAGGAGCAAAAAATTTGAGCGTTCTCGTTGACAGGAACACGCGCCTCGTCGTGCAGGGCATCACAGGCAAGGAAGGCACGTTCCACACGAAGCAGATGATTGACTACGGCACACACGTCGTCGGCGGCGTCACGCCCGGCAAGGGCGGCACGACGCACGAAGGCGTCCCCGTCTTCAACACCGTCGCCGACGCCGTGAAAGAAGCAGGCGCAAACGCCTCGGTCATCTACGTTCCGCCCGCCTTCGCCGCGGACGCGATCATGGAGGCGGCGGACGCCGGAGTCCCACTCGTCGTCTGCATCACAGAGGGCATCCCTGCGCTCGACATGGTGAAGGTCAAAGAGTATCTCTCGACGCGACGGACTCGGCTCGTCGGCCCGAACTGTCCCGGCGTCATCTCGCCCGGCAAGTGCAAGATCGGAATCATGCCCGGCCACATCCACAAAGAGGGACGCGTCGGCGTCGTCTCGCGTTCAGGAACGTTGACCTATGAAGCGGTCGGACAGTTGACCGCGCTCGGACTCGGACAGTCAACGGCCATAGGCATCGGCGGCGACCCCATCGTCGGCACGACGCACTTGCAGGCGCTTGCGCTCTTTCAGGACGACGAAGAGACCGACGGCATCGTGATGATCGGCGAGATCGGCGGCACGAACGAAGAAGAGGCCGCCGCCTTCGCCAAAGACAACGTGACGAAGCCCATCGTCGCCTTCATCGCCGGACAGACCGCGCCGCCCGGACGCCGAATGGGACACGCCGGTGCGATCATCGCCGGAGGCAAGGGCACGGCAGCCGAGAAGATGTCCGCGCTCGAAGACGCAGGCATACGCGTCGTTCATTCTCCCGCCGACATCGGGCAGGCGATGAAGGATGCGCTCGGCGCAAAGGCTGCGGCGTAATCAAAATCAAAGTTATTCGAGGAGACCAATGGCGGAACAGGCAGGCAATCTCACTTTCGGAATCATCAAGCCCGACGTGGTGCGCGCCGGAAAGACGGGCGCGATATTGCAGCGCATCACGGACGCCGGATTCAAACTCCGCGCGATGAAACTAATTCACATGACGACACGTGAGGCCGAAGGCTTCTACGCCGTTCATCGCGAGCGGCCGTTCTTCGCCGAGTTGACGACGTTTATGTCGAGCGCCCCGTGCGTCGTCATGGCGCTCGAAAAAGAGAATGCGGTCAGGACGTGGCGCGACCTGATGGGCGCGACCGATCCCGCGAAGGCCGACGAGGGCACGCTCCGAAAGGAGTTCGCGAACTCGATAGGCGAGAACGCCGTCCACGGCTCCGACTCCGAAGAGAACGCGCAGATCGAACTCGCGTACTTCTTCAGTCGTCTCGAATTTGTTTAGAGCCGTGAACCGTGAACCGTAAACCGTGACAAGATGATTTGCTCTGACGAGCACTCAACTTTTTTCCAACTGCTCTTTCTCGTCACGGTTTACGATTCACGGTTCACGCGCGAACGGAGTGAGCGATGGGCATCATCACCGAAGTCATCGAGAACACGAAGGCGATCATCAAAGGCATGATAACGACCGCCTCGTACATCCCGCGCGAGAAGTGGACAGTCCAGTACCCGGACGAACCCGTGACGCTACAGCCGCGCTATCGCGGCCAGCACCTTCTGCACGTTGACGAGTTGGGGCGAGAGAAGTGCGTCGCGTGTTACCTGTGCGCGGCGGCGTGTCCCTCGGACTGCATCTACATTGTGGCCGACGACGACCCGCGCCCGCCCGAAGAGCGAACGGGCGTGGACGAGCGCTACGCGAAGGTTTACAACATAGACTACGGTCGCTGCATCTTCTGCGGCTTCTGCGTCGAGGCTTGCCCGAAGGACGCGATCACGCACGGCTACAACTTCGAGCTTTCGGTCTATTCGCGCTCCGATCTTCTGAAGACGAAAGACGACCTTCTCATCACTAAGCAGAAGCAGTCTTTGAACTACCGCGTCGCCTTCTCCGAAGAGGACGTTGACTCGGAGTACAAGGAAGTCTAGCCCGCAATTGAAGGAAAAAAAACGGCGGCCCGCCGAATCATTCCGGTTCGGCGGGCCGCCGTTTTTCAAAACGTCCTCGTTCTATTTGACTCGCTCCGCGCTCCGCACGAGATCTTCAAACACGCCGGCCCACGAAAGAATCTCGCCCGTCGCCGAAATGACAAGGTTTTAAGAAATCCTTGTCAAGACTTTGCTACTTATCGGCGCGATAATTCTCAAAGGTCAAGCTCTCCCTTCGGGCAAAGGTGGCGTTGCCGGGGTTGGGCTTGGCCTAAATTTTTTAAGGGGGAATGAGATGAAAAAAATACTGTCACTTACATTGATGCTGGCTTCATTAACGTTCGCGGCTTCGGCGGCGGACGCCGCAACCTCCCCTGCTGGCACAATCGCCGCGACCGGGATCGCGCCGCAAATACGAGTCAGAATCGGGCCTCGAAGGCGTCGCGTGTGGCGAGGCCCCGTCCGCGTGACGACGCAGACTCGAATTGTGCGCGAGGGGAGACGTGCGTGGCGCGAAACCTATGAGGTTAGGTACATGCCGAACGGCATGACGCGGACGAGGCTGATCAGCCGCGTCAGAATCCGTTAACCGGCGGGAAAATTTCGACAGCCGTCGCGACCGAAATTGAATGGCCGGTCGCGACGGCTGTCGTGTTAATTCCGACGAATTATTCGCCCGCCGCGCGGCGGAGCCGTTCGCGGTCGAGGATCGTGATTCGCTTCCTGCCAATCGAGACGACCGAGGCGGACTTCAGTTCGTTCAGCGCGTTCGTCGCCGTCTCTCGATAGACGCCGAGGCGCTCGGCGATGTCCTGATGTGAAAGGCCGCTTACCTCTTCGCCGCGCGCCTCCCTCAGAAGCAGCGCGGCCACCCGCGCGGTCATGCCTTTGAAGACAGTCTCTTCGAGTTGGCGCTCGGCTTCGAGCACGCGCCTTCCGAACGCTTCGAGTATACGGCGCGCGACCTGCGGCTTGTTCGCCAGAAGGTTATTGAGGACGGCGCAGTTCATCGTGACAATCGTCGAGTCTTCGGTCACCTCCGCGAAGGTGTCGTACATCCCCTGACCGATACAGGACAGTTCGCCGAAGAACGATTGCGGGAGCAGTTGAGCGATGACGAGCTTGCGGCCTTCGGGCGACATCCGATAAATCTGCACCGCGCCCTCGCGCAGCAGAAAGAGCGCCTCGCCCGTCTCGCCCGGCGTGTAGATGATCGCGCCTTTGGCGAACGCGTGCGTCGTCGTCACGCGCTCGACCTCGCGCAACTCCTCGACCGTGAAGCCGTGGAAGAGATCTTGCGCGGGCCGGCTGTCCGACTTTTCTGCCATAGGATCAAACCCCGGAAGCGTTCTGATGCGCGACGCCGCCCACGCGTTTCGCAGTGCGACCGTCGCGCAAACGAGTGTAATCGAAATTACTGACGGCGGCACGCCGAGCGTGGATACTGGCAACTCTCGCGAGAGCGCCGGTCGGGCGCACGCGCGGTTCGGAGAAAACGGAAAAGGAGACGAGCAAATGAGCAAGTTTGTTGGCGAGGTGGGCGACGCGGCGTTCGAGGGCGAGGTGATCGAGTCGGGCGTGCCGGTCGTCGTTGATTTCTGGGCCGAGTGGTGTCCGCCGTGCCGCGCGCTTGCGCCGACGTTCGAGGAGTTGGCCGCGCGCTACGAGGGGAGCGTGCGCTTCCTGAAATTGAACGTTGACGAGAACTCGGCGACGCCGCAGCGCTACGGCATCAAGGGCATCCCGACGCTTATCTTCTTCGACGGCGGGCGCGAGGTCGAGCGCATCGTCGGCGCGTCGAGCAAGGAGGCGCTCGCTCGCATCGTTGACAAGTATGTGAAGGCCGCGGCCTGAGCGCGTCGGCGGTCGGATTCAACTTTAGCGGTCGGATTCAAATTTAACAGCCGGGCAGAAGCGCCGCGTGCCGAAGAAGACACGCGGCGCTTTTTTTCTTCACGCAGGGCTTCGACGCCGCAGTCCCGCCCTCGCTTTTCCCGCCACGCTCGTCTCATTCAAACGGTGATTGGCGACGGCGTTTCGTGTTAATCTCCGCAGCGCGCGCCGCAATTGGAGCCGGACTCCCGGACGCACGCGCGCCCTCGCCGCAACTTCAATTCGCTTTCGAGAGGTGAACGACTGATGTCCGCCACAACCGCCGTGCCGATGACGCTCGAAGCAATCCGCTCCGTCCCTCTGTTCGCTTCGCTCGACGACGAGACGGTCGCCGCGCTCCGCTCGCTGCTCGACGTTGAGCAGAGTCCCGCGGGCAGTCCTATATTCCGTGCGGGCGATGCCGGCGACGCGATGTACCTGATCGAGAGCGGGCGCGTCCGCATACACATCATTGACGCAGACGGCGACGACGTGACGCTCGTCGAACTCGCGCGCGGCGACTTCTTCGGCGAGATGGCGATCATTGACGGCAAGCCGCGCTCCGCGAGCGCCACCGTCAGCGAAGACGCGCGGCTCGCCGTGCTCCAGCGCGACGACTTCCTCGCCTTCGTGCGGAAGAACCCGGACGTTGCACTCAAGATGCTCGCCGCCATTACAAACCGCCTGCGCCGCACCGACGACCTCCTTCGCCACCGCGTCTCGCGCAACGCCAACGAGGAGGAGGACGCGCGACTCACGCTCGCCGACCGCATGGCCGACCTCATCGCGGAGTTCGGCGGCAGTTGGAAGTTCATCGGGGCCGCGCTCGGCTTCATGCTTCTGTGGGTTGCCGTCAACACCTTCATCTTCGCGCGCAACGCCGACGGCACTGTCGGCTTCGACCCTTACCCTTACGTGCTGCTGAACCTCGTTCTCGCCGTTATCACGGGGATGCAGGCACCGCTGATCATGATGTCGCAGAACCGGCAGTCGTTGAAAGACCGCCTGCGCGCAGACCTCGACTATCAGGTCAATCTCAAGAACGAACTCGCGCTCGCCGAAGTCATGCGACGCCTCGACGTGCTCGAATCCGAACGCCTCCCGCTCCTCTTCGCCGAGCAGAACGCGATCCTCCGCGAGCAGATGAGCAACGGAAAGAAGTGAAGAAGTTTTCAGTTTTCGGTTTTCAGCCGTCCATCTTCGACAAACGCCGTGCCGGCACAGAACATAAACTCGTCGCTCGGACTCAAATCCGAAGCTGAGACAAAAAATCTGAAAACTTAAAACCGAAAACTGAAAACTGAAAACCGTCCCAACTTTCTTTCTCCCGCCGCGCGTCTTACAATGCTCACGTTCCATCCAAACCGAAAACGAACTCGACAACATAAGGTCTAATGATTCAGGCCGTTTTCTTCGACTTCAACGGCGTCATCATCGATGACGAGCCGTTGCACCTGAAAGCCTACACCGAGGCGCTCGCAGCGGAGGGCGTCGAACTCACGCGGGACGATTACTTCGACTCGCTCGGCATGGACGACGCGACGTTCGTGCGCGCCGCGTTCGGGCGCGTCGGGCGCGAGCTTTCCGACGACGTTATGCTCCGCGTCATCGAGAGCGAGTCGTCGAAACACCGCGCGCTCATCGAGCGAGAGTTGCCGCTTTTCCCCGGCACAGTCACATTCGTCAAGGCGCTCGCGCGGCGGCATCCGCTCGGCGTCGTCAGCATGGCAGCGCGCCGCGCTATAGACTACGCGCTCGGTCGCGCCGGACTTCTCAAATACTTCAACGTCGTCGTCAGCGCCGAAGAGGTGCGGGCTTGCAAACCAGACCCTTCGTGCTACTCGAAGGCGCTTGAGTTCCTGAACGCGAAGCGCGGGCCGACGCAGGTGCTCCCGTTCGTCCCGGCGGACTGTCTCGTCATCGAAGACTCGCCGCCCGGCATCGAGTCTGCGCGCGCCGCGGGCATGCGGACGCTCGGCGTCACGAACACCGTTACGGAAAAACAGTTGCGCGCGGCGGGCGCGGACGTTGTAACCCGCAGCCTCGCCGACTGGACACCCGACGCAGTTCATCACGTCTTTGATTAAAGGATGAAGGCGGAAGGAGATCAACGCTGAACGCGGAGTGATGAATGATGAAGTAAGAGCCTGCCTTCAGTTCATCACTCATCATTCCGCATTCATCATTCCGGTTATGACTCCTGCCGACAAACTCGCGGCGGCAGAGGTGCGAAGCAGGTTCGCGTCGGAGGTGTCGAAGCCGGACGCGGAGATAAATCTTGCGCGCGCGGCGCTGCTCGTCGGGGCCGAAGAGGAGCCGCGCGCCTGCGACGTTGGGCGATGTCTGGCGCGGCTCGACGAGATGGGCGACGAGGCGCGCGCGCGAATCGAGCGCGGCGGCGGCCCGAAGGTCGAGGCGCTGAACCGATACCTCTTCGACGAGCAGCGGTTCGAGGGGAACGAGTCGGACTACTACGACCCGCGCAACTCGATGCTCCACCGAGTGCTCGAACGCCGGACGGGGATTCCGATCACGCTCTCGGTCGTCTACATCGAAGTCGGTCGGCGCGCGGGGCTTTCCGTCGAAGGCGTCGGGTTGCCCGGACACTTCATCGTGCGCGCATCCGAAGGCGAGGGCGACGGCGTTCTCGTCGATCCTTTCAACCGAAAGGTGACGGACGAGGAGGAGTGCCAGAAACGTCTCGACGTGATTTACGACGGGAGCGTCGAGTTGAGCGACGAACACCTGCGCGCGGTCGGTGCGCGCAGCATCATCTCTCGCGTGCTCGGCAACCTGAAGGCGGTTTACGCTCAGGCGCAACTCTTCCGGCGCGCGCTCTCAGTCGTCGAGCGAATAATGCTAGTTGCACCTCACGACCTCGCGGAGAGACACGACCGAGGGGTGCTTCTCGCCCAACTCGGAAGGCTGCCGGAGGCGATTGCAGAGACCCGGAGCTTCCTCAAACTCTCGCCCGACGCGCCGGACGCAGAGAGCGTGCGCGAGCAGTTGAAGAGGATGCAAATCCGCCATTCGATGCTGAATTGAAGCAGGGTTCAAGCCGTAGAGTTCAAGGTTCAAAGTTAAAGGCCGATGCTCTTAACTTTGAACCTTGAACTTTTCGACTTTGAACTCGCCTTTATTCGGGCTTGCCCTTGCAGGTCGGGCCGAAGAGCGCGGGAATCTTGCCGCTGATGACAGGGTAGTCTTGCGCCTCGGCGTTCAGGGCGAGCCAAGTCTGAAACTGCTCGGGCAGCGTCGCGTCGGCGTAGATGGCCTCGACGGGGCATTCGGGGACGCATGCGTCGCAGTCTATGCATGTGTCTGGGTTGATGTAGAGCCGGTCGGGGAGTTCGTGGAATGCCTCGACCGGACAGACCGCCGCGCAGTCCGTGTACTTGCAGTCAACACAGTCTTCCGTGACGACATAGGTCATCGCTTACTCAATTTCCTCCGCACTTATTCTGTTGATGAGAGCGTGAACGCTCGAAGCATAATGCTTCTATGACAGGACGAGGCGTCCATGTCAAACGAGAATGCTACCCCCGGTCGAACGAGTTGCAGGCTTCGCCACGAACCTTCCGCGGACGGGCAAGCTTCTCTGACGCAGGGAAGCTCAGAGGCGAATCGCCGTCGCCCGCGTGCTCACGGATGATTGCGGGCCGCCTTGTCGAGCCTCTTGCTGCTCACGGTAATGTGGCCGCTCAACTCGACGATATCCGCGAGGTCGCGCCGCGCCATTGCCGACAGACGAGCGTCGTCCGGTCGAGCTTCCGTGAGTGCAGGGTTGTGTGCGAAGCCCGTGACAAGTTCGTTCAACGAGCGTAGCGCCCGCTTCAACTGTTCCTGATCGCCTATGGCCTCCGGTTCGGGGCGCTTGCCCACCTTGCCGCGCTGCGGAATCGAAAGGTTATCGTCGAGCCGCTCGGCGCGCTCCTTCATCTCGGCGGCAGACTTCGCAATCAGCTTGAGGTCGAGCGTATCGCCGCGTGAGACGGCCTCCGACAGATCTCTATTGAGAATCTGTAGGCGCTTGAAGTCTTCCTGAAGCTGCCCGGCCTTGAGGCTCGAATCGCGTCGCTTACTCCCATCAGTCCTCTTGTTCAGCGTCCTGAGACTGAACAAGCCGTCGTCGGTGTGGTCGCCGACCGCCTGCTCGCGCCCACGGTCGCTCTGCGCCAACGTCGCGTGGGCGAGGGCTGACAGGACGAAGGCCGCGACGAACGCTTGCAGCATAAGCTTGAATCCGGTTTTCATTCCGCTCCACTTTCCTCTCCGCGCGAGCGTCAGCCGGCGGTCGTCTCGCCGCCCAGAAGCGTCAGGATTTCACCGGTGACGAAGCTCGAATCCGCTTCGGACGCGAAATAGACGTATGCGGGCGCGATCTCTTCGGGCTGAGCCGGTCGCTTCAGAGGCGTGTCCGCGCCGAACTCCGCGACCTTCTCCGCGGGCTTGTCCGAAGGATTGAGCGGAGTCCAGACCGGGCCCGGCGCAACACAGTTGACGCGAATCCGTCGCTCGACGAGGTTCTGCGCGAGCGATTTCGTGAACGCGTGAATCGCGCCCTTCGTCGCCGAGTAGTCGAGAAGTTCCTTGCTGCCTTGCAGACCTGTGATCGAACCCGTGTTGACGATGCAAGAACCCTCTTCCAGATGCGGGAGCGCGGCCTTCGCCATGTGAAAATACCCGTAGATGTTCGTCTTGAACGTGCGATCCCACTGCTCCTCGGTCACGTCGTCAAGCGATTTCTGACCCTGCTGGAAGGCGGCGTTGTTGACGAGCACGTCGAGCCTGCCAAACTCTTCGACCGTCCGTTCGACGGCCTCGATGCAGAAGTCTGCGTCGCGCACGTCGCCGGGGATAAGTAGCGCGCGGCGACCCTCTCGCTCGACAGCGCCCCGAGTCTCTTCGGCGTCTGACTGTTCCTCTTCGAGATAGACGAGTGAAACGTTCGCGCCCTCGCGCGCGAACAGCACGGCGACGGCGCGACCGATGCCGGAGTCGCCGCCCGTGATGAGCGCGACCTTGTCCTGAAGTTTGCCCGAACCCTTGTAGTGCGGCGCTTCGTAGCGCGGCCTCGGCTCGATCTTCGATTCGATTCCGGGCTTCTCCTGATGCTGCGCCGGCATTGGCGCTTTCGGCTCCTGCTGAACGCGAGGCTTCGCGCCGCGCTTCGACGCAGACTTCGATGCAACGGACTTCGCGGCCTTCTTAGCGCCGCCCTTCTTGCTCGAAGTCGCGCCGCCGCTCTTTTTTGAACCCTGCTTGCCAGACTTCTTCGTCGCCATCATTTCTCCCCTTGAATTTGATTATTGAAAGGCACGCGTCGCCGCGTCGGCTGACGCGCGAGTTCGTCGGGGGAAGTTTAGTCGAGGAGTATCGTGCGACGCGAGTGTAGAAAAGCTTGGGCACGGATTTCTTTCTTAACTATCAAGTTTTTCTGTTCTGATGCGGGAGCGCGCGAAACAAGAAGGCCGGCGTCGCTTGAACGCCGGCCCGCTCTGATTCCGACTGACGATGGCAGAGAGCTTCACGCGCGCTTCAGGTTGCGCGCGGCCTGCGCTCGCGGCGCGGGCTTGTCTTCGGCCTCCGGCGCGGCCATCTTGATACGCTCGGCGCGCGCGGTCATGCGGCGGTCGAGGTCTGCGACCTGTTCGGGGGTGAGCCGGTAGATGTTCGGCTGGTTGTGATAGACGCGCGCGCCCGTCACAACGTCCGCCTGCTTGAAGCCGAGCCGCTCGGCCTTCGCGACGAGTTCCTGCACGGTCATCTGCGTCTGGACGAGCGTGAGCGGCTGCTTCTCTTCGATTGTTTCGGGGACGGCGGCGGGCTTGGGCGCTTCGACCGGAAGGTCTGTCCCGTGCTCGCGCTTCATGTGTTCGAGGAAGTCCGAGAAGGTGACGCTGCCCGTCATCTCGAAGCCGACCTCGAAGGCAGGGCTGTTCGACTTGACGACTTGAAAGACGCGCACGATCTCGCCGTCGCGCTCCTGCAAAGAGACTTCGACCATCACGTCCACGAAGTATTCCAGCCCCGATGCCGTCATCGGCAGAACACGCCCGACCTCGTTGTCCTCCTTCGACTCTTTGCCCTTCGCCGGAATCTGGTCAACGATGACTACGGACTTCCCAGACTCCATGCAGAGACGGCGCAGGACGCCCTGCAAGACCATCTGGTCTGCGGCGAGTTCTTCCGCCGTAGGCTGCGAGAGTTGCTCGCCCGCGCGCTCGCGAACGGCCTTGATCGTCTCGGCGTGCTTGGCGCTGAAGTAAGCCGCCCAAGAGTCGAGTCCGAAGCAGCCGTAATTCTGTTCGCGTCCCTCGCCCGACAAAGCCCAGTCAATGAACTCCGGTAGCTCGTCCGGGTGCTCGACCTCAAGCCCGTCGAAGTGATTGCCGACGCCCGCCAGAAGCCGCGTCTTGCGCTCGACATCGAAGATGCAGAGGCGGCCCAAGCCTGCCTCGGCCATCGAGCGAAGAAACCAGCTTTTGCCCGTGCCCGCGCCGCCGCGCACAGCCATCACGAGTCGCTGTTGCCGCGGACGACGGCTCAAAGGATTGATTCTCGTCTTCGTCGTGTTGCTCATCTTTAAGTCTTCTCCTCCTCAGCCGAAATCCGGCGACAAACTTTTGAGGGCGGCCTTCACCGCCGACTTTAACTCCTTGGATTCAACCACCTCTCGCGGCAGTCGTTACCAAACGCCGGGCACTATAACACAGTCGGCGCGAGAATGGAACGGCATTTCACACATGAAACGAAATTTTTTTCGGCGGGACGAGCGGGGAATTTCGAGTCGAGCGGGAAATTCCGGGTCGCGGCCTTCTCAGCAGAGGCGTCTGGCCGGACGCATATCGGATTTTCTTTTGCCGCGCGGCATGACTACGTGCGCTGGTAGTAGAACTAACGGTTGGCTATCATCGCATCCTTCTGCGCCCTGACTATTCGACAAAAAAATTGGAGAGAGGATTAAAAGTGCTCAACCCCGAAACCCGCAACCGGCGTGCGTCCGGCGCTCGCTCAATTCGATTTCTCCGCGCGTGCATGGCATTCGTAGCGGTTCTTATCTTCGCGTCCGTGCTTTCGGCGCAGACGAACGACACGGCGGCTGTCCGCGGTCAGGTGCTCGACCAGAACAAGGCCGCAATCGTGCACGCGAAGATCGTCGTCACGAACGAACTGACTGGTCTGAGCCGCGAGGCCGAGACCGACGGCGAAGGCTTTTACAACGTCGGCAATTTGCCCGTGACGGGAAGCTACAAGCTGACGGTTACGAGCGACGGTTTCGCCGCGAAGGATGTCGGCGACATCGGGCTGCGCGCGGGCGAGGCCGCGACCTTCGACGTAACGCTCGTGCCCGCGGGCGGGACTAGCGAGGTAACGGTCACCGGTACGACCGAGGGCGTGCACGACAACCCGCAGATCGGCATTTCGCTCGAAAGCAAGCGAATTGACGAGACGCCGATCCTCGGGCGCAAGACGACATCGCTTCCGCTTCTGAATTCCGCGTTCCGCCCCGCGAAGGGCACAGGCGACCTCTTCGTCAACCAGACCTATTTCGTCACGGGCGCGGGCGGGCGGCGCGAGACGACGGTCGCGCTCGACGGCGCAAGCGACGACGAAGGCTGGGGCCGCCAGACCGCTCTGATCTCGATACCAATCGGCGCGGTGCAGGAGATGAAGGTGCTCACGAACTCGTTCTCCGCCGAGTTCGGTTGGACTGCCGGGCCGGCGCTGAACATCGTCACCAAGTCCGGCACGAACGACCTGCACGGCGAAGGGCTGTTCATGGCACGCCCCGGCGGTTGGCAGGCGAAGACGTTTTCGACCCAAGGCTTCTGCCCGCCGTCCGTGCCGAGTTGCGTCACGCCGACGACGCTTCAGGCGATCAACCCGGCGGACGTTCCAGACAAGTTGAGCCAACTCTCCGGCTCGATAGGCGGGCCGATCCGTAAGGACAAGACATTCTTCTTCGCCGCCGCCGACTACACACGGCAGGACAGGACTACGTTTCTTTCGCCGACGCTGCCCGCCTTTCTGCTTCCGTCTGACGGCAACCTCGCCTTCACGGGCAACTACCGGCAGGAGCTTCTCGACACACGGCTCGACCACAAGCTCACGTCGAACCAGACGCTGACGCTTCGCTTCAACCTTGATCGGTTCTTCGACAACAACCCGCAGGACGCCGTGGGCGGCACGAGCGCGCCGAGCGTCGCGCGCAAGTATTCGCGGCGCGGCTGGTCGATACAGGCAAACCACACCTCAGTCATCACCACGAACCTTCTCAACGAGGCGCGTTTCAACTTCCTCGACGGCGACCCGGTGACGCGCTGGGAGGCGCAGAATCTCTCGACGACATACACGCGCGCAGGCTCCGTGCCGTTCACCATAGGCCAGTCGCGCGTCGCAGATCTTTACAGCCGTCAGGCGCAGTTCTCCGACACGCTGACGTGGACGCACGGCAAACACAATCTTCGCTTCGGCGGGAGCGCGGCACGTCACACTTCGGGCGGCACGGGCGCTGAACCCGGAACAGCCGTGCTCGGAACTTTCACGTTCAAGAACACGACGACAAAGCCCTTCGACCAGTTGACGCTCGCCGACGTGCAGCAGTACACGCAGCCGATCAACTTCGGTATATCGAGCTACAACCTGAGCCAGTGGCTCGTCGCAGGTTACGTTCAGGACAGCATCCGCGTGAGGCCGGACTTCACGCTCGACGCCGGACTCCGCTACGACCGGCAGACGTTGACCGATGCGACAGGGAACTTCGCGCCGCGCGTCGGCTTCGCATGGAATCCGGGTGGCGACGCGCGCACAGTGATTCGCGCGGGCTACGGGATGTACTACACGCAGATTCGTTCAAACGTCTACGCGTCGGCTTTGACGGGCGGGCTTGACGGGCTTGCGACTTACACAGCCGTCCCCGGTCAGACGGGCTTCCCGACCTGCCTGGCGGGGTCGTGCCTGCCCGTCAACGTTGACCCGCGGACGCTGCCCGCTTCGCAGTTGCCGGCGCGCGACATCACGATCAATCCGGGCCAGCGAGCCTTCTACGAGACGCAGTTCGCGCAGCACGGTCTGAACTTCGACCTTCTGCCGAACTACCCGGACAAGCTCGTCAACCCGCGAAGTCAGGTGATGTCGGTCGGCGCTGAGCGCGAGATCGCGAAGGGGATGTTCCTCGGCTCCGACTTCGTACACCAGCACTGGACGGGCATTGACCGGACGGTTGACCTGAACGCGCCGTCGGTCTTCGACCGCACCGCGCCCGGACAGGTGCGAACGGTCGCGCAGGCCAACGCCACGCGCCCGATCCTGCCCGTCAACGGCGGCGTGCGACAGGTGAACGTGTTGATGAACCTCGGCGTCGCAGACTACAACGGCTTGCAGACGCAGTTCAGCTATCGCGGCAATCGAAAGATGTACGCGGCGGTCAGCTACACCTTGTCGAAGGCGACGAACACGACCGAGCCGGACGGCAACGGCATCAACCCGAACCAGAGCAACATCGCGCGGCTCGGCGAGGAGGAGCGCGGCCCAAGCGTGCTCGACCAGCGCCACCGCGCGGTCGTCACGTTCAGCTACGACTTGCCGTTGCACTTCACCGTGGGCACTCTGTCGCAGTTCGCCTCCGCGCGCCCGTTCAATGCAACGACCGGCGTTGACAACAACGGCGACGGCGCGAACAACGACCGTCCCGTCATTAACGGACAGGTCGCAGGCAAGTCTGTGTTCCGCGGCACGGCGACCTCCGACGTTGCGCTCTTCGTCGAGAACCGGATCAGAACCTCCGAGCGCACGAGCATTCTTCTCAGGCTCGAAGCCTTCAACGTCTTCAACCACGCGAACATCCTCGGTCGCGCGCAGACCGTCTACGGCGACACGACGACGCCGAACCCGACGTTCGGACAAATCGTTGCCGCCGGCACGGCGACGAACGCGCTCCCGGCGCTTGCCAACATCGACCCGCCGCGGATGTTCCAACTCCAACTGCGGTTCATCTTCTGAGTTGGCGCGACTGAAAACCGGCGAAGGACGACGGAGTGCCGTCGTCCTTCGCCGGTTCTCGTGCTACATTGTGCGGGCAAGCTCGGGTGGTCACGCATCAATCTCCGATGAAACAAATCCTTCTCGTCATTTTTCTTATCGCCGCGCTCGTGTCGGCGGTCGGCTGCGGGCGCTTCTCGAATCCCGCCAGCGACTCGAAGTCCCAGCGCGTTGTCGTCATCTCGCAAACCTATAACGAGATCATCTGGGCGCTCGGCGCGCAGGACGCAGTGGTCGGCGTTGACCTGTCGAGCACCTACCCGCCCGACGTAAAGAAGGTGCAGACGGTCGGCTACCATCGCGCGCTGAGCGCCGAAGGCATCCTCTCGCTCCACCCGACCGCGATCATCCACGACAACAACATCGGCCCGCCGCAAGTCGTCGAGCAACTCAAGAGCCTCAACATCCCGATGAAGACCTTCGACGCGAAGAACGATTCGGTCGAGGGCACGAAGGCGCTCGTCCGCGAGATGGGCGCGTACTTTCACAAGGAGGCGCGGGCCGAGGAATTGTGCCGCACGCTCGACTCGCAGTTGGCCGCCTCGCTCGAACACGTCAAGCAGTACACGGATCACCCGCGCGTCGCCGTCATACACTTCGGGCGCGCGTCGAACATCTACCTCGTCGTAGGCCGTGGTAGCGGGACGGGAGACGGGAGCGCGGCCAGTCAGATGATAGAATGGGCGGGCGGCGAGATGGCGATTGACTCGAAGGGGATGCAGCGGATGGAGTCGCCGGAACTGGTCGCGCAGGCGAACCCGGACGTGATACTCGTCACCGACTACGGCTTTGACCGTCTCGGAGGTTCGCTCGACCAGATCAAGGCTCTGCCCGGCGTCGCAACTTCAAACGCGGCGAAGACGGATCGCATCTACCGCGTCGAAGAAAACGAGTTGATGTACTTCAGCCCGCGCACCGGCGAGAACGTAGAAAAAGTTGCCTCCATCATTCATCAAAAGTGAAAAGACCAAATGAGACACGGCGCGCGATCCTCATCGCACTGACCTTCGCCACGCTCATCGTTCTGGCCGCGTCCGTTCGCTACGGAGCGATTGATTTTTCGATTTCCGCAATCGGTCAGGCACTCGCCTCGCTTCTTCCCGGCCATCCCGAACCGACTCTTGACCAGCGCATCTTCCTCGATTTGAGGCTGCCGCGCGCAGTCCTCTGCCTGCTTGTCGGCGCGAGCCTCGGCGTCGGCGGCGCACTAATGCAGGCGCTCTTCCGAAACCCCATCGTCGAGCCGGGACTCGTCGGCACTTCGAGCGGCGCGGCCTTCGGCTCGGCGCTCTTCTTCGTCCTCGGCGGCGTCCTCCATATCGGCGCGAGTCTCTGGAGTCTACCAATCGCCGCGTGCGTCGGCGGAGTCATATCCACGTACCTCGTCTTCCTGCTCGCGCGCTCGCGCGAGGACGGCCGGGCCTCAATCGTGCTGCTTCTGCTGACGGGGCTTGCGGTCAACGCGCTCTTCATGAGCGCCATCGGATTTCTATCCTACATCGCACGCGACCCGCAGGCGCGCTCGATCACGTTTTGGAGTCTGGGCACGCTTTCGGGCGCGAGTTGGGGCGCTGTCGAAATCGTCGCCGTCTCGACCGTCGCGGGCACGCTCGTCGCGCTGCGCTACGCGAAACAACTTAATGCGCTGATGATCGGAGAAGAGGAGGCGACGTACCTCGGCGTGAACGTCAACCGCCTGAAGTGGATCATCCTCTCGATCAACGTCGTCGTCGTCGCCGTCGCGACGGCGTTCACGGGCGTCATCAGCTTCGTTGGCCTGATCGTGCCGCACATCCTGCGGATGTTGGGCGGGGCCGACAACCGATATCTCATCGTCGGAAGCGCCTTGTTGGGCGCGACGCTCCTGAGCCTCGCCGACCTCGTCGCAAGGCTTTCGCTGCGTCCGGCTGAGTTGCCAATCGGCATCGTTACTTCGGCTGTTGGCGTGCCCGTCTTTCTGTCGCTGCTGCGCCGCCGGCAGTACGTGTTCTGAAGACGCGCGTTGTGCCGTCTCTTTAAGCCGGCATCAGTCTGTCCATGTTGGAAGCCAGCAACATCACTTTCCGCGTCGGCGACAAGGCACTCATCTCCGGCGTCTCAGTCTCATTCGCGCCCGGCAGGCTTCACCTTGTAATCGGCCCGAACGGCGCGGGCAAGTCAACGCTCGTAAAGGTTCTGGCGCGGCTGGTGCGTCCGCAGACCGGCGAGGTCAGATACGAAGGCGAGGACGTTCGACACGCGAGCGAGTCTGACCTTGCCAAGCGCCGCGCGGTTCTCTCGCAGGCCGTCGAGGTCGCGTTCCCGCTCACCGTACGCGAGGTCGTGATGATGGGCCGCTACCCGCACTTCGGAGGCCGGCCCGGCCCCGCCGACGAGCATGTCACGGACGAAGTTATGGAGTTCTTCGACGTGACGGAATTTCGAGACCGCGACTACCAGACCCTCAGCGGAGGCGAGCGCCAGCGAGTCAACTTCGCGCGCGTGCTGGCGCAGTTGTGGCGCGACGGTTCCGACACGCGTCCGGCTGGCGGCTCAAGCGCGGCTCAACCGTCTTGCCGCCACCTCTTTCTTGACGAGCCGCTGACCTTTCTCGACATTCGACATCAAATCGAGTTCATGAAGAAGGTGCGCGCCTTCACGGACGCGCAAGACGTTGTAACGGTCGGCGTGGTTCACGACCTGAATCTCGCCGCGCGCTTCGCCGACCAGATCGTCTTGCTCGACCGTGGGCGCGTCGTCGCGTCCGGCACAGCCGCCGAGGTGCTGACAGCCGAGCGAATACGCGAAGTGTTCGGCGTCGAGCCGACGTTCGTTCCCGTCAACAAGTCCGGCGTCCACCTCATCTTCGACTGATTCAAATCGGAGTGGGTCGCGCAGGGCGTTCAGGCGAGCAGATTGTTGAGAAGGTCTTTGAGCCACTCGAAGTCAACGGGCTTCGAGACGAAGGCATTGCAGCCGGCGGCGAGCGCGCGTGCGCGCGAGTCCTGATCGGAGTGGGCCGTGACGGCGACGATGATCGCGTCGCGCAAGCCGGGGTTCGAGCGTATGCGCTCGGTCGCGGCGAGGCCGTCCATGACCGGCAGGCTCAAGTCCATGAGGATGATGTCGGGTCGCTCGCGCTCGGCGATCTCGACGGCCTTCTCGCCGTCGGATGCTTCGAGTATGTGGTAGCCGCTGTTTTCGAGCGCGAGTCTGAGTGCGAGGCTCATGTCCTCGTAGTCTTCGACGACGAGGACGGTCAGGTTTTCTGCTTGGGTCTCGGACATTACGTGTGAATCCTCTCGGACGCCCGGCGCGGCGCGTCGGATGCGCGGCCAGCAAAATAATCGGTTTGTAACGTTAATGCAACGGGCGGCGCGTGTCCTTTGTGGTAAACACTCAGTTGTGCCCGATAACGGCCACGTCCTCCTCACGATCTTTCAAGCGTTGAATTCCGGCGAGCAAGAGGCTGAGGCCACCCGATGAGCGAACAGGAGTACCGCGTGCGCGAGTGCGTTCACCGCGCGCAGGGTGTCGCGGGCGAATACTATCGCGGCGGCGCATACGTCAAACAACTTCAACGGCTCCGCACAGAGGCGGCTGTTCGGTTCGCCTCGAAGGTGACGGCCTTCTTCTGGTCTGACGCCCCGCGGATTCTCGTCTGGCTCTGCGAAGACTGCGCCTGCGAAATCGGTTTGAGGGAAAGCGAGACGAACGCCGCGTGAAGAAATGGATGAATGTTGAATGATGAATGTGAAGCAGCTTGTCTGTCACTTCATCATTCATCACTCCGCATTGTCATTCAACATTCCGCATTCATCATTTCAACTCGTGAGCGGCTTGCCGCAGCGATTGCAGAAGCGCCCGCCCGCCTTCTTCTGGTGCGCACCGCAGGAAGCGCAGGTCTGGCCGACGCCGAGGTTCGCGCCGCAGCCGGAACAGTAGTCAGACAATGAAGAGACGACCGCGCCGCACGTGCCGCAGCGACCCGGCATCGGCGGGACATAGCCTCCGGCCTTGCGCGCGATGTGCGATTCGATGATCTGCCACGCGTTCTCCGTCAGCTTGTGCTGCCAGTAAGCGCCGAGCGCGGGGAGCGCCAGAAGCGCCGGGAAGACTACGAGCGCGACCGCCGCGACCGCCGCCTTGTCGAACCATTTTTGCATCCCGATCTCGACGCGTGTGCCGCCCTGTTCGGGTGTGACCTTGATTGTGAGCGCGGCGGAGAGTCCCGTCAGGTCGCGCAGCGTGCCGGTCTTTCGGGCTTGCAGCACTGCCGTCGAAGAGACCTGCATCGTCTGTACTTCAAAAGACCTCTTGCCGTCGAAGAGCGTCCGCAACTCCGACAGAAGCTGCACAACGTCTGCTTCGACCCCCGGATAAAATCTGCTCTCCATGATCTTCTCGTCGATTCTTTTCGGGCGCATCGCCGTGATTTCCGCGCGCGTCCTAATTCTACGTCAAAACGAAATCGTCTGTTCGGGGCGCGACGGAAAAAACTCGAACGCGTGGAGACAAAAGAAGTGCGGCGGCATTCTCGATGAACCATCCGCGCCGCCGCAGTCCGATGTCTTGAGCCGGGTCTTCTAGTCCGAAGCCTTCGACGGAAGTCCTATCAGTTTTTCTTCTTCGAGTCTTTGGAATCCTTCGACGCCTTTGACTCTTTCGAGTCCTTGCCGTCCTTCGTCTTCAAATCTTCGGCTGTGACGCCGTGCTCGCCCGCGGCGGCAGTAATCTCTTTCGCGGTTTCGATGGCGCGGTCAAGGTTGTCTGCCTCGGCCTCGCTCTGCGCCGCGGTGCGGAGTTTGTCGAGTTGCGGGAGTATGCGCGCGGCTGCCTCCGAGAGCATGTACAGAGATTTTCTAAGGAGCGGGCTGTCCGGGTTGTGTATCGCCGAGTCGTCAACATTCGTGACGGCCTCGTCGAGAATCTTCGAGATGTCGTAGAAGAGTTGCGCGCGCGTGCCTTTGATTTCGCCCCACGGCTCTTTCTCTTTCGCCGACTGCTTCGCCGCCTCAGCCGGGTCTGTGACGGCCAGAAGACGACGCTCCGCGGCCTTGATGAAGATCGCCGTGCGCTTGTCAAGCTCCTGATTGTCGCGCACGAGTTCGATCTCTTCGTCCGTCAGGTGCTCGCGCTGGCGCGCGCGCGCGACCGAGGCGAAGCAAGTGAGCGAGATGAAGAGCGCGAGCATGAACGTCGCGGCTGACTTCAGAGTGTTCGTCTTTCTCATTTCTGATCGAGATTCGAGACGCGCGGGCCTCAACCGTCCGTGCGGTCAACGCTGTTGGGGCTTCTTCTCCGTCTCGGACACGGCGGGCACGTCATCCTTCGCGCGCTCCGCCGTCGCGGGCTTGTCGTTCTGGTGGCGCGGCTCCGCGATAACGGTGTCGTCGTAGAAGGCGTTGAGCGCGAGGTCGCGCTCCTCGCGCACAAACTCAATAGCGTCGCGCAAGTAGATGGCGTGCTGCGACGGCAGAGCGCGGCGGATCGTTTCGAGGCGCGGGATGTGAGAGCGCAGAGCGATGTCGAGGTGCTTGCAGAGGTCGCGCAGCTTGTTGCTCGCGCGGCCCGGATTCGAGCTTTGCAGGTAGTGCACGGAGTCTTCGACGATTGCCTCGTAAATTCCGAGTTCGCCCGTCGCCGCCTCGAAGCGGTCGGCGTTCGCCTGCTCGGCGACGCGCGCGAGCCTGTCTTCGGCGAGTTCGAGGCTGAGACGTGTGCGCGCCTTCGGGTCGCGCTCGGCTTCAAGTTGTTTGCGCACGTCGTCGGGCAGGTAGCGCATCGGCGGCGGCGCGGAGAGGTCTTCGCCGTGCTGGCGCGCAGACTCCTGCGATTGCGCGAGCGCCTCGCCGCATGCGAGCGCGAAGACGGCGAAGAAGATCAGTGTCCGTGTCGAGAATTTGCCGGCGGTCGTCGGCGACGTGAAAGTCTGCGCGCTTCGGTTAGTCTTCATCGCTGCACCCTTACTTGTCATGCTTCACGCCCTGCCCCAGCTTGATCTGTTTCCGAAGGGAAGGCAGCCGGAGGTTTACCTTCTCGATCTCAAGCGCGTTCGTTTGCGCGTCGGCGTGTGCGAGAAAAGCCTCGTAGGACGCGAGCGCGTCCTCGTACTCGCCGAGTTGGTCGTGCGCGGTCGCTATGAAAAATTGTGTAACGGCCAAGTCGGGCCTGGCCCGGCTGACCCATTTGTATTCCACAATCGCCTGCTTGTAAAGCTTTAGTTCGTAGAGCGAGGCGGCGAGGTTCGCGTGCGCCTCGTACTTGTCGGGCGCGACCTGCAAGACACGCTGAAGTATGACCGCAGCCGCGTCGAACTTTCTGAGTTGGACGAGCGCCGCTGCGTAGCCGACGGCGTAATCAACGTCGTGCGGGTCTGCTTCGGTGGCGCGGCGGTAGTATTCGAGCGAGCGCTGCGGGTCGCTCGTGCGCGTGAGGCTGCCGAGGCACGCGAGCGCCTTCGCGTTCTTCGGGTCAGAGCCGACGAGTTTTTCGAGCGACGCGCGAACCTCCGGCGTGTCCGCGCACGAAACGTCAGTGAGCGCAGCGTAGAGCTTGCGCCCGTCATCCGAGTTCTTCGCCTCGTCGGGGAGCGAGTCGTAAACGCGCCGCGCGTCGTCCGCACGACCGGCGAGGCCGTAGCGATTTGCGACCGCGATTGCGAGTCTCCAATCCGCCTTCGACTGCGCTTCGAGCGCGCGCACATCTTCCAGAGCAAGATCCTTTTCGCCGGACTCAAGAAACAGGTCGGCGCGACCGAGACGCGCCTCGACGTTCGCAGGCTCGACCTCGACGGCGCGCGTGTAACTCTTCGTGGCCGAGGCCGAATCTTTTACCGAACGTTCGGCGCGCGCGCGAACTATCCAGAGCGAAGCGTCGTCCGACTTTATCTCCGTCGCGCGGCGAAGGAGCGCGAGTCCCTCCGCGGCGTCGCCTGCGCGCGCGCGCAGGTCGGCGAGCGCGACGGTCGCCGTCAGGTTCTTCGGGTCGAGTTCGAGCGCGTGGCGAAGGAGCGGCTCGGCCTCGCGCTCGCGCCCCTGCGTTCGCGCCAGAAGGAGTCCGAGCGCGGCGGGCGGGAGCGCCCACGCCGGCTTCAACTCCATCGCGCGGCGGTAAGACTTTTCGGCCTCGGGCAGTCGGCCCAGCGAGGCGAGAGCGCCGGCCCTCTGAAACTCGGCCTCGGGGAATTCCGGGCGCAGCCTGAGAGCCTCTTCGTAGAATTCGATTGCCTGCTCGTAATCTTTTTTAGCGTGAGCGTCCTCGCCGCGCTTGAAGAGTTTGACGGGGTCTGCGGCGTCGTCGCCGAACTCGTCCTGTGCACGCGCGCTGTGCGAGCACAGCAACGCAAGCGCGAACGCGAGCGCGAAGACCAGCCGTCGTTTGCGGAAGCCGGAAAGCATGAACGCGGTTGTCACAAGGGAAACGGCCCGAACGAAGCGGCTCACGTAGGGAGACTGTCGCGTGAGTTACGGGCCGAATATAGCACGCGCTCGCGAACGTCGTCCATCGTAACTTTCAGAAGCGTCGTCCGTCGTGACCGCCGGCGAGTCGTCGGGCGTAAGCGCAGGCGCAATCGCCCGATCATTATCTCGATGCGTTCACGCGCGCTCCGCGCATTGTCGCGCGTTGTGTGGGTTGCGCACTCGCGCGCGCGTGCGATAACATTCGCGCCCGGAGATTCTTAAACTACAACGCGAAGCGGTCGGTCAGTTTTTCAGCAGAGGGCAGCAGTTTGTGCGCTGCCGTTGACGAGCGAGGGACTACAAGATTGGCAGCGAGCAGTCTGAGCATTGAAAAAGAGGCCGGTGAAGTAACCGAGTCGTCCGCAGAAGCTTCGGCGAAAGAAGAGACTCTGCGCTCGATCCTCCGCGAGATGGGTTCGGTGCTCGTCGCCTTCTCCGGCGGCGTGGACAGCACGTACCTCGCCTCCGTCGCAAACGAAGAGTTGGGCGAGCGTGCGCTCTGCGTCACAGGCATCTCGCCGAGCCTCGCGTCGAGCCAGCGCGAAGAGGTCTCGGCGCTCGTCTCGCGGCTCGGCCTCAGACACGAAGCCATCAACACAGAAGAGATGGCAGACCCGCGCTACCTGCGCAACGAGTCCGACCGCTGCTACTTCTGCAAGTCGGAACTCTATTCAAAGCTCGCGCCGTTGGCCGGCGAGCGCGGCCTGTCGTTCGTCGTTGACGGCTCGACGACGGACGACCTCGGCGACTACAGACCGGGTCGCGCGGCGGCGGGCGAACGCGCCGTCCGAAGCCCGCTCGTCGAGGCGGGGATGAGCAAGCACGACGTTCGCCTTTTGAGCAGGCGCGCAGGACTTCCGACGTGGGACAAGCCCGCGAGTCCGTGCCTGTCTTCGCGGCTCGCCTACGGCACTCCCGTCACAATCGAGCGCCTGCGAACGGTTGACCGCGGCGAAGAGATCATGCGTGAACTCGGCTTCCGAGAGTTCCGCGTGCGCCACCACGACGAACTCGTCCGACTGGAAGTCGCGCCCGCCGAACTCGACCGCGCGCTCAAGCGCGAAGTCGCAGACGAACTCGCCCGGCGTTTCCGTGCACTCGGCTTCCGCTACGTCACGCTCGACCTGCACGGCTACCGCACGGGCGCGATGAACGAAGTTTTGAAAGCGGTGGCGATTGAAAGATGATGAGGGACGAGCCGTTCGGCTCGTCTTTCTCTTGTCGTCAGTCTGTCGTCACTCGTCGCAACTTGCAGGAGAAGGATGATGACAAAGGCTATGATGGACGACCCGCGACGAATCAGGGAAGAGAACCCTTTTGAGTCCATGATGGAGCGCTTCGACCGCGCGGCGCAGCTTCTGAACCTCAACCCGGATCTCTACGCGGTGATGCGCGTCCCGAACCGCGAGTTGAAAGTTTACATCCCCGTGCGTCTGGATTCGGGCCGCCTTGAAGTCTTCGAGGGCTATCGCGTGCAGCACAACTTCGCGCGCGGGCCCGCCAAGGGCGGCATACGCTACTCGCCCGACGTGACGATTGACGAGGTGAGAGCGCTCGCGGCGTGGATGACATGGAAGTGCGCGGTCGTCAACGTGCCGTTCGGCGGCGCGAAGGGCGGCGTCATCTGTGACCCCATGCAGATGTCGCAGGCCGAACTCGAACGCCTGACGCGACGCTACGCCGCCGAGTTGATTGACTTCATCGGCCCGGAAAAAGACGTGCCCGCGCCCGACATGAACACCAACGAGCAGACGATGGCCTGGATCATGGACACCTACTCCATGCACGCGCGCCACACCGTCAACGCCGTCGTTACGGGAAAGCCCGTCGAACTCGGCGGCTCGCGCGGTCGTCGCGAGGCCACGGGGCGCGGCCTCCTCTTCGTCATCAACGAGGCGGCCAAGCGTTTCAATCTCACGCCGCAGACGACGCGCGTCGTCGTGCAGGGTTCGGGAAACGTCGGCGGCATCGGCGCGCGCCTGCTGCACGAGGCGGGCTACAAAGTCGTTGCCATGTCGGACATCTTCGGCGGAATCTACAACCCCGAAGGCATCGACGTTCCGGCGGCGCTCACGCACCTGCAAACGACTCGCTCGCTTCAGGAATTCCCGAACGTCGAACAGGTTTCAAACACCGAACTGCTTGAACTCGACTGCGACATACTTGCTCCTTGCGCGACCGAGAACCAGATCACCTCGAAGAACGCAGACCGCTTGAAATGCAGGATTCTCGCCGAGGGCGCGAACGGCCCGACGACCGCCAACGCCGACAAGATTCTTCACAATAAGGGCGTCTTCGTCATCCCCGACATACTCGCCAACGCGGGCGGCGTCACCGTCAGCTACTTCGAGTGGGTGCAGGATCGCATGGGCTATTTCTGGAAAGAAGAGGTCGTCAACGAGCGATTGGCAGACATAATGGTCGCGAGTTTCAACGACGTGGTGAAGTACGCCGACGCGCACAACGTTGACACGCGCACCGCGGCCTACATGTTAGCGATTGACCGTGTGGCTTACGACACGCGTATGCGCGGTATCTATGCGTGACGAAAATGTGAACCTTTTTTAGTGCTAAGTTGCGAAAAACTCTTGATTTCCGCGACTAAGTAAGTTATGGTCTGGCGGAACTTGGTAAGCTTCCGGCAGTAGTCCATCTAGCGTCATGTGAGAGTGCTACCGTGAGGCATCGAATCAAAAGCTGGCAACGTTGCACCTTTTTTGCAGCGCACACATAGCACAAAGTGACACTCGGTTGAGAGGCGCTGTAGAGGCAAAGCAAGAGCGCCCACGAACGTTTTTGTCGGACGTTCAAGCTCCTCTCGCTGCTCCGTCCATCCGCAAAGATGTTTGAGTTTGATGGCGGTAGCAGTCCCATTGACTTAACGGGTTTACGCTTGTAGTTGGAGCGCCCGCGCCCCGCCGTTTGAACGGTAGTCGGGTGTCGTCGCACACAGTCGTTTCCGACCGCGCGACGAACTCGAACCTTCGAGTCGGCACGTGGTAAGCGCGGTCGCACCTTTCCGCAAAATTAAACTCATTTCGCAGGAGGAATGCGATGAGACTCGAGAGAAGAGCGCTGTACGCCGCGCTCACAACTTTGATCATGTTAGCGGCGGTGTCCGCTCAAACTCTTAGGCCGGGCAACGATCCGAGGAACCAGTCGCCGTCTGTCGGTACCGGCGGACCCGAGGGCGGGCCGACCGGTTTGTTTACCATCTACGACGGCGATACGTTGAGGAAGGGCGAGTTCACCTTCTCGGTCGCCTACTCGAACTAC
>DATINM010000092.1:0-11197 GCA_035474235.1 Pyrinomonadaceae bacterium
CGAGGGAACGAGCGGTCTGAGGAAAGTCGCGCTCGATTCGGGCGCGGTGACGAATCTGGACGGCGGCGAAAATCTGCCGCAGTCGGAGACGGGCGGCATCGCGACCGACGACAAATTTATATACTGGAACGCGGGCGGAAAAATCATGCGCGTCCCAAAAGATGGGGGAAGTCCCGAAGTGGTCGCCAAGGATAACGTCGGCATCGGCGTGGACATGTTGGTTGACGGCGAAAAAGTCTACTGGGCAAACCACAGCTACTATTCGCCGAACAGTCCGAGCGTGCCGCGTCCGATTTACGCGGTCGCAAAGCGCGGCGGCGTCGCGGAGATTTTCGCGGACGCGCAGAATATCCCGAACAGTCTCGTCGCGGACGAGAAGTACGTTTACTGGTTGACGCAGAACAGCATCTCGAAACAAGCGAAGTCGGGCGGACAGCCGCCGCAGGTCGTCTATAAGATCAGCGACAAGGAGGGCGTTGACCAGTTGGCCGGGGACGCTGATAGCCTGTACTTCGGTTTTCGCGGCGCGGGCGAGTCGCGTTGGGCGCTGCGCAAAATCTCAAAGCAGGGCGGCGAGCCGCAAACACTTGTGAAGACTTATTCGCTCAAGCCCGTGGTGATTGACGACACGAGCGTCTATTTTTTCGACGAGGACGGCATGACGAGCGACCTCCTTTGCAAAGTCTCAAAGCAGGGCGGCGAGGTCACACGCCTCGACAGCGGTTACGCAAGCGGCGTCATCGCCCAGAGCGGAACGGCCGTTTACGTCGCGAGCCTCGACGATATTTATTGCTTTGCGAAATGAAAACTATTGAACGGAGAGTTAAGGTACGGCCAGCCTAAACTCGAACAAGACCGGCGCGGTTTAAAGACTCGCCGATCTTTCTCACGTTCACCACTGTACGCCGGGGAAGAACGTCCTGTACGCGAGCGACAGAAGCGCGAGCAGAATCGTCAGCCAAGCAAACGGAGTCCTGTAGTCGTCCGCGAGATAGACGAGGCGCGGCGGCAGATAGAAGACCGAGAAGGCGAGCGCGAGCGGGACGACCGATGCCAGAACCGCGCCCGGAGTCCAACGGGACGCGCCCTCAAGATACGCGAAGCGCGGCGCTATCAGCACGTTTAGAACGAGCGTCAGGACGACGACGGAAAAATAGATCAGGAGGTCTGCGAGCAACTCGGTCGCGGTCGCCGCGCGCCACTTCGAGACCGCAGCGCCCGAAGAGTCCTGCGCGTCCGGCTCGACGGCAAGCGAGTAGAGCGTCAGCCCCGTCGGGAGCGGCAGGATGAAGATAAAGACGACGAAGCGTACGAAGAAGTCGAAGTAGGTGTTGCCCGCGGTCTTGCTCCCGAAGAGAGGCGAAAAGTTTTCGAGTCCGGTGCTCTGCCAACCATAAATCAGTAGCGTCAGGAAGATAAAGAAGTGAAACAGCAGCAGCGCACACACGACGAAGAACAGAACGTTATTCGACGGCCTGTACGCGCTTGAAATCCCGCGCGCGCTCCGTCTTCTCAAGCGCACGGACGCCGCGGCCAACTGTTCGCCCGTCGCTTTCGCAACGCCGTTTGCAAAAGGCGCGTACAGCCTGCTCAGGTGAGCCTGCCGCGCCGTTCGTTTCAGATAGACGCCGACCGCGTAGGACGCAAAGACCGACAGGAACAGCCAGCCGACATCCGAACTGACCTTCAGACCCGCAACTTTCCCCGACGCCAGAAAGTCCTGCCCGCCCGCTCGCAACATTCGTTCAAGCGGCGCGAGCAGAAACAGGTTCGACGCGACGACCGCCAAGTCCAGAGCTATTCCGCGCCAGTTCCTCGAAAGCCACGACGCACGAACACGCGCCGGAACCTGCGCGACCGCGCCTACTTCCGCCGCCGCGCGCGTCGTCGCGTCGTCGCCGTGCGCCGCCTGCCGCCTCCATCGTTGACTCTTTTTCATGCCCGCGCCCGAAGAGACAGTCTCGCCTGACAGGCAAAGAATTTAGCACGAAACACGCGACCCGAAACGTTGGAGGCTCGCCGCGGCCCGCGTTAAGAGAAAGGCGCTCGGAAGAAGGCAAACGCCTTTGTAACTACGGGCAGGCTCCCGCAACCTTGCCGGCCTTCCAAGCATTCTGAAGCCGTGCGCCGAAGAACAACTCCGTGGTAATAATCGGAAAGGCGTTGTATAATCCTTCGCTGTAACTCATCCCCCAAATAAGAAAGTTTCTGGCTTCTCCCGGATTATTCGCGCATGACCTCTGAGACAACCACAAAGCCTTCCGACGAAGACACCGAAGACACTATGGACGAGTCGGTCGCGCGGCTCAATAGCCCGGACGTGGCCCCGCTTCTCCTGTCCGCGCTCGTCGAATCTGCGGACGACGCCGTTATCTCGAAGACGCTCGGCAGCGTCATCACGAGTTGGAACAGCGGGGCCGAGCGACTCTTCGGCTACACCGTCGAAGAGGCCGTGGGCAAGTCCGTAACGATGCTTATACCCGCCGACCACCCGGATGAGGAGCCTTCGATCATCGCGCGGCTCAAGCGCGGCGAGCGCATCGAGCACTACGAGACCGTCAGGGTTCGCAAGGACGGAACGCTCGTTGATATCTCGCTGACGGTATCGCCGATTCGCGGGCCCGACGGGACGATCATCGGCGCGTCGAAGATCGCCAGAGACATCACAGCGCGCAAGCGCACCGAGGCGCAGTTGCGCGAGCAGACCGAGATTATCGAGGCGGTCAACGGGCTTTGGCAGACGCTCGCAGGCGAGTTAGACCTTCAAAGGCTCGTGCAGGCCGTCACCGACGCCGCGACGAACATCTGCGACGCACAGTTCGGCTCCTTCTTCTACAACGTCCTCGACGAGCGCGGCGAAAGTTACATGCTCTACACGCTCTCCGGCGTTCCCCGCGAGGCGTTCGCGCACTTCCCCATGCCGCGCAACACGGAAATCTTCGCGCCGACGTTCGCGGGCGAGGGCACGGTGCTCATCGCCGACGTGAAGAAAGACCCGCGCTACGGCAAGAACTCGCCGTACTACGGTATGCCCGAAGGCCACCTGCCGGTGACGAGCTACCTCGCCGTGCCGGTCGTCTCGCGCTCCAGCGAAGTTTACGGCGGCCTCTTCTTCGGCCACCCCGAAGCGGGCGTCTTCACGGAGCGGACGGCCCGCATCGTCGAGGGGATCGCGGCGCAGGCTTCGGTCGCGATGGACAACGCAAGGCTCTTCGAGGCGGTGCAACGCGCGCGCGCCGAGGCGGAGCAGTCGGCGTCCGAGAAGGAGCGAATGTACCGCGAAGCCCAGGAGTCGAACCGCCTGAAGGACGAGTTCCTCGCGACCATCTCGCACGAGCTTCGCACGCCGCTGACGGCGATTATGGGTTGGGTGCGAATGCTTCGCGACGGGAGCCTCGACGAAGAGACCGCCGCGCGGGCGCTCGCGGCGGTTGACCGCAACGCGAAGTCGCAGGCGCAGCTAATCGAAGACCTGCTCGACGTGTCGCGCATCGTCAGCGGCAAGATGCACCTCAACGTCAGGCCGGTCGAGCTTACTTCGGTTATCAACTCCGCGGTCGAATCTCTGAGACCGGCGGCGCAGGGCAGGGGCATACGCTTAAGGATGATGTTCGACCCGGACGCAGGCACGGTCTTGGGCGATCAGGAGCGGCTGCAACAGGTCGTCTGGAACCTTCTGTCGAACGCAATAAAGTTCACGCCCGAAGGCGGCCACATCGAAGTGCGGCTCGAACGCGCCGGCTCTCAAGCTGAGATGACCGTGAGCGACAGCGGGCGCGGCATAAGCCGCGACTTCCTGCCGCACGTCTTCGAGCGCTTCCGGCAGGCCGACACTTCCACGACGCGCGCCTTCGGCGGAATGGGGCTTGGGCTTTCAATCGTCAAATCAATCGTCGAACTTCACGGCGGAACCGTGCGAGTCGAGAGCGAGGGCGAAGGCGCGGGCGCGACCTTCACCGTGTCGCTGCCCCTGAGCGCCGGATGGATTGAAGCGCCGGACGCGGCGGAGAATGCGCAGCAGCCACAGCACGAGCCTGTGAAGTGTCCGCCGGAACTCGGCGGTCTGAAAATCCTCGTGGTTGACGACGAGCCGGGCACTTGCGAGATGGTCTCAGTCTCATTCGAGCAGTGCGGCTCGACGGTCAGGACTTCGACTTCCGCCGCGGGCGCGCTCGCGTTGATTGCCGGATGGAGGCCGGACGTGCTCGTCGCCGACATTAGCATGCCTGAGATGGACGGGTACGAGTTGATAAGGCGCGTTCGCGCGCTCGGCGAAGGCGAAGGCGGCAATATTCCCGCCGTCGCGCTGACGGCGTTGGCGCGCGTCGAGGATCGCCTGAAGGCGCTCACCGCCGGCTACCAGATGCACGTCGCGAAGCCCGTCGAGCTTGAGGAACTGCGCGCCGTCGTCGCGAGTCTTGTGAGCGTCGTCTCGAAGAACAGATGAATTTGCGACGAGCGCCAGCCGTTACTGTTCGGGCGCAGTCGAATTTTTTACGAAAAAGGAGTTTCCCTTTGAAAAAGTCTCGCCGCACCTGCGCGCTCGCGCTCGCGGTCGTCCTTTCGTCGATTGCTTTCGCCGCGCGCGCCGCCGCGCAGACTCAACTCTCGCCCGACCTGCGCGACAGGATTGATAAGATTAGCGCGGACGTGCTGGCGAAGTCCGGCGTGCCGAGCGCCTCGGTCGCGCTCGTCAAAGACGGGCAGATCGCATACGTCAAGGCATACGGCGACGCGCGCATCGAGCCGCGCACGCCCGCGACGCCCGAGATGCGCTACAGCATCGGCTCGATCAGCAAGCAGTTCACCGCCGCCGCGATACTTCTCTTGCAGGAGCAGGGCAAGCTCTCGCTCGACGACAAGGTCTCGAAGTTCGTCCCCGGCCTCACGCGCGCCAACGAGGTAACGATCCGCGAGCTTCTCTCGCACACCTCCGGCTATCAGGACTACTGGCCGCAGGACTATGTTATGCCGTTGATGTTGCAGTCCACGACGGCGCAGAAAATCCTCGACGGGTGGGCGCGTAAGCCTCTGGACTTCGAGCCGGGCACGAAGTGGCAGTACAGCAACACGAACTACGTGATCGCAGGGGTCATCGTCGAGAAGGTTTCCGGCAAGCCGCTGCTGGAATTCTTGCGCGAGAGGATTTTCGTGCCGCTCGGAATGAGCAGCGTCACGAACACGGACGAGCATAGACTTGGCGACACAGACCCCGCGGGCTACCTGCGTTATGCGCTCGGCCCGCTCCGCCCCGCGCCGAAAGAAGGCAAGGGCTGGATGTTCGCGGCGGGCGAACTCGCTATGACCGCGCAAGACCTCGCACGTTGGGATATCTCGATCATCGAGCAGAAGATTCTGAAGCCGTCCTCCTACCGCGAGTTCGAGAACGAAGTCGTGCTCAGCAACGGTCTGGGCACGAGGTACGGACTCGGCGTTGACGTGAGGTCTGCGTCGGGGCATCGCTCGCTCTCGCACGGCGGCGAGGTGTCGGGCTTCACGGCACAGAACGCCGTCTTCCCCGATGACCGCGTGGCCGTCGTCGTGCTCACGAATCAGGACGCTGCCGGGGCCGCCTCCGAGATCGCGGACGCCGTCTCGCCGCTCCTGCTCGCGACGGACGACCCGGCGACCCCGCGCAAGCTCGAACAGGCGCGCAAGATTTTCGACGGACTGCAACACGGAACGATTGATCGCTCGCTCTTCACCGATAACGCGAACGCATACTTCAGCGAGCAGGCGCTTCAGGACTTCGCTAGCAGCCTCGGGCCTCTGGGAGCGCCGCAGTCGTTTGAACAGGTCAATCAGGGTCTGCGCGGCGGCATGACGCTCCGCGTCTATCTTATAAAGTTCCCGCAGAAGACTCTGCGCGCGTGGACTTACGAAATGCCGGACGGCAAGCTGGAACAGCTTCAGATCGCGCCCGCCGGCTGACAAATCCCGTCGCGTTAAAGGCGTTCAGGGTTCAGGATTCGGCCCGGCCTTTCGCGTCGCGCAAGCAAACGGGAGTTTGAACCCGGCAACGCCCCGGCGTCACGCGCCCTGCAACTTCGGCGGAGGCGGCGCGGTGAACTGCGATATGTCCGCGAGTCCGAGTCCCGCTTCGATCTCCGCCATCTGCTTGACCGCCGACTCGTATCCGTCCCCGCCGAACTGCTCGCGCTCGATGTCCTCGAACTTGTCGCCCATGTCGTCGAGTTGATCCTGCGTCAACGTCTGCTTCCACGCGGGGAAGATGATCGTGTCTTCGCGCGCGGCGTGGTTGCGGTACATCAGCACGAACGCGTCGAGCGCCTTCGCCAGTTCATTTGCGTTCGACGCGCCGAGTTTCGCGCCGCGCGTGACGGCGATGATGTACTCGGTTATCTCTCGACCGCGTTCGTGTTGCGCGACTAGAATGTCCGGGTAGTTGGCCGCCTCGCCGCCCGCCTTTTTCACCGCGGGGAAGATGTAAGCCTCTTCGAGCTTCTTCTCGTGATAGTCTTCGCCGAAGGAGCGAAACAGGTTCGCCGTCTTTTGCAGGGCGTCGGGCGGGACGGCTGAAGCGTTCGCGCGCAACTTCGCCGCAGCGGCCGTGTAAACGAGAAGCGCGCGTCTCAAGACGCCGTGCTCGCGCATCAGGTCTTCGGTGGCCGTTACTTCGCCGCCCTTCTCATTCTCTTCGTCTGTGTCGGGCTGTTTGTCATCGTCGGGCTGTTCGCTGTTCGACTGCGCGGAATCTTTGTCGTCTGGTTGCGCCGGCTGTGTGTCTCCTCTGGCGCAGCCGCCGAGCACAAGCCCCGCCCCGATGACGAACGACGCACGCAGGAACTCTCGCCGCGTATCTTTCTCTTGCATGATTTCCCTCCTTGACTCGACTTGTCGGGCGGCGGCTCCGCACTTCAAAAATAAATGCCGCGCTGACTTGAAGACTCGCGCGCCGTCTTCCCAAACGATTTCAATCCGAGTCCGCGTCCGAGCCTCACTTCCGCGCGGCCTTCTGCTGCGGTGGCCGGGCCGCCTGCTCCTTAAAAATCTTCAAGACCTCGCGCTTGTCGTGCGGCGTCAGGCTTTCGAGTCCGCCCGTGACCTCGAATTTCTGGTTGACCCACTTGCGAACCTTCGCTGCGTCATAGCCGAGTTCCTCGGCGGCGCTCAAAATCTGAGAGTCGAGGTCGGCGGGCGGCTCGGCGTCGGGCGATGGCTGACGCGGCGCGCGCTCGGTCGGCTGCGGGGCGGGCTTGTCCGTCGGCGCGGGGCGCTGCTCCGGCTGACGTGACGCGGTTTGCGCCTTGCGCGAGCCGCGCTCGACCTCTTCGCGGCTCGCGACCCCGCGCCGCACCTCAAAGCCTAGGAGAGCGAGCGCGCGCCCCACCGCGCTCGTCTCGCCGACCTCGACGTAGCTGCCGGCTTGAACGTGCCCCGCGCTCTTGAGTTCGTATGCGTGCCCGGTTGCCGCCGGGAGCGAGTCGTCAGGCTCTCGATAGACCTCGGCGCGGACGAGCACGAAGCCGGTCTCGGCG
Source organism: Pyrinomonadaceae bacterium (assembly GCA_035474235.1). Lineage (GTDB taxonomy): Bacteria > Acidobacteriota > Blastocatellia > Pyrinomonadales > Pyrinomonadaceae > QHXN01. The sequence goes on from DATINM010000092.1 coordinate 7,500, forward strand.
TTGTGCTCGACAATCGAGGTCAGGATTCGCCCTTGCGGCCACTTCGCGTAAAATTTTTCGATTCTCTCGTGAACTGTAATGTACTCGTCCGGGTTGAAGCGCATCTAAGATTTTCACCTTTCCGTGGAGTTCTTTTGGCGGGAACTTTAGCAGAAATTCCCGCGCGGAAAGCATGAATTTTTTAGGCCGTGGGCGGTGAATCCTTCGGCGCGCTTGACAGCAGCGAGCGTCGTCCGTATAGTCTCTCGTTTGGACTCACTGTCCATTTCCCAACAGTGCAACGCTTCATGGTTCTGACGGTGTGGAGGCGTTGCCCGGCTCGTGCCCTTCCGGGTCGCGAGGCCGTTGACAGATATTGTGGCGTAAACTTCTCCGCCGCGCATCGGTTTGACGAAAACCGCCGCGCACCGGACGGCAGAAGAGCGAAATAAAGCGGGGACGCAAGTTTTTATAAAACCCCGCCTACCTTTATTAAAGGCGACGCCACAGAAAAGTTTTGGCCGGAGGGGAGGCCAGTATCCACACCTTTAGAAGTCAGAACGTCCCCCATTAATTTAGGACAACCAAGGGCGTGCCGCTCTTGCGCTGACTGCCGGAAAATTTTCCGGTAAGAGGCAGGAAAGGTAGCCCATTGCGCTCTGATAAGGGCACGTGGCCGAAAGTTGAACCCTTAATTGAAGCTGTTGGCTTTTAGCTTTTAGCCTGCGGCGGACGACTCAGGTTAAAACGAGCGCGATTGGCTCAAGCTTAGTCTGGCTAATCGCTAAAAGCTAATAGCTAACAACGAATCATGCCAAGAAGAAGAGTTGTTGACAGACGCGACGTGCTGCCCGACCCCGTGTACAACAGTCCGCTTGTGACGAAGTTCATTAACGGCCTGATGTGGGACGGCAAAAAGTCCACCGCCGAGGGAATCTTCTATAACGCTCTGGCGCAGGTCGGCGAGAAGACGGGCGAAGACCCGCTCAAGATGTTCAAGCGCGCCATCGAGAACGTGCGGCCCACGGTCGAGGTCAAGTCGCGTCGCGTCGGCGGCTCGACTTATCAGGTGCCGATTGAAGTGCCGCAGGAGCGTCGCGGCTCGCTTGCAATCCGCTGGATCGTGGGCGCGTCGCGCGCGCGCGGCGAGAAGACGATGACCGACCGCCTCGCCGGAGAGATGCTCGACGCCGCGAACAACCGCGGCAACGCCGTCAAGAAGAAGGACGACACGCACCGTATGGCGGAAGCGAACAAGGCGTTCGCGCATTATAAGTGGTAGCAAGCGGGTAAATAGTAAATGGTCAATGGTGAATAGATAGGGCTTGTAACCATTCACTATCTACCATTGACCATTCACGGGTTTCGTTATGGCTAAGCAAGACCTGAGCAAGTTCCGAAACATCGGCATCATGGCCCACATCGATGCCGGCAAGACCACGACGACCGAGCGTGTGCTGTTCTACACGGGCGTCTCGCACAAGATCGGCGAGGTGCACGAGGGGACTGCCACGATGGACTGGATGGAGCAGGAGCAGGAGCGCGGCATCACGATCACGAGCGCCGCGACGACCTGTTTCTGGAAGCGGAACAATGTCGAGCACCGCATCAACATCATCGACACGCCGGGCCACGTTGACTTCACGATGGAAGTCGAGCGAAGCCTTCGCGTGCTCGACGGCGCGGTCGCGGTCTTCGACGGCGTTGCCGGAGTCGAGCCGCAGTCGGAGACGGTCTGGCGTCAGGCCGACAAGTACGGCGTCCCTCGAATCTGCTTCATCAACAAGCTTGACCGCGCGGGCGCAAGCTTCGACCGCTCGTTCGAGTCAATCATCACACGCCTCGGCGCGAACCCCGTCGCCTTGCAGATTCCCATCGGACTCGAAGATCAGTTCAAGGGCGTCGTTGACCTCATCACGATGAAGGCGCTGCTCTGGAACGACGAGGCGAAGGGCGCGGAGTACGCGACCGTCGAGATTCCCGAAGACTTGAAAGAGCGCGCGCAGGAGATGCGCCACAAGCTTCTCGAAGCCGCAGCCGAAGTTGACGAGTCGCTGACCGAGCGCTACCTCGAAGACGAGGGCGCGAGCTTTACAGAGGCGGAGATTCGCGCGGCGCTTCGCAAAGGTACGATTGAGATTAAACTCGTCCCCGTCGTCACAGGCTCGGCCTTTAAGAACAAGGGCGTGCAGACTCTGCTCGACGCGGTCGTCGATTATCTCCCAAGCCCGCTCGACATCCCCGCAATCGAAGGCACGAACCCGAAGACGGGCGAGACGGAAGCACGTCCCGCCGATGCGAGCGCGCCGTTCGCCGGACTCGTCTTCAAGATCATGGCCGACAAACACCTCGGCCAACTCTCGTTCGTCCGCATCTATTCGGGCACAGTCCGCGGCGGCTCATACGTCTATAACTCCGTGAAGGGGACGAAGGAGCGCGTTGGTCGCTTGATGCGTATGCACGCCAACAAGCGCGAGGACATCGAAGAGGCGAGCGCGGGCGAGATCATCGCCATCGGCGGCATGAGACAGGTCACGACCGGCGATACCGTCTGCGACGAGACGAAGCCAATCGTCCTCGAAGCGATGGAGTTCCCGGCGCCCGTCATACGCGTCGCCGTCGAGCCGAAGACGCGCGCCGATCAGGACAAGTTGGGCACGGCGCTCTCTCGTCTCGCGCAGGAAGACCCGTCTTTCAACGTCTCGACCGATCAGGAGACCGGCCAGACGATCATCGCCGGGATGGGCGAGCTTCACCTTGAGATAATCGTTGACCGGATGAAGCGCGAGTTCGGCGTCGAAGCAAACGTCGGCAAGCCGCAGGTCGCGTACCGCGAGACGATCACGCAGCCAGCAAAGGGCGTCGAGCGCTACAAGCGACAGACCGGCGGTCGCGGCCAGTACGGGCACGTCGAGCTTGAGATCGCGCCCTCGCCGGGCGAAGGGTTCGTCTTTGAGAACAAGATCACCGGCGGCGCAATCCCGCGCGAGTTCATCAAGCCGACCGAGGAGGGCGTCCGCGACGCGATGGAGCGCGGCTTCCTCGCCGGGTACGAACTCGTGGACATCAAGGTCGAACTCGTCTTCGGGTCGTACCACGAGGTTGACTCCGACGAGCGCTCGTTCCACATCGCAGGCTCGCTCGCGTTTCAGGACGCGGTGAAGAAAGCGAAGCCCGTGCTGTTGGAGCCGATCATGCGCGTCGAAGTCGTCACGCCCGAAGAGTACATGGGCAGCGTCAACGGCGACCTTAATCGCCGCCGCGGGCAGATCGAAAAGATGGAGCCGCGCCCCGGTGGAGCGCAGGTCATCACGGCCTACGTCCCGCTCTCGGAGATGTTCGGCTACACGACAGACCTCCGCTCGATGACGCAGGGACGTGCGACCTCGACAATGCACTTCGAGCGCTACGACCCGGCGCCGAAGAACATCGCCGACGAGGTGATAGCGAAGGTTCAGGGCGTCGCGAAGTAACTGACGGACGAAGAACAGGCGGGTCGCCTCTCTCGCTGGTTCAAGGCGGAGCGACCCAGACGAAGGGCAGAAGACAAAAACATTCGTTAGGAGCGAGAGAGAAACATGGCGAAGGAGAAGTTTGACCGGTCGAAGCCGCACGTCAACATCGGAACCATCGGGCACGTCGATCACGGGAAGACGACTTTGACGGCTGCGATCACGAAGGTCTTAGCCAAGCATAACCCGAAGATAGCCTTCCGTTCG
>DATINM010000093.1:0-67201 GCA_035474235.1 Pyrinomonadaceae bacterium
AGCGAGTCCCGCGTGCGCCAACTTGTACGCGATGGCAGGCTGAAAGCCATTCACCCGACGCCGAACACGATCCGCATACCGCTCTCGGAAATCCGCCGCTTCACGGAGGAAGAGTCGTGATAGAGTCTGCGGCCTCTCTACCCAATCTGGAAAAGGAGGCCAACTATATGGCTGAGAGGAAACGCCGCGCGCGTGGGCAAACAATCCCGCTCGACGGCGACCGCCGCTCGTGCCGCTCGTGGGGCGTCAGAGTCCCCTTGAAAGAGCGCGGCATGAACGGCAGACACGCGACTCATTACGAAACCTTCTACGGCACGGAAATTCAGGCCGAGAAGCGGAAAGAAAAACTGCTCGCCCAGGTCGAGGCCGGGCTTCTGTTCAGGCCCGCGCCCCTGACGGTTGATTCACTGCTCGACGAGTGGTTGGAGCAGAAGCGACGCGAGGGCAAGCGCCATGCGACCATCTACGCCTACACCGACACGGCCAAAATCTACGTCCGCCCCTTCGTCGGGCGACTGCGGCTGAAGGAGTTGACGCCGGTGGCCGTGCGCGGGATGCTCAACGCTCTTCAGGACAGGAAGCTCTCGACGACGACGATCCGCTACGCGCGCACGGTCTTAAGGCTCGCGTGCGCGGACGGCGTGACGTGGGGCTACCTGAAGGAGAACCCGGCGGCTGGCGTGAAAGCGCCGAAGGGCGCTGAAGGGCGAGTCGCCTACGCGATGAACCCGGAGGAGGCGCGCGCGCTCGTCGAGGCGGCGCTACTCGACCCCGACGATCTCGTCTTCGCCTTCGCGGTGCTCACCGGGCTTCGTCCCGAAGAGTACCTTGGCATCGGGCGCGAGCACCTGTCGCTCGTCTCGGAGAACGAAACCGAGCGGGGGCTTGCCTGCGTCCGGCGGGTCGCCTTCAGGCTCCGCGGCGGCGGCTGGGAGTTCCCGCCGCCGAAGACGAAGAAGGGCGTCCGCGACGTGCCGTTCCCGGCATGGCTCTACCGCGAGATCGGGCGCTACGGGGCACTGGTTGACTCGCGGCGGCTGGCGATGGGGCCGGAATGGAAGGACTGCGGCCTCGTCTTCCCTTCGCGACAGGGCACGCCGCTCGACGGGCGCGAGTTGGGCGCGTCCCGCTTCAAGCGTCTGCTCCGGCGCGCCGGCCTTCAGACGCACTTCACTCTCTACTCCCTGCGCTACACGTTCGCGACGCTGCAATACCTGGCGGGCGAGCGCGACAGGGTGATCTCGGATTTGATGGGGCACACGCGGACGGACTTCACCAAAGAGGTCTATACGAAGGTGCTTCCAGTGATGCGCGAGCACGCCTCGGACAGCCTGGAAAGGCTGCTTTTCGGGGGCGTTCGCACAGCGCTCGCACAATCCGCCGGCGAGCGGGTGATGTAAGTCTTTGAAAACGTAGTACCTATTATGCCGGCCAAAGTTAACAAACATTTAAGTTAGCCTTCACCCTGATTTAACCCTGCGGCTGTAGCCTCCGCTCTTGCCACACCAGACTTTTAAAGACCTTTCAACCCAAACGGTACGCGAATGGCGGCGGCCCTCGCGGTCTTCCGTCCTCGCATGAAGTCATCGTGTATTCGACAGAGCCACTCAACCCGTTCGACAGTTCAACAGGAGGTTTTCGATGAGTTGCTTTAGCCAGAGGCGGCTCCCCCGCCCTGTGATTTTCCTGCTCGCCTGCGCGGCGCTTCTGCTCGTGCAATCCTTCGCGCTCGCGCAGACCGACACCGGGCGCATCACCGGGACGGTGCGCGATGCGAATAACGCGGTCGTTCCCGGCGCGACCGTCACTGCGAAGAACGAGCGCACCGGCGAGCAGCGCTCCGCGACGACCGACGCCGAGGGCGTCTATCAGATTCCGGCGCTGCGCGCGTCGAACTACAGCTTGACGGTGACGGCTGCGAACTTCGCGACGAACACCATCACAGCCATCCAGATAAACGTCGGTCAGGAGCAGAAGCTCGACGTGCAGTTGAGCACGCAGACCGTAACCGAGTCGGTCACAGTCTCCGGCGGCGCGACCGAGGCCGCGATTGACACGGGTTCCGCGAAGATCGGCGCGACCGTCAACGAGCACGAGGTCGAAGCCCTCCCGCTCAACGGTCGGCAACTCTCACAGCTTTATCTACAAGCGCCCGGCTCGGTCAACTCAGGCTCCGGCACGTTCGGCGATATACGCTTTTCGGGTCGCGCCGTCGAGCAGAACGCCGTCCGCTACGACGGCATCGAAGGCTCCGGCATTATCGACGCCGCGCCCGGCGTCCTGAACGGCGAGGTCGCAACTCCCTTCCGCCTCCAGACGAGTCTTGAGAACGTGCAGGAGTTCCGCGCTGACTCGAACAACTATCCGGCTGAGTTTGGCACCGGCACGGGCGGGCAGATAAGCGTCGTTACGAAGTCGGGCGGCAATCAATTCCGCGGCTCGGTCTTTGAATACTTCCGCAACAGCGCGCTCGACGCGTCGAACTTCTTCGACAACGTCATCGGGCAGAAGTCGCCGTTGCGTCTCAACCAGTTCGGCGGTTCAATCGGCGGCCCCGTCAAGCGTGACAAGCTCTTCTTCTTCGGCTCATTCGAGGGCTACCGCCTGCGCGCCGGACTCAACACAATCGAGGCAGTGCCCGGCGACCCGGCACGCATCTGCGCCGTCGTGACGTGTCTCGCTTCGCAGATACCGTTCCTCGCGGCCTTCCGCGCGCCGAACGCCTCGATCATCTCGCGCGGCACGGGCACGAACATCTTCGACGTGGCGCAGCTTCAGGCGAACAACTCCGTCAACGAGAACGCCGAGTCGGCGCGACTCGACTGGAAGATTAGCCAGAAGAACTCTGCATACTTCCGCTTCTTCCGCGACGACGGCAAGAACACGCAGCCCGAAGGCGTCACTGGCCGCATCGTCGCCATCACCGCCAACCCGCAGAACGCGGTCGCTGCTTTGCAGACGGTCTTTTCGGCGAGCCTCTTGAACGAATTCAAGATCGGCTACAACGGCGCGAAGACGCGCATCAACGGAATCGCGCCGACTGTCAATGGCCTCGACCTCTCGTCGGTCACGATCAACGTTAGCGGCAACACGGCCAACTTCAACCTGCCGGGTCAGGGCAGTTCAGCCGGCACGGCGACGCCGGGCGGCCTCGTGCGCGCGAACTCCGCGACGAACGGGCGCGGCCAGCCCTACACGCCCTACACCGTCTCTTTCATTGACAACCTGAACTACACGCGCGGCAATCACAACTTCCGTACGGGCGGCGAGGTGCGCACCATACGGCTCTTCACGGACAGGCAGGGCGGGACGACCTACACATACGCGAGCCTTCAGAACTTCCTTACGGGCAATCTTCAGTCCGTGCAGTTCCTCGGCGATCTCTCGGCCACGAGTCCTTTCACGGGAGTCTCCGGCATACGCGAGGCGAAGCAGCAGTACTACATCGCATACGCTCAGGATCAGTGGCAGATTCGACCCGGCCTGACTTTGAACTACGGCCTGCGCTACGAATACTACACGCAACTGCACGAGCGCAGCGACGCGCAGATTCTCTTCGACATCACTACGGGTACGCTGCGCGATCCGAGCCAGCAGCCTTACAAGTCTTCAAAGACGAATTTCGGCCCGCGCGTTGCAATCGCGTGGTCGCCCAACTCGACGGGCAAGGGCTTCTTCGCCGGAGGCCGGAGCGTCGTGCGCGCGGGCTTCGGCATCTACTACGGGCCGGGGCAGACCGAGGATCAGATTCAGCCCATCGAGTCTGACCGCATCGCCGCGACCATCACCGGCTCGACCATCGTCAACGGCACGCAGCTATTCACCTTCCCGACGAACACGGCGCTCTTCAACGACTTCTTCATCAACAACCCGACGAACCGTTCGTACCAGCCTCGCGCATACGCGCCCGACTACGAGATACCGGAGCGCGTCTATCAATACAGCGTCTCCTTCCAGCAGGAACTCCCCGGCCACGTCGTCGCAACAGCCGCCTACGTCGGAAGTCAGGGACGAAACCTCTTTCTCCGAAGCGTCGCCAACCAAATCCTTCGAGGGCAGGCGACCATCGCGAGCACGGCCACGTCGCTCCCCGCGGGCGCGGGCGTCGTCAACATTCTGAACGCGGCGGGCACGCAGGTCGTCGCAGTCAGAACCGTGCGCGAGTTCTCAATCGTCAACGGCACGACGGTTCTGAACCCGTTCGCCGAGGTTGACTTTAAGACGAGCGGCGGCTCGGACAGCTACAACGCCTTCCAGAGCCAACTCTCGCGCCGCTTCAACACGGGCGTGACTTTGAACGCGCAGTACACATACGGCAGGTCAACCGGCACGACCTCCGGCTCGAACGAGGCGCGCACCGCAGCCGACAATGCGCGCAACGCAGCGGAGTTCGAGTACGACCGCGGCAACAACAACTTCGACATCCGCAACACCTTCAACTTCTCAGCCGTCTATGACCTGCCGGTAGGCCGTGGCAAGGCATACGACTTCGGCAACGCGGGCAACGCACTGCTCGGCAACTGGGAGGTCGGCACGATCTTCAACGCGCGCTCCGGCGTGCCCATCGAGGTCGGCATCGTCCGCCCGGACGTTGTGGCAGAGTGCGTCAACGCCGCTGGCTGCGTCGTCAACACGAGCGCGACGGCGACGACGACCGTGCCGCAAGGCTTCACGGCGCAACTGCCGACGGTGAGCGGAACGAATCCTCTGCCGGCAGGCTTCGCCGCGGTCGTCAACGTCCCCGGCGGCGGCGCTTCGCGCAACGTCCGCAGACCCGACGTGATTCCCGGCGTTAATCCGTATCTCAACAACGACCGAAATCTTCTCAACCCTGCTGCCTTCGCGATCCCCGCGCCGGGCACGTTCGGCAACCTGCCGCGCAACGCATTTCACGGCCCCGGCTTCTGGCAGCAAGACCTTATTTTGAACAAGCGCATCCCCCTGACCGAGACGGTCAAGCTTGAGTTCCGCACGGAGATTTTCAACATCTTCAACCACGCGAACTTCGCAAACCCGTCATCGACTTTGAACGTCGCACTGCCGACGCTCACATTCAACTCGACGGCAAACGCCTTCGTGGTCGGCTCCGGCCAGCAACCCGGACAGGGCTTCACTCAGTCAGCCGCAGGCACGGCCTTCGGTCTTCTGCGGCAGACGGTCGAGCGCACGGTCGGCCTCGGCACGAACAGGCAGATTCAGTTCGCGCTGCGCCTGAACTTCTAAAGCGACGGCGTGCGGCGGGGCGGAAGAGGTCTGCCGCGCGCGGCGCAGACGTGGTAGGCTTGTGGCGTTCGGCAGACGCCCGCCCGACGCCGTGACCGTTGGCGAAAGACGGATTAGAATCTAAAGTCCGGGGTATGAAAAGTCGGGGATGAGGCTTCGATTCAGAACCCCGGTCTTGAACCATGACAAGACCTGTTCTCATCGTCGAAGACGACCCGGACATCGCCGAGGGGCTGAGGTACAACCTTGAGCGCGAGGGAATGAACGTGCGCGTCGCGGAGACGGGCGAGCGAGGGCTTGCGTCGGCGCTCGACAAGAAGAACCCGCCCGCGCTCATCCTGCTCGACCTGATGCTGCCCGGCATGAGCGGGACTGAATTGTGCAGGCGACTCCGCCGCGAACCCGCGACGCGCCGCACGCCCATCATCATGCTCACGGCGCGCGCGTCCGAAGCCGACCGCGTCGCCGGATTAGACCTCGGCGCGGACGACTACATCTCGAAACCGTTTTCGGTGCGCGAGTTGATGGCGAGGGTTCGAGCGGTGCTGCGCCGCAGCGACGAGGCCGCGACCGCCGTCTACGAGGACGACAAACTGAAAATCCGCTTCGAGGACATGCACGTCGCGTGCGACGGCGCGGAGGTCAGGCTCACGCGCAAGGAGTTCGCGCTGCTCGCGACGCTGGCGCGACGACCGGGAAGGGTCGCGCCGCGTCAACAATTACTCGACGACGTTTGGGGCCAGCAATACTACGGCGACACGCGCACGCTCGACGTTCACATACGCCGGCTCCGCCAGAAGCTCGGCGCGTGCGGCGACTCTATCGAAACGGTCGTCGGCGTCGGCTATCGCTTCGTCGGCTGCCCGACGAATCCCGGCCAACACACGGACGCCGCGAGCGAGTCTTAAACTCGCTCCTTCATCTTCCGCAAAAACTCGACACGCGTTTTCAAGCAAACCCACTTCAAACTTTTCAGACTTCGACCCTTCGCCGCTCAAGGCGAAGGCGCGGCGCGCGGCGCGGGCTGCTGTCTGGCCTTCTGCAACTCGTCGAGCGTGGCCTTGAGAGATTCGAGTTTCTGCCCGGCCTCGCCGAGCTTCCCTTCCGCCGTCAGCCGCTGGTAGTCGGCGAGCGCCGACGCCGCGCGGTCAATCAACTCCGCCTCGGTCGCGCCCGCGCCCTGCTGCTGCGCCGGGCCGCCGTTTGGCGGGGCTGCGTTTGGCGGCGCGCCGCCCGCGCCCGTCTGCTGCGTCTTCGCGCCCGCGCCGAAGAGGCTCGCGAGCGCCTCTGCGAAGGTCGGGGCGAAGGCGATTCGATCCTGCGTGGCGAGCACGACGAGTCGAAGCTCCGGCATCGGCGAGCGCTCGGCCTGAAGGTATATCGGCTCGACGTAGAGCAGGCCGCGCCCCAACGGAACTATCAGAAGATTGCCGCGCTGCACGCGCGAGCCTTGCTGGTTCCAAAGCGTCAACTGCGAAGAGAGTTGCGCGTTCTGGTCAACGCGCGCGTTAACTTGGAGCGGGCCGTTGACGAGCTTCGACTTCGGAAACTTGTAAACGAGCAGAGAGCCGTAGGCCGCGCCGTCGCTCCGTCCCGCCATCCAGCCGATGAGATTGTCGCGCGACGCGGGCGTGAAGACGATCACGTCCGTGAACTCCGGCGCTTGCGACACGCCGCCCGGCAGTTGCAGCAGCGCGAAGTAAGGTTCGAGCGGCTGCGCCTCGGTTTGGCCGTTGTCACTTTTCGCCACGGACTCGCGCGCGACGCTCCACATGTCCTCGCGTTGGAAAAAAACTTTCGCGTCGTCGGTGTGATAGAGACTGTAAGCCTCGGCCTGCGCGGTCAACAAAGTTTCGGGGTAGCGGACGTGCGCGCGCAGAGTCTCAGGCATCTCGCCCGCGTCGCGGAAGAGTTTGGGGAAGATGTTTCGGTATGCGCGAATGAGCGGATCGTCTTTGTCGAAGACGTAGAAGTTGACGCTCCCGTCGTAGGCGTCAACGACGACCTTGACGCTGTTGCGTATGTAGTTGATCGTGCCGCCCGCCGCGTCGTAGTGGCGCGCGTATGGGTATGTGTCGGTCGTCGTGTATGCGTCAATCATCCAGTAGAGATGACCGTCGCCGCCGACGACGATGTAAGGGTCTGCGTCGTAGGTCAGGAACGGCGCGAGCGTCTGGACGCGTTCGCTGATGCGCCGGCGCATGAGCACGCGGCTCTCAGGCGTCACGTCGTCGGCGAACGGGAGGCGCGAAGTGTCGCCCAACTCCCACGCGAGGACGAGCCGACGGAAGAAGCCGCCGACGGCGAAGCCGCCCGTGCCTTCGTAGACGGTCGAGGCGTTGGCCTCGCCCTGCGGGTAATCAAACTCCTTCTGCCGCGTGTTGACATAGACGGTCGTGTCGGTCTTCTCGCCGAAGTAGATTTGCGGGCGCGTGATCTTGATGTCGGGCGCTGTGGATTCGGTCGGCATGTTCGAGAGGACGAACTGCGGTCGGCCTTCGGGCGTGAAGCCGTTAGCGGGATTCATCGTCACGCCGTAGCCGTGCGTGTAGATAAGCCGCTCGTTGATCCAGTTGCCGCGCGAAGAGGCAGGCAGCTTCGACACGTCGAGTTCGCGCGCGGCGAGCATCATCTGCCGGGTCTGCCCGCCCACGTCGTAGCGGTCGATGTCAACGTCGTTGAAGTCGTAGTAGGTTCTAATCTCCTGCACCTGCCGGAGCGTCGCCTGAAGCGCGTGATAGTCCCAGATGCGCAGGTTGTCGAGCGTCGGCCTGTTCGCGTCGAGCGCGTATGCCGAGTCGTCAGTGTCGGCTGGAAAGTCGCGCGCCTCGACGCGCTCCAGATTGAAGGCTTGGCGGGTCGCGGCGATGTTGCGCTCGATGTAGGGCGTCTCGCGCTCAAGCTCGTTCGGCTTGACGACGAAGCTCTGCACGTAGCCGGGAACGACGAGAACCGCGACGACGTAAACGGCTACGGGCAGCGCAATCGCTGCGAGCAGCACGCGCAGGCGGCGCGTCGTGAACGCATTGACGAGCGCGACCGCCGCGGCGACGACGAGCGCGATTGCCACGATGAAGAGTCCGGGCAGGAGGTAGTGGTCTTCGGTGTAAGTGACGCCGCTGAAAATCTGATGGTCGTCGAAGACCAGACCGAAGCGCGCGAGATAGACGCGAACCGCGAGCGCGACGAGCACGACGGCGAGCGCAGTCGAAACCGCCTTGTATGCCGCGCCGCGTGCGTGCGTGTCGCTCGCCGACTTCGACGAGAGTTTGCCGACGGAGGTTTTGCCGGTCGGTATCAGTCCGAGAAAAGCGTAGAGGCACGCGCCGCACAGCGCGACGAACGCAAGCGTCGCCGCCCATGACGAAACGGCGTCGAGCGCGGGCAGCGTGAAAAGATAGAAGCCTATGCTTCGACCGAAGACGGGGTCTGCGTCCGCGGGCTGCGGTGCTTTCAACCACAGCGCGAAGGTCTGCCAGGACTCGCTCATCGAGATGCCGTAGCCGAGTCCGAAGATCAAAGCTGCGATCCACGCGGCGGGCTTAAGCAACCGCGCGGGCTTGACGAAGACGGGCTGGTTGTTCAGGACTACGCGGCGCGGCGCGAGGGCCGAGACGACGAAGGCACGCTCCATCAGCCAGAACGCGCCGCGAAGGATTACAGCCGTCGCGACGGCGAAGATGGGAAACAGCGCGAGTTCGTACCAGAAGCCCGTCCAGTAAATCGACTCGTAGCCGAGCGAGCCGTACCAGAGCGTTTCAAGATAAATGCCCGCCGCGCGCGATAGAAGGACGGCGACGACGACCAATGCAAGTAGCAACAGCCAGAGCCGAAGCTTTCGCTTCCCGCCTCCGCCGTCGGGTTCAATGTCAATGATCTCGCCGTCGAAATCGTCGTGCGCGTCATGCGTCGCGGTTGAGTTCATATAGCGTAAGCATACTCCGAAACCGCGCGAATTCGTAACCCGCGGCGCGGCGTCTCTTGTCCTTGTCGAGATCGTGCGTCGCCGTAAAGACTTTCCGCCCGCGCGCCCGTCGCGCGTTGAATCGAGTCGGCGGCAGCGGGTCGAAAAAATTTTCGGCGGTGAAATTGATAAGGGCGCGCGCGGTCGTTTATACTCACGGTTGTTTACGCCGGAGAAGGATTTCAAGTGTCGGGAAGTTCCCCTGTGACGATTCCCTCACAGTTAGAAGTGACCCGATTGCTCGTGCGGTTGACCGACGGCGACCGCGGCGTGCTGGACGAACTCCTGCCTTTAATCTACGGCGAACTGCGGCGGCTCGCCGCCGGCTACCTTCGGCGCGAGCGCGTCGGGCACACGCTACAGCCGACGGCGCTCGTACACGAGGCGTACCTGCGGCTCGTTGACCAGACGCAGGTACGCTGGCAGAACCGCGCACACTTCCTCGGCGTCGCCGCTCAGATGATGCGCCGCATACTCGTAGACCACGCGAGAGCGCGCGAGGCCGGCAAGCGCGGCGGCGAGTTTCAGAAGCTCTCGCTCGACGAGAACGTTGACGCATCGGGCGGCGGTCGCGACCTCGATCTGGTCGCGCTCGACGACGCGTTAGAGCGGCTCGCCGAACTCGACCCGCAGAAGTCGAAGATCGTCGAGCTTCGATTCTTCGGCGGCCTCTCCGTCGAAGAGACGGCTGAAGTCCTCGGCGTCAGCGCCCCGACCGTCAAGCGGCAGTGGCGCATGGCGAAGGCTTGGCTTTACGGCCAGCTACAAAACCAGTGATGAGTACAAGGCGAAGAGTGGCGAATTAAAAAACGGGCTGCCTCCCGTCTGCCACATTCGCTTGCGGTGCTCTGCCTTCATCACTTGCTATGACCCCCGAACGCTGGAGACAGATTGAAGAGTTGTTCCAGTCGGCGCTCGACCTGCCGCCCGACGAGCGCCGCTCGTACATTGACGACGCATCGGGCAACGACCCCGAACTGCGCGAGCACGTCGCCGCGCTCGTCGAGCAGTACGAGTCGGCGGGCGACTTCATAGAAGAGCCTGCGCTCGCCGCGGGCGCGCTCAGCACTCACTTCGACACGAACTCAGAGTCGCCCCTGACCGCCGCGGACTTTGACCCGGCAATCGGGCGGAGAGTCGGCGCGTACCGCCTCGTGCGCGAGGTCGGTCGCGGCGGCATGGGCACGGTCTATGAGGCGTCGCGCGACGACGGCGAGTTCCGACACCGCGTTGCCGTCAAGCTAATCAAGCGCGGGATGGACACAGACTTCATCCTCCGTCGCTTCCGAAACGAGCGGCAGATTCTCGCCACGCTCGACCACCCCTACATCGCTCGGCTCTTAGACGGCGGCACGACCGACGACGGCCTCCCTTACTTCGTAATGGAGTTCATCGAAGGACTGCCCGTCTATCGCTATTGCGACGAGCACAAGCTGACGGTCTCGGAGCGTCTGAGACTCTTCCGGCACGTCTGCGACGCAGTGCACTATGCGCACCAAAAGCAGGTCATACATCGCGACATCAAGCCGTCGAACATACTCGTCACGCCGCAGGGAGTGCCGAAGCTTCTCGACTTCGGCATCGCGAAGCTTCTCGACCCGGAGATCGCCGGAGAGATAACGCTCGACCCGACGGCGACCGCGATGCGTCTGATGACGCCGGAGTACGCAAGCCCCGAACAGGCGCAAGGACAGCCCGTCACACCCGCGACGGACGTTTACTCGCTCGGCGTCCTGCTCTACGAACTGCTGACGGGGCACCGCCCTTACCGCCTGCGCAACCGCGCGCCGCACGAGATGGCGCGCGTCATCTGCGAGGAGGAGCCGCCGCACCCGAGCGTCAGAATCACGAGTCCCGAAGACCTCCTGCCCGCGCAGACGACGAACCCGGAGACGGAGACTCTGAGCTACCTCTACTGGTGTCGCGGCGCGACGGTCGAGACTCTGCGGCGCGAACTCGCGGGCGACCTCGACAACGTTGTGATGAAGGCTCTGCGAAAGGAGCCGGGCGAGCGATACCAGACGGCGCGCGAGATGCGCGACGACATCACGCGCTATCTCGAAGGCCGTCCCGTCAGCGCGCCGCCATTCTTCTCCGCGGACGTTCACAAGTCAGCGCCGCCCGTCGAACCCGAAGGCGGCGAAACTTCGCTCGCCGTGCTCCCGCTAAAGACCTTCGACTCGCACGAGAGCGAGTCGGGCGGCGAGTATCTCGGCATCGGACTCGCCGACGCGCTCATCACGCGGCTCGGCTCGCTCCGGCGCTTCACGCTCCGACCGACCAGCAGCGTCGTCCGATACGGCGGCGCGGACACAGACCCGCTCGCCGCGGGGCGCGAACTCGGCGTCTCGTTCGTCCTCGAAGGGCGCGTGCGCCGCGCTGGTCACACGCTGCGCGTCACGATGCAACTGCTCGACGTTCACGCGGGCGCTACCGTCTGGGCCGGGCAGTTCGACGAGAAGAGCGAGGACGTTCTCCAACTCGAAGACTCGATCTCCGAGCAGGTCGCCAAAGCCCTCGTCCCGCAACTGACGGGCGGCGAGCGCCTGCGGCTCGCGCGCCGCGGCACGGACAACGCGGAGGCTTACGAGGAGTACATGCGCGGGCGCTACCACTGGAGCGCGTTCAACGAAGATGGCTTCGCTCGCGCGCTCGTCCACTACAGCCGCGCCGTCGCGCTCGACCCCGACTACGCGCTGCCGCACGCGGGCATTGCCGACTACTACAACGTGCTCGGCCTCTACGCCGTGCTCCCCTTCTCCGAAACCTCAGCCGCCGCGCTTGAGTCGGCGCGCAGGTCGGTCGCGCTCGACCCGGCGCTCGCCGAAGGCTACGCCGCGCTCGGCTTCGCGACGCTGACGCACGGCTACGATTGGGAGGAGGCCGAAAGACACCTGCGCCGCGCGGTCGAGTTGAATCCGAACTACGTGACGGGCCGGCTCTGGCTCTCGTTCTTCCTCGGCATGGAGGGGCGCTTCGACGAGGCGCTGGCGCACGCGCGTTACGCTCTGCGGGTCGCGCCGCTCACGCCGCTCGCGCGCCACACTCTGAACTGGACGCTCTACCACGCGCGACGCTACGACGAAGCTATCGCGTCGGCGCGCGTCCTCGTCGCGAACGAACCCGACTACGGACTCGGGCGACTGCTTCTGAGCATCGCGCTCTCCTGCAAGGGGCAGCACGACGAGGCGATTGAGGAATGCCGCAGGGCCGTCGCGCTGCTCGGCAGAAGCCCTTACCCGCTCTCCTGGCTCGCGTCGCTGAGCGCCGTGGCGGGGCATTGCGACGAAGCCCTCGCGATGCTCGACGAGGTTCGAGCGATGGAGGCGGGGCGTTACGTGTCGCCATACATGGTCGCGATGGCCTTCTGTCGTCTGGGCGACGACGAGACCGCACTCGGCGAGCTTGCGCGCGCGTTCGAGATTCGCGACGCGCGGCTCGCGTGGCTCGGCGTTGACCCGCAGTTCGACACCTTGCGCGGGCGCGCGCGCTTCGAGGAGTTGCTGCGCCGGACGAACAATCCGCTCGCCGCGCGCCGCGCCGAAAAAGCGCCGACCACAGGCCCGCACGGCACGGACGACGACGAGGCGCGGCAGTTATACGTCGCGGGCCGCTACTTCG
Source organism: Pyrinomonadaceae bacterium (assembly GCA_035474235.1). Taxonomy (GTDB): domain Bacteria; phylum Acidobacteriota; class Blastocatellia; order Pyrinomonadales; family Pyrinomonadaceae; genus QHXN01. The sequence continues at coordinate 12,809 of DATINM010000093.1, forward strand.
CGACGCGGCGAACGGCGGAAGGACTCAGACAGGCCATCGAGCGCTTCGAGCACGCCGTTGGCCGCGACCCGCGCTTCGCGCTCGCGCACGCAGAGCTTTCCGACTGCTACGCGCTGCTCAACTGGTTCGTCGAGCCGCCGCCCGAAGGCGCTTGGGAGAGCGCGAAGCGCGCGGCGCTCAGGGCCGTCGAGGCAGACGCGTCGCTCTGCGAAGCGCACGCCTCGCTCGGCTTCGTCAGGCTCAACTACGAGCGCGACTTCGAGGAGGCCGAGGCTGAATTCCGGCGCGCAGTCGAACTGAAGCCCGACATCGTCGTCGCCAGACGTTGGCACGCATACAACCTCTCCGCGATGGGCCGCCACGACGAGGCCGTCGCCGAGATCAACCGCGCGCAATCGCTCTCGCCATCCTCGCCCGTCGTCGCTACGGCGGTCGCCAACGTCCTCTTCCTCGCGCGTCGCTACGACGAAGCTATCGCGCAGTGCCAGCGTGCGATGGAGCTAGACCCCGGCTCGATCTCGACGCACATAGTCCTGCGCTGGTGTTACGAGATGAAGGGGATGTGCGACGAGGCGCTCGCGGTTTACGAGCAGGAGCGCGCGTTCGCGGGCGACACGCCGACGACGCGCTCGAAGCGCGCGCACGTCTTCGCCTCGTGCGGCAAAACGGACGAGGCGCGCGAGATTCTGCGCGGTCTAGTCGAGCGGCGCGACGAGCAATGGGTCACGGCATACGAGATCGCGGTCGTATATTCGCTTCTTGGCGACGCGGACGGCGCGCTGCGCTGGCTCGTGGTCGCCGAGCAGGAGAACGCCGTCGGTCTTACATACGCGCGCGTTGACCCGCGTCTCGACGGCCTGCGCGGCGACCAGCGCTTCGACGAACTGCTCAGAAGACTCTTCGAGAAGGGTAAGGGCTGAGGCGGACTCTGGCGTGAGGACTTCCACGCATGATGACGAAGGACGCGGGCGGCGGCTCGACGCCTATGGCTTCCGTCTTCGTCTTTTCGTCTTCGCCCTCGTCATCCCGCGTGCGAGAACGCCGCCTCGCGCACATGCGACCCGCGCCTTCGATCCGCGCGTCTTCGAGCCTTCAGCCGCTCGGCGCGGCTGCGCGCACGCAGCGCGAGCCTGTACTCGATTGCATCGAACCCCGCCTCGACCATTCGGGAGACCGGCGACGCGAACGTCTCAGAGACGAGCGTCAGGACGACGCCGAGCGCCAGCAACAAAGTCGCGATTTGAATGATTCCCAACATCACACAGACTCCTTTCCACACGAGCGCGGGAAGACGAAGCCGGAATCCCTCAGAAGCCTCGCGTAGTTATAACGGAACTCGTCCGTCCGCCGGACGTGCTCACGAACCCAGCCGGAGACGATATCCTTAGTCTTGCGCCCGCCTTCGCGCGCGTCTTCTTTCGTCTGCGCCTGCGCTTCGGGCTGCTCCGACCGTCCGCGCTTGACGATTCGTACTCGCTTCAAGCCTTCCATCGTTTTCAACCTCCACACACTAACGCGCGGGACGCTGCGAAAAAGGATCACACACCGGGGGCGCGCGCCGAAACTTTCCCGCCCTGAACCTTTTCAGTATATTTCTCCGCGTTACTCGACGTGTCGGGATGAATCCGACCTCGCGACGGCGAGCGTATCTGAGGAAAATTTTTCTTTGAAAGGACGACCCCATGACTGAACAGAAAGAGGCCGACGCGCAGCAGCAGTTGCCGCCCGAGGCATACCTGACGCAGTTGGCCCTCGGCGCGCTGCACACGCAGGCGCTCTACGTCGCCGCCAAGCTCGGCATCGCAGACTTGCTCGCCGGCGGCCCCCGCCCCGTCGGCGAACTCGCCGCCGAGACGGGGACGCATGAGCGCTCGCTCTACCGCGTCCTTCGCTCGCTGGCGGGCGTAGGCGTCTTCCGCGAGTCCGAGCCGAAGGTCTTCGCGCTCACGCCTACCGCCGAACTGCTGCGCTCCGACGCGCCCCGCTCGCTTCGCAACGGCGCGATCTTCATGGGCGAGGCTTGGCACTGGCAGGTCTGGGGCGACCTGCTCCACAGCGTCCGCACGGGCAAGCCCGCGTGGGGGCACACGCACGGCGTCGAGGTCTTCGACTACTTCGCAGCCAACCCGGAACAGGCCGCGATCTTCAACAGCGCGATGACCGACATGAGCGTCGGCGTCGCCCCGGCAATCGTCGAGGCTTACGACTTCTCGGAGTTCGGGGCGGGTGTGCTCGCCGATATCGCGGGCGGCCACGGCTACTTGCTCGCGCAGATTCTGAAGGCCAACCCGAAACTCTCCGGCGTCCTGTTCGACGTTGCGCCCGTCATCGACGGCGCGCGCGAGTTGTTGGAGCGCGAAGGCGTCGCGTCGCGCGTCGAGCGTGTCTCCGGCGACTTCTTCGCGTCCGTGCCGAGCGCAGACGCATACATAATGAAGCACATCATCCACGACTGGGACGACGAGCGCAGCGCGACGATCCTGAAGAACATACGTGAGGCGATGCGACCGGGCGCGAAAGTTTTGGTCGCCGAGTCGGTCGTCCCCGCTGGCGACGCGCCGCATTACTCGAAGCTTCTCGACCTTGAGATGCTCGCGTCTCCCGGCGGCGTCGAGCGCACGTCTGAAGAGTACGCGGCGCTGTTCGAGCAGGCATCCCTGCGTCTAACGCGCATCATCCCGACCCGCTCGCCCTTCAGCATCATCGAGGCTGTAGCTGCCTGAGTTGTGATTTTCAAACTGCGATTGACGCTCGCTCCAAAAAGAGCGCGCGTTAAAAGAGAGAGCCGCGCGGGCCCATCCTGAGAGCCCGCGCGGCTCTCTCTTTCCGGCGAATGAAGATTTATGGCGCGGCCTTCTTCACCGTGAAGGCCGCCGCCCACGCTCAGAACGTTACGCCGACCTGTCCCTGAAAGACGCGCGGACTGACGAAGTGCGTGCCGCTGAAAGTTGAGAGGAAGTTGTAGAGCGACTTTCTGTTCGTAAGGTTCTGCACCGTGAACCGGAGCGTCATCTTCGTGTGCTCCGTGCGAAGAAGATTATCTGTTCCCGCGCTCAGGTCGAAGAGGTTGCGCGGCGCGATGCGCGGCGGATTCGTGTCGTCGTTCTCGGTGCCGTCGGCGGGAATCTTCACGCGCAGCGCGCCGCGGTCGGCGGAGGTGCACTGCGTTATCGGCTGCGAGAGCGTGGCGAAGACGCCGCCACAGAAGAGTCCGATCTGCTGCTGCTCGTCAGCCGTGAACGTGAGCGCCGTCGCGAAGTCGGGGACTCCACCTGAGACCAGCCCGCTGTCGTAGCGCCAAGTGAAGTCAACGTAGGGCGCGAGCCGCTTCCAATGCATGAACTGGTACTGCACCTGCGTCGTCTGCTCGAACGCCTGATCGTGGTCGATGCGGAAGACGCCCGCGGGCAGGTCGGAGTTGAAGAACAGCCCGCCCGATTCAGGCGGGAAGAAGCGCGCACGCGTGTGACCCGCGACCATGAAGGCCGAGAAGCCGTGATAGTTCGTCAGGTTCACGCGCGTCGAGACGCCGTCGAGCTTCGACTTGTCCCACGAGATCGGGAACGTTACCGGCGTGTTGAAGAGCGTATTGAAGTCGTATGCGTTGTGCGTGACCTTGTTGAAGTAGTCAACGTCAACGACGACGCGCCTGCCGAGCGCCTGCTGAAAGCCGACGTTGAACTGGTTTCGGTTGCCGGGGCGGAGCGGCTGGTTTGCGGCGCTTCCGAACGTGCCGCCGGCGAGTCCGTCGGCGCCGGTCGTGCTTGAAAGCACGAGGTTCTCGTTGTAGGGCGTCTCGAAGTTGCGCGTGTAGGACGCGCGCAGAACCGTGTTCGTCAGCTTCAGAAGGTACGACGCGCCGAGCCGCGGTTGAAGCGAGCGACCGTGGCTGATGGCGTCGTAGTTGTCGAAGCGCAGGCCCGCGTTGATCGTCAGATTGCCGAACGTCAAAGCGTCCTGCGCGTAGATGGCCTCCTGCTTAACGTCTGTGTGTCCGTGGAAGACGAACTGCTGGCCGCCGCGCGTCAGGTCGAACGCGAGAAGACCGGGCAGGAAGTCGGGGCTTGCAGGATCGTTGAACGCCGGGTCGGTGATGCCGAACTGGAAGTTCTCGGTCAGAAGCGTGTGCTGCAACTGAACGCCGAACTTCGCGTTGTGCCGCCCCTTGACGTAGGCGAGGTCTGCGCGAACGCCCGTGTTGTTCAGACGCCGCTGCTGCCCGAAGGTGAGCGGCTGGTCTGCGAACGGGTTGTCGCTCGGAAAGTATTTGACGAGGTCGAGCCGGTAGTAAGGGTTCACGGTCAGAACCGTCGTCGGGCCGAAGATGTGAACGTAGCCGGGCGCGATGTTGACCGAGCGCACAAGCTGATTTTGATCCTGACCCGCGGCCTCCTGATCGAACTGGTTGGGAATCTCGAACTTGTTGCGCGCGAGAAAGAAGTTCAGGTGGAAGGTGTCTTTCGAGTTTGGGCTGTAGTCAGCGCGGTCGAAGAGGTTGCCGGAGATTCCTCTGTCGTGGAGCACCGTGAACTCAGGCGCGTCGAGGAAGCGGCCCGAACGCTCGAAGTTGAAGGCCACGAAGTTTCCAACGTGCGGCCCGCCGAAGGCGAGCGTCGAGTCGAGACTCGTCGTGCCGAACGTGCCGTAGCTCGTGCTGAAACTCCCCGTCGGCTTCCTCCGGTTGAGTCCCGACTTCGTGACGGCGCTGACGACGAGACTCGTCTTGTCGCCGTACTCGGCTGGCGTCGCGCCCGTGATGATCTCAAGCGACTGCACGGCGTCGGGCGGTAGCTGCGTCGAGAAAGCCTTGCTCTGCTGGTCGGAGATGGGCTGGCCGTCAACCGAGTAAGAAGTCTGCGCGTGGTCGCCGAGCGGATGAAAGAACCCGTTGGAATCTGCGACGACGCCGGGCGCTGCGAGCGTCACCACGTCGCTCAGACCGGAGCCGGGTGACCTGAGCGGAAGCTTCGTGATGAGCGACTGGTCAACGTCGGTGTGCGTCGTCGGCACGTTCTCGATCATGTCCGAGGCGCTGGTCGAAGTGACCGTTACCGACTCGGTCGCGCCGACGACGGCGAGCGGTATCTTCACGTTGATCGGCACACTCGTCCGCACAACCAAGTCCTGCTGCGCTGGACTGAAGCCCGTCGCCGCGACGCTGAGCCGGTAGTTGTTCGGCGGCACGTCGCCAAAGCGGAACGAGCCGTCGGCCTCTGTGTTGACGGTGCGCGTGTAGCCCGTGACCGTGTTTGCGATTGTGACCGAGGCATTCGGCACGACCGCGCCGTTCGGGTCTGTGACGACGCCCACGACCGTACCGGCGCTGCCGAGCGCCTGAGCCGCCCCGGGCGCTTGCGCCGCGACGAAAACCGATAACAAAATCAGGGCGCGAATTGCGACACGAGTAATGCTTTTATGAATCATCTTCTTCGACCTCTCTCCATTCAACTCAAAAGGCGTTCGGGCCGCCGCTTTCAAACGCCAGCGCCCGCGCACAATTTCTGCGGACGCGGGTGGAGTTCAAAGCGGCGGTCGAATACGACGACCTTCGCAGCAGCGGTCAACTAGCCGTCGGACGGCCATTCGAGCGTGATGCGAAGTTGCGACCTGAAGTTAGAGAGAAGTCGAAGGAGGCGCGCGACCACGCCGCGGTGTTGCAGTCGCGGAAAGATACGGGATGGATGCGACTAACTCGAAAGCTTGCCGTGCGGCGGGCGCGGGCATGAAGACCGGCCCGTAAAGAAGCGCGCCCGACAGGCTTCTTTGGAGTTGGCAGATCGAGCAGTCTTTGCTTTGTAGAGGGTCTTCCGATTGAGAGCCGCCGCCGTCAGACGGCGCGACGGAGTTAATGCCTGTCGTGTTCGCGACCGGAGCGCGGCGCTGACGTTCAGGAGCGTGACGATGCAGGACGCCGACCGTCGCGCTGAAGACGAGCGTCGAGAGCAGAAGGCACGACAGCGCGCGCGCGAGTGGCGCACGGGCCGGGTCTAATCTTGAACGTACCTTTGTCAACACAACCTGAAACTCTTCGGTGGCGAACTACTTTTCAGCAAATATAGACAGGTAGTTTTCGGGTGTCAATGATTCCGCGCCGCTCACTTCGACCGCGCACCCACGGGCGCAGGCGGTCTTACTTTTTTCGGGACTCCTGCTTCGTCACTCGCTTCGCAGTGCGATTACCGGCTCGACCTTCGTCGCCCTTCGCGCCGGGACGAGGCAGGCCGCGAGCGCGACCAGCGCGAGCAGGAATGCAGTTGATGCGAACGTCAGAGGGTCGGTTGCCTTCACGCCGAACAGAAGGCCGGAGAATTCGCCCGAAAGGAATCGCGCGAGTCCGAGTGCGACGCCGACGCCGATTAAGAGTCCTACCGCCACGACCGTCATCGCCTGAAAGACGACCAGCCTGAAGATGTCCCACGCGCGCGCACCAAGCGCCATTCGTATTCCTATCTCTCGCGTCCGCTGCGCGACCCAGTACGATAGGACGCCGTAGATTCCGACCGCGGCCAGCAGAAGCGCGACGCAAGCGAAGACGACGAGCAGAACGAGATCGAACCGGCGCGGTGCGAGCGAGCCTGAAAGCACGTCTTCCATCGATAACAAAGAAGAGACGGGTACGTTTCTGTCAATCGCCGAAGCCTGTTGTCGCACGACGCTCATGAGCGACAAAGGATCTGCGTTCGCGCGCGCGACGACGGCCATGCTGCCGATGCCGGGTTGCAGGAAAGAGTCCGGCAGCTTCGTGTAAGGGATGTACATTTCGGGGTCGGCCTGACTGTCGAGTCCGCCGAACTTCACGTCGCCGACGACGCCGACGACCGTGCACTTGTCCGGCGCGTAGAGGCCGCCCGTCGCGAAGACTTTGCCGAGCGGGTCTTCGTTCGGAAAAATTTTCGCGGCGGCGCTCTCGTTGATGATCGCGACGCCGGGCGCGTCCCTGTCGTCGTGGTCGTCGAAGTAGCGCCCCTTCTTCAGAGGGATGCCCATGACCTTGAAGTAGTCGGGGCTGATGACGCGATCCCTGATAGTGTAGCCGTCGCCCTGCTGCTCGCTCGCGCGGCCCTCGACCGTGACGCCGATGCGCGGGTCTGTCCCGCTCAGAGGCAAGTCTCTGACGACTGCTGCCGATTCGACTCCCGGCTGTTGTTCGAGTCCGGCGACGAGTTCTTTGTAGAAGAGAGTCATCTTCTGCCCCGGATACGAAGCGACTGGAAGCGTGATGCGCGCCGTCAGAACGTGCGCGGGGTCGAAGCCCGGCGCGACGGCGAGCAGACGACGGAAGCTTTTCAGCATCAGCCCCGCCGCGATCAGCAGCACGAAGACGAGCATCACTTCCGAGACGACGAGCAACCCACGCAGACGCTTCTGCCCCGCGCCGCCCGACGATCCGCGACCGCCCGACTTGACGCCTTCGTACAAATCAGTCCGCGACGCGTTGACGGCGGGCGCGAGTCCGAACAGCACGCCCGTCAGAAGCGACACGCCGACCGTGAAAGCAAGCACGCGCAGGTCTATGCTCACATCACCAATGCGCGGAATATTCGCGGGCGCGAACGCGACGAGGAAGCGTGTGGCGACGTATGCGAGCGCGAGTCCGAGCGCGCCGCCGGTTAGAGAGAGCAACAAACTCTCGGTCAGCAACTGCCCGATAATCCTTCGGCGGCTCGCGCCGAGCGCGGCACGCACGGCGAACTCGCGACGGCGCGCCGCCGCGCGTGAAAGAAGAAGGTTCGCGATGTTCGCGCACGCGATCAAAAGTACGAAGCCGACCGAAGCGAGCAGCGCGATCATCGCCGGGCGCAACTCGCCAACCTGATTCTCACGCATCGTCGAGACCGATACGCTGAGGCCCTCGTTCTCCGACGTGTGCTCCTCGACGAGCCTTTTGATTATCGCCGCGGTGTCGGCCTGCGCCTGCTCAATCGTCACGCCGTCTTTCAGTCGCCCGATGGCACGATAGGCGCGCGTGGTGCGGTCGTTGCGCGCCGCGGACGTTGCGGGAATCGTGAGCGGCGTCCAAAGCTCGGTCGCCGAAGCGAACTGCTGGCCCGCGGGCATCTCAGCGCCGCTCGGAAACTCGAAGCCCGGAGGCATGACGCCGACGACCGTGTAGTCCTCGTCGTTGAGTTTGAGCGGAGAGTCGAGCACGCGCGCGTCGCCGCCGAAGTCGCGCCGCCAGAGGTTGTAGCCGATGACGGCGACGTGGTTTCTTCCCTGCTCCTCGTCTTCGGCCCTCAGCACGCGACCGTGTACGGGCGCGACGCCGAGCGCGCGGAAGAAGTCTGCTGTGACGCGCGCGCCCTGAACTCTTTCGGGGCCCGCTAGACCAGTCAGGTTGAAGGTCGTATGCGACGCGGCGACGTAGAGCGCGAGCGGGTCGAAGACGCGGCTGCGCTCCTTCAGGTCAACGAAGTTCGCGTAGGTGACGCCGACCTTCTTCACGCCCAACTGCGGGAACGAGTCCCACACCGTAACGATTCGATCAGGCTCGGCGTAAGGCAGCGGGCGAAGCATCACCGCGTTGAACGCGCTGAAGACGACAGTGTTCGCGCCGATGCCGAGCGCAAGCGTCAGGAGCGCAATCGACGTGAACGCCGGACTCTTCAACAACAGCCGCGACGCGTGCCGCAGGTCTCGAATCAAATTTCCCATCCCGCCTCCTTCACACCGCGCCGTGCGTCGCGGCTCGTGTACGCAGATGCAAAAGCCGTTGGCCGACAGCTTGCTTGTCATCAACCTTCGACTCGGAAGCCGGATTATAAACGAAATGAAAGTTAGAGAAGAGGCGGGTTTGAAGCTCTGTGAGGTTTGGGAAATTCGCGGAGGCTTACGCCGACGAAACGACTGAAGTCGTCATCGTTCGGCGTCGCGCACGAAGTGCGACTGCAACGTGCGCGACGCCTACTCGTCGCTGCCCCACTCGCGTATGCGAAAGAGCGCGTGGATTTCGCGCGACGCCGCGTCGAAGTCGCCGGCCCACTTCGTGCCGCGCTCGCGCAGCAGCGCGGCAGTCTCGTCGTCTGCTCTGTACTCGACGCGCGTGCGCCGGTGGCCACGCCATGCGAAGTTCGCGGGGCAGCCCGCCGCCACGCCCGCGAGTTGCAGCGAGCGGCGCGCGTGCTCTTCGTCGTCGCCGACGATTGCGCGTGCCGCTTCGAGTTGGAGCGCCCATGCGAACCACATTATGTCGCCGTCGAGCGTGTGGCGGCCCGCGGTGGCTTTGCGCGGGTCGTCTTCGGGGATGCGCGCGTCGCGTTCGGTCGCGGGCGGAAGCGTGTCCGTGGCGAAGCGAAAGATTGCTTCGAGGTAGTCGGCGCGCACGCGCGCATTCGAGGCGTCGCCGAAGTAGTCTCCGAACAGGCGGGCGACGAGCGCGTCAACTTCAAGCACGGCGGAGGCGACTTCCGGTAAGCGCGCTTCCCTCTCGAAGTCTGCGGCGTCGCCGCCAGAGAGAGCCATGCGCGTCCACGCAGCGAACGCGGGCGGGCGTCCCTCGCGCGGCAGGAAGCGCGTCAGCAACCCGCGCTCCGCCGCGCCGTCGCCAAAGTAGAATCGCCCGCGCGTCTCCGGGTGATAGACATCCCAATACTCAGTCCACGCGTCGAGTTCGTGGAACCAAGCGGCGTAGCGCCGCTCGTCCGATGTTTGTTGCCGGGAGGAGACTTGTGTCCCTCCCGGTCTTGCGTGCTCGCTCACACGACCACCACGACGCCGCCGCCCTTCAGGTTCGCGCCAAGCTCCTTCTGCGCGAAATCCATCACCGACTTGATCGCTGCCTCGGCTATCCCTGCCGTCTTGATCTGGCTCGCCTCGCGTATGACGTTGACCGCGTGCGCGAGGTCTTTCATTGCCTCCGGGTTCCAACCCGGTACGCGATGTATCTTGCCGTCGGGCCCGACGAACCAACTGGGGGCGTCGGTGCCAAATCCTGCTCCGATGAAATAGATGTTCATTTGTCTGTCTCCTCTAGCACCTGCGTCTGTGTTCGGCGAACGAGCGAGGCGCTTCTGCACTCGTCCGCTCGCGCCTGAAGCGCGTTCGTGCGCGCCGCTCGGCCACGGCCCGTGTAAGCACACGAGTCGGATACGCGGCTCGCTCTCTCCTGTGCCACAACGTTTGCGAGAGTTGTTAGTGAGACAGGGCGAATCGGTTTTCAGCAACAGCCGTGCCGACCGTCGCGGGCCGCGCGCCGCCGAGGCTTTCGCCGGAAAACCGATTCGCCCCGGCGAGAGAGAGATGTCCATGTGCTAACTATCAAGGACAGCCTGTGTGCACTTTTGTAAACAGCGTGAGAAATTTGATCTTTCGCCGTGCCGCAACTCATCGGCGCGAGCGTCGTCAGTCGCTTATGACTCGGTAGTCTTCGAGCCGGAACTGCGGGACGCTCGACGCCTCTTCCGAGTGGCAGGTGAACGGGTTGCTGATGTCGGAGATGAAGCGCCGGACTCGCGCCTCGTGCAAGCGGCGCGAGTCCGCCTGACTGAAGCGGATACGCCATGTCGAATCGCCCGCACGCGCCGAAGAGTGGAAACCCAAATCCTCGACGCCGACGACCCCCGACTCGGAGCGCACGAAGAACTCCGCCGCCTGAACGAAGTGAGAGTAGCATGCGCGCCCGCGGAACTTCTCGTTGACGACGCGGCCCGCCCGGTACTCGTCCGCGATGCGACGTGCCGAAGCGTCGTCCGCGTGCGCGTAGAAGAGTCCGTGCGGAAAGCACAGGACGTTCGCCGCGAAGCGGTCGCCGCCGACGTGCGACGACTGCCAGACCGCCTCGCCCGCCGATTCGCGCAGCGCGTTGTAGACGGGAATGCCGAACTTCGCGCAGCACTTGTCGCGCCTGCCGTGCGTGCAGACGAGGTAGAGAGGTTCGCTCGTCGTAACGCCGCCCTGCGTGTCTTCGCCGAGCGCGATTGCTCCGAGGTCGAGTCGCGTCAACTCGTCGTAGTTCTCAACGCGCAGGCGCACGACGAAAGGGTCGCGCTCGCGGCTGCGCACGACAAAGAAATTCATGCGCGCTTCCCTACGCCCGCGGTCGGTCTTGATAAAGAGGAGTCTGGAATTTTTTATGCCCGCCACCGAGTCGGCGAAGAATCGTTTGACGCCGTCGGAGAGCGCGCTGTCGCGCAGTGCGTGCGCACCCCAGCCGTGCGGGTATTCGAGCAGGAACCAGACCGCGCCGACCGAGGCCGTGCCGAAAGTCCTCTCGGCGGAGCGGCGCGAAAGTTCGGAGCAGAAGAAACGTGACGACTCCACCAAATAGCTTACCTCTAGATGAAGGCGACAAGGCCGTGTATCGACAACTCAATGACGAGCGCGCGAACCGCATGCTCGTCAACGCGACCACGCGCCGACTCGCACAACTCCGCGACCGTGCACTCGCGACGCTCGTCGAGCCGTCGGAGGACGGGCAGCGCGCCTCCGGCGAAACGCCAACGTCGCTTCATGCAGTCGAACTCGACCACGCCATCTGCCAACTGAAGTCTCAGCGGACGAGGCGCGAGCAATCGCACGCGCGCGTCAAGCGTCGGCGTCATCGCCCGCGGCATCGCGTCGAGCGGAAGCGTCAAGCGCGCCCGCGGCGTGGCCCGCGCGTCCTCATGTTCGTAAAAGCGTTCGAGCGCCGCGCGGTCGAACTCGGCTAACAACTCTTCGCGCATCCGCGCGACGTGCGCCTCGCGCTCCACGGCGGAAGCCATGCGCGGGAGGTCGCGGCGGAACGCTTCGCTCGCGCGCATTCGCTCCGAGAGCCAGCGCAGAAGGTCGAGTCCCGTGCGGTTGTGTATGCCGACCGTCAGGTGAAGCGTCGGCTCGGCGAGAGGCAGCGCGACGTGCCACCAGCCGCGCGGGATGTAGAGCAGGTCGCCGTCTTCGAGCGTGCCCTCCCACAGGGGTTCGCCCGAAGGCTTCTCGGCCCGCTCGACATCGCCCACGACGGGGAAAGGGCGCGTCATGCCGTACACGCTCCAGCGCTTGCGCCCCGCTGCCTGAAGGATGAAAACGTCGTGGTCGTCCCAGTGGATGTCGAAGCCGCGCGAAGTCTGCCAGCCGGCGTAGAGGTTGACCTGCACGTGCTCGCGGAAGAAAAGCTCAAGTCCTTCGGCCAAGTCCTCGACCGGCTCGCTCAACTCGTCAACGGCGTCGAGCACGAGCGTCGCGCCTTCGCGCAGATGTCTTGTGAGTTCGTTTGGTTTGAGTCGCGGGATGCCCGCACGACTGCGCCCGCTTGTTGTGTGTCGAAGATACGAAGTGACGGGCAGCGGCTTGCCGTCTTGAACCAGACGCAGGCGCGGGAAGTCGAGACGGTGCCGTCGCAGTATTTCGTTCAGTCGCGGCCATGGCATCAGCCGCTCGAACTTCCCCGCGCGACCGCGAACGTGCAAGAGACGGACGCCCCAGAAGGAGTCGAGGAACTCCTCCGGGGCGTGCGGCTCAAGCAAAGCGTTCAGGCTCTCGACGCCCGAACTTTTCGTGTCGCGACCAACCGCACTCATTTCGAGTCCGTGCCGTCCGAGTCGCCCTTGTCCGAAGCGATGCCGAGCGGGTCAGTCCCGTCGGCGTCCGCCCCTGTGTCCGTGCCGTCGGCATCTTCGGCGTCCGTGCCGTCGGCGTCCGAGGCGGAGTCGCCGTCCGTGCCGTCCGAGGCGTCGCCGTCCGTCCCGTCGGCGTCGCCGTTGTCCGAGTCGCCGCTGTCGCTTCCGTCGGCGTCCGAGGTGTCGCCGTCGTCGCCCGAAACGTCCGTCGAGTCGCGCCCGCCGTCCGTGTCGTCGGTGCTGAATTTGTAGCCGGGCGTGCCCGGCAAGGGATCAACCGAAAGTAGAAGACCCGAAGACACTCCACGCTCCTCGCCCTGTGCGGGCTGTGAATCATCTGCCATTGCCCTTCATCCTCCTGAATTGTAGAAATTGCTTTGGCGCAAGCTTAGTACGTGCGGGCGAATAAGGCAAAAGTTAAAAGGCAGAAGAAGGATGTTGGGTGTTAGGTGTTGGGTGTTGGAAGATTGCATGCCACTAACACCTAACACCCAAAACCTAAAACCCTTCCATCAGCCCGTCGCGTCGCGCGCGGCCACGAGGTCTTGGGAAGACTTGCGCTGCGAGATTTCCTGAACGAGTCCGGCGATCCTGTCAACGCTGAAGGGCTTTGGTATAACCCAGTCGGCTTTGGCCGCCGACTGCTCTTCGGGACTGACCGTGTCGCCCCAGCCCGTGATGATCGCGAGCGCGACACGCTCGTCTCTTTCGCGTATGAAGCGCGCGAGTTCCCAGCCGCTCATGCCGGGCAATCCGACATCGGTGAAGACGGCGTCGAACCCGCGCGACTCGAAGAGCCGAAGGGCCTCTCGACCGTCGGGCGCGAGCGCAACGTCGCAGCCCTCGCGTTCGAGTATGTCCGACAGAAGCTCGCGCACGTAGTCCTCGTCGTCAACGACGAGTATCGTCATTCGCCCCGCGTCGCGCGCCGGTTGCGGCTGCTCGGCGGCGGGTCTCGGCGGCTGTGCGGACTCGGCGGCGCGCGGGAACTTTATGCGGAAGGTCGTCCCGCGCCCGACTTCCGACTCGACCTCGACCGCGCCCTCGTGACGGCGGATGATGCCGTAGCTGACCGAAAGGCCGAGTCCCATGCCGGCCTTGCCCTTCGTCGTGAAGAACGGATCGAAGATGCGCGTCCGAACGTCCTCGCCCATCCCCGTGCCCGTGTCGGCGACGCTTATCTCGACGCCGCCGCCCGCCTCCCTCGTCGAGAGCGTGAGCGTGCCGCCTTCGGGCATCGCGTCCACCGCGTTGAAGACCATGTTGACCAGAACCTCGCGCAACTCGCCCGCGTCGCCCATGATGACGGCGTTCGAGCCGATCTGCCGCACGAGCTTGATGTGGACGCTCTCGGCCTCGGCTCGATCCTTCCAGCGCGGGCGCGTGATCTCCGCGACTTCGAGCATCATCCGGTCAACGTCTATCGGGACGAAGTCCTGATCCCTTCGCTGGCGGGCGAAGTCCTGTATGCGCTTGACGGTCTTCGCCCCGTCCTCAGCCGTCTGGATGATGATGTTCAGGCCGCGTCTTATCTCACGCGGGTCGTTCGTCTCCAGCATCAACTGCGCGCGCGCAAGTATCCCGGTCAAGGTGTTGTTGAAGTTGTGCGCCACGCCCGACGACAACTCGCCGAGCGCCGAAAGCTTCTCCATCTGCGCGTACTGCTCCCTCATGCGCTCGCGCTCGGCATGCTCAGCCTGCGCGGCGGACGCCTCGATGCTTCGCAGGTAAGTCTTGTAAGTCAAATAGACGATGAAGACGATAGGTGCCGTCAGCAGCACGTAGAAGAAGCTGAAGCGCACGACGACGCGCGAGATGAGTCCGGCGGCCGAAGCACCCGCCAGGTAAGTGATTGACGACCAGAGGTAATATTTGCTCCACGTCTGGCCTATCCCTGCTTTGCGCTTGAAGGCCGTGTAGATGGAGGCGAGGCCGGAGTTAGCGACGTACTGCACGAGCGCCATCACACAGATGGCCGACAGGAAAAACTCCAACCCGTCGCTTCTCGGCAACTCGTTGGCCGGGCCGAAGAGCAGCTTCATCACGGTCGCAGTGATAAAGGTCGAGGTCGTCATCAACGCGCTGTTGAACGCGACCGTCTTCAGTTTGTTGCCGAAGCGCGACGAAGAGTACGCCCCTTCGGCGGCGGCCAGCAGGATGGCGGGGCTGCCCCCGTAAAGCAGCATGGTCAGAAAGATGAAGGTATCGGAGACGGTGATGTGGCCGCTCGAATGTGGGATTTGAATTCCGACCCGCGAACTGAAAAAGACCGTCAGCACCGCCAGCAGAACGAACCTCAAGTCGAGCTGCGCGATGTTCATACTGCTTAGGCAGAGAATCAGAGCGACCACGCCGAGCGCGATGACGGAACGGACGTAATATTCTCGCGAGCGATTGCTGGTCATTAGCTTCAAGTGATCAGCGAGTGGGCCAAAAGCTGGACGGACGCGCCAGCTTAAATTTAAGTCTAGTAGCTTTGACCAGACTCAGTCAAAGCATCGAGGCAATAAAGCCGCTACGCCCATTGGCGGGCGCGAGCAATGGAGGCAAGCCGCCTTCGCGACGGGCGACGCCGGAAAGAAAGTCAGCGGGGAGGGAGCGCATCCAAAATTGCCCGGATGCGCTCCCTCCCCGCTGACCCTAGTGTCGAATTAGAATTGCCGCAGGTCAGTTAGACGGGGCGACCCTGCCCCCCTCAACCGCCTTGATAATACCGCCGACTGAAGCCGATTTTCCCGCTATCGTCGAACCGATGAGGCGAAGATTTTGACCGGTGATGACGCCGCCATTAACAGAGATGTCGTCGCCGACCAGTACCCCGCCGGTCGCGGTGAAGTCGTCGCCCACAAGCACGCCGTCCATAGTGAGGACGTCGCCCACTAACACGCCAGTCGTGCAGGGTGCAACGTCGCCCACCAGTACGCCGTCCGCGATGAAGTCGTCGCCGACGAGTACCCCGTTGGCCGTCACGCCGTCAGCGCCGACAAAGGTGCTGTTGCTGACCTTGACGTTGCCGGAGATGACACCCTGCGAAACCACCTCACTCCCGACCGTCACGTCGCTTATGATGATACCCTGAACGGCGGTTTCGCCATCGCCGATTTCGACAGAAGGGGTGATGATCGTCGTGCCTGCGCCTTGCCCCGTGCATTGGCCCGACTCCGCGTGCGCTGTGGTGAGGAATCGAGCGCCGGCGAAATCACTTACGAGAATTCCGATTACGAGGGATAGTGACAGCAGCAGGGCAGTCACTGAGGAGAGATGAGTCTTTTTCACTTGAACCTCCGAGATGTTGTTGAAAGTTTGATGCCCGTGGTCTATTCGACGCACGAGTCTGCGTGGACGCAAAACTTACCCGCTTACATCGCTTGTGAGTTGATGCTCAGCTGGAATTTTATGGGTGCAAGACTGACCGAAGCTCCGAGCCGCTCTAAGTGGCGGACTTAAGTTTACTCTTCGTATCGTAAGCCTCAGTCGGCGCAGAGAATTTAAACCATGTCAGCCACAACTGTCAACCTCTTTACTATCAGTAATTTATTAAACCGAGTTTAACCGATGCAAATTCTGTTGCAGGCGTCGAACCCATCCGAAGCCAGAGCAGCGGACGAGCAGTGACTCTAAGGTGATGGACGCCTCGGCCGGGACGTTGAATCGGGGCACGATCCGTCCTTAATAAAACGGCGCGCGCGCACGCCCGCGTATTCGCGGGTTGAGTCGTGAAGTTCGATGTCTCGAAGGGCGAGGCGAGGCCGCGCGCATATCTCGCGAGATATATGCGCGCGGCCTCGTTCTGTTTCGCGGCGGACGACGTGACGCAGGCTCGGAGAGTTTCCGTCACGCGTGCGTGGGAGTTGACGCTTGCCGCACATGGCTTTTTAACGCCGTGCATCACTGATGCAGACGCACCGTTAAGAAGATCGTCTGCCCTTCGCGCGTCACGAGAAGGAGAACGGGGCGCGTGCCGGAGTTGGCAAGCGCAGCGCGCAGTTCCTCGCGCGTGCCGACGGGCCTGCGATTGACTTCCTGAATCAGATCGCCTCGACGAATGCCGGCGTCCGAAGCCGGGCCGTCGGGGTCAACGCTCGTGACGACGAGTCCGCGCGCGTCGCGCTGGAGTTCCATGCGCGCGGCGAGTTCGGGCGTCAGCGTTTCGACGCCGACGCCGAGCTTGCCGCCTTCGTTCGTGTTGGCGCTCGCCGCCGCGTCCGTGTCGTCGCCTTTGGGTCTCTCGACGGTCAGTTCGGCGAGCGTCGCGCGGAGTTGAAGCTCGCGACCATCGCGAAGGACTGTGAAGGAGACGGGCGTGCCGGGCTGCGTGCGCGCGACCATGTTGCGGAACGAGTTCGAGTCGCCGACGGGCGAGCCGTTGAATGCGACGATCACATCGCCAAGACGGACGCCAGCGCCCGCGGCGGGACTGTCGGGACGCACCTCGTTGACGAGCGCGCCGCGAACGTCGTGCAGGTCGAGGTTCTGTGCGATGTCTGCGGTGACCGACTGGATGCCGACGCCGATCATTCCGCGGCGAACCTTGCCCGACCGGATGAGTTGCGTCATCACGTCGCGGGCCATGTTGGCCGGGATGGCGAAGCCGATGCCGATTGAGCCGCCCGAAGGCGATAGTATCTGCGAGTTGATGCCGACGAGTTCGCCGTTCGTGTTGACGAGCGCGCCGCCTGAGTTGCCGCGATTAATTGCCGCGTCGGTCTGTATGAAATCCTCGAAACCGCCATCGCCCAAGCCCGTCGTGCGCCCCTTCGCGCTGATGATGCCGGAGGTGACGGTCTGGCCGATGCCGAGCGGGTTGCCGATGGCAAGCACAACGTCGCCGATCTTTGCGTTGTCGGAGTCGCCGAGCGAGAGCACCGGCAAGTTCGACGCTTCGATCTTCAGGACGGCGAGGTCTGAAGGCTGATCGGAGCCGACGAGCTTGGCGTTGAAGACGCGGTTGTCCGTCAACTCGACCGTTATCTCCTGCGCGCCGTCAACGACGTGTTGGTTCGTCAGGATGTAGCCGTCGGGGTTGACTATGACACCGGAGCCGAGTCCCTCCTGTCGCTCGGTGCGCGGCTTCTGCTGTGGCTGTTGCTGCTGCTCGCGCGGCATTCGGTCGCCGAAGAGTTCGCGCAGCATAGGGTTGTCCGCAAACGGCGACTCGTCGGCTTTGACGCGGCGCTCCGAGCGGACTGTGACGACGGCGGGCGCGACGCGGCTAACGATGGCCGCGTAAGAAGTCTGCACCGGCAGGCTGGCCGCACTGTTGACGGCGACTGGCTGGCCGATGGCATTGTTCTGCGCGAGGCTGCTCCGCTCGGCGAACGCCCCGAGCGTCAGCGCGAAGAGCAGCGCGAGTAAAGACCGCGCGGCCCGCGTCGCGCCGATCTCGGAGGGCGAGAAAAGATTTTTCCTGCTCATAAAATGACCCCCACTTCTCTGTAAATTTTCAAATGATTAGACAGGCGTCGAGCCTAGGGTTTTTTGCCTCAAGGATCGATCTGCCCGACGGTTTAGATGCGGCTCAGCCGCGCCGGGTAGCCCTCCGTTCGACCGCGCCCGAACGGCGCGCTTGTGGCGTCGGCTGAAAGCCTTTTTGTGCTAGGCTATTGCGCAATGGCGGCGCGTGAGGAAAACGTCGGCGGCGATTCGGGGCCGCAGCGGGGATGGCTCTGGTGGCTTATCGCTGGTCGAGTCTCGGTCTCTGTCGCATTGTTCGGCGCGGGCGCTCTGTGGCCGGGCGGCCTCGCCGCGGGCGCGCAGGAGGCGCACAGGCAGACGGGCGCACTCGCGTTGACGGCGCTCGTCGTTGCGCTCTCGGTTTTGTACGCGGCGGCGCTTCGCTTCTCGCGGCTCGCGCTGCGGGCGCAGGCGGGCGCGCAGTTCGCCATCGACGTGCTGCTCATCACATGGCTCGTGTGGGTTACGGGCAACCTCTACTCGCCTTACTCGGCGCTCTACATCGTCGTCATCTCTGTCGCCAGCATCTTCGTCGGCGCGCGCGGCGCACTGCTGGCCTCCGTCGGATGCGCGGCGCTCTACACGGCGACGATGCTCGTGCTCGCCGTCGGGTTGTCGGGCGCGGGCGGAAGGGAGTTGACGCCTGCGTCCGTGGCCGAGGCCGTCGAGGTCATCGGCCTCAACGACGTTGCGTTCCTCGTCGTCGGGCTGCTCGCCGCTCGACTGTCGCACAGGCAGTCGCGCTCCGAGGTTGAGATGCGTGAGGCCGCGCGCACGCTCGCAAGTTTGCGCGCGCTGCACGAGCGCATCGTCGAGTCCATACGCTCCGGCGTTATCACGACCGACCTCGACCGCCGCGTCTTCACGATGAACGGCGCGGCGGAGGAGATGACGGGTTACTCGGACGAAGACCTGCGCGGGCAGGACGTTTCCATACTTTTCGGAGACATCGGCGCGCAGATCGAGGAGTCTTTGCGCGCGGCTGCCGAAGGCGGCGCAAGCCCGCGCTTCGAGGCGGAGTGCCTGACATCGGAAGGCTTCCTCATAAAGCTCGGCTACAGCGTCTCGCCGCTTTCGTCCGAGAGCGGCGAGACGACGGGACTCGTCATCACATTCCAAGATCTGACCGACGTGCGCGCGATGGAAGAAACATCGCGCCGTCAGGAGCGGCTCTCCGCGGTGGGCCGCGTCGCCGCAGGCATCGCGCACGAGATACGCAACCCGCTCGCGGCGATGCGCGGCTCGATTCAGGTCTTGCGCTCGGAGCTTCAGGCAGACCCCGCGCAGGCCGAGTTGATGGACATAGTGCTTCGCGAGAGCGACCGGCTGAACCGGATCATCACAGACTTTCTGACCTACGCGCGGCCGCGCAAGTTCTCTCTCGCCGAGACCGACCTGCGCGAGCCTCTGCGCGAGACATTCGCGCTTCTGCGCCACAGCCCGGAAGTCCTCGAAGGCCACGCGCTCGAAGAGGATTTGCCCGAAGAGCCTGCGCTCGCGCTGGCCGACGTTGAAGGCGTCAAGCAGGTCTTCTGGAATCTCTCGCGCAACGCTCTGAAGGCGATGCCCGAAGGCGGCGCGCTGCGCGCCGAGATGAGTCGCGTCGGCGACCACCACGTCCGCATCACCTTCTCCGACACGGGGCGCGGGATGACGCCCGCGCAGGTCGAACGCCTGTTCGAGCCTTTCTCGTCTTCGACGACGGGCGGCACGGGTCTTGGCCTCTCAATCGTCTATCAGATAATTCGCGACCACGGTGGTACAATCAACGTCCGCAGCCGCGAGGGAGACGGGACGACGATCACGATAGAACTGCCCGCGAAACAGGGCTGAGTCGGCGGGCGCGGCGCCTGCGAAACACTTTAACTTATGGCAAACCTTCTGATCGTTGACGACGAGCCGGGCATGAGACAGCTACTCGTGCACATCTTCGGGCGCGGCGCGGGACACAACGTGCGCTCGGCAGAGAACGGCGCGAAGGCGCTCGAACTTCTCAGGCAGGAGCAGGCAGACCTCATCATCTCGGACGTGAAGATGCCGGACATGAACGGCATCGAGCTTCTGCGAAAGGTGCGCGAAGTTCTGCCCGAAGTGTCGGTCGTGCTGATGACTGCCTTCGCGACGGTCGAGACTGCGCGCGAGGCTTTCAAGCTCGGCGCGGACGACTTCATACAAAAACCCTTCGACGTTGACGAACTCAAACTCATCGTCGCGAAGGCGCTCGAACGCCTGCGCCTGCTGCAAGAGAACCGTGCCTTCCGTCGCGCACAGCGCGAGCGCGGGCGGCTCGACCAGATCATCGGCCACTCGCAGAAGATGCAGGCCGTCTATCAGATGATCGAGACGGTCGCGCAGGTTCAGTCAACAATCCTCATCACGGGCGAGTCGGGCACGGGCAAAGAGATGGTCGCGCGCGCGATTCACAACCTCAGTCCACGCTCCGACAAGCCTTTCATGCCGATCAACTGCGGTGCGTTCACCGAGACGTTGTTAGAGTCGGAACTCTTCGGCTACGTCCGCGGCGCGTTCACCGGCGCGACCGCGAACCGAAAGGGTCTGTTCGAGGCGGCGGACAAGGGCACGATCTTTCTCGACGAGATTGGCGAGATGTCGCCGACGATGCAGGTTAAGCTGCTGCGCGTTCTTCAGGAGCGGAAGGTGCGTCCCGTCGGCGCGCACGAAGAGGTTTCGACCGACACGCGCGTCATAGCAGCGACGAACCGCGATCTCTCGGCGATGGTCAAGCAGGGCGCTTTCCGCGAAGACCTCTTCTACCGCGTCTCGGTCATCCCGATTGAGCTTCCGCCCTTGCGCGAGCGACGCGAGGACATCCCGGAACTCGTCGAGCACTTCGTACAGAAATTCTGCCAGCAGACCGGACGAAACTTGCGCGTCTCTGAGCGCTCGACCGAATTGCTCGAACGCTATTCGTGGCCGGGAAACGTCCGCGAGCTTGAGCACACCATCGAGCGCGCCGTCGCGCTCGAACGCAACGACACCATCCAACCCGAATCACTCCCGCAGACGGTCACGGACTACAACCCCGCGAGCGTCTCGTCCTCCGACTTCGACCTGCCCGAAGAGGGCATCAACCTCGTCGCGCACCTCGAACATCTTGAGAAGACTTACCTGCTCGAAGCCTTGCGTCGCACGGGCGGCAACCAGACGCGCGCCGCGGAGATTCTCCACCTCTCCGTCCGATCCTTGCGACACCTGCTCGACAAGCACGGCGTCCGCAGCATGACGGCGCAACTGCGCTCGGACGCGGCGGGACGCGGCGC
Source organism: Pyrinomonadaceae bacterium (assembly GCA_035474235.1). Classification (GTDB taxonomy): domain Bacteria; phylum Acidobacteriota; class Blastocatellia; order Pyrinomonadales; family Pyrinomonadaceae; genus QHXN01. The sequence continues at coordinate 34,077 of DATINM010000093.1, forward strand.
GGCGGAAGGCTGAGAGACCGCGCGCCGTTTTCTGGAAGACGAGGCACCGGCTTCCGAAATCAGGCGGCTACGCTGCGGCTGTCAAATTCCGTCAGTCGGCGGCTGACGGAATCTGTTACCCGCGTACTTCGTACTCACCCGCGCCGGCCCGGCCGACCGAATCCGCACGGCGATTTTTCCTACACATTTTCTTGCTTTCCGCGATGCGAGACGCGTGCGCGCCGTCGTGGCACGCACCTTGTTTCCACGGCTTGCGACAGAAGTCGCGCGAACGGCGCGTAGCCTGAAACGATGGCCGACGGCGCGAGAACTAAATTCACTCAAAAAACTTCGCTAAGGAGCACCGTTACAGAGATGCAACAGAAAAAAGGCCAGAAAGGCTTCTCGCTCATCGAGCTTTTGATCGTCGTCGCGATCATCGGCATCATCGCCGCCATCGCCATCCCTAACCTTCTCGCCTCCCGCAAGGCGGCCAACGAGGCTTCGGCCATCTCCTCGCTGCGTACCATGAGCAGCGCCGAGGCGACCTACTCCTCCACCGTCGGCAGCGGCAGCTACGGCGACTTGAACGCACTCGTCAACAACAACCTTCTCGACAGCAAGCTTGCGAACGCGACGACCGTCGCCAACGCCAAGAGCGGCTACCTGTTCGCCATCACGGGCGCGGGTGCGGGCGGCTTCACGACCGGCGCTGCGCCTGCGACCGGCAACGGCGGCACGCGTAAGTTCGCCGGCGACGAGACGGGCGTCATCGTCTCGAACCCGACCACCGGCTCCGTCGGCACCGCGCCGACCTCGACCGCCGGCGGCACGCCCATCGGCAACTAACACAAGGCGGCGTTTTACGCACCTCGCGCGGGGGCATGGCCGCAAAGCCTGCCCCCGCGTTTCTTTCAACATCCCCTCACGATGTCCGTCCCCGAATGGGGGAAGAAATTTCGGTCGGCCAGGTCGCATACGGAGTCGCGGCGCTCGACCTCTCAAAGTGTCCTTGTGACTTCCGAGCGCGGGCCGGCGCTTCAAGTTCGGAGCCGACGACCGACGACCGAAGAGTGGCCGCCGATTTCGCTAACTCCGTTTGACAGGAGCACCAAACGTGCAAAACAAGAATCGACAGGGGGGCTTCTCGCTCATCGAGCTTTTGATCGTCGTCGCGATCATCGGCATTCTAGCGGCCATCGCAATCCCGAACCTTATAGCATCGCGCCGCGCCGCGAACGATGCTTCAGCCATCTCCGCCACCCGAACCCTTTCGACCGCCGAGGAGGTTTACCGCAGCACCAACGGCAACGGCACTTCATTCGCCGACCTCAGCCAGCTAGCCAACCTCGGAATGATTGACGGCAACCTCGCAGCCGCGACGACGATCATGAACGCCAAGAGCGGATACATCTACAGCGTCACGCTCCCGGCAGGGTCTTCGAGCTTCTGCGCCGGGGCCGCTCCTGCCACGTCCATCAGCGGCACGCACAACTTCTCGTCGGACGAGCCGCACATCATTTACGTCCATCCGGTCGATGTCGCGAACCCGCCGACATCAACTGCGGGCGGGTTGCCGCTCAACTGACAAAGGCCGCCGAACGACCTCCGACCGGGCCGCCGCCGAGAGTCTTCGCCTGACGTTTCGGCACGAACGCTTCGCACGACCCCAATCGGCACGCTTCCAAGTATGTCCCGCTCCGCAACCTTCTTCACGAAGCAGCCCCGGCGCATCGTCGCCGTCCTCTGGCCGCTGGCGCTTCTGGCCCCTTTCGTCCCGTTCCTTCCGCGCCCGCACAACGGCGGCCCGACATGGCGTCAGGAGTCGGTCGTCGCGCTTCTGCTCTCACTCACCTTCGCGTTTCTTCTTCGCGGCCTTCTCAAATCGAGACGCGCCGGAGAAGGGCTCGACCCGCACGCACGCCGCACTCCGGCTCCGAAACCCTCCGGTCTTGAGTTGACGCTCTGCCTCCCGCTCGCCGCGTTCGTCCTCTGGGGCGCGGCCTCCGTTCTCTGGGCGACGAACGTCTTTCCAGCGTTTCACTACGCGCTCAACTGGACGACGTTTCTACTCTTCTTCGTCACGATGCGCCGCGCCGCGTTCGACGCGCGTTCGCTGCGGCTCTCGCTCGCCGTGCTCGCCGCGGTCGTCGTCGTCGTCGCGGCGGCCAACGTCGTCGGCTACTACGGCTCGCAGGATTCTCTGATAAGCCAGAACGGACTCGGCGAGCCGGTCGCCGTCAGCATCCCACTCTTCGCCGCGCTCGCGCTCCGGCTCAGGCGCACGCGTGCGGCACTTCTTTGCGGCTCGGCGGCGACGCTCGGCTGGCTCTCGATGCTTGAGATCGCGGAGCGCGCGCCCTTCTTCGGCGTCTGCACGGCTCTGGCGTTGCTCGTCGTTTCCATGTTCGCGCGCCGCGAGTTCCGCCCGCGCGGCTTGCGTCGAGTCGTCGTGCTCGCGGCGGCCTTCGCCGCTTGCGTCGCGCTGCAAACCGTTCCCTCGCCCTTCGCGCAGTCGCGACACGAGCAGGTCTTCGTCCGTCTGAAAGAGACTTCCTCGACCGAACTCAACACGCGCGCGCGCATGCTCTTCTGGGGCGCGGCAATCGAGATGTGGCGCACGCATCCGCTGGCGGGCGTCGGCGCGGACGGCTACGATGGCGCTTACCCGCAGGCGCGCGCCGACTTCGCCGCCGAGCACCCGGACTCGCCGCTCGTCACCATCAACGAACGTTACCTGAGCGCGGGCGCGCACAACGAATACTTGCAGATCATGGCCGAGCTTGGCGCGGTCGGCGTCGCGCTCTTTCTAATCTTCTGCGCCGCGCTCGTGCGGGCCGCTTGGCTCGCGCTGCGACGGACTTCAAGCCCGCTCGCGCAGGGCGCTGTCGCGTCTCTCGTCGCGTTCGCGATCAGTTCCGGCGCGAGTTCGATCTCGTTCCGCTGGTTCGGAAGCGGCCTCGTCTTCTTCTTCGCCGCCGCGCTCGTCGCGAGGCTCGCGGGCAACAGGCAAGACACTGTTGCGAAAGATGCGACCGGAGCGCGCGCGGGACTTCGCGCTCTGCCCGTCGTCTCCGCGCGTAGGGTTTACGCGCTCTCGCTCTCGCTCTCGGTCTTCGTGCTCGCCGCGATGTGCTTGCAGGCGGCGAACGTACTCCTGCTCGCGACGGCGCAGGCGAGCGCGGCGCGGCCCGCGCGCGCAGACTCGCTCTACCGCTCCGCTCTCGTGCTCAATCCATTCGACGCGGCCACGCACTACAACTACGGCGTATGGCTCGCCATGCAGAGACGCGAGCGCGAGTCGGCGGAGCATCTTCGCTATGCGCTCGCGCGCGGCTTCCACAGCGCGACCTGCTACGAGTATCTCGCGGGGGCCGAGTCGAACGCGGGGCGCGACGACGAGGCCGAGCACACGCTCGCCGAAGGCGTGCGCGTCTATCCGCGCTCAGTCCTCATGCGCGTGAGCCACGCGGCGGCGCTTCGCCGAATGGGTCACGGCGGAGACGCCGACGTGGAAATGTCAGCCGCACTCCTGATAGACTCGCGTGCGGCGCGCGGCTGGCAGCAACTCATCGAGAACGACATTGACGCGGCCATCGCCGCCGCCAAGCGCGATCCCGCCGACGTAGCCATGCCGGGCGAGCTTCAGCCGGAGGAGGCCGTCTTCGCCGTGCTCACGGAGAACGAGCCGCGCTTCCCCGAAGCCGCCGCGTCGGGCTGGCGCGCGCGCATGCTTTCCAGAGTCCAATGAGCAGCGAACTCTCGATGCCGGAAGAGAGCGCCGTCAAAGAAACCGACGCGCACGACGCGGAAGAGACACACGCATCTCTCAAGCCTTCGCGCGCGTCTTCGCCCGTGCGCGTCTTCGCTATCGCGCGGAACACTTTCCGCGAGGCCGTGCGCGACCGCGTGCTCTACAACCTCGTCCTCTTTGTGCTTCTATTGACCGGCGGTGCAGTTTTCCTCGGCGAGCTTTCGGCGGCGCAGGAGGCGAAGATAATCGTTGACATGGGACTGTCGGCGATGCTCCTGTTCGGGGTCTTCATCGCGATCTTCGTCGGCGTCGGACTCGTTTACAAAGAGATCGAGCGCCGAACCGTCTACGCCATCTTCTCGAAGCCCGTCGGTCGCGGCGAGTTCCTCCTCGGCAAATACCTGGGACTCTGCGCGACGCTCGCCGTCAACGTCGCGGTGATGGGCGCGGGCGTTTCGCTCGCGCTCCTCTACGTGCGCGGCGGCTACGACCCGCTCGTAGCAGAAATCTGGCCCGCCGTCGCGCTCGTCTATGTCGAGTTGATGATAATCGTCGCCGCCGCACTTCTCTTCTCTTCGTTCTCGTCGCCCGCGCTCTCGGCGCTCCTGACCTTCTTCTTCTTCGTCATCGGCCACTTCAGCGCAGACCTCAAGACGCTCTCTGCCTCGTTCGCGTCGGGCGGCGCGCGCTTCCTTTTCGCGGCGCTCTACTACTTCCTGCCGAACCTCTCGAATTACGCCTACGTCACAGCCGCGTCGCACGGCGAGACTCCCACGACAGCGAACTTCTTCGGCGCAGTCCTCTACGGACTCGCTTACATAGCCGTGCTTCTCGCGGCCTCGACGCTCGTCTTCAAGCGGCGCAACTTCAAATGAAGACGGCAGCCGAAAAAGATTTCGCGGCGACGCGCGCCGAAGCCGCGAAGCGTGAAAGCGCGCGCAACATTTTGCTCGCGGGCATAGTCGTCGCGGGACTCGCCTGTTCGTTCCTGCTCTCGCGAAGGCTCGACGCGCGGCGACCTTCGGAAGACCCGTTCGCGACTTACGAAGAGCAGTACGTCAGGCCGGAGACTGCGCGCCACCTTAGTCTCGGATTCAACGGACTCGTGGCCGACTGGTACTGGCTGCGCTCGCTGCAATACGTCGGTCGGAAGATAGACACCTATCAGGGCGACTTCACGCTCGACGACATGAGGCCACTCGGCATACGCAACCTCGGCTCGATGCTCGACGCGGCGACGACGCTCGACCCGCAGTTTATGGCCGCGTATGAGTTCGGCGCGGTCGTCCTCCCCTCGACAGACCCCGGAGCCGCGGTCAAGCTCCTTCAGAAAGGCATCCGCGAAAACCCGCAGAGTTGGCAACTCTACAACCAACTCGGCTACATCTACTGGCAGTCGCGACGCTACGCAGAGGCGAGTGATGTTTACACGGCGGGTGCTCGTCTGCCCGGCGCTCCTGTTTGGATGGGCGCGATGGCCGCGCAGATGAACGCGCGCGGCGGCAGCCGCGACCTCGCGCGCGAGATGTACCGGCGCATGTACGAAGAGGCCGGCGACGAGAAGGTCAGGACGCTCGCGCTCCGACGCCTCGCGTGGGTTGACTCGCTCGACGAACGCGAACGCATCGAGGGCGTGCTCGCCGACTACCGCTCGCGCTCACAGCGCTGCCCCGCGTCGTGGCGCGACGTAGCGCCCGCGCTTCACACAGCGGGCTTGACTCTTGACCAGTCGGGCGCGCCGCTCGACCCGGCGGGCTTCCCTTACGTGCTCGACACAGCCGCGTGCGACGCGGTGCTTGACGAGCACTCGCCCGTTCCGAAGAAGTGATGAGTGATAGAGGTTGAGGACTTGAAGAGATGACGCCTGTTGTCGAGATTCAGAATCTGACGAAGGACTACGAGGTCGGCTTTCTTCGCAAGCGGAAGGTGCGCGCGCTCGACGGGCTGACGCTTTCGGTCGAGCGCGGCGAGATTTTCGGCTTCCTCGGCGCGAACGGCGCGGGCAAGACGACGACGATCAAGTTGCTCATGCGCCTGATGTATCCGACTTCGGGCGGCGCGCGAATACTCGGTCGCGACATCGCCGACGCCTCGATGCACGCGGAGATCGGCTATCTGCCTGAGCACCCGTACTTCTACGACTACCTGACGGCGCGCGAGCTTCTCGAATACTGCGCGGAGCTTTTCGGCTACGCGCGCGCTGAGCGAAAGGCTCGCGCCGCAGACCTTCTCGCGCGCGTGCGGCTCGAAGAGAAGAGTTGGGACAAGCAGCTTCGGAAATTCTCGAAAGGGATGCTGCAAAGGGTCGGACTGGCGCAGGCTCTGGTCAACGACCCTTCGGTCGTCTTCCTCGACGAGCCTATGTCTGGACTCGATCCAATCGGGCGGCGCGAGGTGCGCGACCTCATCGCCGGCTTGCGCTCGACGGGCACGACCGTCTTCCTGTGTTCGCACATACTCTCCGACATCGAAGTGCTCTGCGACCGCGCTTGCGTCATGCGGCGCGGTCGGCTCGCGCACGTCGGGCGACTCGAAGAGTTGAGAATGGATGGCGGCGAGCGCGCGATGGAGTTGATCGTCGCTGACGCGGACGCGGCGAGACTCGAATCATCGCTCGCTCACGTCGCGGGCGCGTGCGTGACGGCGACGCCCGGAGGCGCACGCATCGAAGTCGCGTCCGAACGCGACGTTGACGAGGCGTTGCGCGCGGCGCGTGCGGCGGGCGCGCGTCTCGTCTCGGTTCAGCCGGTCGGCAACGCTCTCGAAGAGTTGTTTGTGAATGAAGACGCGCGGGAAGCAGGGCGGTAACTCCCTCGATGACGGGCGGTGCCGGCCTGCGAGACTAATCGCCGGACGATGTTTCTCTACTTGAACCAGCCTTGCACAAATATTCAGGCTGAGCGAATAAGCAGTGCATAAATGAATGGCAGAGGTTTATTATGCAACTTTCGCTGAATATTTGTGCAAAGCTACTTGAACCTCACGCCCGTCAACTGAAGCTTGAGGTCTGCCGGCTTGTTATCTTCGGGAAAGCTCAGACCGATGCTCGGCACGAAGACTTTGTTCGGCTCGATCTCGATCTCGCTGACGAACGTGCGCTCGCGTATGACGTTGCCTTTGAGGTCAACGCCCGCGGCGTGGAACTCAAGCCCGGTGACCGTGCGCCCCGTGAAGTTGCGGATGGTCGGCTTCAACGTCACGGCCCAAGGGCCGAGTGCGGTCGGCCCGATTTCGGCGTTTTCGTTCGGGTCGAACTCGACGAAGAGGCGATCCGGCGCGGGGAAATCAGGCGAGCCGGGTCGGATAGCGCCCGCGAGTTTTTCTTCGCCGGGACGCGCCGCGGGCCGCGACGCGAGATAAGCAAGCCCCGCGATCAGCAGCAACGCTACGACTCCGACGGCGACGAAGACGACGCGGCGCGTCGAGTCTTTATCTTCGCGCGGCCGACCGAACGACGGCGCGGTGACGACGTTCGTCGGCGCTTCGTCGTGTCGCGCTTGCGCCGGCGACGCTCCGGCCTCGGCCCGCGCGGCGTCCGGCGCGACAGGCTTTCCGCAGTGCGGGCAGAAGTCCTTGCCTTCCTCGATTTCCTTTCCGCAGTTCGGGCAACGAGTCACGGCTTGCAAAACTCCTTCGATGATTTTTTTCAGTGCGCGCGGGCGGACTCGAAAGACTTTCACTTCGGACGACTTCAAAAACCCTTCGCGTCAGACGGCGCGCAGGCGGCGGCGCAACTCTTCCGGTATCTGCCGCAGGTCGAGCGAGCCTGTTCCCGTCCGCGGTCGCACCTTGCGCGGCCATGTGATGCGGAAGCGGCTGCCCTCGTTCTGTTTGCTCTCAACCGTTATCTCGCCTTCGAGCAATTCGACGATCCTTCGCGTGATCGCGAGTCCAAGGCCGACGCCGTTGTAAGAGCGCGTCAGGCGGTCGTCAACCTGCCGGAAGCCGTCGAAGATGTAAGAGAGCGCGTCGCTGGAAATCCCAATCCCTGTGTCCGTGACTTCAATATACCACCGATCCTCGCCCTCCGCGCCCGCCTTCATCGTGACACGACCGGCGGAGGTGAACTTCAGAGCGTTGCTGACGAGGCACGAGACGACCTGCACCAGCTTCCGGCGGTCTGTGAGCACGAGGCCGATGCCCGGCGCGACCTCGAACTTCAACTCGATGTTCTTCTCGCCCGCTTCGCCCGCGTACTTCTTCGCGACCGAAGCGATCACGTCCTCGACGCTCGCCGGCTCGACGCGCAGCGCCGTGCGCCCGGATTCGAGCCGCGAGTATTCGAGCATGTCGTTGACCATCTCAAGCAGCGCGCGAGCGTTGCGATGCATTCGCGTGACGGCGTCGGCCTGAAGCGCCGCGAGCGGCAGCGAAGCGTCGCGCGCGAGCAACTGGCACAAGCCGATGATGACGTTCAAAGGCGTCCGAAGCTCGTGGCTCATGTTTGCGACGAAGGCCGACTTCAGGCGGTCGTGCTCGCGCAGCCGGTCGTATGCGGCGAGCAGTTCGTCGTGACTCCTGACCTCGTCCGTGATGTCGCGGAAGACGGCGACGACGCCCTCGGCCCGCCCGCCTTCGCCGACGAGCGGCGTCGCGCTCGCCGACAGCACGCGCTCCTCGTCGCCGCCGCGCAGGAGCTTGCAACGCTCGCCCGAGACGAACTCGCCGCGCTCGCGCGCGCGGCTGATCGGCGTCTCGGCGTGCGCGAGCAGTCGTCCGTCCATGTCGCGCAGAGCCATGTCGGTTATCAGCGCCTGCACGCCGTCGCGAAACTTTCCCGGCTCGCGACCGAGTATGCGAGCCGCCGCGCGGTTCACGCGGTAGCGCCCTTCGGCGTCAACGATGACGACGCCCTCGACCATCTGTTCGATGACGCTCGCGAGTTCCGCCGCGCGCGCCTTCTCAGCCGCGAAGGCCGAGGTCGCGAGCCGCTCGGCGCGAACGCGCTTCGACACCTCCGACAGTATGAGGATTAGATCGCCGCGCCCCTCGGTTTGTTCCGTCACGGGCCAGACCGTCACGTCCCAGAACTTCTGCGCGTCGCCGCCGTCGAAGCCTTCGCCGCGCGCCGAGAGCCTGAGCGGCGCGCCGTAGCTCACGTATGCGCCGCGCGTGCGCCGCACGCCCTCGATCACTTCGCTCAGCACGGACAGTCCCGCCGCAGCCTCGTACAACCCCTGCCCGGTCAAGTCCGACGCTCCGCGCCCGACCGTGCGCGCGAACGCCGCGTTGACTTTGCGGACGACGAGCTTCGCGTCGAGCACGACGACGCCGAGCGGGAGGCTGTCGAGCACCTCGCCGATGAACGCGCTCTGCCGCGCGACGGCCTCGAACTTCGACTCAAGACTGCCCGCCATCGCGTTGAAGCTGCGCGCGAGCGTGCCAACCTCGTCGTCGGTCTCGACCCGCGCTCGCTCGCGAAGGTTGCCCTCGCCGAGCGACGAGGCCGAGGCGGCGAGACTCCGCAGAGGCTTTGTGAAGCGCCCGACGGCCCACACCGCGAGCAGGCACGACGCCGTGAGCGTCACGGCCCACGCCGCCGCGATCAAAAGAATCGAACGACCCGCGAGCGAGCCTTCCGGCGTCGGCACGCCGACCGCAACGCTCCATCCCGGCTGCGACGCGCGCGCGAACGCCGTCACGCGGCTCGCGCCGTCGCTCCAACGCTCCTGCGCGACTTGCGAAGTGATTTCTTTCGGCTCGACTGCGACTGCGCCCGTGTGCGGCGCAAGCGCGTGCCCCTGCGGGTCGAAGACGACGACCGCGTCCGGAGTGACGCGCCGCGCGAGATGCGCGTAGAGGTCTGCGGCATCCGCTTGCAGAAGTTTCTGCGGCGCGGCGGCCAGCGCCGGATGGTCTTCGAGCCAGGAGTCGAGCGCGCCGGCCTCGGCCTCGGCCTCGACGCGCGCGACCGCCTCGGCCTGTTCGCTCTGGCTCGCGTGATAGACTCTGAGTTGATAGAGGCCGACGATGAGCAGCGGCAGCGAAAGCACAGCGAGCATCAGCAGGAGCTTCGCGCGCACGTCGAGCGCGCCGCGCGTCCTCGCAGATTTCAAAAGCCTCTCGCCCCGCATCGTCAACGCTTCCGACGCCTCCCCGGCGGCCACACCGAGCCGCGCGTAGGAACGACCGGGCGTAGGCTCGCCGCGTAAACGAGTATCGCCTGCGCGATCATCTCGTCGAAAAAAAGTCGCGTGCGCCTGAGCGCGTCGTGTAACTCTCGCGTGTCGCCACCGACGACGCCTGGCGCTTCCTGCCAAAGAAACTCGCTTAAAGCATCATGTAAAAGCATCAACTCGCGTGCCACTTCGTCAATCAACACGCCGCGCTGAAAGCGCGACTGCGCGTAGGTTCTCAGGCAGCGCGCGGCCTCCAAGACCTCACGCTCGTCCGCCCTCTCGTCGAGAAGGAAGGCGAGTTCGTCGAGGCATTCGGGGACGTGCTCGATAAGCTCTCGGAACGAGAGAAGCGTCGAGAGGTCTGTGCGGCGGTCGGCGTAAACCTCGTCAACCCACGCGTGCGTGAACGGGTCGAGGTTCTGCCGGAAGAGTGTCGAGAATCGGCGCGGCATCTTCAAGTCAAAAGCATCCGGCGCTCGGCTTTCGGCTTTGAGCCTTCGGACTTCGAGCGTCCGAAATCAGTTTCGAGGTGTCCGACTTTAGTGTTCGTGAATCGCAAACCTAAAGTAAAACTTGAATCTCCGAGACATGGCCGCGCGCGCAACCCGGTTTTGAATCAATCAAAGCCGGCGGAAGCTGTGCGCTTAAATCTGAACGCTCATTTCCCCGTCAGGCGGTCGAGAAGCTGTACGAGTTGATCGAAGTCAATCGGTTTTGTGACGTACTCATTGCAGCCCGCGGCCAGCGCTTCCGAGTGGAAGTCCGCGGAGTCGTGCGCCGAGACGGCGACGATAGGCACACGGCCTCCGTCGTCGTGCGCGCGTATGCGGCGCGTGGCCGCGAGTCCGTCGAGCATCGGCAGACTCAAGTCCATGAGGATAATGTCGGGTCGCTCGCTCGCCGCGGACTCGACGGCCTGTTGGCCGTTGACGGCTTCGACGACGCGGTAGCCGCTCATCTCAAGCAGCCGCCTCATCATAAATCGGTTGTCCTCGAAATCCTCGACTACCAGGACTACTGGACGCGAGTCGCTTTTCTCATCCATGTCGGACTTATCGTGCTCCCCGTTCAAACTTAAGACACTGATCATGCCGGCTTCCACGTACTACTAGCAAACACTCAACTTTTTTGTTAAGATGCCGCATCGAAACGCGACAAAAAAACAAAGACGTTCGGGCTTAATTCATACATAAAGAGAAGGCCCTTGGAGGCCCTCTGTCGCGTTGGCGCGCTCGCGTCGGACGACTACGCAGGCACGATGAAGCCTTTAAAAACAGAGATACAAGACGCAGAGACGCTTCGCGACCTCGGCAGCGCATCCGTGCAGATCGTGCATGACCTCAAAAATCAGTTGAACGGTCTCAAACTTTATGCCACGTTTCTACGCAAGCGCCTTGAGAAGAGCGAGCGCCCCGCAGACGAACTTGAAACCGTCGCGAAGCTCATCGCCGGACTCGAACGCGCAGCCGCCGATACGACGCTGCTTGTGCGTTACGGTCGCCCGCTCGAACTTCGCCGCCAGCCGGCGACAGACCTCGCGCGCCTCTTGGTTGACGCGGCAAGCGGAGCGAGCGTTGCCGAAGGCGTTTACGAAGGCGACTTCGACCCGTCGTTGATAGCTGAGGCTCTGAAGAATATCACGCTGGGCGGGCGCGGCGAAGGCCACGCGGACGAAGGCTTGAGCGTTCAACTCTGCCGCGAAGCGACGAGCGCCGTGCCCTCAGCCCTCATCGAGTGGCATGGCGCGGCGCACGCAAGCGGCGAGGGCGACCCGTTCAGAAGTTTCGCGGGCGGCGACGGCCTACGCATGGCGCTCGCGGCGAAGATAATACGCGCGCACGGCGGCGAGGTCGCGCGCGAAGACGGCGTGACGCGCGCGCGTCTCCCCCTCTCGAAGTAGTTGAGATTGATAAGATCGTAAGCGTTACCCGACAGCCGCGCCGGGCCGAAACTCTCTCCGGGCCTTTCGCGGTCAACAACTCATGGAGGAGAAAAAGTGGAACGTAAGGACGTAAGAATTTTGGTCGTTGACGACGAGCCGTTGATGACCGACTCGCTCAAGCAGAATCTGGCCGAGGAAGGATACACGGTTGATACCGCGTCGAGCGGCGCGGAGGCCGTCGAGATGTTCGACGGGAGCGGCCACCATCTCGTCGTCAGCGACCTGCAACTCCCCGACAGAGACATGAACGGGATGGACGTGCTCAAGCACATCAAGGACGCGCGCCCCTCCACCGAGGTCATCGTAATGACCGGCTACGGCACGGTCGAGCGCGCGGTCGAGGCAACGAAGGCCGGAGCGTTCTGGTTCCTCGAAAAGCCTTTCGACTTCGAGGTGCTGCTGCCCCTGGTCGAGCGCGCGCTTGAGCGCCACGAGTTGATGACCGAGACCGAGACGATGCGACGGCAACTCTCGACGCGTACCGAATACTTCAACATCATCGGCGCGTCGCGGCAGATGCAGCAAATCTACGAGACTATCGAGTCGGTCGCCAAATCCGACGCCAACGTCCTCATCGTCGGCGAGTCGGGCACGGGCAAGGAGTTGATCGCGAATGCGATTCATTACAACTCGTTACGGCACAAAAAACCTTTCATCAAGGTGAACTGCGCGGCGCTCCCCAAAGAACTCATCGAGTCGGAACTCTTCGGCCACACGAAGGGCGCGTTCACGGGCGCGCACGCAGACAAGGATGGACTCATACAGCACGCAGAGGGCGGCTCGCTCCTCCTCGACGAGATAGCGGAGATGCCGGTCGAGCTTCAGCCGAAACTCCTTCGCGTTCTTCAGGAGCGCAGCTACCGGAAGCTCGGTTCGGAGAAGACGTATCCGGTTGACTTCCGGCTCATCACCTCGACGAACCGTTTGCCGGCAGACGCGATACGCGACGGCGCTTTGCGCGACGATCTGTTCTATCGCATCTCGACCATCACGATTCACGTCCCACCGCTGCGCGAGCGGAGCGAGGACATACAGTTGCTTGCCGAATACTTTCTCAAGCAGTACGCGCGCAAGTACCAGCGACCCATAGGCGGCATCTCGCAGTCGGCTTATCAGAGATTGTTCGGCCACGGCTGGCCCGGCAACGTGCGCGAGTTGCAGAATGTGATGGAGCGCGCAGTGCTCCTCGCCAAGAGCAACAAGATAGAACCCGTCGATCTCCCGTTCGACAACGGCTCGCTGCCTGAGAAGAACGCGGCGGGCGCAAACTGGGACGTGCCGCCCAACATGACTCTCGAAGACATAGAGAAGTTCGTCATCGAGCGCACGCTCCAACGCACGAACGGCAACAAGCAGGCCGCGGCCAACCTCCTCGGCATCTACCGCCCGCGCCTCTACTCGAAGATCAAGAAGTACAAGATAGACATCCCTGCGCTCATCGCGTCGTAGGAAGTCGAGTTCAAAGTTCAAGTAGTAAGGAAGTTCAAAGTTTCAAGTTCAAGGTTCAAAGTTAAAGCGCCGGCCCGAATCGCTAACGGGCCGGCGCTTTGAGTTTCGTCTTGAACTTTGAACTTGAAACTTTGAACTATTCGATTCGATACGTCGCGACGCTCGTCGGAGTCTCGAAGCAACGAACCTTGAAGACCTGCACGCGCTCGTCGCCGACGCGCGAGGCGACGCGCTCAAGAATGAAGCGCGCGAGGTTCTCGGCAGAAGGGTTCAACTCCTCGTCGAAGGGCGGAAGCTCGTTGATATTTCGGTGGTCGAGGTAGTTTACAATCTCGTCCGCCGCGGCCTTCAACTCGACGAAATCAACGAGCAGCCCGGTCTTGTCCAGTTCGCGCCCGCGCGCGTAAATCTCGATTTTGTAGTTGTGCCCGTGCAGGTTCTCGCACTTGCCCCGGTAGCCGCGCAACTGGTGCGCGCTCGAAAAGTTGCGCTCGATCATCACCTCAAACATGATTCAAAGTTTAAGGTTCAAAGTTCAAAGTCGCAAGCAGTTGCAGCCCGCGCAGAAACTCGCTTCGATCAGGCAGGCTCATTAACTTTGAACTTTGAACCTCAACTTTGAATTCGTCTTCAAACACCCACGCGGCGACAGGTGTTCTTCTTGCTGCGGCATCGCATGGTCAGGCCGCTTTTGCTCCTACGTTGGAAGAGCACCGGTATACAAGCACTGGATGACAGTCGGCGTGATCAGATTGCCTTCGGAAACAACTTTTCCTCCTGCCGTCATGTTGATGTTGTCCCCGCTTCCTCCATTGATGGTCGCACCGGTATTGGTGAAGGCTTCGCAAACACTGAAGAACACTTCGCCGTAATCAGCCATTGCGCTTTGGGTGCCCCCCACAGTCGGCGCTTCAACAACCCATTCGGCACTATTGCCATGCAGTTTTGTGCCTGCTGGCGCGGTGAGTTGAGCGGATGTCGAGAGGCCCGTGGTTCGATTGGTGATATAGACGCTGCCGGTCGTGGAGCCAGCCGCCGAGGCAGAGCAAAGGATCATGGTAATGAAATCCCCGGGGTTGATGTTGAAATTTGTGATCTGAATCTCGGGTATTGGGTACCACTCCCACCAAGGGTAAATGTTACGCTTGATCGTTGATCCGGTGCGATAAACCTCGCACTCCACACCCGCTTGGAACACGTCGGGGGAGCCATCGCCATCGATGCCGATCCAACTCGCGCAGTAATACCATTGCTTCTGCGTCGGCGCGTCCACATCCGGAACAATCCAATCGCCTTCGATCCACTTGAACGTTTGCCCCGCTGGCGCATAGACGACCCCACCCGACCAGTTGCCGGAAGTCTCCGTCCCGGCCCCAGTTTCTCTCTTACGGGGGCCGTGAAACCGGTCGTGATTAACGCGGAGCGTAGGCTCAATATAATCGAGCTTGTTCTTAATGCGTCCGAAGACCCGCTTGTAGCGTTCAAGGTGATGCGGATCAGTCGGGATTGGCGGGAAACCGGCCTGTTCCAATTCCTTTGGACTGGCACTGAACGGGTCGAATCCCTTGGGTGGCGAGGCAAAGGTTCTGACCGTGATGTCGCCTTCAAGTTTGATCTCTTTCATATTGCTCTCCTTTTTGTTTCCGTTTGGTTTTTGTCCGCCGCTGTGGCGGATGAAAGTAGCGTGAGTTCGTTGGGTGTGGCAGGCGATAGAGAAAGATATCTATTTACCTCTGGCTGACTTCAACGTGCGCTGTCGAATCGCGTGCCCTGCAAGACAATGGATTGAACGGCTTCGTTCGCTGGCGTCTTGGCTGCTGCTCCGAGGTTTGCGCTGCCGTTGTCAGCGCCGCGTAGAGCAGAACTATTCCGGCGAGTAGTTACGGGTTAACGGTTAGGCGCTGTTCATATTCGTGCCTCCAATTTTATTGACTCGGATTGCAGGCGAGAGTAGAGTGTCGGCGTTCGCTGAAGTGCCTCCTTCAGCGTCTGGCGTCGTCCACTCACTCCCAACCTTTGGGCACACTAGCCGACCGTCTGGTCGCCGGTCTTTGGGAAAGCTGAAATCATGTCTGAAAATTCCTTACGACTCCTGATAACAGAAGAAAGCGAGCATTCACCGCGCTTTTATGAGTTCGACGTATTTCGTCTCGACGCGGTCGCGAGGCTGTTGTGGCGCGGCGGTGAGATCGTGCGCCTGATGCCGAAGGCTTTCGACGTGATGCTTACACTGGTGCGGCGTCACGGCGAGGTCGTGACGAAGGACGAACTGCTGGCAAATGTTTGGCGCGACGCGGTGGTTGAAGAGAACAGCCTGAACGTCAACGTCTCGGCGCTCCGCAAGGTCTTCGGCGAGAAGCCGCGCGAGCATCGCTTCATCGTCACCGTGCCGGGCGTCGGCTACAAGTTCGTCGCAGATGTCCGGGAAGTCTTCGCCGACGAGAAAGAGGACGGCACAGAGGACAACCGGCAGGAAAGCAATGCGGAAATTTTTGTCGTAGAAAAATCCGCCGCGCCGACCGCGCTCGAAGCAACCGGCGAAGCGGAAACGATAAATATCGTCGAACACCCGATATCAAACGCCGGGTATTTTTTCAATGGCATCAAGCAGCATAAAACGGGCGCAATCGTCGGGTCGCTCGTTCTTTTGCTTGTGCTCGGCGGCGCTTATGCCGCCTACCGTTTCGTCGCGCTGACGAAGATGCCAGTCGCGCATTTTCAAAACGTCAAACTCACGCGCTTGACGAGCGAAGGCACTCTCGCCAGCGTGACGATTTCGCCTGACGGAAAATATATCGCTTACATTTTGGCCGAAGACGGCAAGTTCAGTCTCTGGACGAAGCATCTGGCGACGGACAGCCGCGTGCAGATCGTCGCGCCCGTTGACGCGAACGAGATGGACGTGGATACGTTCTCACCCGATGGAAACTACGTCTTGTACTCCGTGTGCGACGAGCAGAATCCGCTGTGCGCGACCTACCAAGTGCCGGTTCTGGGCGGGGCGTCGCGGAAGATTCTCACGGATGTCGAATCAACGAGTACATTTTCACCCGACGGCAAACAGATCGCTTTCGGGCGACATCGCACCGGGCCGGGCGAGGATGAATATCTAACCGCAAACGCGGACGGCACGAACCAACGCTCTCTCATCACGCTCCACGAACCGGAAGGACTCAGTTTTGAAGGAGCGTCATGGTCGCCGGATGGCAAGACTATCGTCCTCGGCTACAGCAGTGGCGCGGGCGTCGAACAGATGTTCGTCGGGAGCGTATCTGTTGCGGATGGAACTTTGAAGCCGCTATCACCGAAGCGTTGGCCGCAAGTCGGGAAAGTGATGTGGCTGAACGACGGCAGCGGTCTCGTCTTACTCGCACGAGAGCAACCGACTGACCCGTTACAAATTTGGCGCGTCTCTTACCCGGGCGGCGAAGTGCAACGCATCACAAACGACCTGAACTCATATGCGTCAGCGAGTCTGATGCTGGCCGCCGACTCAAGCGCGCTTGTCGCTTTGCAAGAAGACGAATCTTCGAGCATCTGGCTTGCGCCGAGCGGTGATGTTGGTCGCGCACGCAACATCTCGACGCGCAAGAGCGCAAAGGATGGGATCGGAGGTCTGGCGTGGGACTCTGACGGAAGACTGATCTACGCATCAAGGATCAACAACAACAAAAGCGAAATCTGGATGACGGATGCAAACGGCGGTAATCCGAAAATGTTGATGGAAGGTGACGCCATCGGAAGTTTAGGACTCTCGCCGGATAACCGTTATCTCTTTTTCATCTCGCCTCGTTCGGGGAGTTTGCAAGTCTGGCGAACCAACCTTGACGGTGGCGACGCGAAGCAGTTGACGGATAGTACTCAAGGAGTATTCAGGGCGACGATTTCACCCGATGGACTCTCGGTAATTTACTCACGCTTTGACCTTAGTCTTTGGAAAGCCTCGATTGATGGCGGCGCTCCGGTTAGATTGTCGGATGGAGAGACACTTCGACCGCGCATCTCGCCCGACGGCAAGCTGCTCGCATTCCTGAATTTAAACGAACAGAAACGCAACCAACTTAAAGTCATCCCGTTGGACGGAGATGGCGACAAGTCGCTCTCTAAATCCTTCGACCTGCCAGACGCAATCTACGACATGGCCTTCCGTTGGTCGCCCGATGGTCACGCGCTCATGTATGTGGTTACGAAGGGCGGCGTCTCGAACCTCTGGCGACAGCCGCTCGACGGCGGAGCGCCGAAGCAGATTACAAATTTTAACTCAGAACGGATTTGGGACTTCGCCTACTCCCGCGATGGCCGTCAACTCGCCCTCGCCCGCGGCGAGACGACCCGCGACGCGGTCTTGATTAGCGACGTGAGATAACGATACTCAATGCCGGAACAAGTTTCGGTCGCTTCAGACAACGGCGGCGAACCAGTGCAACTGAACTTCGGCAAGGGGCAAAGCTGTGGAGTCTATCGCACCTGCGTCTCTTCCGACTCGAACACGCGCGCGGCTTCCGTGATGTCCGACGTTATGCGGCACGGCGGCAAGGATGCGAGAAATAGACGACCGTACCCGGCTGTTCGCAGGCGCGGGTCGAGAACGGCGATGAGGCCGCGGTCTGTTGTGCTGCGTATGAGCCGGCCCACGCCCTGCTTCAATGTGATGACGGCCTGCGGCACGCTGTATTCGTAGAAGCTCGATCCGCCCTGCTCTTCGATGAAGCGTTGGCGCGCGGCGACGATGGGGTCGGTCGGGACGGCGAACGGAAGTTTATCAATGATGACGCACGAGAGTTGACGGCCGCGCACGTCAACGCCCTGCCAGAAACTCGCAGTCGCGAAGAGGACGGCGTGCGGGGTCGAGCGGAAGCGGTCGAGTAGTCCGGCCTTCGACGCGCTGCCCTGTATGAAGCATGGAAAATCAACCTGCGGCGCGACGCGCTCGTAGAGCGCACGCATCCCCGTCAGAGATGTCGAGAGCACGAAAGCTCGCCCGCGAGAGACGTTGAGCAGTTCGACGACTTCCTCCGCCGCTCTTTCGATCCACTGCGGCGAGCGCGGCTCAGGCATACGCGGCGGCAGGTAGAGCACGGCCTGCTCCTCGTAGTTGTAGCCCGAAGGCGCGACGAGTTCGTCCGTCTTCTCCGCCGCGAGACTTCCGACAGTCGCCTCGTCAACTTCATCTCCGACGCCCGGCTCGACGGCGGCTGCGAGTCCGAGCCTGCGGCGTATGAAGTCGAAGTTGCCCGCGCTCGCAAGCGTCGCCGAGGTGAGCACGACCGTCTCTACGCGCTCGAAGAGTTTGTCTTGCAGCAGGGTCGAAACGTCAATCGGCGAGGCGCGCAGGAAGAGACCGCGCCCGCGCCGCTCGACCCAATAGACGTAGCGCCGGTCGTCGCCCGCGACGATGAACTCAAGGTTGAAGCGAGTCTCGCGTATGCGGCGCAGGATGTTCTCGACCTCCGGCGGCTTCTCTTTGATTACGTCGAGCGTCGTCTCCATGCGCGCGAGCGCGCCGTCGAGACTGAGGTATGCGTCGCCCAAGGGCGTCGGCTCGATCTCGCCGCCCTTCGACTTTCGCGCGAACGTGCCGGGCGTGATCGGGTATCGCCCCTCGTCGGCGCGTGCTTCGCGTGCGAAGCCGAGCCAGAATGCTTCGGCGAAACGCCCGACGCGATTCGACGCGCGCGTCAACTCGCGATTCAGTCCCGCGTCCGTCACTGGAAGATTTTGCAGGTCGCGCAGCACGTCCTCGACCTGATAGTTCGAGACCTGCGCGCCGAAGTATTCGGCGGCCACGTCCTCGACCTGATGCGCCTCGTCGAAGATGACAGCGGAGTAGTCGGGTATGACCTGACCGTACTCGCCGCCTCGGAGCGCGAGGTCTGCGAAGAAGAGGTGGTGGTTGACGATGATGATGTCCGCGTCGGAGGCGCGCTGGCGCATACGCGTGATATAGCAGGCGTCGAAGTCCGCGCACTTCTGCCCGGTGCAGATTTCCGAGCGCGCGTCTATGTGACGCCAGAAGGACAAGCGTTCGGGAAGCTCTGTGAGTTCCGCGCGGTCGCCCGTCGCCGAGTCGCGCGACCAGCGCCGAACCTCGTCGAAGTGATCAACGTCGTCGAGTCCTTCGAGTATCGGAGTTGTCTCGGCGCGCTTGACGCGACTGAGGCAGACGTAGTTCCCGCGTCCCTTCATGTAAGCGGCGGTGAACTTGCGCGGCAGCACGCGTTGGAGGAAAGGGATGTCTTTCTCCATCAACTGCTCTTGCAGATTCTTCGTGCCCGTCGAGATGACGACGCGACCGCCGCGCGCGGCTGCCGCGGCAATCGCAGGGACGAGGTAGGCGAGCGTTTTTCCAGTCCCCGTTCCCGCCTCGACGATCAAGTGCCGGCGCTCCTCGAACGCGCGCAGGACGGCCGCGGCCATCTGAATCTGGCCGGGCCTGTGCTCGTACTCGGGGTGCGCGCGTGCGATGAGGCCGCCGGGGCCGAAAATCTCTTCCATAAAGAAAAACCGGTAGTCAGTATAAAGGCTGCGCCTCGATATTGACTACCGGCTGTTGCCGTGTGTTTGAAGGCTCGCGAGCGGCCGTCGCGGCGAAGTTCGCACGCGGGGCACGTCTGTCGCGGGGCCGCGGTTCAGTCTTTCTATTTATCTGTCTCGCCCGTCTCCGTTTCGTCGAGCGTGGAATCCGCGCCTGCGCCCCCGGGGGCTTCGGACGGATCAACCAGACCCGAATCGGGCTTCTCGGACGGATCAACCAGACCCGAACCGGGCTTCTCGGACGGATCGACCAGACCCGAACCGGGCTTCTCGGAGGGGTCAACCGTTTGTTGAAAATTCTGACTCATCGAGGTCTCCTTTCTCTCGCCGCGCGAGCGCGGCTCGGGGCAACTTTAGCCTGATTTAATTTCCCGCCTGACGGCGGATTCTAGCCTACGTCCACAGCCTTAGCAACTACTTTAATGATTTTCTTGCAAGCCATCGCGCCCGGCCCGACGACGCACGCGGCCCGTCGCTTCTTCCAACTCGGAAGACCGCCTACGGCACGAGGATTTTAACCGCGACTCGCGTGCGTTGATTTCTCTTGAGGCTCGCGCGGCTTTCTAGTCCGCGCCCATCGCCTCGCTCTCCGGCCTTTGCCGGAGGCGTTCGGGATAGAGCGGGAAGCGCGCGGCGAGTTCCTGAACGGACTCACGGACTCGCATCCTGACCTCTTCGGATTCCGGCTCGTGCAGCACCGCGGCGATGAGTCGCGCGACCTGCCGCATCTCCTCTTCGCCCATGCCGCGCGTCGTGAGCGCGGGCGTTCCCAAGCGTATGCCGGATGCGACGAAGGGCTTGTTCGTGTCGAACGGGATCGTGTTCTTGTTGGCCGTGATGCTCGCTGCTTCGAGCGCCTTTTCTGCGACCTTTCCCGTCACGCCTTTGCCGTCCATGAACACGTCAACGAGCACGAGGTGATTGTCCGTGCCGCCGGAGACGAGACGGAAGCCCTGCTCCTGAAGCTCATTCGCGAGCGCCTTTGCGTTTGCGAGTATGCGACGCTGGTAATCCTTGAAGTCTTCGCGCAAAGCCTCGCCGAACGCGACGGCCTTCGCCGCGATGATGTGTACGAGTGGGCCTCCCTGAACGCCGGGAAAAAGCTTCTTGTCAACTTCCGCCGCGTGCTCTGCCTTGCAGAGTATGAGTCCGCCGCGCGGGCCGCGCAGAGTCTTGTGCGTCGTCGTCGTCACGTAGTCGGCGTGCGGCACGGGCGAAGGGTGCAGCCCCGCCGCGACCGGCCCCGCGATGTGCGCGATGTCGGCCATAACTTTCGCGCCGATGCTTCTTGCGATCTCGCCGATGCGCTCGAAGTCGATGATGCGCGGGTAGGCCGAAGCGCCGCAGACGATGAGCCGTGGATTGTGCTCCTGCGCGATGCGTTCGAGTTCGTCGTAATCAATCTGTTCGGTTTCGCGCGAGACGCCGTAGTCGGCGACCTTGTAGCTGAGGCCGGAGAAGTTCAAGGGGTGGCCGTGCGTGAGGTGTCCGCCGTGCGAGAGGTTCATGCCGAGTATCTGGTCGCCGTAAGAGAGCGCCGCGAGATAGACGGCCATGTTCGCCTGCGAGCCGCTGTGCGGCTGCACGTTCGCGTGGTCGGCTCCGAACAACTCCTTGGCGCGGTCAATCGCCGTCTGCTCGACAACGTCTGTGAACTCGCAGCCGCCGTAGTAACGCTTGCGTGGATAGCCTTCCGCGTACTTGTTTGTGAAGACCGAACCCATCGCTTCGAGCACGGCCTCGGAGACGAAGTTCTCCGACGCGATCAACTCAAGCCCCTCGGCCTGACGCCGCACCTCGTCGTCAATCGCACGGCTTACCACGGGATCAACTTCCGACAAAGGCGCGTTCAAAAGGTCGCTCATCTCGTCTCACTCTCCGTGTTGTCCGGTCTGAAGGCTCGTTTGAAGTGGAAGGATGTTACATCACGCGCGAGGCGCTCTGCAATGCGTCTTTTGAACGCCCCGGCGCGCTCAGATTTTCGCGGAGCAGGCGTCGTAGTCGAAGACGAGTCGAAGCAGCCTTCGCCCGACCGACTCAGGCACTGACGAGAGCAACGCCGCGCGCAGCCTCGACGCTGCGTGACCCTCCCACTGGCCGATTGCGCCGTATAGAAGAGAGTAGCGCGCGACGCGAGCCGTGCGCGCGAGCCTGTGCGCCTCGTATGCGCGAAGCGCCTGCGTCGCGCCCGTGTATTTCGCGAGACACCTCGCCAGCACCGGCGCGTCTTCAATCGCCATGCAGCCGCCCTGCCCGAAGTTCGGCGTCAGCGGGTGCGCCGCGTCGCCCAGAAGTGTTACGCGCCCTTCGCCCCAACGCCGCGCGTGCGGGCGGTCGTATGTGGAGTTTCGCAAAATGCTCTCCGACGCCGTCGCGCCGATGAGTTCGCGAACGGGCGCGCACCATCCGTCGAAGAGCCTCAACAACTTCTCGCGGTGTTCGGACGCAGGCTCCGCCGCGCCCTCCGCCTCATTCGCCGTCGCCCACCAGCCCGTGCGCCCGAGGCCGACGGGCCCGACGCCGAAGCGCCTGCCGCTCCCGTAAATTTCCGTTGCCGTGTCGGGCAGAAGCGCCGCGTGTTCAAGCTTCGCGATGCCGCGCCAGACCGCGTAGCCCCTGTAGACCGGCGAGCCGTCGCCGAGCAACTGCATGCGCGCGCGCGAGTGCAGGCCGTCCGCCGCGACGAGCACGTCGCACTTCACCTCGCTCCCGTCGGCGAAGCGCGCGCACACCTCGTCCTGCTCTTGCCTGAATCCCTCGAACGTCCTGCCCAGTTGAATCGAGCCGGGCGGCAACGCGCGCAGCAGCGCACCCTGCAAGTCCGCCCGGTGGAGCGCGACGCCCGGCACGTCTTCGTCGGGAAACGAAAGTTGGTTGTAAAGCCCGCCGCCGCGGTCGAGCCAGCGCGCGCGTTTGAGAAGCCCGCCGCGCTCCGCCACCGCGTCGCCCACGCCGAGACTCCGCAAGACCCTCATCGCGTTCGGCCAGACGGCGATTGCCGCGCCGGCTTCCAGAAGCGCGGGAGCCTGCTCGAAGACCTTCGGCTCGAACCCTTCGCGTCTCAAAGCCAGCGCCGCCGACAGCCCGCCGATGCCACCGCCGACGATAACGATCCTCATCCGTTCATTGTCGCATAAGAGTCCGGCCCGTTGCTTTGCGGCTTCCGCTGGGCGAGAATGTGCGTTCATTTTCCGTCGAGGATTGTCGCCAAGGAGATCGAAGAAAACTTTATGCGCTGGTCACAGTATTTCATCCCCACACTTCGCGAAGACCCCGCCGACGCCGAGGTCGTCTCGCACCGTCTGCTTTTGCGCGCCGGATACATACGCCAACTCGGCGCGGGGATTTATTCATTCCTGCCGCTCGGCTGGCGCGTCGCGCAACGCGCGATGAAGATCATACGCGAAGAGATGGACAGGATAGGCGGTCAGGAGTTCTTTCTGCCCGCGCTGCATCCGGCGGAAATCTGGAAGGAGTCGGGGCGCTGGTCTGTGATGGGCGACACGATGTTCCGCCTGAAAGATCGAAAGGGCGCGGACATGTGTCTCGGCATGACGCACGAGGAGGTCTTGACCTCGATTGCGCGTCACGCGGTTCGTTCCTACAAGCAACTGCCGCAGATGTGGTACCAGATTCAGACGAAGTTCCGCGACGAGGAGCGTCCGAAGTCCGGCTTGATGCGACTCCGGCAGTTCATCATGAAGGACGCGTACAGCTTCGACGTTGACCGCGCCGGACTCGACGTTGCATTTGAAAAACAGCGCGAGGCGTACAAAAAAATCTTCGACCGCTGCCGGATCAAGTACAACATCGTCGAGGCTTCGTCCGGCGCGATGGGCGGCTCGGAGTCAAACGAGTTCATGGCGCGCACCCCTGCGGGCGAGGACTTCATCGCGGTCTGCGAATCGTGCGGCTACGCAGGAAATCTTGAGAAGGCGACTTCGCGCCTGCCCGTCGTCGAAGACGACGAAGGCCCCGACGCGCCCGAAGAGTTCCCGACGCCCGGAGTCCGAACCATCGAAGACCTGACGACGTTTCCCGGCGGCGCTTCCGCCGAACGACAAATCAAGACGCTCGTTTACGTCGCCACCGACGCAAACACACAAGAGCAGTACGCGGTGCTCGCGCTTCTGCGCGGCGACCACCAGCTACACGAGATCAAGCTCGCCGACTCGCTCGGCGCGATGGCGGTTCGTCCGGCTCACCCGGAAGAGATAAGCGAACTGCTCGGCGCGAGCGCGGGGAGTCTCGGCGGCGTCGGCGCGCGCGACAAGGCTATGTCGGGGAAGAAAGAGGTTCGCATCATCGCCGACGAATCGCTTCGAGGCCGACGCAACATGACGACGGGCGCGAACAAGGACGACCGGCACATTCGCGGCGTCTCAATCGAGCGCGACATCAAGCCGGACAGTTGGGCCGACCTTCGCACGGTGCAGAAGGGCGAGGCTTGCCCGAAGTGCGACGCGGGCGTGCTCGACATCTTCAAGGCGATGGAGATCGGCCACATCTTCAAGCTCGGCACGAAGTATTCCGACTCGATGGGCGCGAACGTCCTCGACGCCAACGGCAAGGAAGTGCCGATTGTCATGGGCTGCTACGGCATCGGGGTCGAGCGCATCCTCTCCGCCGTCATCGAGCAGAACAACGACTCGGACGGCATCGTGTGGCCGCGCTCAATCGCGCCCTTCGACGTTGTCGTCACCGTCACGAACGTCAAACAGAAAGAGATGACCGACGCGGGCGAGCGACTCTACGAAGAGTTAAGCCGCGCCGGACTCGAAGTTTTACTCGACGACCGGGACGAGCGCGCGGGCGTCAAGTTCAAGGACGCGGATTTAATCGGAATACCTTTGCGCGTCACCGTCGGCAAGAAGATCGGCGACGGTAACGTCGAACTGTTCGAGCGCGCGACGAAGCAGTCAAACGACATCGCGCTCGCAGACGTTGCCGCGCGGGTGCAGGAGATTGCGCTGTCCGGTTTGTAGGAATCACGCAATGAAAAACTTAAGGGTTGTTCCGGCAGAACAGGATGGAGTGTAGAAATCACCGGCGCCCCGCGTGAGGACGTATAATTTCTTAAACATTAAGGGTAAACAGAAGCGAGTTCGGAGCAAAAGCGATTTGATTTGCTCCGAACTCGCTTGCATTTACTCTAATCTCAAGTGCATTTACTCCGAATCTCGACTCATTTGCCGCAATCCTGCTTGCATTTACTCCAATCCCGGTTGCAATTGAAGCAATCTCGACCTGAATTGGAGCAATCCCGACTCGAATTACTCTGATCCGAGTCGGGATTGCTCCAATTGCAACCGGGATTGGAGCAAAACGAGTCGGGATTGCTTCGATTGTTTACGGATTTCGCTCGAAACACCCGGATTTTTTTAAAATCTCGATGCCGGTCATGTCAGTAAGGGCAGCGACACACTCTGCCCTTACTGATTTGGAACACGCGCTTAATGCGTGACCGGCGCGACGATCTGGTCGAGCACATCGGGCTTCGAGTTGTCGCGCTGTAGGTGCGGGTAAAGCTCGCCGCCGTGATAGTCGAGCGAGTAGTTGATGAGCGTGCCCTCGTTGTTGACGAACAGTTGAATCGGCGCTTTGTTCGTTCTGGCCGCGCTCACGGCGTCGCGAAGCACCGCGGGCGAGAACGCCTTACCATTAACGGCGACAATCGTCATGCCGGGGCCGAGGTTCGCGGCGAAGGCGGGCATCCCCGGAATCACGTCGGCGATTAGCCCGTTCGTGTTTATTCTCATGCCGAGCGAGTAGCCCATCTCGACGCGCTCGCGCCCGTCCTCCAAGTCCTCTATGTGCTGGCTTCGCACGTTGTCATACGTCACGCGGTAGCCGCCGCGCTCGATGCCCGCCAACGGCGCGTGAAAGTCGTTCGACCACAGCCGCTGATTCAGGAACGTGCGCCAGTCGTATGGCGCAACGTCGTTCAAAGTGCTCACAACGTCGTCCATCGTGTAAGGCTTGACCATCGGCGACGTGGACGGCGCGCCGTGGAAGCGTTTGACGAAGTCGTCGAGCGAGCGTTGGCCGTTTGTGAGTTGGCGTATCAACGTATCGGCGTCGAGCCAGATGAGTTCGCCCTCGTCGTAGAAGTCAACGGCGCGTCGCTCCGCGTCCCACTCGCCGGGCGCGTTGTAGAGCAGTTGCGCGGCGACGGTCGTGTCAATCAGCGGTCGCCAGAGACGGCCCGGCCTGTGGTCGAGTCCTGCCGCGACTTCGGCGAGGTTGTCGCGGTACTCTTCGGGCGTCCAAAGCCCGCTGCGCGCGGTGAGCACGTCGCCGTAATATTCGGTCAGCCCCTCGTAAACCCAGAGCAACTCGCCCTGCATCGGCTTCTGATAGTCGGAGGTCGCAAGTCCTGCGGGCCGTCGAAACTTGCCGTTCCAAGAGTGGAAATACTCGTGCGGCAGGACGCTCCAGGCGAGCCGCGCCTGCGTCTCGTCAACAAGCGCGCGCTCGGCAACTCGACTGTCGTTCGATTGGTGGTGTTCGAGTCCGAAGTGCGCAACGCGGTCGCTCAGCGTGAAGAGGAAATTGTAATGGTCGTAGTGCTCTGCGCCTGCGAGCGACTCGGCCTCGCGGACGAGGTTTCGCATCGAGTTGACGAACTGCGGCGTCGCTTCGAGTGCTGCGGCGCTGTCCGCCGCGATGTCCATCTCGACCGTTGGCTTTGTTGTCTTCAAAGGAAGAACGCGGAAGTATTCGCCCGCGAGCACGGGCGAGTCGACGAGATTCGTCAAAGAGACGGGCGCGAAAGTTATCTCGCCCTTCGACTCGCGCTCGACCGTCAAGGCCGTTCCGAACTTCCAGCCCGGCGGGAGTTTCAGCGATGCGTCGAACGTTATGTCGTCCGTGTGCGAAACGGGCGGGTAGAGCAGAAACCAGTTCCAAGTGACCATCGCAAGGTGCGAGGTCGTCGAAGAGCCGCCGCTGAAGCCGCCCGCAAACGTCGGCGCGAGGAATTCCAAATCGACTGTGACGGCGCTTGCGCCCGGCGGCACTTCGATGTGGAACGCGTACATGTCAACCGGGTCGCGACGCCACTGCAAAGTCTTACCCGAAGCCGTGAACTTCAAACCCGAAAGATTGATGATGGGGCCCGTCGGCCCGTGCTCGCCCGGAATCCATTCGGGATAGTAGAGCGTCAGCGGCCCCGGCTGTGCGGGTATCACCTCGGTCGCGCGAAAGAGCTTGCGCGGCGCTTCAGTTGCGTCAACCGAGAGCCTCACGGCCTGCGACGCGCGCCCCCGCTCGCCTTGCGCGAACGCCGCGTCCGCGTGTGCAAAAGCGACGGCGAGAAATGAGAACACTGTCAACAACAGTACGAGTCTTCTTTTCATAAGCTCCTCCGGTGCGATGATCTTGGCCGAGCGGCGCAAGTCTCCGCTCGCCGCATCGGGTCACGTCTCAAAATTTTATGGTTATAGCTTGCGAAGGCGATGACTGAATCTAAACCCCGCCGCCGATTTTTTCAACACCGAATCAATTCATCAACTCGCTGACGAGCAGCGTGAGCGCGTTGTCTTGCAGAGTCTTGTTGTTCTGCAAATCGCTGTGCAGGTCGCAGGCGAAGGCCGCGTATGCGACCGGGAGCGGCGTCGCGTAGAAGGCGCTCGCGCGCGGCCCCGCGAGGTCTGTGCCGAGCAGGGAGGCGCGCGTTACGCGACCGTCGCCCGGCTCGAACATCGCACGCAGCACGTCTGCGCTCGTGAAGCGTTGACCGTCGGAGGCGCGGAACGATTTGGGCCGCACGAGCGTCAGCCAGCGCCCGCGCTTCTCGTCGCGGACGACGACGGGCGCGGTCAGCGTCTCCTCGCAATCGCCGCCGAAGGCGTAGAGCTTGACGGGCGCAGTCAACGAAATGTCGTATGCGCTCGTCGGGCCGGCGGGCGCGGATGTTGAAACATTAGTCGCGGTGGATTCGTGCGCGTCGAGTGCTTCCTGAAAGCGGCGCGCGCGCCTGAGCACGACTTCAAAGTATGCGTCGAGTTCGGCGAGCGTGCCCTTGTTAGCCCGTGCTTCACGTCGGCGCACGACGCCGCGCTCGTATGCGTCGCGGAACGCGGGGTCGTTGGCGGCAGACCACTCGAAGCGACGCCAGACCGCCGGGTCGTAGAGGTCGATGGCGAGCGGTCGAAGATGGTCGTCGAGGAATCGCGCCTCGGCCCGGTGCGGGAGCAGTTGAAAGATCGCGGGCGAAGTGAAAATGTCTTCGCGCGAGAGTTTGTTCAGAAGGCGTATGCGCGGGCGCGTGCCTTCGGTCACGGAGTAGCCTTCGAGCAGAGTCGCGAAAGCCTCCATCGAGCCTTCGTTCGGCGTGCCGAACATGAAAATCTTGCTGATGAACGAAGCGCCCGACCAGTCCGGCACGGGAGCGACCGGATCGGGCGGCAAGTCCTGTCCGCCGTACATCGCCGCGTAGCGCGCGACGAGTCCGCCCATCGAGTGCGCGACGATGTTGAATCGAAGGTCGGGGCGACCGAGTTTAATTTTCAGAGCCTCGACGCGGCTAACGAGCAGTCGCGCCGACTCTACGTTGTCGCGACGCCAGTCGTACGCGAAGACATAGAAGGTGTCGTGGTCGCCGCCTTCGGGCGGGTTGTCCCAATCGCCCTCCCGGTAGCCGCCGAAGTCAACCAGCGCGCGCAGCAGATAGTGATAGACGTAAACTTCGGGCGCGAGTCGCGCGAGTTTCGCCGTGTCAACGATGCGCGAGGCGACGAGGTCGTCGCGGTCTGCGTCGAGATTCGGAGTCGTGGGCAGCGGTAAATCTTCGTCCTTCGAGCGGAAGGCCGAAGGCCAGACGACCTCGCCCGTCTTCCGGTTGACGATGCGCGAGCCGAGTATGCCGGGGATGACGATGACGGGACGCTTGCCTCTGCGCTCGCGCGCGCCCTCGAAGATGCGTTCGAGGTTCGGCGTGTGACGCGCGCCGCAGCCCTGAAGCAGAGGCACGCAGAGTAGCACGAAAACCAAAGTGATGAGTGATGAGTGATGGATGATGAGTCGAAGGCGTCGAGCCGTCGCGGGGGTTTTGTTTTTACTCATCACTTATTACTTATCGCTCATCACTTGCTTTTCGGTTGATGAGGCTCGCGACGAAGCCCGCGCCGAAGCCGTTGTCGATGTTGACGACCGTGACGTTCGACGAGCATGAGTTGAGCATTCCCAGAAGAGCCGCGACGCCGCCGAAGCTTGCGCCGTAGCCGACGCTCGTGGGAACGGCGATGACCGGCACGGAGACAAGTCCGCCGACGACACTTGGAAGCGCGCCCTCCATCCCCGCCGCGACGACGACGACGCGCGCCGCACGCAGGCGCTCGCGCTCGGCCATGATCCGGTGAATGCCCGCGACGCCCGCGTCCCAAACCCGCTCGACGCGGTTGCCCATCGCCTCGGATGTCAACGCGGCCTCTTCGGCGACGGGGATGTCGCTCGTGCCGGCGGTGACGACCATGACCGCGCCTGCGCCGCGCTCCGAACGGTCGCGCATGATGCGAATCATGCGCGCCGACTCGTGCCACTCGGCCTCGTCGCAGACGTTTCTGACTTCGCCGAAAGTGCCCTCGTCCGTTCGCGTCACAAGCACGTTCGGCGCGCGGCGCGCGAGCGCCTCGACGATCTCGACGATCTGAGCGCGAGTCTTCCCCGCCCCGAAGACGACTTCGGGAAAGCCCTGACGCGCCGCGCGCGCGTGGTCAACGCGTGTGTGGCCTATGTCCTCGAAGTGCAGATTCGAGATGCGGCGCGCCGCCTCCGGTTCGTCGAGTTCGCCCTGTTTGAATGCGCGCAGCAGCCGCTCAAGTTCACGCAAGTCCATCGTGTTCACGACCCTTTTATCTTCGGAGCAGGCATTCTAACATCACGCCCGCGCACGCCCGAAACGTGCCAGCTTGCGCCGAGCACGCCGCGACACTTAAGATTCAAGTTCGCCGACATGGAACTGACGGTCGCAATCACCGGAGCATCAGGCTCGATCTACGCGCGGCGCACGCTCGCGCACATGGCCGCGAGCGGCGCGGTCGAGCGCGTCAATCTCGTCATGTCGCGCTCGGCTCTGGTCGTCGCGCGTGTCGAGACGGGCGCGAAGATCGAGGAGGGCGACGCGCGCGCGGTGGGCGAGTGGGCGGGCTTGCCAGCCGACTCGAAGCTCATACAATTTCAACGCCTCGACAACATGGCGGCGAAGCCCTCTTCGGGTTCACACCCGCAGGCCGGGATGGTCGTCGTGCCCTGCTCGATGGGCACGCTCGGCGCGATTGCTTCGGGCGCGGGCACGAATCTGATTCACCGCGCGGCGGACGTGACTTTGAAGGAGGGGCGAAGGCTCGTCCTCGTCGTGCGCGAGACGCCGTACAACTCGATACACCTTGAGAACATGCTCCGGCTCGCGCACGCGGGCGCGCGCATCCTGCCCGCGAGTCCGGGCTTCTACCACCGTCCGCAGACCATCGAGCAGTTGGTTGACCACCTCGTCTTCCGAATACTCGACCAGTTCGGCATCCCGCACCCGGCGGGCACGCGATGGAAAGGAGAAACGATGAATGCGGAATGATGAATGATGAATGAAATACATCCTGCTTTTAATTCATCACTCATCATTTCGCATTCATCGTTCATTGTTTATGGATTGGCACAAGGGCGAGTACACGATAAGCACAGACCGCGGGCGGCTCGACATCGCGGCCATACACCGGTACATCAGCTTGGAGAGCTACTGGGGCAAGGGCCGTGCGGTCGAGGTCGTGCGTCGCTCGATTGAAAACTCTCTGCCGTTCGGCGTCTATCGAGGCGACGAACTGGTCGGCTTCGCGCGCGTCGTGACCGACTACGCGACGTTCGCATGGCTCGCAGACGTGTTCGTACTCGAAGCGCATCGCGGGCGCGGGCTGTCGAAGTGGCTGATGGAAGTCATCATCGCGCACCCCGACTTGCAGGGCTTCCGACGCTGGGTTCTGGCGACGAAGGACGCGCACGAACTTTATCGTCGCTTCGGCTTCATTGATTTGCACAAGCCGGAGCGTTGGATGGAGCGGCCCGACCCGAACATGGCCGAGTCGCCCGACTACTGGGAGCCGCGCGAGTCCCAGACTTGTTGACCCTTGGCTTTTGCGAAGCGCAACGCGCGCCGAGCCGTTTGGCATTTTGCGAGCCTCGACGGAGACGGCGCGAGAGATCGCTTGGAAGCGTGCGAGATTTACGGAAGACGACGGCCTGACCTGAAAGCGAAGAAGACGGCCCGGCTTTTGCTTTTCGATTAAACTGCGATGGCGACCGCCGCAAGCAACATCCGCACGACGCTCGAAATGATAAAGATCGAGCACACGCTCTTCGCGCTGCCCTTCGCTTTTTTGGGCGCGGTGCTTGCGGCGCGCGGCTTCAACGCGACGGGACTTCCGACGTGGTGGCAGGCGCTCTGGATAACTCTCGCGATGGTCGGCGCGCGCTCCGCGGCGATGGCCTTCAACCGCATCGCAGACCGCGCCTACGACGCGGCGAACCCGCGGACGCGCACGCGAGCTATCCCTGTCGGGCTGCTCTCCGTCTCGTTCGCGTGGGCGTTCACGCTCACCGCAGCCGCGCTCTTCTTCGTCTCGGCTGCGATGCTCAATCGCCTGACGCTCGTGCTCTCACCGGTCGCGCTCGCGAGCGTTTTGCTCTACTCGTACACGAAGCGATTTACGTCGCTCTCGCACATCGTTCTCGGCTGGTGCCTGTCAATCGCGCCGACGGGCGCTTGGGTCGCCGTGCGCGGCTCGATTGACAGCGGCGTGCCGCTCCTGCTCTCGCTCGTCGTTCTTTTGTGGACTGCCGGGTTCGACGTGCTCTACGCCTGTCAGGACTATGACTTTGACCGCGCCGCAGGGCTTCGCTCGATACCGGCGCGCCTCGGGCTAGGGCGCGCGTTGTGGGTCTCGCGCGCTCTGCACGCGGGGGCGTTCGCGGCGCTCGTCGGGTTATACTTTCTGACAGGTCTTGGCGTACTCGCGCTCGCCGGAGTCGCAGCGACCGGCGCACTGCTCGTCTATCAACACTCGCTCGTGCGCGCCGAAGACTTGAGCCGTCTGAACGCGGCGTTCTTCACGACGAACGCCTTTGTCAGCGTCATACTGCTCGCGACTTTCGGCGGCGCGACATTCGTCAGGATTTGAGTTTGAGGTGTACGGCTCTCGAAACGAAAGGGTTGTTTATGGCTGCCGCAATCACACCGACCGAGCAACAGTCGAACGCGCTTGTGCTCCACTTTCGCCCGTTCCTGAAGAAGCTTGGCGACGACGAGTTCTTCGAGTTCTGTATGCTCAACAAAGACCTCCGCATCGAACTCACAAAAGAAGGAGACCTCATTATCATGCTGCCGACGGGAGGCAAGACCGGAAACCGCAACTTCAAACTCATTGTCGAGTTCGGCATTTGGGCGGAGAAAGACGGGACG
Source organism: Pyrinomonadaceae bacterium (assembly GCA_035474235.1). GTDB lineage: Bacteria > Acidobacteriota > Blastocatellia > Pyrinomonadales > Pyrinomonadaceae > QHXN01. The sequence continues at coordinate 66,305 of DATINM010000093.1, forward strand.
GGCAGAGGCTTCGATTCTTCGACGATCTTCTCGATGCCGAACGGCGCAAAGCGTTCGCCAGACCTCTCATGGGTTCGCAACGAAAGTTGGGACGCGCTGACGACAGAGGAGCAGGAGAAATTCCCTCCGCTCTGCCCGGACTTCGTCGTCGAGCTACGCTCGCGCACGGACTCGATTCGAGTTCTGAAGGCGAAGATGGAAGAGTATGTCGAGAACGGCGCGCAACTCGGCTGGTTGATCGACCCTCTGAAGAAAAAAGTTTACGTCTATCGCCCGCAAGCCGCGGTCGAAGTCCTCGACAACCCGCAGACCGTTTCGGGCGAGTCTCTACTCAAAGGCTTCGCGCTCGACGTGCGGACACTCTGGAACTGAGCTTTGAATCTTTAACTTTGAGCCATGAACTTTTCACACGACAACAAACTCAACGAACTCGCCGCGAAGGTCGAAGCCTGCGAGCGGCTCTCATTCGACGATGGCGTCGCGCTGTTTCAAACCGCAGACGTGCCCGCGCTCGGTCGGCTCGCCGACTCCGTCAGGCGTCGGCTTCACGGGCGCGTGACTTACTACAATGTCAATCGCCACTTCAACCCCACGAACGTCTGCTACGCCGACTGCAAGTTCTGCGGCTTCTTCCGCACGCCGCGCGCGCGCGACGCCTACACGCACAACATCGAAGATTCTTTACGCATCGCGGGCGAAGCCGTCCGTGAGGGCGCGACCGAGCTTCACATCGTCGGCGGGCTGAACACGAAGCTTCCGTTCAGCTACTTCACGGACTTGCTCTCGTCGCTCAAGTCGAACTACCCGCAGCTTCATCTCAAGGCTTGGACGATGGTCGAGCTTGACCACTTCGCGCGCTTCTACAAGATGACGGACGAGGACGTGATCGAACAACTC
>DATINM010000094.1:0-44754 GCA_035474235.1 Pyrinomonadaceae bacterium
TCGGGCACGGGCAAGGAACTCGTCGCGCGCTCGATTCACAACCTGAGTCCGCGCAAGAACTCGGCGTTCGTCGCCATCAACTGCTCCGCGATCCCTGAGACGCTGATGGAGTCGGAGTTGTTCGGCCACGAGCGCGGAGCGTTCACGGGCGCGGCCTCGCGCCGCCTCGGCTGCTTCGAGCTTGCGAACGGCGGCACGCTTCTGCTCGACGAAATCGCCGAGATGCCGTTCTCGCTTCAGGCGAAGCTGCTGCGCGTGCTCGAAGACCGGAGGATTCGACGCCTCGGCGGCGCGGGCGAGATTCCGATTGACGTGCGCGTGCTCGCGGCGACGAACCGCAACCCTTTAGACGCAGTTCGACAGGGCGCTTTCCGCGAAGACCTTCTCTACCGCCTCAACGTCATCACAATCGAGCTTCCGCCGCTGCGCCAGCGCAAGGATGATATCCCTCTGCTCGCGCAGCATCTCATCGCGCAACTCGCCGAGCGCCACAACCGGCCTGCGCGCCTGCTCAGCCCGACTTCAATCGAGGCGCTGCAATCTCACACATGGCCGGGCAACGTCCGCGAATTGCGCAACGTTATCGAGCGCGCCGTCATCGTCTGCCCCGACGAGGCAATCGAGCGCCACCACCTCGCGCCCGCCTTCATCGACCAGCGAGCGCGCGCGCGCGGGACGGATACGGTTTCGTTCGCCGTCGGCACGCCGATTGACGAGGTCGAGCGCGTGATGATACTCCGCACGCTACAGAAGACCGACAACAACAAGACGCGCGCCGCGGAGCTTTTGCGGATAAGTCTCAAGACCCTTCACAACAAACTTCGTCTCTATCGCGAGCACGGCCTCCTTCCACTGAGCGGAGACGGGCGCACGACGACGCGCCTGTGACGCTCGGGCGGCGGCGTCTCTGTTACGAGGCGGTGCTTTAGCGTGACGAACGGGACGTAAAATCTCGATGTGACGCGTCACCGCCGTCGAATGCTCTCGACATTTTTTCGAGCCTCAACTACTATTTCAATCCGTAATTTCGTGCCCGCAAACTACATTTCTAATTCCGCAACGCACGACAAGGAGAAGATCATGCGTAGGCTCACGCTGGCTCTGGCCGCACTCGTCATCTGCGCCGCGAGCGCATCGGCGCAGACCGCCGACGAGATCGTCGCGAAGTACATCAAGACCATTGGCGGCATGGACAGGATCGAGGCCGTCAAGTCGCTCCGGCGCACGGGCACGTTCAACGGCGGCGGCGGCTTCGAGGCGGTCGTCGTCGAAGAGAACAAGCGCCCCGGCTCCGTGCGGCAGGACTTCACGATTCAGGGGATGACCGGCGTCACGGCCTACGACGGCACGACGGGCTGGAAGATCGAACCCTGGAACGGCAAGAAGGACGCCGAGCCTTTAGGCGAAGAGGAGATGCGCGAGATCGTCGAAGACTCAGACCTCGACGGCCCGCTCGTCAACTACGGGCAGAAGGGCGTGGCGGTCGAGTACGTCGGCAAGGACGAGTTCGAGGGCAGCGACGTGTACAAACTGAAGGTCACGCGCCCGAACGGCGACGTGTTCATCTACTACATGGACGCAGACTACTACGTGCCAATCAAGATAGACTCGAAGCGGACGATACGCGGCGAGGAGCAGGAGTCGGAGACGCTGCTCGGCGACTACAAGCAGGTCAACGGGCTGTACCTTCCCTTCTCCGTCGAGAGCGGCCTGAAGGGCAGCCAGAACAAGTCGAAGGTCACCTACGAGAAGATCGAGGCCAACGTCGCGATTGACGACCGGCGATTCCGCGCACCCGCCGCGAAGTCGCAAGCCGAGTCGGCCCCCGACGCTTCGACGACGACGCCGAAACAGCCCGACGCCGGGAAGCCTTCGACGCAGAAGCCGGGCGAGTCGCAGCCGGACAGCGGGAAGCCGCCCGCGCGGCTCGAAGAGAAAAAGAACTGACCACAAGAGAAAAAGAACTGACCACCGAAAAAAGGATTCGCGAGAGATGCACACAAGATTGACGCGCTGGTTTTCGACAACGATCTTCCTCTTCGCGCTCGCCGCGTGCGCGCAAGCGCAGACGCCGCAGCCGGCGAACCCGCAATCGAACGGCCCCGCCAAAGTTGACTCGCAGACGATCTCCGGCCTCGGCGCGCGCAACATCGGCTCGGCGCAGATGAGCGGTCGCATCTCGGCGATAGACGCGGTGCGCGAGGGTAATCGGCTCACGGTCTACGTCGGCTCGGCTTCGGGCGGCGTCTGGAAGTCAGTCAACGGCGGCACGAGCTACAAGCCCGTCTTCGACAAGCAGACAGTCCAGTCAATCGGCGCGATCACGGTTGACCCGAAGAATCCGAAAACGATCTGGGTCGGCACGGGCGAATCTTGGATGCGTAACAGCGTCTCGGTCGGCGACGGCATCTACAAGTCAACGGACGGCGGCGAGAACTGGACGAACGTCGGACTCCGCGACTCCGAGCACATCGTAAAGATTCTCGTTGACCCGTCGAACACGGACACGGTTTACGCCTGCGCGCCCGGCAAGCTTTGGAGCGACTCGGACGAACGCGGCGTTTACAAGACGACCGACGGCGGGAAGAGTTGGACGAAAGTTCTGAAGGGCGCGAACGCTTCGACCGGCTGCTCGATGATCTCGATGGACAGCCAGAACCCTCGGACGCTCTATGCAGGGATGTGGGACTTCAGGCGAAAGGGTTGGACGTTCCGCTCCGGCGGCGACTCGCCAGACGTGCCTTCGGGCAGCGGAATGTTTAAGTCAAACGACGGCGGCGCGACGTGGACTGAACTCGACGCGAACAGCGCGAAGGGTCTTCCGCCGAAGCCTTGGGGCCGCGTCGCGGTCACGTCAGCGCCGTCGAAGCCGAACGTGATTTACGCGCTCGTCGAGGCGGTCGCGCCTCAGAACGCGCTCTACCGCTCCGACGACGGCGGGAAGACTTGGGCCATGCTCGACCGGAGCCAGAACATGATCTGGCGTCCGTTCTACTTCGCGAACCTCATCGTTGACCCGAAGGACGAGAACAAGATTTACAAGCCCGACCTCTCTTTGATCTTCAGCAACGACGGCGGCAAGAGTTTCTCGAACATCTCCGGCGGCGCGCACGGCGACTTCCACGACGTTTGGGTTGACCCGAACAACACAGACCATCTCATCACGGGCGACGACGGCGGCGTCTGGTACTCCTACGACGGCGGCAACAAGTGGTGGAAGGCGCAGAACCTTCCGGTGTCGCAGTTCTACCACGTCTCGGTTGACATGGATCGGCCTTATCACGTCTACGGCGGGTTGCAGGACAACAGCGACTGGATCGGCGACTCGCAATATCCGGGCGGCATCACGAACAGCCGTTGGGAGAACATCTACGGAGGCGACGGCTTCTGGACTTTCGTTGACCCTTCAGATCCGACTTACATCTACACCGAATCGCAGGGCGGCGAGATGGGCCGCGTCAACCGCAAGACGCTTGAGACGCCGAACCTCAAGCCGCTGCCTGAGTACAACGAAGGCAAGCTGCGCTTCAACTGGAACACGCCGATTCACGTCTCGAAGGACGGGACGGTTTACATCGGCGCTCAGTTTCTCTTCCGCTCGCGCGACCACGGGCAGACGTGGGATCGAATCTCGCCCGACCTGACGACGAACGACCCCGAAAAGCAGAAGCAGGAGCAGTCGGGCGGCGTCACAGTTGACAACTCTGCCGCCGAGACGCACACGACAATTTATTCAATCTGCGAGTCGCCGAAGAACTCGAATTTAATTTGGGCCGGAACCGACGACGGCAACGTGCAGATCACGCGCGACGGCGGGAAGACGTGGACGAACGTCGTCGGCAATATCCGTGGCCTTCCGAAGAACGCATGGGTCTCTTACATTGACGCCGGGCATTTCGACGAGGGCACGGCCTACGCGACCTTCGACCTGCACACGTTCGGCGACATGAAGACCTACGTTTACAAGACGACCGACTACGGGCAGACGTGGACGCCGCTCGTCGCCAATGATTCGACGATGCGAGGCTACGCGCACGTAGTCAAAGAGGATTTGGTCAACCGCGACCTGCTGTTCGTCGGCACGGAGTTCGGCCTCTGGATTTCACTCGATGGAGGCAAGCAGTGGGCGCAGTACAAGGGCGGCGACATGCCGGACGTGGCGGTGCGCGACCTCGCCATACATCCGCGCGACAACGACCTCGTTATCGCGACGCATGGACGAGGCATCTGGATCGTTGACGACATTACGCCGCTCCGCGTGCTTACGCCCGACGCGCTCGCTAAAGACGTTTTCTTCATACAGGGCAGGCCCGCAGTCCAGAGCATCTCCGGCAACGGTGGGTGGGCCATCGGCGACGCGGAGTTCACGGGCGACAACCCGACCGACGAAGCCACCATCACATACTACCAACGCAGGCGGCACATCTTCGGCGACTTGAAGATCGAAGTCCTCGACCCCGAAGGAAAGTTGCTCGGCACGATTCCAAGCAGCAAGCGGCGTGGCTTGAGCCGGACGACATGGTCAATGCGTCTTGACCCTCCACGCGTGCCGCCCGCCGCGAGCGCCGCGTTCGGCGCGTCCTACGGCCCGCGCGTCATGCCCGGAACCTATACGGTGAGGATGACGGACGACAAGCAGGTTTACACGACTCAGCTTCAGATCGTCGCCGACCCGCGCTCGACGCACACCGCCGCGGATCGAAAGGCGCAGTTCGACCTCGCGCTCAAGCTGCGCGACCAACTCGGCGAGATGTCCTACGCCGTTGACAAGATCAACCGCATGAGGCTGGCGCTCGACGAGCGCGCGTCGAAGCTTGCGCCGGACGACCCGCTTCGCAAGCGCTTGCTTGACGGCTCATCGCAGGTTGACGAGCTTCGTAAGAAGATCGTCGCGACGAAAGAGGGCGGCGCGGTAACGGGCGAGGAACGCCTGCGAGAATACCTGACGGAGCTTTACGGCAACGTCGTCTTCTACGAGGGACGCCCGCCGCAGACGCAAGCTGAACGCGCCGACGCGCTCGCGCGCGAACTCGCAGACGTTGTGAAGGACTTCGACTCGTGGTCGTCGAAAGAGCTTTCGGGACTCAACGCGGAACTCTCGAAGAAGAGGCTTGAGCCTTTGAAGACGCTCACGCGCGACGAGTGGGAGAAGGTAAGCCAGCGGCCAACGTCGTCGCCATCGCCCGCAGCGATGAGAGACAGAGATCACGACCGCTTCTGACGACAAAAAACAATGCCCGCGTTCGGAGACGAGCATCAAAGCTTTCCGAACGCGGGCCGCTTTTATTCTCTTCCTTTTCTCAACGCTTCCCCAACAGTTCGCGCACCGCCGCGTCGAGTTGTGAGTCGTGGCCTGTGTAGCTCTCGCCGACGGGCCGCGCGACGGGCACGTCAACGGGGCGCGGGTTGAGTTCCATGTCCGCGCCTTCGACGGTCTGTATGCGTATGAACGGCAGGCGGAAGATCGTCCCGTCCATGAGCGAGACGTTCGCGGTGTAGATGATCCAGCCCGCGGTCGGCTCGCCTACGACCTTGCCGAGATGCAGGCTTCGATAGCCTTCGGCGAAGTCTTCGCCGTCGGAGAGCGTGTACTGGTCTGTGACGAGCGCCGTCGGCAGTTCGAGCGCGCGCTGTCCAAGCGCGGTTCGCGCGGGCGCGGTCGTGAACCCGCGCGGCGTCATACGCAGGTAGCTCTTTCGCGCGAGCACGTCAATCGCATAGACGTTAACGAAGCCGCCGTCGTTGTGACGCACGTCAACTATCACCGCGTCCTTCGACTGGTTCTCGGCGTCGAGGTCAACGTAGAATTGCGAGAGCGACGCCGAAGACATGTCAATCATGTGGACGTAGCCGACGCGACCGCCGCTCACGCGCTCGACGTATGCGCGCTTCTCCTCGACCCACTCGCGGTATCGAAGACCCTTCTCAGTCGCGATGTTCGTCGGACGCACGTCCAAATCTTTTTTGTCGGCTCCGCCGGGCGAGGATGCGACCGTGACGGTAACGCGGCGGCCGATCTTGTAGTTGAGCAACTCGTCGAGATTCGTCCGCGCATCAACCTGTCTTCCGTCAATCGCGAGAACGTAGTCGCCGGCCCTGACGGGGCGCGTCATGTCCGGCGACGCCGCATCGCGCGCGAGAGCGGCGGGGCCGAGCGGGATGACCTGAGTGACACGCAGGCGACCGCCTCGCTCGTACTCTTCGCGGTCGAAGTCGAGTCCGAGCCGGCCCGTCGTCGTCGAGCCGAACGGCGACGCGACGCCGAGGTGCGATGCGTTCAACTCGCCGACCATCAGGCGCATCAGTCGTCGAACCTCGTCGGGCGTGCCCGCGCCCTCGACGTATGGCATGAACTCGTCGTGGACGGCCTGCCAGTCTGCGCCGTGGAACTTCGGGTCGAAGAAATTGTCGCGCATGTACTCCCAACCCTGATTGAAGACCTCCAACTTCTCGCGCGAGAAATCAACGTCCATCTCAGCCGCGACGCCGAGTCCGCGCGGCTGCTGGCGCTGGTCGAGCGGCGCGATCTGGACGCGACCGTTTTCGAGGAAGAAGACCTCCTTGCTGTCGGGCGAGAACTGTGCGTCGGACTTGAACCCCTGCGTCGAAGTCAGTTGCCGCGCGATGGCAGGCTCGCGCGAAAGCTCGTCGAGCGAGTAGAGGTAAAGGTTCGTCTGGTTCGCCACGCTCGCGATCATCAGCACCCATTTGCCGTCGGGGCTTACGGTCTGATAGAGCACGTCAACGCCGACGGGCAGAAGGCTCAGCCGTCGCCGTATGCCGTCGAAGATTATCTCGACGGGCTTGCCCGCTCGGTTCTCGCCGCTCGATTGCGCGCCCTTGCCCAGTAAATCCTGCGGCGAGGGCGTCGGCGTTTGACCCGGCGTTGTCGCAGGCGTTTCAGACGGCGAAGGCGTCGGCGTCGTGTTTGTGTTCGGCGTCGGCGTGCTCTGCGGCGTCTGCGTCGGCGGCACGGGGCTTTGCGGGTTGTTCTCCTGTCGCCTGAGCGTCGGCGAGACGTTCTTCGGCGTCTCCTCTTTGAAGAGGTCGCGGAACTGGTCTTCGCGGAACTTCGGCGTGCGTTGTATGAGGTCAACGCGCGCGAGTTGGCCCGGCTCGGTGCGCTGCCCCGTGTCGAAGAGTATGAACGTGCCGTCGGGACTCCAAGAGACCGTGTCGCTCCCGCCGTTGGCGAGAAAGCTCACGGGCTGCGATTTGCCGTCGCCCTCGACCTGCGCGACGAAGACGTTACGGAAAAGTTTTTGTCCGACGGGGATGAAAGCTATCCATTTGCTGTCGGGCGACCACGCGAACGGCCGGTCGGGCGCGAGCGGTGGGCGCTCAAGACTTCCCGAAGCGACGACGCGCTCCTTCTTCGTGTCGAGATTGAGCGCGCGAATCTCTCGACCGGCGCGCTCGAACGCGAGCCACTTTCCATCGGGCGAGAAGCGCGGCGTGTTGTCGCCGTCCGCGTCCGCCGTCAACTGCGTCTCCGCGTTCGTCGCGAAGTCGTAGATGAAGAGTTGGCCCGAGCCGTTGCGCTCGGAGACGTACGCGACGCGCCGGCTGTCGGGTGCCCACGTCGGCTGTGATTCGGGCGCAGCCGTCGTCGTCAGTCGCACCGCGTCGCCGCCGTCGGTCGCGGAAGCCGCGAAGACTTCGCCACGCGCGACGAAGGCTATCTTCTTGCCGTCGGGCGAGAGCGCGAGGTCTTGTAGTTGATCCGTCTGCCTGACGCGCTCGACCGCGGGGCCCGCGGGCGCGCCCCGTCGAGTGATTCCGACTTCGCTCGCGCGCCCCGAATCGGTGTCCAGCTTCCATATTCCGAAGCCACGCTCGAAGACTATCTCGCGCCCGTCGTAAGAGATATTGGGCCATAGCACTCGCCCGCCGGTGAACTTCGTCACCTGTCTCGGTTCGCCGCCGAGCGTGAGCTTCCAGATGTTTTCAGAGCCGCCGCGGTCGGACATGAAGTACAGGCTCTTCCCGCCGTCGCCCCACATCGGCCAGATTTCTTTCGCGCCGCCCGCGGTCAGCGCCTCGTAGCCCGTCGCCGAAAGGCCGCGCATCAGCGTTATCACAGACTCGTCAATGTGCGCGTGGCCGTGACGCCACCACTGCGCATAGCCCTTGCCGACGAATGCCATGTCCGTGCCGTTCGGCGCTGGCGCTGCCGCCCACTCGTTCGCGTAACGGTCGGCGGAAACCTGCATCGGCGTCCCGCCGTCCGCGCTCACGCGGTAGATGTCGTTGCTCCCGGAGATGTCGCGCGCGGTCGAGGAGAAGTAAATCCACTTGCCGTCGTAAGACCAAGCGTCCAACTGCTCGAAGCCGTCTTCGAACGTGAGCCGCTTCAAGTCGCCCGAAGCGAAGTCGAGCACGTATATGTCGCCGTTGCCCGTCCGCGTCGAGATGAAGGCGAGCCGCCTGCCGTCGGGCGAGTAGAGCGGGCGCGATTCGGTCGCAGGGTGCGAGATGAGCAGACGCGCCTCGCCGCCCTCGGCGGGAACAGTCCAGATGTCGCCGCCGGAGACGAACGCGATCTCCTTTCGGTCGGGCGAGATCGAAGGCTCGTAAAGGTACGCGCGCGGCGACGGCTGAACAGCTTCTGAACGTGGGGCCGCGGCGACGGGCGCGCGTAGGCCGGAGACTAGAAACAAGGCGGCGAGCAAGCACGCGCAGACGTTCTTGACGGTGGTCATTATTCCTCCGAGATTATTGACGACAATCCGAAATGAAGGATGCGTTGATAACAAATCTTTCAGACAATATATCAGAGGCTTCGACGGTAGTACGCAATTCTTTCGCGCGGGTTTCAACCCGCGCCGAAACGCGCGCGCGACGCGCCTTCGTGAAGGCGACGTGCGCTCGCGCTTCGCGTTCGATTCTTCCACGCCGACTTGCCTCTTCGGCGCGGCTGATGCTACTTATCCTCTCGGTGCCCGTCCTTCTCATATTCGTTGACGGCCTCGGCACGGGGACGCGCGGCTCGCACAATCCGCTCGACCTGCTCGGCGAAGAGGCTTCGCCGCTCGCCGTCTTTCAAGACGAGGAGCCGCGACTGCCGTTCGGCGGCGTGCTGGCGCGCACGGACGTACGCCTCGGCGTCGAGGGGCGTCCGCAGAGCGCTTCGGGGCAGACGACGATTCTGACGGGCATAAACGCGCCGGCGCTCCTCGGCTATCACAAGCAGGGCTTCCCCAACGCCGCGATGCGCGAAATCATACGCGAGCATTCGATCTTTCTACGGCTCAAGCGCCTCGGCGTCGGCCCCAACGCCTTTGCCAACGCATATTCGCCGCACTTCTTCACACAGCGTCCGCGCTGGGTTGCGGCGACGACCGTAGCAGTCGAGGCCGCTGGTCTTCCCTTTCGCACGCTCGAAGATTTGAAAGAGGGGCGTGCCGTCTATCACGACTTCACAAATCGCTTTCTCGTCGAACTGGGCGCGGACGTTTCCGTCCGCACGCCCGAAGAGGCCGCCGAAATCCTCGCGCGCATCGCGGGCGAAAATCGCTTCACGCTTTACGAACACTTCATCGCGGATCGCGCCGGGCACGAGCAGAACACGGACGGCGCGCTCGTCGTGCTCCGCGAACTCGCGCGCTTCGTGCGCGCGGTGCTCTCGCGCGTCGAGCTTTCGCGCACGAACGTCATACTGACGAGCGACCACGGCAACGTCGAAGACCTCTCGAAGCGCAACCACACTTTGAACCAAGTGCCGACGCTCGCCTGGGGGCCGGCGCGCGAGCGCGTCGCGAGCCGCGTGCGCGCGCTCACAGACATCACGCCCGCGGTCGTCGAAATCCTGACTTCTGCGGAAGCCGCCGCATGAGCACAAGCCGCGATCAAACCGGCGACAAGTCCGCGCCGCGCGCCGCGTCGGCAGTCCCGCGCTATTCTTACTACGCGCTGCTCATACTCTCTCTCGTCAACTTCCTCAACTACATTGACCGGCAAGTGCTGCCCGCGGTCGCGACGAGCATGCAGGCGGACGCTTCGCTGAAGATCACCGACTCGGACATCGGCCTGATGGAGTCGTCGCTGCTGCTGTCGTTCACGATTCTCGCGCCCATATTCGGAAGGCTCGGCGACCGGTACCCGCGCGCAAAGCTGATGGCCGTCGCGGCAGTCCTGTGGAGCATCGCGACGGGTATGACGGGCGTAGTTGGCCGGCTTCCGTTCGTCCACGGCTCGCTGCACATCGACGTGCCGTTCGTCCAATGGCCGCTCACTCTCTCGGGCGTCGTCATCGCACTCTGCCTCGTGCGCGCCTGCGTGGGCGTGGGCGAGTCTGCATACTCGACAATTACGCCGAGCCTCATCGCAGACTTCTTCCCGCACAACAAGCGCGCGACCGCGCTCGGAGTTTTTCAGTCGGCGATACCGATGGGCTTCGCGCTCGGCTTCGTCATCGGCGGCGTACTCGCGCACTTCTTCGGCTGGCGCGTCGCGTTCATGATCGTCGGCGTGCCCGGACTGATTACAGCCGCGCTCGTCTGGACGCTGCGCGAGCCGCGGCGCGGAGCGACGGACGAAGCGCCGCCGGGACTCACGCTCGAAGATCGGGCGGCGGGCGTGCCTCAGACTCCGCGCGCCGAAGTGAATCCGGCGAGCGAGTCCGGGCGCGGCGGCGAGTCGGTTCTGCGAACCGCTTGGGGCATTCTGAAGACGCGCGACTGGCTAATCTCGACCGCCGCGTACACGGCGCTGACGGCAGCGCTCGGCGCGTTCGCGACGTGGGCGATCATCGTGCTCGTGCGCGACAAGGGGATGACCCAGACGGGCGCGAACATAACGCTCGGCGTCGTCACGCTGCTTGCGGGCGCGACGGGTACTTTCGGCGGCGGCTGGATAGCCGACCGCGTGGCCGCGCGCCGTCACAACGGTTACTTCCTCGTCTGCGCCGTCAGCACGCTCGTCGGCGTAGTCCCGACGCTCATGGTCTTGATCGCCGACGACCCGCGCATCTATATCCCTTGCGTCTTCTTCGCCGTCGCTCTGCTGTTCACGAGCAACGCGCCGTTCCACGCGATCCTTCTCGAAAGCGTCCCGTTCAACGTTCGCGCGATGGCCGTCGCGCTCAACATCGTAATCATCCACGCCTGCGGCGACGCGATCTCGCGCCTCGTCGTCGGCCTGCTCTCAGACTCTCTCAAGGCCGGACACTTCGCCGCGCTCTCGTCGTTCGCCGGCTTGATCGGCATTGATCCGGCGAGGCAGCACTTGACGACGGCGCTCCTCGTCGCACCCGCGTCGCTCGTCGTCTCGACCTCCTTATTCTTTCTCGGTGCGAAGTTGCAGAAGAAGCCGAGAGCCGCACGTTGAAGGCTTGCGCCGCGCGAGATTCGTCCCCGGCAAGCGACTAGAGCGTGTGACTTCAGGCGGATTTGTGCGCGCGGCGAGGCGAGTCGGCGGCGCGTTCGAGGCAGGCGTGCGAGCAGTAGGTCGCGCCCGTCGCGCGCAGGCGCACGGCGCGCGAGCCGGGCATCCAGGTCTGGCACGCGGCACAACGCACGAGCTTCTCGCCCGGCGCGCGCGCAGGTTTCTCTTCGCGCGGGACGTTCGCCCGGACGCCCGGACGCGCGCCCGCGCTCATTCGGTTGACCTCGCGCACGACGCCGAGGAAGCGCCGAACGCCGCGGATGTACGGGCGCAGCCGAAGGTAGAAGACGAAGGCGACGGCGGCGAAGATGCCGAGCAGCAGAAGGTATTTCACTTCGCCTCCTTCGCAGCGTTCTTCTTCTGTTCGAGTTGCGCGCGCAGGTTCGAGAGTTCCTGATTTGAAGAGTTCAATTTTTCAAGCTCGTCGAGTCGCTTCGCTGCCTCGTCCAAACTTCCCGTCTCGATGAGCGCGGCGGCGAGGCTCTGAATGGCCATCTCCTGTCGCGGGTCTGTCTGGAGCACGCGGCGGAATTCTTGAATCGCACGCTTCGGGTCGGAGGGCTTGTCGTAGAAGTAGGTGAGGCCGAGACTCGTCCGCACGACCGCGTCGTCCGGTCTCGACGCGAGCGCGTCTTCGTAGAGCTTGCGCGCGTCTGTGAGCGGTCGCGTGTCGCTGCTGTTGCGTGCGATCAGGAATTGCGCGTCGCCGGCCATCACCGTCGTCTTGTAATCCTTCGAGTCGTCCTCGTGAGCGCGTTTAAGTATGCGCGCAACGTCCGGCAGTATCGAGGCGTTGCCTTTCACCCAAGAGTAAACGTAGAGGTTCTGCCCGACCTGCTTCTGCAACTCTGCGTCGCCCGGACTCGCGTCGGCCTTCGCGATTGCGTTCTTCAACTGTTCGTCGGTGAGCGTCGGGATCGAGGCGTCGTCGTCCGCCGCGGCCCGCGTCGCCTGTTTCGGCCCGGCAGCCGGAGTCTCCTTCGCGGTCGCGCCCGTCTGAGCGCGCGCGAGTTCGACGCGCAGCCTGTCCTGCTCCTGCCGGTTCACGCTGTTCGCGAGCGCGAAGCCCACGACGAAGCCCGCGACCGCGCCCACGACGAAGATGAGTGCGAGCTTAACGTTGACCGATCTATTTTTCGTCGCCGGAACATCTGCGCTCACGCGTTGGAGTTTAGCAGAAAGATTTTTTTGAGGCGACGTGAGCGAACGCCGAGCGGCTGAGTTGAAAACCGTCGGGCCGGGTCGGAAGACAAATGCCCTTGCGTCGGGCCTCGGTCGGAGGCTCGACGCAAGGGCTTGAGAGATAGTCGTTCGATCTTCGCGGCGAAGTCCGCACCGGTTTTTTCGCGGCGCGGCGCGCGACGATCTTCAGGCCGCTCACTCATCGCCGGACTTTCTGCCGCCCGGCGGCGGGAGGTCGTCGCGGCGGCGGCGCGGGAGCGGGTCGCTGTCGCGACGGCGCGGGCGCTGGTTCGGCGCGCGGCGCTCGACGAAGTTCGGCGGAAGACGCGGGCCCTTCACGGCCTCTTCGAGTATGCGCGTGATCTCCTGCGAGAGCGTTCGGTGCTCGCTGACGGCTCGCTGCTGAAGCGCGCGCTTCAACTCTGCGGGAACATATGCCCCGATGAAGACGCCTTTACGGTTCGCCATTCAAAGGTTCTCCTGATGTCGTGAGTCGTTTAAGTCTTGTGAGGCTTGGGCGCGTCGTGATGAAAGAGCTTGAAAGTTTGCCGCGCATTCGAGAACAGGTCTGTAAGCCGAATTCTGTCCCCGGCCAGAAAGAACCGGGGCGGCGATCATTCCTCTAGGCCGTTCGTCGCCGAACGGCTCAAGCGACCTACCCGGAGGCGTAGCGCGCTCCCGAAAGAAGCGCGACTTCGGACGAGCAGCCCTCTTTGACTGCCTCCTTATTTGGTCTTGCACCGCGAGGAGTTTGCCTGGCCGCGCGTGTCGCCACGCGCGCCGGTGCGCTCTTACTTTAAGCCCACAAGGGGCCGCACCGTTTCACCCATCACCCGCTGCCTCCGGCCCCGAAGAGTCGGAAGGCCCGCTGGCTGGTCTGTTCTCTGTTGCACTTGTCGTCGCGCGGCGCTCAAACCTCTCCGCTCTCGCGGACTTTGAGCGTCGTGCGCCCAGCCGTTAGCTGGCTCGCTGCCCTTCGGTGTTCGGACTTTCCTCCCCCACGCTCTCTGTGAGCGCGGCGGCGACCGCCCGGCCTGCCCTCTTGCGCGGCGCGCGGATTATAGCAAATCAACGTTGAACCGGTACAGCCTAAAGATGGCTGCTGTTCAAACCGTGATGAGCCGCGCGCGCGTCGGATTGCCTTCGCATCCACGCCTCAAAAAGTTATTGCCCGAAGAACTTGAAGCCGACACGTAGGTTGTGGAGCGCGGCGGGCGGCACGGACGAGATTAGAACCCACGTCAAAAGCCCGTGCGAGATGCCGAGCGCGATGATGTTCGGCGCGCGCTGATAGACGTAAGCCCAGAGCAGCCCGCCCGCGAAGGTCGCGAGCGCGAGCCACGGGTTCGGCAGGTGAAGCAGTGCGAAGATCGCCGCGACCGTGAAGACGCTCGCCCACCCTTTGCCCATGATGATTTGCGTCCGGCGGTTGATGAATCCTTGCAGCGCGTACTGCTGCAAAGGCCCCCAGAGAAGGCTGAGCAAAGGGACGCCGAGGATTGACTGGCCGCCCGACCAGCGTGTGAAGTTGAGATTCGAGTTGTACCAGCCGATGCAGGCGAAAAGAATTATGACCGTGAACATCGGCAACGCAAGCAGGCGTGCGGCCTCTCCGAAGTTGTCGAGACGCCAGCCAACTTCACGCGCCGACTCGCCACGCGCGCGATGAGAAAGAAGCATGAAGACGAGAACCGTCGTGACAGGAAACGCGAGTGCGAGCGGGTTGTTGTCGCCCGCGAGCGCGAAGACGACCCACTCCGCGATAAGCACGGACGCGACGACCGTCACAACCTCCCACGCGGCGAGCGCGCGATCCTCTGAAGGCGGAATCAGGATTTCTGTTTGCGGATTGGTAGGACGTTTCATTTCGCGTCGAAGCGGAAGGCGCTGCCGATCTGCTGTAGCGTGCGGCGCGAGTCGGAGCGGCTCGCGTGCACTGCATAGACGCGCGCGACGTGCTCGCCAGCGAGCGGCGGATCGAAGTTGAAGACGAAGCCGTGCCGGTCGTCGGGCGCGTAGCCCTTGGCGGAAACGTCCGGGCGCGGCTGATCCGCGAAGCCGTCCGAGACGAATTTGCCGTCAACGTAAAGCTGCACCTCGACAACGCTCTCCGCGCGCGCACGGTCAACGACCCAACCGCGCACGCTCGCTCGGTCGGCCTGATCGAGCGAGCCACTGAAGAACGGGTGGAAGGCTACGGCGTGAGAGTAAACGGCGAGCGCGGCGACGAAGAGAAGATCGAGCGTGAGCGTCGCGATGACGAGCGTCGTCAGACGCCTACGCGCGACGGGCGCGAGTCCGTTGGAATCGTCGGAAAAAGAAGCACGGAGGCCCGGCTCACAGCCTTCCGCCTCCGTGTTCCTCTGTTCTTCGACCGCGGCGTCGCTCATTGCCCGCGATACGCGTTCGAGTTCGAGTCCTGATAGGTCAGCGTGTGGCGCGGCGTAATCACCGCGTCGGCTGCCAAGTTCTGTCGAAGCCGTACAGTGACCTGCAAGACCTGCGTGTCGCCCGGCGCGAGTTCCGCCACGCGCCAGACGAAGCCTCGGCCGCCGCCCATGTCCTGCATCGAAAGCTCCGGCGAGGACGAGACGAACTCAAGCGCGTCGGGCAGAAGCTCCGTCACGTTCAGGTTCTTCGCGAGTCCGCCGCCGTCGTTGACGAGGACGAGTCGGTAGAAGAGCGTGTCGCCCGGCTTCACTTCCGAGTTCGGAAGCTCCGCCCTGACGCGCACACGCGGCGTCGTGACCGTCAGCACCGTCGAGTCCTCGCCCGCGATTCGCCCCGTTGCGTTCATCGCGCGCGTGACGAGGTTGTAGGCGAACTGCGTTCGGTCTGGAGTCGAGCGCGGTATCTCTACGCCGAGCAGGACTGGAAACTGCCCGCCGCGCGGGTCGAGCGCCGCGGTCTGCGTCACGGCAGGCTCGCCGTCCTGATGACGACCGTCGCCGTTCGTATCGGCATAGACGGTCGCTGCGGGTGCGCCCGGCGCGACGATGCGAAGCTCGAAGCTCTCAGGATAGTTCGACGGGTTGCGGACGATGAAAGGAATGTACATCGTGTCGCCCGGCGTCGCGGTCAGTCCCTTCGACACGGCGTCAACGCGCGCGCCCGCGACCCGACCGACGTTGATCGTCGGGCCGTCGAAGTTCGACGGGATGAAGAGACTCTTCGTCCGCATCGTTCCCCGCCCGACTGCCCTGCTCGTGCCCGCGAGTGCTTCGGGCACTGCGCGCAGCGTCACCGTTATCTCGCGATTGTCGCGCGACTCCAAATCGCCGAGCGACCAGATGGCCGTGCGCGAAGGGCGGTCGTACTGGATGGGCGCGGGCGTCGCGCTGACGAGTTCAAAGTCTGGGTTGAAGACGAAATCTGCGCGTGTCTGGAGCGCCGTGGCGCTGCCCTGATTGCGGACTGTGATGCGCTGCGTGAAGGTATCGCCGGGCTGGACGTTCTCCTGAAGCGCGCTCGAACCTGCGTTGAGCGCGGCGGCGACGACCGTGAGCGAAGCGTCGGCGGCGCGCGTCACGGTCGAGTCGGCCTGCGACGCGGCGCGGACGAGGAATCGCTGCTGCTGGTTGTCGGGCGCGCTCTCGGGCACGCGCGCGTTGAGCGTCACCTCGATTGAAGAGCCTCGCTGCATCTGCGGCGTGACGAATATCGGCATCCCCGTGTCGTTGCCGCTCTGGCTGAAGGTCGGCTGGTACTCGGCGGGCAGGTCGGTTTCGAGCCTGAACTGATCCTCCTTGTTGCCCGCGTTCGTGATCGTGAGCGGCAACTGAATCGTCTGGCCGGGCTGAGCGGCGAGCGCCACGCGGCGGAGCGCGAGTTGGAGGTCTGGAACTTGTCTGACGGTGATGCTGAATCCGCCCTGCTGCGAGTCGCCGTTATTCGCGGGCGGTGTGTTGACGACCGGCGGCGCAGAAGTCGTTTCGGCCTCGCGTGTGGGCGCGGGCGTCGGCGAGACAGAGGGCGCCGGATTCAAGCGGTTGGTATTGTGTGCGCTCGACGCGCTCGCGGATAGCTCGCCGTCGGCTCTCGTCGGCGTCAAGGGTTTCGGAGTTGGCGTCGTCGCGGGCGCGACGGCGTTGCCGTTCGTCGCTTCGCTCCTGCTATTCCTGCGCTGCCGGCTGCCCGCGGTGCGCGGCCGTTCGGCGTCGCCGCCGCCGCGGACTGCGAGTCCCGGCGTGTTCGTGTTGGCGCGTGCGACCTCTGCGGGCGTAGGCGTTGGCCGCGCGATGCTGAGCGTGGGACGTGCGGGAGTCGGCGTCGCCTTCGCGACCGACGCGACGGGCGTCGGCTGTGCGCCCGGCGTCGGGCTTGCGGAGGCTGAGGCGCTGCGTCCACCGGCCTCGCTCTTCGCCGTCTGAAGCTCTGTGTCGTAGATGTCTGTGAACGGCGTGTCCTTCATCGAGTGGAGGCGCTCGGCGACCTGCTCGGCGTCCTGCAACTTGCCCATCTCGATGTAGGAGCGACCGAGCCAGAGAAGCATCAGGTCGGCAATGAAGCTGTCGGGATGCGTCTTGAGGAAGTCGCGGAAGATCGTCGCCGCCTGATCGTACTGGCCTTTGGCGAAGAGAGCGCGACCGCGATTGAACGTGTCCTGCTCGGCCTGTGAGGGCGTGTCGTTTTGTTGTGCTGGCGCGAACGAGGCCGCGGAGACGGCGGTTGTGAACGGTGCAAACACGAGCACAGCGGCCAGCGCGGCTGCGCCGATTCGATTCCACGTAATCAAAATTTTATCCTCCGACGGGCAGGTGCGAGTCTGAACGAGTCGTCAAATCCGAGATCTGTCGGGCAAGCGACTTCCGAAACTTTGTTTCGACCGCGATGGATAATACAGCCTCGCGGGTGCGCCGGACAAGGCTATCGAAGGACGGCGCACGCCGGTGACTCATCCGCCGGCGTCTCACTTGTGATTCTTACCGCGCTGGATTTCGATCCGGTCGCCCGCCTGAATCAAGGGGTCGGGCACGCTGCCTTGCTCGATGGCCGCGAGATCGTACTCGCTCGAAACGAGCCGACCGTCCGCGCCCGCTCGCGAGACGCGGACACGCCCACTCGACGCGGCGGTCGCGCCGCCCGACGCGAGCACGGCCTGCGTCAGCGTCATCCCCATGTGAAACTCTTTCTGGCCCGGCGAGCTTATCTCGCCGCCGACGTAGAAGAACTCCGGCGGCCTCACGGTCAGATTCACAACGTCGCCGGGCTGCACGAGCGTGTTCAGCCCCGCCACATCGCCGAGGTCAACCGTTATAACCTTGCCCGTCGAGTGCGAGATGACGACGGCGCGACCGGCTTCGGGCTTGGGCTGTGCCTCTGCGACGACGACGTAGAGCGGTATTGCCTCACGCCGAAGAATCTTCGTACCGGGGTCGCCCGCCAGCCCGCTGATTAGAACGGCGTGGCTCGCGTACTCGCGCACGCTGACTCGCAACTGCGGGTGTTCGTAGAGTCCGCGGTGGCGGAAGTCCGCGATGAGTTGAGCGGCAAGCTCGTCGGTCGTCATCCCCGAAACGGTCAGCGGGTCGCGCAGCAGAGGGTAGTCGAGCACGCCGCCCGCGAGCACTGTGTAGAGCGTTGACTGTCGAGGGTCTTGATCGTTGAGCAAACGTATGTCGAGCACGTCGCCGACGCCGATTCGATAGACGTTTGTGAGTTCGACGGAAGGCGTCGCGGGCGGCGAAGGGTTCGACGGATTCGCCGCGACGCCCGCGTTTGTCAACGCGGCGGCAGGCTCAACGCCGGGTCTTGCGGGCGCGTCGCTCGTCGCGGGAGGTTTGTTTGTGTCGGACGGTGCGGCGGTCGAGGCGGTCGAGTTCGGGAGTGCGGACGGGGTCTGCGATTTTTCCGAGGCGTGCTTGTCCTTCTTCTTGTCGTCGTTCTTGCTCGCGGACTCTTTCGACGAATCGGCGTGTCGCGCGCCGCTCGTCTCGGCGGTCGGCGCGGGCCTAGCTTCTTTCGTCTTCGCCGGGGTCGCGTCGCCCGCGTCCGTCGTCTTCTCTTCCGACGAGGGGCCGACGCGAACTCCGTCAACCTGAAATCCCGACGCACGCGCGTGCGCCGCGCAGAGGACGAGCGCGACGGCGGCGGCTGTAAAAAACTTCTTCATGCGAGCACTCTTTCTTGACTGCCTTCGACGCCGCAGGCCGCCGGGCATGGCGGTGTTTGCGGCCCCGTTTGAAACACCCAAAACCTTATCAGTCGGACGGCGCGGCTCGTTGCCTTTCGCGCCACTTCACTCGTAGAGATTAAACGACTAAACGGCTTATAATCTCAGAGAGCCGCGCCGCGAAAATTTCATTCACGATGAAGCCGGAAGCCTGCGCGTCTTCGGCGCGGACGCCGTTTCGATTTTCAGCCGGATTTGTGAGCGGTCGCCGCGAACGCCGGGAGACGGGTCGAAATTTCAAAGAGGCTGAGGGCGCGTGCGCCTCAACCACACTTCGATTCTACTCTCTGTTTTTCGTGTGAGGCAACATTTCCGGCGAAAAAAGATTCGGCCAGCGCGTGCCGAGTCGCACACGCACATTCTCTTCAACCTCGTCTGCGGTCGCGCAATCAAGGCATTCGAGCGCGATGCGCGTGGCTTCTTCGCACTCCAATCCGGCGAGCGTGCGGCGGACGCGCGGGATCGCGGTCGGGGCCATGCTCAACTCGCGCGCGCCGAGTCCGACGAGGACTGCCGAGTAGGCGGGCGACGCGGCCATCTCGCCACAGACGACGGCCGGGATGCCCGCGGCGTGCGCGGCGTCGAGCGCGCGTCGGACGCTCTGCAAGACCGCTGGGTGGAGCGAGCGAAACCAATCGGCCACCTCGTCGTTGCCGCGGTCAACCGCGAGCGTGTACTGCACGAGGTCATTCGTGCCGAGGCTGAAGAAGTCAACCTCGCGCGCGAGCTTGTCGGCGACGAGCACGGCGGAAGGGACTTCGATCATCGCGCCGACGCGCACGCGCCCGACCGCGTGCCCTCCATTCTTGAGTCTCACGCTCTCCTCTTCGACGACGGCGCGCGCGCGCCGAACGTCCGTTATGTCCGAGATCATCGGGAGCACAAGGTCGATGCGCGCGTGCGCCGCCGCACGAAGAACCGCGCGCGCCTGCGTGCGGAGCACGTCGTCGCGACGGAGACAGAAGCGTATCGCGCGCAGCCCGAGCGCGGGGTTGCGTTCGTCGCCGCCGTCCGCTTGCAGGCCGCCGGACTTGTCGCCGCCAAGGTCGAAGAGTCTGACGGTCGCGCCGTCGTCGCCCGCCGCGCGCGCGAGTTCGAGATAGGCCGCGCGCTGCTCCTCTTCGCACGGCATCGTGCCACGGTGCGACAGCAAGAACTCCGAGCGGAACAGCCCGACCCCGCGCGCGCCGAAGCGTCCGACCCACTCGTACTCGACCGGCAACTCGACGTTCGCGCGCAAGGTTATCTCGACGCCGTCGAGCGTTAGAAGGGGGGCGCGCAAATCTTCCGGCGCGGCGGCGCGCGCGGAAGCGTCGGCACGCGGTCGCCCTTCGGCGCGGACGCCTTCGGTCGTTGCGGGCGTGGGATGGAGGACGACTTCGCCCTTGCGCGCATCGATGATCGCGGAGTCGCCTGTGCGCGCGGCGCGGTAGAAGTCTCGGAGGCCGACGACCGCCGGGATTCCGAGTCCGCGCGCGATGATCGCCGTGTGCGAAGTCCAGCCGCCAACGTCGGTCGCGATTGCCTTGATGTGCGTGAAGTCGAGTTCGGCGATGGTCGAGGGCATCAACTCTTCCGCGACGATGATCGCGTCCTCGGTTAAGCTGCGACCGCCCATGCTCTCGCCGGAGAGCGAGACGAGCAGGCGGCGCGTCACGTCTTCGATGTCCGAGCTTCGCTCGCGCAGGTAGTCGTCCTTCACCTCCTCGTAAACGGCGAGCACTCGATCCGTGACGACTTTGACGGCCCACTCGCTGCCGACGCGCTCCGAGCGGATGACGCCCTCAACGTCCTCGTTCAGCTTGCTGTCTTCGAGCATCAGAAGGTGCGCGTCGAAGATGTATGCGTGCTCGTCGCCGAGCGTGCGCGCCGCACGTTTTTTTAGCGCGAGCAGTTGGCGGCGCGACAGGCGAACGGCGGCGCGGAAGCGTCGGACTTCGCGTTCGACCTCGGCAGCTTCGAGCGCGACGCGATAGATGCTGTGTCGCGCCCCGCTGTGGACTCTAAGCACGCGCCCCGCGGCCACGCCGTCCGAGACGGCGACGCCGCGCCAGCGCTGCTCCCGCTTCTCCCTCTTTCTGCTCAAGCCTCTGCTTCCCCGAACCCGCCCGAAATCAGGCCGCACAGCGCGTCGAGCGCGCCTGCCTCGTCCGGCCCGTCCGCCGTAATTATCAACTCGGTGCCGCGCGAGGCCGCGAGCATCAGCACGCTCAGGATAGACTTCGCATCAGCCGACGCGCCACCGCCGACGCGCACGAGCCGGAGCGCGCTTTCGTACTCGGTCGCCGTGCGGACGAGTTTCGCCGCGGCCCGCGCGTGCAGACCCAAACGGTTGACTATCGCGACGCGGCATTCGACCAACTTCAACCCTTTCGCCCGCCGCCCGCGAGCAGTTCGCCCGCCAGATAGATTCCCTGCCGCCCCTGATCGCGCACGAGCCGCGCGACCTCTTCGAGCGGCTCGCCGCCCTGCTGGCTCGCGAGCTTGATGACCATCGGAAGGTTCACGCCCGTGACGACCTCTGTCTCTCCAACCTGAAAGAACATCGAGGCGATGTTGGTCGGAGTCCCGCCGAACATGTCCGTCATCAGAAGCACGCCGCCGCCTTCGGAGACGCGCTCGATGGCGCGACCGATCTCGTTCTTCGCGGCCTCCACGTCGTCGTGCCAGCCGATTGATACGGCGGTGATGTGACCGACGTTCCCGATTATCGTCTCCGCCGCCGACAGCAACTCGCTCGCGACCTGACCGTGCGAGACGATGACGCCCGCGACACGGCGCGACGCCCGCCCCTCTTCAACGCCGGTGTTTTCAGCCATGAATCGTCCTTAGACTAAACTACCTCTTGGTTGATTTCCGCAGACTAAACTACCTCTTGGTTGATTTCCGCTTAACGCTCGCCACCCTACGTTTTTTCGTCTTCGCAACGTCACGGTGAATTGCCGTCGCCTCGTATCCCGCGCGCCGAAGGTGGCGCGCGATTGCGTTTGCGACGAAGACCGAGCGGTGGCGTCCCCCTGTGCAGCCGATACCGATTGTGACGTAAGACTTTCCCTCGCGCTTGTAGAGCGGCAGAAGATATTCGATCAGTTCGTCGAAGCGCCGGACGGTTTCGCGCACCTCCGCGCTCGCGTTGAGGAAACTGGCGACGCGGCGGTCGTGTCCGGACAGGTCGCGGAGTTCCGCGACGAAGTGCGGGTTCGGGAGATGCCGCACGTCGAAGAGAAGGTCAACGTCGTGCGGGCTGCCGTGCTTGTAGCCGAAGCTGTAAACCTGCACGCGCATCGGAGCGCCGTCGAGTCCGGGGCTGAAGCGCTGGATGAGAAGGCGTCGGAGCGTGTGGACTGTGTGCTCTGAGGTATCAATCGACTGGTCGGCGTGTGCGCGCACGTCCGCCATAGCCTCGCGCTCGCGCCGAATTGATTGAAGCAGGCCGTCGCCGGCGTCCGCCGGGTGCGGTCGGCGCGTCTCGCTGAAGCGCCGGACGAGCGCCTCGTCCGACGCCTCGAAGAAGAGCACGAAGACGCGCAGCCCCGACTCGCGAAGCTCGCCGAGACGCGAAGGAAACTCGTTTAGGAATCGCCCCTCGCGTATGTTGATGACGAGCGCGGCGCGCTCGATGTGCGGGCGGTTGCGGTCTTCGGGGCGGACGAGCCGCGCGAAGGTCGGCAGAAGCGTGAGCGGGAGGTTGTCAACGCAGAAGTAGCCGAGGTCTTCAAACGCGTTCGTCGCCGAAGACATCCCCGAACCGCTGAGGCCCGTGATGATGACGATGTCGGGCGCGGTCGCCTCGGCGGCACGCCCGTCCGACTGTTTTTTAGCGGTCATCCTTCGCCCCGTCGCCTTCTTCCGCGCCCGCGTCGCGCCCCGGCCCCGCTTCGTCAACGCCTAGCATCTCTTGGTGCCGCGCTACGAGTCCGCGCGCGGCATTGTAGCCGCGAAGGCTCAGGAGGTGAACGCGCACGGCGGTCTCGACCAGAGTCGAGAGGTTTCGTCCCGGACTCACGGGCAGAACGAAGTGCGGCACGGCGACGCCTAAAATCTCGACCGTGCGCGCTTCGAGGCCGAGACGCTCGACCTCGCCCGCATCCTTCCAGCGTTCGAGCCTTATGTCGAGTCCGATCAGCTTCGGGCCGCTCACGGCGGAGACGCCGAACAACTCGCGTATATTTAGGATGCCGAGGCCGCGAATCTCCATGTGCTCGCGCAGAAGGTCGGGCGTGCTGCCCGTCAGTTGGCCGGGTCGCGTTCGACGAATCTCTACGAGGTCGTCGGCGACGAGTTGGTGTCCGCGCATGATGAGGTCGAGCGCGCACTCGGACTTTCCGACGCCGGACTTGCCTTCGATCAAAACGCCGAGTCCGTAGAGGTCGAGCAGAACGCCGTGTCGCGTCTCGCGCGGCGCGAGCGCCTCTTCCAGATACTCTGTGACTTCCGTGATCGCGGCGGAGCTTACGAGCGGCGTCTGAATCAGCGGGAGCGCCGCGCTCTCTGCCGCGTCAACCAACTCCGCGGGCGGCTTCAATCCCTTCGTCACGAGAACGCACGAGATCTTCTCAAGCTCAAGCCGTGCGACGGCGTCGGCGCGCTCCGCCCCCGTGAGTTGGCCGAGGAACTGTAGCTCGCTCTGTCCGACGATCTGCACTCGCCCCTCGTGTACGTAATGCGTAAAGCCCGCGAGCGCGAGTCCGAGCTTTTGTATGCGCGGCGTGCGCAGATAGCGCGACTCAGCGCCGCGCGCGCCCGCGACGAAACGCAGACCCAATCGCGCCGGAGCGTTGGCGACGAAAGCGCCGACCGTTATCGACGGCGCGTCGCCGGAGGTTTGAGAAGTCGAAGCCATGTTCGGCAGAAAGCAGCGCGAAGGCGCTCCTAAGTCGGCCTTCAAGACGAAGGCGCGGCGATTATAAATCCACCCGGACGGGTAGATAAACGTTTCGCCGCGCCGGAAGTTTTCAAGAGCCGCGTCGGCACTCAGGGCTGAATGAGTCCGAAGTTTCCGTCCTTGCGTTTGTAGAGCACGCTCAGGCGCGACGTGTCCGAGTCGCGGAAGACGACGAACTGGTTCGAGTCTTCGGCGAGAGTCATCGCAGCCTCCTCGGCCGTCATCGGTTTGACGCGGTAGCGGCGCGCGGCGATGATGCGCGGCTGGCGCGCGCCCGTTTCCATGGCGGCAGTCTCCGTGGCCGCTTCGGGCGAGAGCGCCGAGAGCGGCGTCGCGCTCTGCTTGCGCTCGATGATCTTCTTCTTGAGCTTGACGGCCTGCTTCTCGATCTTGTCGATGCAGCGCGTCAGCGCCTGATACATGTCGGCGTTCGTATCCTTCGCCGTCAGCGTGTGGTCTCGCCAGTGCAAAAGTATCTCCGCGATGTGGCGATTCTTTACCACGTCGATGATGACGTGGGCGCGCGCCGTGGTCGAGTTCGGGAAGAGATGTTCGAGCTTCCCGAAGTGCTCCTCGACGTGGCTGCGCAGTGCGGGCGTGACATCGACGTGACGCCCCGTGTACTCGAAGTCCATACCTGACCTTTCCGCCGCTGCCTAGTCCGGGAACGCGGCGAGGGGAAGGTAGCGCCCCCGGAACGCACCGGCTGTGCCTGATTGTTCACTGCTTAAAACTTTCAGCGCGCGACGCGAATTTAAAGGATGAAGGCGGAAGCACGGAAGGATGAAAGGAGAGTCGCCTTCGAGTCATCCTTCCGTCCTTCCGCCTTCATCCCTCAAACAACCGCCTTGCGCTCGCGCGAGCCGGGAATCTGCATCTGATCGCGATACTTCGCAACGGTGCGGCGCGACAGCTTGATGCCTTCCCTGATTAAAATCTTTACGACCTGATCGTCCGTGATTGGATTGTGCGAGTCCTCTTCCTCGATGAGCTTCTTGATGCGGAGCTTGATGATCCGGGTCGAAACCTCTTCGCCCTCTTCGTTGACCATGCCCTCCGTGAAGAAGCGCCGGAGTTCGATGACGCCCTGCGGCGTGTGCGCGTACTTGCGATTGACGACGCGCGAGACCGTGGAGAGGTGCATCCCCGTGTCCTCGGCCACGTCCTTGAGCATCATCGGCTTGATGAACTGCACGCCCTTGTCGAGAAACTCGCGCTGGCGGCGGACGATGCACTCGACGACGCGGTAGATCGTCTGCCGCCGGTGCTCGATGTTTCGGAGCAGGTCAACGGCGGATCGCATCTTTTCCTTGATGAAGTCGCGCGTCTCCTTTGTCGTGCCGTCGCGACCGAGGAGCGACTGCATGTCGCGGCTGATGCGAAGGCGCGGGCCGCCGTCGTCGGCGAAGTAAATCTCGTACTCGTCGTCAACTTTCTCGATGAAGACTTCGGGGACGATCAGTATCGGCTCGTCGGAAGAGTAGCGGCGACCGGGGTACGGGTCGAGCTTGCGTATGTGCTGAAGTTCCTCGACCAAATCTTTGACTTCGACGCCGACCTGCTTTGCCAGATTCGGTAGCTTGTGCTGCTGAAGCTCTGCGAGCGGGTGTTCGCTTATAAGCTTCGCGGCGATGCAATTGCCCGGGCCGCGCGGGCACGCTTCGGAGCCGAGCGCCGCAAGCTGGACGAGCAGGCACTCGCGAGCGTCGCGCGCGCCGCAGCCTACGGGGTCGAGGTGCATGACGATCTGCCGCGCTTCTTCGACGAGTTCGGGCGCGCAGCCGCCGAGTTCGGCGACCTCTTCGGTCGTCGCGTTCAGCCTGCCGTCGCCGTCAAGGTTGCCGATGACGCATTCGCAGACGGCGACGAGTTCCTCGCCCGCCTGCGTCATGTGGAGTTGCCATTCGAGATGCTCTGCGAGCGAGGGCGCGCGCGTCAAAAACTGCTCGAATGTCGGCGCATCCTCCTTGTACTCGAACTCCTGAGTCTTGTAACCGGGGTCGAGGTAGTCCTGAAACTCTCGACCGAAGTCTATCTCCTCGAACGAGTCGGCGGACTGCTCGGAACTTTCATGCTCGTCGCCGAACTCGTCAACGTGCACAGCCTCTTCGCCCGCGAACTCTTCAGGCGCAGCCGTCAACTCGGTGGTCGGCGCGTCGCCCGTGCCGTTCGCCGAAGGCGAGTTGCCGTTCGGCGATTCGGGCGCGACCGGCGCGACCGGCGTCGAGTCGTCGGGCGTTCCGGCGAGTTGGTCGAGAATGTCTTTCTCGATTTCGCGCTTCTCGTCCTGCGATTGAACTTCTTCGAGGATCGGGTTTTCGAGTAGCTGCTGCTGGATAAGATCGCTCAGTTCGAGCGAGGTCATTTGCAGCATCTCGATTCTCTGGCGCAACTGCGGCGTCAGGACGAGTCGCTGCGAAAGGCTGGTCGTGAGCTTAACCGACATACTTCGTTCGGAATATTTCGGGTCTCTAAATTATCGGGCTTTGAATTTCAAGAAACCGTCACGCGGTTCGGGAGAGATTATAACCGATTTGAAGCCGGAGCGTGTAGAGCCAACCCGCCGCGGACTTCACATTCTGAATTTTTCGCCGAGGTAGTGCCGCCGAACCTCCGCGTCTTCGGTCAACTCGTCGGGCGCGCCAGAGCGGAATATGCGACCGTCGGCCATGATGTACGCCCGGTCGGTGACGCCTAGCGTCTCGCGCACGTTGTGGTCTGTGATGAGTATGCCGATGCCGCGCTGCCTGAGATAGAGGATCATCTGCTGTATGTCGTCAACGGCCTTCGGGTCAATCCCTGCGAACGGTTCGTCGAGGAGTATGAACTGCGGCTCGGTGGCGAGCGCGCGGGCTATCTCCGTGCGGCGACGCTCGCCGCCCGAGAGCGCGTCGCCGCGCGTGTTTCGGACGTGCTGAATGCCGAACTCTTCGAGAAGCTCCTCGACGCGCTTCAAACGCTCGCTCCGGCGTAGACCCATCGTTTCCAGAACGGCAAGGATGTTCTCAGCCGCGGTCATCCTTCGGAAAACGGAAGGCTCCTGCGGCAAGTAGCCGACGCCGAGCCGCGCGCGAAGATACATCGGAAGCTTCGTAACGTCTCGGCCCGCGAGCGTGACGCGGCCAGCGTTGGCGCGTTCGAGTCCGATGACCATGTAGAAGGTCGTCGTCTTCCCCGCCCCGTTCGCGCCGAGCAGGCCGACGACCTCGCCCGGCTCGACGTGCAGGCTCACGCCGTCAACGACGCGCCGCCTGCCGTAAATCTTCATGAGGTCGAACGCGGCCAGAGACTGCTGCGACGGCACGCGCCAGTCGTGCGCACCGCCTTCGCGTGCCTCATCCTTGCCGACCGCCTCGGTGATTTGCTCAGTAACCATTGCCGTAAAGTGATGAGTGATGAGTGATGAGTGATAAGAAAGAACGGCGGCGCTATTTCTTATCACTCATCACTCATCACTCATCACTCATCACTGTTTTCTAATCTTGTGCGTCGAGTGCACGCGCCCCGCCGACTGTTGAGATTCGCCGCCGTCGCTGACGACGCGGTTCTCGCGCAGATAGACGGTCATGCGATTGCTCTCGGAACTCCCCTTCTCCGCGTCCTCGACGCGCGCAGGATTGCCCGTGAGCAGAACGGTGTCGTCGGCCGCTGTGTACTGCGCCCAGTCGCCCGTGCCGTGCCTGCCGGGCTGCGTGATGACGACGTTGCGCTGCGCGATTGTTCGCTCGACCTCGTAAGAGTCCTTCAGAAGATATGTGTCGGCGACGGCGCTCGTGATTCGATCCGTGCCCTGCCTGATGTCTGCATCGCCCTCGTAGTGAATCAGCCTGTCCGTATCGGTGTAGGTCATGCTGTGCGACGTTGCGAAGACGGGGACGACTGTGCGGTTGCCGCTCGCGTCCTTGCGCTGCGCCTGATAGAGCGCGCTCTGCACGCTTCCTTCGGCGTCCATGCGCTTCTGGTCGCGGTGCAGAGTGATTCGGTCGGCCTTGACGAAGTTGTCGTCCTGCCACGCGCGCGCGTTGCCCGTGTAGATGCCTATGCCCACGTCGTGCTGGAACTCGGCGGCGTTCGAGGCGATGAAGACCGGACTCTTGACGTTCTTGAAAGGCGCGGCCCCGCCGGTCTGCTCCTGGCTGTAGTAAGTCGTCAGAACCTTGCCACGCGCGTTCGAGATTTTGTTTACAGTGTCGGAGTCTATCTCGGTCGCCTTAAGGCGCGCGCGCGAGTCCCAGACCATAGGCTCGCCGCCGCGCAGGCGAATCACTGCGTCGCCCGCCGTGTAAGTCATCGTGTCGGACTGGCCGTTGCGATCCTGCTCGTTGAACTTCGCGTCGCCGCTGGAGTCAACGCGATCTAACGCGTGCGTGACGGCTGAGAACATCGCTGTCATCTTCTGCGAAGTCATCGTGCGCTCGCGCTCGACGAAGCGCGAGTCGCCGTCCGAGTCGAAGCGCTCGACCTCTTGAGTCTCGCGGAAGAACTGCGCCGTCATCGTTTGCGACGTGAGCGTGCGCGTGCCGCGCTTCTCGGTCTGCTGGTACGGCTCGACGACTGCCTTCGCGCCGCCCGTCGCCGTGAAGGTCTTTGCGAGATTGCCCGCATCGTAAAAGTCGCACTGGAAGTTCGGCGCGTAGAGCGACTTCTTGTCCGCCGCCGGGTTCGGCTGCACGGGTTCGACGACGAGTTCGGCGTTTCCGGCGGCCTCTGCATGTTCGAGGTCTTTGCCCGTCTCGCGCCAGAGAAGATGAACCGTATCGGCGGTGAGTCGCTTGTTCGCGGCCTTCGGATCTCCGGCCTTCGACTTCGGCGCGGCGAGCGTCAGGACTGTTCGCGCGCCCGTCTTCAACTCGCGAAGGATGCTTCGGTCGCCCTGCACAGTGAAATTCAAATCCGCCTCGCCCGGCGTTTCGAGGTGCGCGTCGGAGTCTGCGTTGATGGTGTTTGCGCGCACGTTCTGGCGCGACTGCGCGTTCGTTAGCTTCTGATTGTCGTCAAAGTAGAAGTCGAACTCGCCCGCGAATACTTCCGCCGAGTGCCCCTCGTTCATTGTGCGGAGGTACGAGTTGCCGCGCGCCGAGATGTGCTTGACGCGTTTCTGCTCGCTTAGCTGGCCGGTGAGCGTGTCGCCGCTGAAAACGTCCTGCCCCTGCTCGGCGACCGCGCCGCCGCTGAAATTTATCAGCATCGCGTTCTGGTCGAAGTCGGCCTGCGCGGACTTGACCGTCACCGGCTGCCCTTTGAGATTTACTTTCGGCACTCCGGCGGGCTGCGGCTGTTGTTGACCGTTCGCATCGGGCTTGACGGTTATCTCGACCGAGCCTTTCAGGTCGAGCTTCTTCGCCTTCGAGTCGAGCGTCGCCGCGTCCGCGCGCCCGTTCACGTTCTCGCGCTCGAACGTCACGGGCGTCGTTACGTTGCCGACCTCCGACTTCACGTCGTAGTCGACCGTTTCGGACTTCACCAAGAGCGCGTCGCGCGTCTCGATCTGCACGTCGCCCGTGAAGACGAACTGCGTGTTGTCGTCGTTCGTCAGCGTCTTCTGCGAGGCTATTTTGTCGGGCCGGTCGCCCTTCTCCGGATAGACTTCGAGGTGGACGTTCTCAAGCTCGTGATGCCCGTCGGAGAACGTCACGTCGCGGTCTGCTTTTAGATAGACCCAGAGCTTGCCGTCCTTCATCTCGCGGTGTTCGAGGTTGCGCACATCGCCGACGACTTCGGTCGAAAGCTGAGCCTGCCCGGCCTTCATTCGGAACTCCGTGTGGCCGCGCATACGCCAGTACGAGATCGCGACCGCGGCGACGCCGCACGCAAGCAACAGAAGCGCCAGCACGCGCACGAATTTCGGCGCTACGATTCGCAGCCCCAGCCCCGCTACTTTCCTGCGCCGAATCTCTTGCATCTTTTCGAGAGTGATAAGTGATAGCGCCGCCGTTCTTTCTTATCACTTATCATTCATCACTTATCACTAGCCTTCAAATCCTCTACGACCAACTGCAAACGCGTCCTGCCCTGCCAGCAGTTTGCCTCGACCGAGTAGGCCAGTTCGATGCTCTGTCCGGGGCGAGGCGTTGCAGAACACTTTTCGGCTCCGCCCCACCAGATGCACTCGTGGACGCGCCCGTCGCGCGCGACCGCGTTGAATTTCAAATGCCGCTCCTTGACGACGCGCGGCTCGCTGACGGCCTTCAACCCGCGCGTGACGAAGACCGGACGAGGCCAGCCCGCGCCGAACGGCTCAAGCACCGCGAGCGCCTCGCAGAGTTCGAGCGAGAGCGCGTCCGCCTCCAACTCAAGATCGTATTCGAGGCTCGGCGCTATGTCCTCTCCGCGCGTGACGCCTGCGGCGTGCTCGTTAAGACGCCTTCGCAACTCGGCGACGTTCTCGCGCCGGACGCCGAGGCCGGCTGCGTGCGCGTGGCCGCCGAAGCCTTCGAGCAGGTCGGCGCACGCCGTCAGCGCGTCGAGCATGTGAAAGCGCTCCGTGCTACGCGCAGAGCCGTGCCCCGCGCCGTCCTCATCCAGAGAGATGACGACCGTGGGCCTTTGAAGCTTCTCGACGATCTTCGACGCGGCGAGTCCGATGACTCCTCTGTGCCAGCCCTGCCCGGCGACGACGATCACAGCCGTCTCGTCCTGCCCGCTCTCGAAGAGTTCGGCGACGGCTCGCTCCGTCACCTGCTGTTGAATCTCCCTGCGCTCGCGGTTTCGCGCGTCGAGGTGTTCGGCCAGACGACGAGCCTCGCCCGCGTCCTTCGTCTCGAACAACTCGACGACGGCGCGCGCGGCGTCCATTCGGCCCGCGGCGTTGATGCGCGGGCCGACGCGGAAGCCGAGGTCGAAAGCCTTCATGCCGCGACCGTCGCCGCAGCCCGCGACTTCCATCAGCGCGCGCAGGCCCGGATTCGTCGCGCGGTGCAGGTCTGCGAGTCCGAGCGCGACTATCGCGCGGTTCTCGCCCGTCAGTTGCGCAACGTCTGCGACCGTGCCAATTGCGACGACCTTTAGAAAGCCGCCGACCAGACTCTCGCGCCCTCGCTCGCGAAGCAGCGCGTGCGCGAGCTTGAATGCGACGCCGACGCCCGCGAGACTTTTATACGGGTACGCGCAGCCGCGCTGGTTCGGATTCAGCACGGCGAAAGCGGGCGGCGCTCCCTCGTCCTCGTCGGGCAGGTGGTGGTCTGTGACGATAACGTCGAGGCCGTTCGTGCGCGCCCACTCAAGAGGCTCGTGCGCGCGTATGCCGCAGTCAACGCTTATGACGAGCTTGTAGCCCTCGGCCTTCGCGCGTTCGAGAACGTCCTGACGGATGCCGTAGCCCTCCGTGAAGCGGTGCGGCACGTGGAAGCCCGTCCGAGCGCCGAGGACTTCGAGAACGCGGCGCAGAACGACCGTGCCGGTCGTGCCGTCAACGTCGTAGTCGCCGTAGATCAGAATGCGCTCGCCCGCCTCGGTCGCGCGCAGAACGCGCGCGACCGACTCGCGCATCCCCAACATAAGGTTCGGGTCGTGGAGTTGTTCGTGCGAAGGATGGAGCAGAGCGCGCGCCGCGCCTTCATCCTCGACGCCGCGAGCCGCGAGCACTCCGGCGACGACGTGCGAGACGCCGAGCGAAGACGCGAGCGAAGACGCGAGCGCGCTGTTTTCGCGGCGCGCAGTCCAGCGCTTCGCGTCGGGTTTCCCGCGGCTCGCGGTTCTCGTCATTCGGCGAACCATCCGTTCGGGTCGAGCAGCCTGACGCCGATGCGCTGCCGCCCGTCCGACTCGTCCTTCCAGACGCCGTTGACCTCGGCTTCGAGCGCGCGCCCGAACGGCGGCGTCAGGCGAACGGTCGCGCCCTCGCGGACTAAAACGTCTGCGATGAGCGTCGCGCCGCCGCGGCTGACGCGGACGGCCTCCGCCGTGACGTGGAACGCCCTTTCGTCCGCGCCGCTCCCTTCGAGTTCGACGGTGAAGTTGACTGGCACGCGCGGGCTGCGCGGTCGCTGCGAGGGCGGGGTTATGTTCTCTCCGGTTCGGTCGTTCATCAACTCTATTGCCCTCCGGCACACTTACGGGGGTGAGCTACTTTAACGGGAGGGGCACGTCCAAGTGTAACCGAAACGCGCGGCGCGGCGCGAGTCTAAATGAATGATGAATCAGGAGTGATGAATGATGAATCTGAAGTAGCGCGTCTTTCACTCGAAACCCATCATTGCTGCATTCATCATTTATCAAAGCGGTTGGATGACGCCGCGGAAGAGCAGAAGGAGTATGAGCGCGCCGACGACGAGACGATAGCCGATGAAGACCGCGGTCGAGTGCGTGCGGAGGTAACGGAGGAGAAACCAGATCGAGGCGTAGCCGATTACTCCGGCGACGACGGTCGCGACGAAGAGTTGAAGACCGTTTCCGTGCGGTAGCTTGTGCGCGGCCTCTTTGAGTTCGAGCAGGCCGCTCGCGCCGACCGCCGGTATCGAGAGAAGGAACGAGAAGCGCGCGGCGGTCTCGCGCTTCTCGCCCGCGAAGAGTCCGCCCATGATGGTCGAACCCGACCGGCTCGCGCCCGGAATCAGCGCGAGGCACTGCGCGAATCCTACGGCCAAAGCGTCGCCGAGTCCGAGGTCTTCCATCCCGCGCCGCTTCCTGCCGACCTTCTCCGCGACGAGCAGAAGCAGGGCGATGACGATCATCATCGTCGCGATCACCCAGAGGTTTTTCGTAAGCGTGCCCTCGATGACCTTTTTGAGAAGCAGGCCGAGCACGCCGATGGGAATCGAGCCGAGGAAGATAAGCCAGCCGAGCTTCGCGTCGTGCGACAGTCGGCTGCCGAGAAAGCCTCGACCGTCAACGCCCGGCGGCGTTCCGCCGCGAAGAAGTATGAGATGGTCGCGCACGAACGCCGAGCAGATGTTCCAGATGTCGCGCGCGAAATAGACGAAGACGGCGACGAGCGTGCCCAACTGTATGACCGCGATTACCGCCGTCACCTGCTCGGCGTCGAGCGTTTGCGAGAGTCCCGTCGCGCGCGTCGCGAAGATCAGGTGCGCCGTCGAGCTTACGGGGATGAACTCGGTCAGCCCCTGAACTATGCCGAGGATGATTGCCTGAATGATGTTCACTATCGCTTACTCCACGCTGACAGAATCAGGTAAATCAGAAACGCAACCATGATAAGCAAGCCAACGATGTAGAATAATAAGAGTCGCCTTTTTACCTTTCCGTAATCAGGTCAGTCGCGCAGTGACGCCTTCGACGCTAGACGGTCGTAGAGTTTGCCGGGCATGTGCCTGATGAGGCGGACGGCGCTTGCGAGCTGCCAGGGGAACGCGTAGGTTCGCGCGCGCCGCTCGATTGCGCGGAGGATTCGACAGGCCGCGTCGTCGGCTTCCAGAAGGAACGGGAGCTTGTTCTTCCTGTGCGCGGTCATGGGCGTGCGTATGAAGCCGGGATGTATGACGGTCAGGTCGATTCCCTTCCCGCGCAGGTCGAGCCGAAGGCTCTCGAAGAATGTCGAGACGGCGGCCTTGCTCGCGCTGTAGACGCCCGACTTCGGCAGGCCGCGATAGGCCGCGAGGCTCGAAATCGCGACGAGGTGGCCGCTCTTCTGCTTCAACATCGTGGGCAGAACCGCCGCGACGCTGTTAACGACGCCGATGACGTTTACCGTTATCACGTTGCTGGCTTCGGCTGCTTCGAGACTCGCGCCCGAAGTCGTCGAACTCATGCCGGCGTTCGCGACGAGAATGTCAACGCGCTCCCACTTCTCTACAACTCGCCGCGTCGCCTCTTCCAACTCGGACGGGTTGCGAACGTCGGCCTGAATCGCCAGAGCCTCGCCGCCCGCGCGCGAGACTTCTTCGGCGACGTTCGACAATTCCTCGGCGCGCCGCGCGACCAGTCCGACGCGCGCGCCGCGCTTGCCCAATTCGACCGCGAGCGCGCGGCCGATGCCCGACGACGCGCCCGTGATGAAGACGACTTTATTTTTCCAGTTGTAGTTCATAGGAGCGTTTAGCAATCAGCGTTCAGCTTTTCGTTCTCTGTCAGCGGCCCGCGCTCGTGCTTCAGTCTTTTGCTATCGAGTCGGGAAAAGCTGAATGGCTGAAGGCCGACAGCTTTTTCAGCAAAGCTCCGCGACGTGTCCGCTCAAAACGCGCAGAGCCTTTCCCAAATCGTCCTGCTTGATTAAAAGATGGTCGCGCGAGAATGCAGAGAGAGCGCCGACCGAGATGCCTTCGCCCGCAAGAATCTCCGTGACGCGCGCGAGAAAGCCTACGACGTTCCAAGATAGTTCGATGTCGAGCGTCAAGAGTCTGAAACCGCCCTCGACCTTCGCGTCGCGCGCAGCGTGCCGCATCGCGCGCCAGTCGTCCTCTTCGAGCAGAAGCGTCACCTCTACAGGGTCGCGCAACAGCATGAAGTTTGATTCCGCTCGCGGGCTAAGCTCCGGGTTTTCGAGCAGACGTTGCCAATCCTCGTGCCTCAGACCGACGAGCACGAACGTCGCGGGCGCGACCTCGACACGCGCCCGGCGCAGAAGTTCCGCGGCGTCTTCGGTCACGGCTCAGACCTGTACGACAACCGGCATGATGACGGGGCGCGAGCCGGTCTGCTTTTGTATGAAGCGCTTGAGTTCGATGCGGACGCGCTCTTTGAGAAGCGACGTGTCGCGGCGCTCCTCGCGCGTGGCGGCCTCAACCGCTTTGGTGACGACGCGCTGCATGTCGAGCACGAGCGCGGACGCGCCGTCGCCGTCCGCGCCGAGCAGGCCGCGCGCGACGACTTCGGGCGTCGTTTCGAGCAGGCCCGTCTCCTCGCTTATCGTAACGACGGGCGTGACGACTCCGTCGTATGCGAGTTGGCGTCGCTCGCGCACGACCTCGCCCGCGATCTCCTCGAAGCCTGACTCGGCAATGAACGTTCGACCGACCTGACGCTTGCTGACGACCGTCGCGTGCTCGCCGTCGAGTTCCAAAACGTCGCCGTTCTCGATGAGGATGATGTTCTCTTCGGGGAAGTCGCAGTGGTTCTTCAGGAATTCCTTGTGCCTGTAGAGCATCCTGTACTCGCCGTGGACGGGGACGACGAATTTGGGCCGCACGGCCTCGGTCATTATCCTGATATCTTCCTGCGAAGCGTGGCCGCTAACGTGAATCAGGCGACGCTTCTCGTCAATAATCGCCGCGCCTCGCTTGTAAATCTCTCCGATGAGTCGCGAGATCGCGCGCTCGTTTCCGGGAATGATGCGCGCGGAGAGTATGACCGTGTCGCCCTCGCCGATTGAAAGACCCTTGTACGACTGCGAAGACAACTGCGAGAGCGCCGCGCGCGCCTCGCCCTGCGAGCCTGTGACGAGATAGACGATCTCGCTATCGTCGAGCCTGCGCGACTCCTGAAGCGAGACGAGCATCCCTTCGTGCAGGTCGAGGTAGCCGAGCCGCTCCGCGATCTCGACGTTCTTGACCATCGAGCGACCGAGCACGCAGACCTTTCGGTCGAACTGCTGCGCAACGTCGATGACGATCTGCAAACGGTGAATCGAAGACGCGAAGGTCGCGACGAAGATGCGCCCCTCGGCCTGCGAGAAGATCTCCTCGAAGTCTGGGATGACCGCGCGCTCCGAAGGCGTGCGCCCCGGCACCGTCGCGTTTGTCGAATCCGACGTTAACGCGAGCACGCCCTCCTGCCCGTAACGTCTGAGGGTTCGCAGATCAATCGGCTCGCCGATGACCGGCGTCTCGTCAACCTTGTAGTCGCCGGTGTGAATGATCGTCCCCGTGGGCGTGTTGATGGCGAGCGCGAAGCAGTCAACGAGCGAGTGCGAGACGCGTATGAACTCGATCTCGAACTCGCCTATCTCGACAACGTCGCGCGGCTCGACGCGGTGCAAAAGCACGTCGTTCAAAAGGTCGTGCTCTTCGAGCTTGCTCTCGATGAGTCCCATCGTGAAGTGCGAGGCATAGACGGGCACGTTAAATTTTTTCAGAACGTAGGGGAGCGCGCCGATGTGGTCTTCGTGGCCGTGTGTGATGACGACGGCGATGATATTGTCGCGGTACTGCTCTAAAAAATCGAAGTCGGGAATGCACACGTCAACGCCGTAGGCGCTCTCTTCGGGGAAGCCCATTCCAACGTCAACAAGAATCATGTCCTCGCCGTAGCGCACGGCGAGGCAGTTGCTCCCGAACTCGCCGAGTCCGCCGAGCGGGGTCAGTGCGATAACTTTACTCACTTCTTTACAGTTCTCTCCAGAGTGGCGGTCGCAGGTGTGCGCCGCAGGTTAACAAAAGAGGGGCGTAGTTCGGAAGTATAACACACAGCGTCGCGCTCGCCCCGCCCGACGTGCGCCGATTTGCCGCCCCGACATTTATATTTCGACGCTCGCTTGCGCGATGGCGCGCGCGATCTTCAGCCACTCTTCGAGCGCAAGCGTCTCGGCTCTGCGCCGCGGCTCGACACCGGCGGCGTCGAGCACCCGCGCCGCGCCGCCCGCCGACTCGACCTTCGCGCGCAAGTCCGCGGGCGCTGTGCGAAGGTTGTTTTGAATCGTCTTGCGTCTCTGCGAGAAGCCCGCGCTGACGACGCGCCAGAGCAGGGGCTTGTCCGTGCCCGCCAAAGGATTCTCGCGCACGCCGAGTCGCGCGACCGTGCTCCAGATTTTCGGTACGGGACGAAACGCCGCGGGCGGAACGTCGAAGAGCGCTTCCGTCTCGCAGAACGCTTCGACGAGAATGGTCAGGTAGCCGCGCTCGGTCGAGCCGGGCGGCGCTGTGATTCGCGCGACGACCTCGCGCTGAAGCATCAAGACCATCTCCGCGACGCAGCGCCGCTGCCCGACGAGCCGCTGAAGAATCGCGGTCGAGATGTTGTAAGGCAGATTCGCGACGACGCGCGCGCGCGCCGCCGGCTCTATGACGGCGCAGAAATCGACTTCGAGCGCGTCGGCTTCAATCAGTGTAAAGTTCTCACGTCCGCCGAACCGTCCGCGAAGCATGGAGACGAGGTCGCGGTCGAACTCGACGGCGACGACGCGCGCGCCGCTCTCGACAAGAGGCGTGGTCAGCGCGCCCCGCCCCGGCCCGATTTCGACGACGGTTTCGCCGGCGCGAGGCGCGAGTACGTTGACGATGCGGCGAGCCTCAGTTTCGTCAACGAGAAAATTCTGCCCCAGCCTTTTTTTCGCGCGCGGCGTGTTCACGTCAACTCTTTGTCTCGGCCAGATAACCCGTCACCTCGACATCACTGCCGCGGCGCGCGACCTCTACGTCGTAAAGCCTCGCGGCCTCGGCGACCGTGAGCGCGCCCGCGCCGCCGACCGCGCCGAGCGCGTCTCCGCCGAGGATGATCGGCGCGATCAGGAAGCTTGCCTTGTTGACGAGACCCGCGCGCATGAATGCGCCCGCGACGTTCGACCCGCCTTCGACAAGAAGCCCCTGCACCTCGCGGCGATTTAACTCTTCGAGAATGTATGCGAGGCCGCGAACGCTCGCGCCGATCTTCAAGACCTCGACGCCGCATTCTTCAAGCGCGGCGACTTTGCGTGAATCTGCATCCGTCGAAGTGAAGACGAGGACTGGAGCTTCGCGTGCCGTCCGCGCGAGGTTCGAGTCCGTGCCGAGACGCAGGCGCTCGTCGAGCACGACGCGCAGCAGTGGACGTCGCCGCGCGAGTCCGCTCCGGTCTGTGAGCGCGGGATCGTCAATCGTCGCCGTTCCCGAACCGACGAGTATCGCGTCCGATTCATGGCGCATTAACTGCGAACGTGCGCGCGACTCTTCCGAGCTTATCCAACGTGCGTTCCCCGTGCGCGTGGCAATGCGCCCGTCGAGCGAGGTCGCGAGCTTGAGATGAACGAAAGGTCGTTTCGTGCGGACGGCGTGGATGTATTTCTCGTTGAGCCTCGCCGCTTCGCGTGCGAGCGTGCCGACCGTGACACTGATGCCCGCTTCACGAAGGCGCTCGAAGCCGCGACCGGAGACGAGCGGGTTCGGGTCTTCAATCGGCGCGACGACGCGCGCAACCCTCGCGCGAATCAGCGCCTCTGTGCAGGGCGGCGTGCGCCCCGTGTGCGCGTGCGGTTCGAGCGTGACGTAGCAGGTCGCGCCGCGCGCGCGCGCGCCGGCCTCTTTGAGAGCGATTGTCTCGGCGTGCTTCACGCGCTCGAAGAGGTAGAAGCCTTCGCCGAAGACTTCGCCGCCGCCGTCCGCGATGACGCAGCCGACGAGCGGGCCGGGACTCACCTGCCCCGCGCCGCGCGCCGCAAGTTCGAGCGCGCGCGCCATCATGCGCTCGTCGAAGCTCAAAGTTCCAAGTTCAGGGTTCAAGGTTTTTCTGGAAACAGAAGTCCGAAGTCGAAGACCAAGGCGGGCGACCAAGAAAACTTTGAACCTTGATTTAAGCTTTGAACTATTTAAACAGCCCGTTGACGTACTGCTCAGGGTCGAAGACGACGAGATCGTCAACCCTCTCGCCTATCCCCGCGTAGCGAATCGGCAGGCTCAACTCCTTCGCGATGGCAACGGCGATGCCGCCCTTCGCCGTGCCGTCGAGTTTGGTGAGCACGATGCCGGTCACGCCTGCGGACTTCAAAAATTGCCGCGCCTGCTCAAGACCGTTCTGCCCGGTCACTGCGTCAACGACGAGCAGAGTCTCGTGCGGCGCGCCTTCGACCTCGCGCGCGGCAACACGCTTCATCTTCTCAAGCTCGGCCATCAGGTTCGACTTGTTGTGAAGCCGTCCCGCCGTGTCAACGATGAGCACGTCCGAGCCGCGAGCCTTTGCGGCGCGGAGCGAGTCGAAGAGTACGGCCGCCGGGTCTGTGCCCTGCTTCTGCTGTATGAGCGGGACGCCCGTGCGCTCGGCCCAGATCGCGAGTTGGTCTGACGCGGCGGCGCGGAATGTGTCGGCGGCGCAGATGAGCACGTCGTTGCCTTCGGCCTTGATGCGTTGAGCCAGCTTGCCTATCGTCGTGGTCTTGCCGACGCCGTTGACGCCAACGATCATGATGACGTAAGGCAGAACGCTCGCGGGCACGCTCTCTTCCGACGCGACGCCACTCGCTTCGGACTCGCGGAGTATCGAAAGCAGTTCGTTCTTGATCGAGTCTTTGAGCGCGGCGATGTCGCCGATCTCTTTGCGCGAGATTCGGCGGCGAACCTTGTCGAGAATTTCGAGCGTCGTCGGCACGCCGATGTCCGCGGCGATGAGCGCCTCTTCGAGTTCGTCGAGGAGTTCGGCGTCAATCGTTTTGCGACCCTGAAAGACCGTGTCAATCCTCTCGGACAGAGACTCGCGCGTGGCCGAGATCGCGCGCGAGAAGCGCGCGGCGTAAGTCTGTTCGAGCGACTCGACCTCGGCCTCCAACTCGTCCATCGAGCGGTCGAGGCCGAGGACGGAAGACGAGAAGGACGAACGTTGCGCGGGGCGCGTCGATTCGACGACCTCGCGTTTGCGTGTCCCCGACAGGCCGCTCTCCGCCGCAGGCTGCGGCGAAGGCTGTCCGCCCGTCGCAACCGGCTCGATTGATGGCGCGGGCGCTACGGGTTCGCGCGTCTCCGCCGCGGGTCTTGCTTCTTCGCGAGGCGCTTCGGGAGCCTCGGCCTTCGACGAAGGCGCGGCTTCGTCAGACGCGGGCCGCTCCCCAGTCTCCGGCGGCGGCGTGTTGAGTCCGAGCGTGACGAAGCGATCCTCTTTTTTGCGTTTCCAGAAAAGTGCCATGCGATAGACCGATGCCCTCGAAAAATTGTCGGCGATTAAAGTTGACGATTATAAACGCAACCGCCGCGCCGGGACAAAAGCGGCGCGGCGGTCTGGGATTGCGTTGCGAGATCGCGGTGAGATTCCTGAAGCTGCGGCTCGACGCCTGAAGCTAACGGCGTGAGACGGTTTCGACCGGCGTGCGACAGTCTCGACTTCGAGCGCGTGCGAGTCTCAGTTGCCTTTCGGCTTCTCAGTTGCCTTTCGGGTTCTCGAAGAGAGAGTCTTCGATGGGAACGTTGTCCTTCACCTCGTAGATGCGGATGGTCAGCGTGAAGACGGAATAGACCTGACGGAAGACGACGGGGATTTTCACGCCGTCAACCTGCGCGTAGCTGTCTATGTAAACGGCCTTCAACTCGACCTCCTGCGGCGGGCCGCTGTTGACGAACTCCTGCTTGCGTAGAAGCCCCGTGTCCGCGTCGAAGTACATTAGAAGGGGCTGGCGACCGACGGGCGTCGCGGCAAGCACTACGGTCGCGTGGCCGTCAACGACCGCGCGGCCCTTTATGCTCGCCGACGAGAACAAGTCTTTGAGCCTGAAGCTTCCCTTGCTCAGAGACTGCTTGACGACCTCAAGCCCGCTCTGCTCTGTGGCGACCATGCCGCCCCAGGGCGACTGTAGCCACTTCTTGCTCCCGTCGTATGCCTGTATGAACTGTCCGCTCGGCGCGTTGAGCACGCTCAGGGATTTGTTCGGCGCTTTCTCGTAAGACTCGAACGTGCCCGGAACGTCCGACGTGGACATCTCGACGCTCCCGCGCATGATTCTCGACTTGATCTTGAAGACCGCCGTGCCGCCTAGCGCAATGACGTTTCGGTCTAGCAGTTGCTCGACCTCGTCGTCTTTGTCCGCGGCCTCGGCGTTGCCCGCGTTCGACTTCGCAAGTCTCGCGGTCTGGTCTGAATCTGAACGTCTCGACGGCGCTGTGGCAGCGCGAGTATGCCCCGCCGGGCGCGCGTTCTGCGCCGACGCGACGGCACTCATTAGTAGTAAGAAAGAGAGTGTCGAGACTGCTTTCTTCATCGCTTTATTCCTTCCGTATTGATGCTCGCCCGTTCTTCGAGAGTCCTTTTGAGAGGGCACGGCCTGACACGGACGAGCACTCGCGCCGGCAGAGATTCGCGCCGAGCGCGTCATGCCGCCGGGGCTTGCTCGACCACGGGCGCGGGTCTCTGGCTCAGCGCCGGCTTTAGGCTCTTGCCCGCGGCCAAGTCCTTCGCGCGCTGCGAGAGGCGGACTCGGCCCGGCGTGATCTGCCCCGTCTCGCACGCCGCAACGAGCGCGTCAACGACGTGGGCGTCATAGCGCGTGCCGACGAAAGTCTTGATTCGTGCGAGCGCGTCTTCGAGACTCATGCCCTTCTGGTAGGGGCGGTCGGTCGTCATCGCGTCGAAGGTGTCGGCGACCGAGACGATGCGCGCCTGCATCGGAATCTGTTCGCCTTTGAGTCCCTGCGGGTAGCCCCGCCCGTCCATCATCTCGTGGTGCATGTACATCCCGGGCAGGAAGTCGCGCATCGCCGGAATCTGCGACATGATCTTGTAACCGCGCTGCGGGTGCTGCTTCATCACCTCGAACTCTTCGTCGGTGAGCGCGGCGGGCTTCTTCAGGATGTTGTCTTCGATAGCTATCTTGCCAACGTCGTGCAGAAGCGCGCTGATGCGAAGCTTCTCCATTTCGTCGTCGGGAAGGCCCAAGCTCTCGCCGATAGCGAGCGAGAAGCGAGAGACGCGCTCGGAGTGGCCGCGTGTGTAAGGATCTTTGCCGTCGATGGCGGCGGCGAGGGCCTTGACCGTTCCGATGAAGAGTTGGCGATTCTCCTCGGACGAGTTGCGCAGGTCTTCGATGTAGTGCTCCAACTGGTCGGTCATCTGGTTGAACGACTCGCCGAGTTCGCCGAGTTCCGTCCGGCTGCGGACTTCGATGCGCTGCGAAAAATCGCCGCCCGCGATTCTGTGCGCGCCGGCGGCCAACTCGCGGACGGGCTGCGTCAGTTGTTTCGCGAAGAGGAAGCCTATGAGAAGCGCGAACGTCGCGGCGAGGAGACTGATGTATAGCGTCTGCTTCCTCATGTCCGTGACAGACTGTAGCGCCGCGTGCTCGTCCTGAATCGCGATGACGCCGAGCGTCGCGTCTTCGTCGAGGCGCGCGGTCGCGTATGCGCCGAGCATCCTGACCTCCTGCCCGTCGCGCTCGACGTTGAAGGGCGCGAGCGCCGATTTGACCTGCGTGCCCGTCGTGCTCCAATCCTGCACAACCTTCAAGTCC
Source organism: Pyrinomonadaceae bacterium (assembly GCA_035474235.1). Classification (GTDB taxonomy): domain Bacteria; phylum Acidobacteriota; class Blastocatellia; order Pyrinomonadales; family Pyrinomonadaceae; genus QHXN01. The sequence goes on from DATINM010000094.1 coordinate 41,635, forward strand.
ATCATCGACCGCCCGGCGAAGGCGACGCGCGCGTCCGGGTGCGCGACCGCGCGCCCCTCACGGTTTACGACGAAGATGACGGGCAGCCCCCGATTTAAAAGCTCGCGCTCGCTCATCGGGCCGGGCTGCTGAACCGACGCGGAGACATCCTGAAAGGAGACGACCGCGACGACCGCCGCGACGACTTCGTTTGAATCATGTCCGCCCATCACGGGCGCGGCTATCGTCAGAGCCATCTCCTGACTAGAACGTATCAGACGCGGGTCTCCGATCCGAACGCCCGGCTCGTCCATCTGCGCCAGCGCCTCGCTGACGCGCGCGTTGACTTCGTCGCGTGAGATGGCGTCGGGCTTGTAGGCGATGTGCGGCGTGCCGCCGACGGGCATGATTGCCAGCGCGTCCAAGTTGCGGTCGGCTTCGACTGCCTTCTGAAGCCGCTCTTTGCTGCCCTCCTGTTCGAGCACGCCGACGCCGCCCGTCAACTCGAAGGCGCGCGCGAGTCCCGTCACGACCTCGCGGTAGCGCTGGCCGAACAATTCGATCTGCCGCGCCTTGTCCTGCACGAGTTGCGCCTGATAGCGTCCTTCGATCTGGCGAAGCTCGTTGGCGCTCCGGTCGGAGAGCATCCATCCGGCCATGCTCAGCGGGACGAGTCCGACGACAAGCAGCGTTCCGAGAACGATGTAGAGCAGTCGTATGCGTCTGAGTTTCTCGAACATTTCGGAAGAATATAGACGGACGTGAGAGTAAAATCGGGGACGGCCGGACGACTATGAAAACCTTTCCGCGGCGTCGCTGTGGCGCGGCGGCTCGCAGTTTTCATAGTACGGGCCGGGCGATTGATTGTCAATGTTTTGGATGATTAAACTCGGAAATTCTTGAGCAAATACGGCGATAATCCGTGATTCTCGGCCTTCGGACTTCCGTCTTCGGTGTGCGAGCAAGGGCGGCAGACTTTTACAAACTAACGGACGACGCGGGGCGTCTAAGTTGTTGAGCGCGCAGTTCGGGCGCTCGGAAGTTGGATGCTCGCTGCGAGTTTTGGAGAGACGTTGACGACCGACGAGCAGTTAGTCGAGCGCGCGCTTGCGGGGGACAGCGATGCCTTCGGCGAGGTCGTGCGCCGCTGGGAGCGCAAAATCTATGCGCTCAACTACGGCATCCTCGGCAGCGTCGAGGACGCGCGCGATGCCGCTCAGGAGACCTTCATCGCCGCATACAGGAATCTGCAAGGCTTCCGCGGCGAGGCGAAAGTCTCTTCGTGGCTGCACCGCATCGCCGTCAATCAATGCATCACGCGCCAGCGCCGCGCGCGCGTCAGAGCAGAGACGTGCATCGAAGACGAGATCGAAGCGACCGGCGAGCGTCTTCTTTCGACCGGCGAGCGACAGTCGCCCGCGCGCGCGACCGAGAAGAAGGAGCGGACTGAGGCTGTGAGACGGGCCGTCGCGTCGCTACCGTCGGAGTTGCGCGAGGTCGTCGTGATGAAAGAGTTCGAGGATTTAACGTTTCAGGAGATAGCCGACGCGCTTCAGATTCCTTTGAGCACGGTCAAGAGCAGGCTCTACACGGCGCTCAAGCAACTGCGCATGAGGCTCGAAAGATTTAGTCTGGAGGTTGCCCCTCGATGAACAAGAAGAATGAAGCCACACGCTCGACGAACGGAGCGGCCCCGCGCGGCTGCGGTCGCGGCGAAGAACTCGTCGCATACATCTACGGCGAGTCGGACGCCGCCGAGTCGAACACCTTTCGCCAGCACCTCAACGCCTGCGCCGTCTGCCGCGAAGAGCTTACGGCCTTCGGCGGCGTGCGCCACGCCGTCCACGAATGGCGCGCCGACGTTCTGAGCGCGACCCCTTCGCTCGACATACGCGAAGCCCTGACGCCCGCCGCGCAACGCACGCCCGAGCGGAAGCGTTCGGCGGTCGCGGCGCTGCGCGAGTTCTTCTCGCTCTCGCCTCTCTGGCTTCAGTTCGGGACGGTCGCCGCCGCGCTCGTCGTCTGCGCGCTCGCCGTGTTGACCTTCGCGCGGACGGAAGTTAGTTGGAACTCTAACGGACTCGCATTCAGAACCGGCGTCAACGAACGCGTCATCGAGAAGCAAGTTCCTGTGACCGTGCAAACCGGCTACACCAAGGAGCAATTCGACGCTCAAGTCAAGGAGCAAGTGAGCAACGAACTGACCGTCGCGCAGGCGAAGTGGGAAGCCGATAACAACCAGCGCGTGAGCTATCTCGAAGCTGCGTTGAAGCAACAGAAGTCTGCCAATCGCGGCGGCGGGACTCAGCTTGCCAAAGGCCCGCGCTCTTCCGCACAGGGCAATCCCGGTCGCAATCAGCTTGCCGACGCCGCAACGGGAGATCCCTTTTCAACGAGAGAGGAGAGAGGCGTGCCGCATCTGACCGATCTGCTCGGCGCGGTCAATGCCCCCCAATGAATAGAGACTTGCGAGGGATTAATCGCGAGGTCTGTTATCGAAGTTTGAGAGGAACGCGTGAACGACTTTCACTCCGCCGCCCTGAGTTGACTTGAGGTTCTCCGAACATGAAAACATCGGCACGCAAACCCCTCTTCGCAATCTCGTGCGGGTTCGCCTTCGCCCTGTTCGTCATTTCCGCACACGTCGCCCGCGCGCAGGACGCGTCGCCGGCGCAGCAACAGGAAGGCGCGGCGGCGCAGATTAACCCGAACGACCCCGCCACGATACTCGGACACCTGAACCTGTCCACCGAACAGATTACGCAGATGCGCTCGATCCAGAGCGAGAGCGTGCCGCAGGCGAAGCTACTCAACCAGCGGCTCAATCAATCGCGGCGTGCGCTCGACGAGGCAATCTACTCGGACAACGTTGACGAGTCGCTCATCGAGCAGCGCGCGCGCGACGTTGCCGAAGCGCAGGCTGCGCTCGTGCGCTTTCGCGCGCAGACCGAGTTGCGCGTCCGACGCATACTAACTACAGAACAGTTGCAGACCTTTCGCAATCTCCGGCAGGAGGCGCTTCGCGAGCGTCGCATCGAACGCCGGCTCGAACGCGGCGTCAATCCGAACAAGGTCAACAATCCGAACCGCGCCGTCCAACGCCTCAACGCGCCCGCCACGCAGACGCCGCGCGAACGCCGC
>DATINM010000095.1:0-57829 GCA_035474235.1 Pyrinomonadaceae bacterium
CGCACCGACCGCCTGCTTGACAACCCCCGAACCCGCCGCTAGAGTGAAGCCTTTGCCTCAAACTCCGTAATTTTGAACGCACATGACAGTGCGCTCTTGCACCGGGAAAAAGCATTGGCTCGAACCACAAAGAAACGCGCAAAGCAACTCAAGCACGATAAGTTCCGCGACACGGCGACGGGACTGTACGAAAGGGTCTCGCCGCACGTCGAGGGGCGTGGTCGCACGATACTCTACGCCCTCGGCGGCGCGGTCGCGCTCGTCGCGCTCGTCATCATCTTCTCGTGGTGGCGCGAGTCGCGCGCCGACGAAGCACGCAACGCGCTCGGCAAGGCTATCGAGATAGCCAACGCGCCCGTCACGACAAGCACGCCGATGGCGGGCGACACGTCCCCGACCTTCAAGACCGAGCAGGAGCGGGCGCAGCGCGCCGTCGAAGAGTTCCAGAAGATTCAGGCGTCCTACGGCTCGCCTTACAACGATATCGCGCACTACTTCGCCGCCGCGAACCTCCTGACGCTCGACCGGGCGAAGGGTCTGAGCGAGCTTGAGTCTCTGACGAAGAGCGGCGACGGAGAAGTAGCCGCGCGCGCCAAGTTCGCCGTCGCGCAGGCGCGCGAGAGCGACGGGCAGTACGACGCGGCGGCCTCGCTCTATCAGGAACTCCTCAACGACAAGAACAAGACGATCTCGGAGAACACTCTGAAACTCCGGCTCGCATCCGCGGACGAGAAGCAGGGCAAGAAGGACGAGGCCGTTGACATCCTCTTCAAGATGGTCGAGGCGGCGCGAAAGGCTACGGGCAAGAGCGGCAAGGAACAGCAGGAGTCCGCCGTCATCCACGCCGCCGCCGACAAGCTTCAGGAATTAAGCCCGGAGCGCTACGCACAGCTTCCGAAGGAGCAACCGCCGGAAGAATCGCTCCCGTTCCAGACAGGATGAGGAATGGGTTTTGGGTGTTAGGTGCTAGGTTCTGGTCTGTCTTTTACCAGAGTACCTAAAACCTGACACCCAAAACCCATTCCCGCATTCAACACTTCTTCCAAGTGGACAATCTCACGCACTCGCTCGTCGGACTCGCAGCCGCGAAGGCCGGACTTGAGCGCAAGAGCGCCTACGCCGCGTCGGTCTGCGTCGTCGCGGCGAATCTGCCCGACATTGACATCGTTACGCTCGCGCGCGGGCCGTCCGTCTATCTCGCCAATCATCGCGGGATAACGCACTCGATCATTGGCACGCTCGCGCTCGCCGTCGCGTTCCCGCTGCTTTTCTTCGCCGCCGAACGACTGACCGCGAGACTGAGAGGGCGCGCGCCGCGTGCTAATCTGAAGGGACTTCTAATCTGCTCGCTGCTGCTCTCGGCTTCGCATCCGCTGCTCGATCTTTTGAACAATTACGGGCTGCGACCGTTCCTGCCGTGGGACGGTCGCTGGTTTTACGGCGACATACTTTTCATTGCAGACCCTTGGATTTGGCTCGCGCTCGGCGGCGCGTGCTTCCTTCTGACGACGAAGACCGGGTTGCGCGCGGTCGCGTGGGCCGCGCTCGTGCTCACGCTGTTCCTGTTTGTTTCCAGCGGGCGTTTCGGGCCGGGCGTGCCGGTGGGGATTTACGCCGTCTGGCTCGCGGGACTCGCCGCACTCTTCGCGCTCCACAGGCTTAGGGCGGCTGAGCGTTGGGGCGCTTCGGTCGCGGTCGCGGCGCTCGCGCTCGTCGTCGCATACTGCGGCGCGCTCGCGCTCATCCACGCGCGCGCGCTCGAAGAGGCGAAGGCAGCCGCGAACAATCTCACGCAAGACGGCGAGAAGGTCTTGCGCGTGGCCGCGATGCCGACGGCGGCAGACCCTTTCGCATGGCGCTGCGTAGCGGAGACAGACCGCGCGTCGTTTCGCTTCGACCAACTGCTCGGCGCAAGCGGCGGCGAAGACGCGCGCGACCTGTTTCGCATCGAGAAGCCCGAAGGCGAGGCGAGGGAAATCGTCGCGCGCGCTTCGACCGACGCGCGTGCGCGCGTGCTGCTCGACTTCGCGCGCTTCCCCGTAGAGCGAGTGCGACGCGGCGACGGCGGCGCGGCGTTCGTTGACTTCGCAGACCTTCGGTTCACGGAGCCGGGGTCGCGCGTGCGCGTGGGCGGCTTCGCGCTCGAAGTCGAAGTCCCGCCCGGACGCTGACGCCGCGGCTGACTCCGAGCCTTGAACTTTCAACATTGAACCTTTATTGTTTCTCTCCGCCACGCCGAATTCTGTTGCTCTCCTCTTTCTGAAAGGAAGAAAAATTCGCATGAGAAAAATCGCCCTCGCAAGACTTCTACTGCCCTTCGCGCTCGTCGCAGCGCTCTCGCAGTCCGCTTCGGCGCAGACGCCGGACGCGCGCGCCGCGCTCGCTTCGTTCCCCGACTCGCAGGCGGTTCTCTTCGTCAACGCGCGCCGCATCGTCAACGAGATGCTCCCGCGTGTGATGACGCCCGCCGACTACCAGAAGATGCTCGACGGTTCGCAGAAGGTCGGCTTCGACGTTCGCGCGCTCGACTACGCCGCCATCGGCATACGCTTCGCGAACCCCGCGCCGGCGAACGGCGTCCCGGAGTTCGTCGTCGTCGTCAAAGGCGGCTTCAACGCCGACACGCTTCTCTCGCTCGGTCGCGTCGCGCTCTCGTCGAAGGGCTTGAAGCCCCGGCAGGAGAGCTACGGCTCGAAGACGATTGAGATACTCGACGCCGACACATTGCAAGCAATCTCCGGCATGGCCGGCCCCGGCAAGTCCGGCAATCCGTACACGGAGATCGGCGTGGCGGCGCTCGACTCGGACACGTTCGTCGTCGGCGTGCCCGCCTACATCAGATCGGCGATTGACGCCGCGGCAGGGAAAGGCGGACTCAAGGCTTCGACGCTCGACCTCGCCGCGCGCGACCCGCAGGCGCTCTGGAGCCTGACGGCTGACATACCTCCGTCGCTTACCGACACGGTTCACAAAGTCGGGGTTCCGGCGAACGAGGAGCTTGACCAGATGCTTTCGTGGATAAAGCAGGTGAGCGTCTCGCAGGGGATGGACGCCGCCAACTACACGCTTAACGCGTCGGTGCTTACAGACGCGCCGGAGCACGCGAGCGCGTTCAGCGGACTCGTCCGCATGGGTCTGTTTGCGTTGCAGTCGGAACTCGGGCAGGAGGCCGCGAAGCAGAACAGCAAGGACGCTGCCGACGCGCGCAAGGCGCTCGACGTTTTGAAGACCGTCGTCAACAGAACCGAAGGCAACACGCTCGTCGTCAGCGCCTCGGTCTCGCAGGCGACCGTCGCCGAGATGGTCAAAGAGAAGACCGCGAAACCCGCGGCGACGAAACCGCCGACGAGAACGACCCGCAGGACTACAGCGCGAAGGCGCGCCGCGCGCAGGCATTGATCGAAAGAGGCGAGAGTGGAAACGACCCCCGAAAAGAAGAAGCGCGTGCGGCGGGCGATACGTCTTCTCAAGAAGGAGTACCCCGAAGCGCGTTGCAGTCTCGACTACTCGAACCCGCTCGAACTTCTGGTCGCGACGATTCTCTCGGCGCAGTGCACGGACGAGCGCGTGAATCTCGTTACGGCAGACCTGTTCAGAAAGTACCGCACGTGGCGCGACTTCGCGGACGCGCCCACGGCGGAGCTTGAGCGCGACGTTCACTCGACGGGCTTCTTTCGCAACAAGGCGAAGGCGATTCAGGGCGCGTCACGCCTGATCGGAGAGCGGCACGGCGGGCGCGTGCCCGGTTCGATGGACGAACTGCTTGAGCTTCCCGGCGTCGCGCGCAAGACTGCGAACGTCGTGCTCGGCAACGCGTTCGGCGTAGCTTCCGGCGTCGTCGTTGACACGCACGTCACGCGCCTGTCTGAACGGCTCGGATTCTCGACGGAGAAGACCGCCGAGAAGATCGAGAAGGACTTGAACGAACTCGTGTCGAAGGGCGATTGGATAATCTTTCCGCATCTGCTCATCGCGCACGGTCGAAAGGTCTGCAAGGCGCGCGCGCCGCTGTGCGGCGAGTGCGTGCTCGCGCGGCTCTGCCCGTCGGCGTTCGTCGCGGGCGACGCGCAGGCCGGCGACGTGAAGCGAAAACAGAAATAACGTGCCGGAAAACTTCAAGGTCAGATCACATATATTGGAATCCTTTTTCAGTTGCCAATGGCTTTAGCTGGTGGTGGCGGGGTCAAATGGAAAGTTATGGCTTTAGCCAGATTCCGAAATTCTTTGGCTAAGGCCATCTGCTTGCTTTGAACATTGACCTACTAGCTAAAGCTAGTGGCAATTTATCAACCGGTTCGACGTTGGAGGAATGATTCGATGAGAAAGGCTTCGACAATCATCACGAGATTATTGCTGTTCGCCGTCGCGCTCGGAGCCGTGTGCCCGCCGGCGGCGGCGCAGAAGATCACCTACCCGCAGGCGAAGAGAGGCGATCAGGTGGACGACTACTTCGGCGTGAAGGTCGCAGACCCGTACCGCTGGCTCGAAGACGAGAACTCGCCGGAGACGAAGCGGTGGGTCGAGGACGAGAACAAAGTCACGTTCGGCTACCTCGAAAAGATTCCGTTCAGGCAGGCCGTCAAGACGCGCCTCGAACAACTCTTCAACTACCCGCGCTACACAGCGCCCTTCCGCCGCGGCGAATACTACTTCTTCTTCAAGAACGACGGCCTGCAAAACCAGAACGTTCTCTACGTCCAGAAGGGACTCGACGGCACGCCCGAAGTCCTGCTCGACCCGAACAAGTTTTCCGCCGACGGCACTTCGCGCCTTGGCGCGTTCGATCCGTCGAAGGACGCGCGCTACGCGGCCTACGGCATCTCTTCTGGCGGCTCCGACTGGGAGGAGTTTCACGTCCTCGACGTTGCGGCGAAGAAAGACTTGCCCGACGTTCTCAAGTGGGTAAAGGTTTCAGGCATCGCGTGGCAGGGCGACGGCTTCTACTACAGCCGCTACGACGCGCTGGCGGGGAACGAGTTGACCGCGAAGAACGAGAACCACAAGGTCTATTTCCACCGCGTCGGCACGCCGCAGTCTGCGGACGAACTCGTCTATGAAGACAAAGCCAACCCGCAACGCTTCCACATCGCTTCGACGACCGAGGACGAGCGATTCGTCGAGTTGAACATCTCGGATCGCGGCAAGGGCAAGAAGGGCAACGCGCTTTTTTACCGCGACGCGAAGTCGGGCGACAAGGTTTGGAGTCCCGTAGTCGCGGAAGTGGGCGACGACGACTTTGGCATCGTTGACAACGTTGGCGACAAGCTCTTAATCGAGACGAACCACAACGCGCCCAACCGCCGCGTCTTCCTCTTCGACCCGAAGAACCCGGACGAGAAAAACTGGAAGGACGTTCTCCCCGAACGCCCCGAGCCGCTTGAGTCGGTCAGCAGCGCGGGCGGCAAACTCTTCGCGACGTATTTGAAGGACGTGACGACGCGCGCTTACGTTTACAACCTCGACGGCAAGCTTGAGAACGAGGTGCAGATGCCCGGCCTCGGCGTCGCGGCCGGCTTCGGCGGACTCAAAGACGACCGCGTAGTCTTCTACACCTTCACGTCCTTTAACTTTCCGCCGACGATCTATCGCTACGACATCGCCACGCGAAAATCCACGGTCTTTCGCACGCCGGAAATCCCCGGCTTCAAGTCTTCGGACTACGAAACGAAACAGGTCTTCTACAACAGCAAGGACGGCACGCGCGTCCCGATGTTCCTCGTTTACAAGAAGGGATTGAAGCTCGACGGCAGAAACCCGACGGTGCTTTACGGCTACGGCGGCTTCAACGTCACGACGACTCCGAACTTCAGTTCGACGCGGCTCGCGCTTCTCGAACAGGGCTTCGTTTACGCCTCGGCGAACATGAGGGGCGGCGGCGAGTACGGCGAGAAGTGGCACGAGGCAGGGACGAAGCTCCGCAAGCAAAACGTCTTCGACGACTTCATCGCCGCCGCCGAGTGGCTCGTCAAAAACAACTACACGTCGCCCGACCGTCTCGCCATCCACGGCGTCTCGAACGGCGGTCTGCTCGTCGGCGCGGTCTCGAACCAGCGACCCGATCTCTTCAAGGCCGTCATACAGCAGGCGGGCGTCATGGACATGCTACGCTTCCACAAGTTCACAATCGGATGGAACTGGATTGCGGACTACGGCTCGTCGGACAACGAGGCCGAGTTCAAAGCGCTCTACGCCTACTCGCCCGTCCACAACATACACGAGGGTACGAAATACCCTGCGACGCTCATCACCACGGCAGACCACGACGACCGCGTCGTGCCCGCGCATTCTTTCAAGTACGCGGCGGCGTTGCAGGCGGCGCAGGCCGGAGATAATCCCGTGCTCATTCGCATCGACACAAAATCGGGCCACGGCGCGAGCAACACGACGAAGGCTATCGAGCAGACGGCGGACATCTACTCGTTCCTTTTCTACAATCTCGGCGTCACACCGAAGTACAACCCTTAACGTGAAGCGATGAACAAATGATGAGGGCCTCGTCTTCAAAGACGAGGCCCTCATCATTTGTTCATTGCGCCTGAATGTGCGGGCGATGTGATTGTTATTCCGCACGCTCGAACCAGTCGCGCGTCATGTCGCACCAGAGCGCGAGTCCGCGCCATTCGCGGAAGCGAGAGTAGAAGCGCGCGATTCTTTTGTCGTCGCACGCGCGACCGCCGCCGCGAACCTTCTTGAACTTGCCGCGCACCCAAGAGTCGAGCGCGAGCACGTCGTAGCGCCCGACCAGTTTCAAAAGATTCTCCGCGGCGTAGTCGCCCACGCCCTTAACACGCTTCATCTCGCGCTTCAAGTCGGCGGTCGAGAGTTCGCTCGTAAGCCACGCCTCAACGTCCAACTCGCCCGACGCGACGCGCTCGGCCAACTCTTTCAGATACTCTGCACGATATCCGGCGCGCACAACGTCCCTGTAAAACTCTACGGGACGGGCGGCCATCGCCTCCGGCGTCGGGAATGCGCGGCGACCGTCTGCGGCCTCGCGCCCCGCGTTGTTGACAAGCTCGGTGATCATCTTCCGCGTCAGCGACCACGAGCAGTTTGTCGTCGCGATTGACTTTACCAAATCCTCGAAGACCGTCGGCGAGCGAAGCAACCGTCCCGCGCCGTCGCGCGCGATCCATGCGAACTCCGGGTCGTCGGCGATGGCCGCGTAAAATTCTTCGAGGCATTCGTCGAGACGGAAGACGTGTCGCACGTCGCGCTCGACGCGCGCGAGCGCACGCTTGCCGAGCTTTCGAGAGGTGCTGACGTTCAGTTTGCTTTTGTCGCCCGCGACCGTGACGGTCAAGGGCGCGGCGTCGCCCGTGTCGAAGACGCGGATGAGTGTTGAATCGTTGACCCACTCGAACGGGAGAAGGTCGCTCCAGCCGTGGCTGTTGATCGTTCGCTTGAAGTCGAAGCCGTCGGGGGCCTTGATTGAAAAGTTCATGTCGTTTCGTCGGAGCATGTGGCGCGGGCGAAGAGCGAAAAGAAAGCTAACAGATTTCGAGGCGGAATACGACGGGCGGGCCGCGCGTGTTCCGTCGGGAAATTGAACTGTTGCGCTTGACGAAAGATGCGCTATCATCCGTACCAGTTAGTTCAAAAGCGCTTCGGCCAAAATTCACTGTGGAGAATCCGACTTGTCAGAGAATCGCCCGCTCACAGTCCTGTGCCTTGCGAGCTACGAGAAGGGGCAGGAATTCCTGCGCGAGTGCAAGCGTCAAGGGTGTCGAGTCCTGCTCGTCACGGCGGAGAAACTGCGCGACGCCGACTGGCCGCGCGAGTCCGTTGACGAGTTCTTCTACATGCCGGAAGACTTCGCGCTCGACCAGTTGACGCGCGCCGTCAGCTACGTCGCCCGAACGCGCGAGATAGATCGCATCGTGCCGCTCGACGACTTCGACGTTGAAACCGCCGCCACGCTTCGCGAGCACCTGCGCATACCCGGCATGGGCGACACCACCGCGCGCTATTTCCGCGACAAGCTCGCCATGCGCGTCAAGGCTCGCGACTGCGGAATCCTCGTCCCCGACTTCGTTCACGCGAACAACGACGCGCGCGTCCGGGAATTTACCGCGAGCGTTCAAGCGCCGTGGGTCTTGAAGCCGCGCTCCGAGGCTTCTGCAATCGGCATCGCGAAGGTTGATTCCACGGAAGAACTCTGGCCGCTTCTTGAAAATCTGGGCGAGCGGCGCTCGTTCTACCTGCTCGAACAGTTCATCCCCGGCGACATCTTCCACGTTGACTCGGTCGTCTCCGAAGGCGAGACGGTCTTCACGGCTGTGAGCAAGTACGGCAAGCCGCCGATGGAGGTCGCGCACGGCGGCGGAGTCTTCCTCACGCGCACCGTCTCTCGACACTCGGACGAAGCGCGGGCGCTCGAACAACTCAACCGCGACCTCGTTCGCGCGCTCGGCCTGCCGCGCGGCGTCACGCACACCGAGTTCATACAGGGCGGCGACGCTCGTTTCTATTTTCTTGAGACGGCGGCGCGCGTCGGCGGCGCGAACATCGCGGAGGTGGTCGAGGCCGCGAGCGGCATAAATCTCTGGCGCGAGTGGGCGAGGGTCGAGATCGCGGGCGAGCGCGGTCGCTACGAAGTCCCGCCGCATCGCGAAGACTACGCAGGCATCGTCATCTCGCTCGCACGTCAGGAGTGGCCCGACACTTCACGGTACGACGACCCGGAGATCGTCTTCCGTTTGCGCAAGCGCCATCACGTCGGCCTGCTCGTCGCGTCGCACGACGCCGAGCGCGTCGAGTGGCTTCTGAACTCTTACGCGCGCCGGCTGCTCGAAGACTTCAGCGCGACGCTGCCCGCGCCCGACAAACCGACGAGTTGAGACCGAAACGCTATGCCGCGTGACATGATTCGCGAGTACCTGAGCTTCCTGCGCGTCGAGAAGGGGCTGTCGAAGAACTCTATCGAAAGCTACAGCCGAGACCTCGCGCGTCTGAAGGCTTGGGCCGACAGACAACGTTGCGGGCCGCAGGCGCTCGACAAACAGGGCTTGACGCAGTTCATGATGTCGCTCACGCGCGAGGGCCTCGCGCCGCGCTCGGTCTCGCGGACGCAGAGCGCCGTGCGCGGCTTCTTCCACTTTCTTCTGCTCGACGGTCACATCAAGAGCGACCCGACCTCCGATCTGGTCTCACCGCAGGCCGGGCAGAAGCTTCCGAACTTTCTCACGCAGGAGCAGGTCGAGCGACTTCTCGAAGCGCCCGACACGGAGACGCCCGAAGGCGTCCGCGACCGCGCGATGATCGAGTTAATGTATGCCACGGGCTTGAGGGTTTCGGAGTTGGTCGGGCTTTCGACTTCGAGCGTGAACATTGACAGCGGCCTTCTCTTCTGCACGGGCAAGGGGAGCAAGCAGCGACGCGTCCCCGTCGGTCGCTCCGCGATTCATTGGCTGCAAAGATACGAGTCGGCCCGCCGCGCTCTGCTCGCGGGGCGCGAGTCACAAAAACTGTTCGTCGGCTATCTTGGCCGCGTCGTCACGCGACAGACTTTCTGGGCGGCGCTTAAGAATTACGCGGGCAAGGCCGGACTCCGCGGCGTCTCGCCGCACGTGCTACGGCACAGCTTCGCCACGCACCTGCTCGAACACGGCGCGGACACGCGGAGCGTTCAGGCGATGCTCGGCCACAGCGACCTCGCGACCACGCAGATTTACACGCACGTCACGGGCGAACGACTCCGCAGCGTTTACGAAAGACACCACCCGCGCGCGAAGCGCGACGACTAGAGCGACTTTAATCCACGCGCTACGTCGTCTCTCCGCTAAACTTCATCTCGCGTTTTCGAGCCGGACGAATCAAATCCTCTTCAGACTCAGGTCGCCCGACGCGGACGAGATTCTGAGCAGGCGCGAGCCGCTGCCCAGACGACCGCGCGCGTGCTTGCCCGAACCGTCGTTATCTTCCTTCACTTCGACGGGGAAGTTCGTTTCGATGTCGCCCGACGCGGTTGACATGTCCACGTCGGCGTCAACGCTCGCGGGCAGGCGCACGTGCACGTTGCCGCTCGCGGAAGAGAAGCGCAAATCGCCCGCTCCTTCGAGCCGCGTCAACTCTACGTCAACGTCGCCGCTCGCCGTGCTCGCATTCACAGTCCCTGCGGCCTCTCTGACCCTCACGCTCCCGCTCGCAGAGCTTGCGTGAATGTCGCCGCCCACGCCTTGCAGCGTCACGTTGCCGCTCGCGGTGCTGAGATGCATTTTGCCGCTCACGCCTTCGGCGCTGACGTTTCCGCTGGCGGTCGAGATTTTGTCGAAGTCGAAGCCGACCGAGCGCGGCACGCGAACCTCGAACCTGATGCTCGCGTCGCAGTTGCAGTTGCGCGGGTACTTCGCCCGAAGCTCGACACGGCTGCCGCCGCTCAGGTCTTCGACCTCGACCTCGTTGCGGTCGGGCCCTTCCTTGAACGCCGTCACCTCGACCGCGCTGCCGTCGTACCCCTTGATATTTACGTCGCCCGAAACGTTCTCGATGTTGATCGAGCCGTTCGGCCCAAGATTGTAGCTCCGCTGAAAGTCCTGCGCGCGCGCGACCGCCGCCGACGCGACGCACAGAATCGCTGCCGCGATGAAGTTCACAAGCGTCCGGCTTTTCATCATAGTCAAATCCTCCCCGACCGTCTGGTCAAAAAGCTTTCGATCTGCCGTATAAACACCGCCGGAATGAGTTTTGTGGCAGGAGAGGGAAAAAAAGTGATGAGTGATGAGTTATAAGCGAAACCACTTGCTTCTTATCATTCATCACTCATCACCAATCACTCATCACTCATTACTCATCACTCATCACTTTTCCCTTCTCCCTTGTTCTTTTTCGAGCAGCGGCTTGAGATAGCGATAGACGTTCGCGGCGACGATCTTCGTGCCTTCGGCGTTCGGGTGGATTCTGTCTTGCTGGTTCAGTTCGTCGCGGCCCGCGACGCCTTCGAGGAAGAATGGGATGAGCACGACGCCATCGTGCTCCTTCGCGAGCGACTGAAAAACGTTTTGAATCTGCTGCTCGTAGTCGCGCCCCGCGTCGGTCGTCGTGTACATCCCTGCGAGCAGGACTTGAGCGCCGCGCGACTTGCAACGCTCGATGATGTCGGCGAGGTTCTTCTTCGTCTCGGCGACGGGCTGGCCGCGCAAGAAGTCGTTCGCGCCGAGTTCGAGGACGACGAAACGGACGTTGCCCGAATCCATCGTCCAGTCAACGCGTCGCACGCCGCCGGCGGACGTGTCGCCGGAGACGCCCGCGTTGACGACCTCGTACTTGAAGCCGTCCGCGTCAACCATCTTCTGAAGCAGAGACGGGTAGCTCTCGTTCTGCGCGAGGCCGTACCCGGCGGTCAGGCTGTCGCCGAACGCGACGATTTTCGGTAAAGTCTCTTCGGGCGTCGAAGCAGCCGTTTGAGCGTTCGCGGCGTTCGATCCGGCGGCGTTGCGCGAAGCGGAAGTCTCGCGCGCCGCGCCGCCGCAGCCAGCGAGAAGGACGGGAGCAAGGAGCGAGAAGGCAAGCGGCAGAATTTTAAGGAGAGCCGTCGGCGAAAATTTCATGATCGAATTATACCGTGTTTCAAAAGTTGTGCAGTCGGGCGCGGAGAAGCTGACCATCCTGCGCGAGCTTGACCTGACGATCCCGGACGGGCAGTTCGTCGCAATCGTCGGCCCTTCCGGGAGCGGCAAGTCAACTCTGCTCGGACTCGTCGCAGGACTCGACGCGCCGACCGCGGGCGAGATTCGCGTTGGCGGCGACGAGATAACGCGAATGGGCGAGGACGCGCTCGCCACGCTCCGCGGTCGAAAGATCGGCTTCGTCTTTCAGTCCTTCCACCTTATCCCTTCGATGACCGCGCTCGAAAACGTACTCGCGCCGATGGAGATCGCGGGCTTTAGGGACGCGAGCGCGCGTGCACGGCGACTGCTGGCCGACGTTGAGTTGACCGAGCGCGCGCACCACTACCCTTCGCAACTCTCAGGCGGCGAGCAGCAGCGCGTTGCAATCGCACGCGCCTTCGCCAACGACCCGAAAATTTTGCTGGCGGACGAGCCGACCGGCAATCTCGATTCGCGCAGCGGTCAACATGTCTTCGACCTGATGACCGGAATGAACCGGCGACGAGGCGCGACGCTCGTACTCGTCACGCACGACCACGAACTCGCGGGCCGCGCCGACCGCAGAATCTCTCTGCGCGACGGGCAGGTCGTCGCCGACGAGAACCTGCGCGACGCGGGCAGCACCGGCAGTGATGAAGTCGCATTGAGCGACGACAGAGCGGCGACGGAGTTGGAGGCAGCGCAGTCGTGAAGTTCATCTTCAATCTCGCACGCCGCGAGTTGCGCTCGTCCTGGCGGCGGCTTCTGTTCTTCTTCGTCTGCGTCGGCGTCGGAGTGGGCAGCATCGTCGCGTTGCGCTCGATGATTCAGAATCTGAACCGCGCGGTCGCGGGCGAGGCGCGCGCGCTGATGACGGCGGACGCGCAGGCCGAGACGACGCACGAATGGACGGGCGACGCGCTCGCGAAGATTGACAGCGTCGCGCGACCGCCGCTAGTCGAAGCGCGAACCGAGACAATCGAAGCGCCGACGATGCTGCGCCCCGCAGACCCTTCGCGCGAGGGCGCGTCGATGGTCGAGGTGAAGGGAATCGAGAAGGGCTTTCCGCTCTACGGCGACTTCCGGCTCGACGACGGCAGGCCATTCGACTTCACTCTGGTCGAGGGCGGCGGCGCGGTCGTCGCACCGCAACTTCTCGAACGACTGTCGCTGCGCGTCGGCGACCGTGTGAAGATCGGCGAGCGCGAGTTCGAGATTCGCGCCGTCACGCGCGAAGAGCCGGGGAGCGGTGGAGGATTCCGGCTCGGCCCGCGCGTCTTCGTCGCGAAAAGTGATTTGGAGTCGGCGGGATTGACGGGCTTCGGCAGTCGCGCGCGCCGCAAGATTCTCTTCAAGATCGCGGACGGGCGGATTGATGAACTCGTGCGCGACTTGCGCGCGCAACTCGGCAACAACGTCTTCAACGTGCGCTCGTACAAGGACTCGGAAGAGAATCTCGGCGAGCAGTTCACGCGCGCCGAGAATTATCTCTCGCTGACGGGACTCGTCATACTCGTGCTCGGCGGCATCGGCGTCTCTTCGGTCACGCGCGTCTTCGTCGAGCAGAAGAAGAAGACAATCGCCGTTCTCAAGTGCGTCGGCGCGACGGGAAGAATGCTGACGGTCGCTTACCTCGCTCAGACGCTCGCGCTCGGCGCGGCGGGGAGCGCGCTCGGCGTCGTGCTCGCAAAGGCCGCGCTCGTCTTCGTGCGCGCACGTTTCGCCGAGAGCCTTCCGCCGAATCTGAGCTACGGCTTGCAAACGAACGCGGTCGCGCAGGGTCTCGTGCTGGGGCTTCTCATCTCGCTTCTGTTCTCGGCGCTGCCGCTGCTGCGGATCAGGCAGATAAGGCCGAACATGCTCCTGCGCGATTCAGGGACGGATGCGCCGCGCCGCAGGCTCGACGTTTTACGCTGGACGGTCGCACTCGTCGTTCTGGCAGGACTCGTGTTTCTGACTTCGTGGCAGGCCGGGTCTGTGCGCGTCGGCGTGTTCTTTCTCGCCGGACTCGGCGCGACCGCGCTCGTGCTGTACGCGGCGGCGTGGGCGTTGATTTTCGTCGTGCGACGCGCGCGCGGCCTCGGCACGTTCGCCGTGCGGCAGGCGATCAACAGCCTGCACAGGCCCGGCAACCAGACGCGCGTCATCATTCTGGCCGTGGGTCTTGGCGCTTTTCTAGTCATGTCCGTGCAGTCGCTTCAGTCGAACCTGATCGACGAGTTCGACGTGGCGCGTCGCGGCAACCTGCCGAACATGTACCTGATCGACGTGCAGAAGGATCAGGTCGAAGGCGTGCGCGAACTCGTAGGACAGGCGACGGGCGCGCGCGCCGATCTGATACCGACGGTGCGCGCGCGCATCGTGCGCGTAAACGGCAAAGAGATTGACCTCGACGCCGCCGGCGTGCGCGCCGAGCGCGGCCGTCTGGGGCGCGAGTACGTAGTCACATACAGGCCGAACCTCGAATACAACGAGAAGATCGTCGCCGGAAAATTCTGGGACGCGACGCCCGCGAGCGAGCCGGAAATCTCAATCGAAGAAGACCTGCGCGGCGCGGCGGGCATCGACCTCGGAAGCACTATCACGTTCGACATTCAAGGCCGAAAACTCTCGGCGCGCGTGACGAGCGTTCGGCAAGTTGACTGGCGCAACTCGCGCACAGGCTTTCTCATACTCTTCCGACCGGGCGCGCTTGAGAACGCGCCGCAGACGTTCGTCGGCGCGATTGACGGGCCGACCTCCGAGCCTGAGCGCACGCGATTCCAGCGCGCGATTGTTGACCGCTTCCCGAACGTCTCGGTCATCGACGTTGCCGACATCGTGCGGAGCGTCAGCCGAATACTCTCGAACATCACGCTTGCCGTCACCTTCATCGGCGGCTTCGTTTTGTTGAGCGGCGTGCTGATACTCGTCGGCTCAATCGCGATGACGAAATTTCAGAGGGTTTATGAAGCGGCGGTGTTGAAGACTCTCGGCGCGCGGCGTCGCGTGCTTCTGACGATGATGCTCGCGGAGTACGGGCTGCTCGGATTAGTCGCGGGCGTGGTCGGCGCGCTCGCGTCGAACGCCGTCGCATACGCAATCGCGCGCTACGTCTTCGAGATCGATTGGACGTTTGCGCCCGCCGTCAACGTCGCGGGCGTCGCCGCGACCGTGCTGCTCGTCGGCGCGGTCGGCGTGCTCTCAAGCCTCGACGTTCTAACGCGCAAGCCGCTCGCGATCCTGCGCGCGCAGTAGCGCCGGCGGCGAGCTTTATTGAATGCCTGCGGGGAAGCCGACTCCGGGATTGTTGCGGACGACGTTGTTTCGGAACGGGCCGACGACCTTCACGCTGTTGTCGGCGGGGCCGACGCCGGTCGAGCGGAAGCTGTTTCCCTCGATGCGGCTGTCGGTGACGGCGACGTAGAATCCGGGAAGACCGCCGCCGCCGACGTTCGTGAACTGGTTGTTCGTCACGGTGAAGCGCGTACCCTCGATGCGAAGACCGCACTGGCCCGTGCGCGTGACCTTGTTGTTACTGATCGTCACGTCGCGCATCGTCGCGCCGAAGGCGTAGATGCCGTTGCTTATGACGTTCGTGACGACGCCTTCGTTCCTGCCGCCGATGACGGTGTTGCCTTCGATGAGGATGGGGCCGACGTTGGGCGTGCCGGAGCCGGACTGTACGAGGATGCCGTTTCCGGCCTGATAGTCGGCCTCGCTCGCGTCTATCAGGTTGTTTCGGATGACGACGTTTTGTATGCGGTCGTTCGCCGCGTTCGGCTCGATGTCGATGACGGTCGAGCCGGGGCCGCCGGGCTGGCCGGGCGTGTAGAACTTGTTATTCTCGAATGTGATGTTTCGACCGTTGACCAGCGCCAGATTCTGAGACGCGACGTGCGTGAACCGGCAGTTGGTGACTCTTGAGTTCTCGGCCCAGTGTCCCAAGTCTGCGGAGCCGCCGAGTTGAATGCCGATTGAGCGAGTGCCGTTGACCCACACGCCGTCAACCGCGCAGTCCGTGCAGTTGCCGAGCGAGACGGCCTGCTGCGCCGAGTTGAACTCAGGGTTCGCGCCGCGAAGTTGAAGATTGCTGACGACAATCGAAGAGTCTTCGTCGCCGTTGCGCCGGGCGGAGTTGTAGGCGGCGATTATCGTAAACTGATTCTTCGCGGGCGATTCGAGTATGACGGTCTGATCCTGCCCCGCGCCCGTGACGGTCGCACCCGACTTGAGCAGAATTGGAATCTCCGCGGTCGCGGTCGCGTATGTGCCGGCCATGAGCCGAAGCGTGTGACCGCCGGAGACGACGACCTGCGTCGAGATGCGTCCGCCGCCGCGCGCGACTATCTCGCCCGGCGCGCTTCCGAGCGAGCGGTCGGCGGCGTCTATCTTCGCGCCGAGGTCGGAGCCGGGGAAGCCGTTTGCTTCAACGGTTCTCGCGCTGCCCGCCTGATTTTGCACCACGCCCGTCTGACGCTGCCGCGTCTGCGCGCAGGCCACGCCCGCTAATAAAAAAAGAGAGAGAAGCGAGAGCAGAAAAGTTTTAGTCCGCGACATCAAAAATCCCTCCGCGAAAACCGCCGTGTGTAGGTTGCGAGCTTCCTTCCTAAGATACATGAAAAGGGCGCGTCCCGCGCGGTTCGGAATCAAATCGCCGGGGCGCAGACGGTTTGCCTGCGCGCGTGTTGTGTTCGAGCGGGAGAGTTTTTGTTCGCTCTCTGCCGGTTGTCTTCAAACGGCGAAAGCTGTAAGTTCTTCGTCGAGCGATGTGCGGCGGTGTTGAAAATTTAAGGAAGCATGGCTAAAGAAGATGGCGGACGGACGAATTTTTCAACTCAGTTGCTCGAAAGGCGGCGTGCCGAAACTCGCCGTGCGCGAAGCGGTTCTGACCGAGACTGGACTCGAAAGCGATGAACAGAGAGACCTGCGCTTCCACGGCGGGCCCGAACGGGCGCTGTGCCTGTTTCCGCTCGAACTCATACTCGAACTTCAGGCCGAAGGCCACCCCGTCTTCCCCGGCTCGGTCGGCGAGAACCTGACGGTCGTAGGCATCGAATGGAAAACCCTTGGAGAAGGCGCGCGACTCGCGCTCGGCGACGAAGTCGTCATCGAAATAAGCGGCTATGCCGCGCCGTGCAAGACGCTCATCGACTCCTTCCGAGACGGAGAGTTCAAGCGCATCTCTCAGAAGCTGCGTCCCGGCGACTCGCGACTCTACGCGCGCGTCATACGGACGGGCCGCCTCGCTGTCGGCCAGCCGGTCAAACTCCTGAACGGTTCGGAGAGTTGAAAAGATTTCGCAGGAGATTGCAGAGGCCGAAAAACTTTGAGGGGCGACGAACGTTCGTCGCCCCTCAAAGTTTATACACCCGGCAAGGCTCGAACTTGCGACCTTCTGATCCGAAGTCAGACGCTCTATCCAACTGAGCTACGGGTGCGCGCCGGAGCAGATGATAGCACACGTGCCGCGCCTCGATTAATGCGCGGGCGAGGGCGACGAAGCCGCGGCGGACTGCCCCTGAAAGTCGTGGCGGATAAAGCGAACCAGCCCGTCTATCTGCTTCTGGTCGAGCCTCGTCTTGAACGCGGGCATACCGTCGCCGCCGTTCTGAATCTTTCTGGATAACTGCTCGTCGGTGTGCTTGACCGCGTGATCGTCGTGCAGGTTCGGCACTTTCAGAGTCGTGCCGTCGTCGAGCTTGACCGCGCCGCCCGTGCCGTCTTCCTTGTGACAGCGCGAGCAAGTGTTTTTGAAAGTCGAGCGCGCGTCGGCCAACTCGTCGGGCGTGGCGACGGGCGTCGGAAGCGCGGGCTTAGCTGCCGTCGGCGTCGAAGCCGCGCCCGCGTTCGCCGTCTGGTTGGTCGGCGCGTTGCCGCAAGCGGTTGCGAAAGAGAGAAGAGCGAGTGAGACGAATGCAAGCTTGAAGAGTTTCATGTTATCGGGAACTCCTATGGGCGACGTAATTTTGTTCGGGGAAGTTGTAAATCGGCGAGAGTATAACTTAGTCGCACGCGAGTTTGGAAGCGCCTGATTTGAAAAGTCTCGCCGATCGATAAATCGACAAACACTCACTTCAAAGAGACGATCCATTCGGCGACGGCGCGTTTCTCGTCGCCGGAGAGTTTCGTCGCGAATGACGGCATACGCGATTCGAGACCGTAACTGCGCGGGTCGTTTTGTATGGCGATGATGTCTTCGACCGTGCGCTTCGGTCTGGACGAGATGCCGACGAGCGAAGGGTAGATTGAATGGCCTTCGGCGTGCGCGCCGTGGCACTTGGCGCAGTTGCGCGTGAAGGCTTCGGGCGGCGTGTTCGTCGGCGCGCCGGTGTTCGATGAAGGCGACGCTGTTTCGGCTCCGCCCGCTGTTGCGGCGTCGCCCGTGCGTTTCGGCGTGAACGGCGCGGCGCGAAACTCTGCTTCCTTCTGCGCCTGATTGGCGAACTGCTCGCGCGTGCGCGGGTCGCGCGAGTCTTCGATGAAGGCGGCGGCGGTCAGTCCTGCGATGAGCATGACTGTGAAGATCAAGATCAACTGACCGAGCTTTCGTCTAGACTTCTCGCGCGCCCGGGTCAAGCTTGTGCGTGCGAACGGAAGCAGCGCGAGCGCGCCGAAGATGAGCGCGGGCAGGAAGAAGGCGACGAGCGAGCCGACGGTCTTCGGAAAAAGTTTGAGCAACTCGAAGAGCCAGAGAAACTGTATGCCGGGGCGCGGCAGGTAGCCGGGCGGCGCGGCGTCCGCGGAAGGGCCGAGCGGCGCGGGATGATGCGCCGCGTAGAGCGCGAGCGCGAGAAACGCGACGCCGCAGACTAAGGCGTTGCGTGCGAACTGCGCGCGCGCCCACGTCGAGACTTCGGCGCGGTCGGCGTCGCGTGTCGAAACTTCGTCGCGCCCGGCGGCGTGCGCCGAAACTTCCGTCTCCCGGTCGGCGCGCGCGGCGTCCGGATCTCTGAAGACGAAGAGACGCGCGCACGCGACCGCGAGCAGAAGGAAGGGAACGACGAGCGCGTGAAGGGCGAAGAAGCGCGAGAGCGTGAGAGTCGAAATCTCCGGGCCTCCGACGAGCCACGCGCGCAGCGTCGCGCCCGCGAACGGGAGTCCGCCCGTGACGTTCTCGGCGACGTTCGTACTGAAGAAGGCGCGCGCATCCCAGGGGAGCGAGTAGCCCGTCGCGCCATTGGCGAGCGAGAGCGCGAGAAGCGCGACGCACGCCAGCCAAGCAACGGGCCTTCGAGCGTAAGCGCCGCGCCGGAGCATCTGCGCGAGATGCAGGACAAGCGCCGCGGGCAGGAGTTGCGAGCCATAAAAATGTAGCGCGCGAATCCACGAACCCGCGGGCAAGACCTTCTCGACGTATGCGATGGTCGCGAAGGCGCTGTCCGCCGCGGGAACGTAGTAGAAGGCGAGCAGCAAGCCCGTGACGAGTTGAAGAATAAACAGGAGCGCGACGAGTCCGGCGGTCGTGCGCGCCCATGCGTCGAAGCCGCGCGAAGGTTCGTCGAGCAGATTTCCGAAGCCCGGGCCGAGCATCGTGCGGCGCGCGACGGCGCACGACTCCACATCTCTCGTTCGGATTGAAGCGTGTTGGTCGCTCATGCGTCGGTCGTGGCGCCGGCACGCGGCACTCTGATTCGCGCCGTGGTTTGAGCGTCGTCGAAGTGCGTTTCGAGCGTGTCGCCGTTAACACGCGCGGGCATCTGGTCGAGGTCGCGCTGCGCGGGGCCGCCGAGGCGCGCGCCGTCCGGGCCGAAGACGCTGTCGTGACAAGGACAGAGGAACTTGCGCTCGTCGCCGCTCCAATCAACCTCGCAGCCCTCGTGCGGGCAGACGGCTGAGACGACGCGGCGCTCGTCGCCCGGCAGCACGAAGACCGCCTGCGCGCGAAGCATCGAATCCCAACCCGCCCTGTGCTCGACCGAGACTTCGCGGCGCAGAGGCTCTGTGCCCGCAAGCTCCGAGATCTTCGCGACCGGATACCAGTTGCCGGACGCGCCGACGCTCAGGCCGACCTCGCCCGCGCGCGGTTTGAGGAACTTGAAGGCCGCGGCGAAGACCGAGCCGGCGGCGGATGCGAAGATCGCGGCGGGAATCCAGAAAACGATTCGCCTCCGTAGTTGCGAAGTGTGTCGCGCGCCGGGCGCATCGCCGGCCACGTTTTTTTTATTCTCTGTCATCACTAAAAATTGTACGCGCGCGACGCGCTCGGCGGTTTGCAATCTGCCGCAGTCCGAAGCACAATACGTCTCGTCCCGACGGCGCTCATTCTATCCGATTTCAACGCCGCTGCGTAAAATCCTTCGACCCACGAAGAGCATTCGAGGAACCTTATATGAGCACGGAACAAGAACAAGCCGGAGCGAATCGTCCGGCGTTGCGTCTGGCCGACAAAGCCCCGCGCGAGACCGAGCAGACCGACAAGGCGAAACTGCCCAGACAGTTCGTCACCTTCACTTTTTACAAGGCTCGTCCCGAATGGCGCGCGCTCGACGCCGCATCGAAGCTCGACGCCAAGCGCGAGTTCGTCGAGGTCTTCGACTCGTACCGTCACGGCCTTTTGATGCACACCTACTCAATCGTCGGCCTGCGCTCAAACGTTGACTTCATGATCTGGCGCATCGGCTACACGCTCGATCCTTTTCAGGAGATGTCTGCGCGGCTGAACTCGACAAAGCTCGGTCGCCACCTCGACGTTACGCAGTCGTTCCTCTCGATGACGAAGCGCTCGATGTACATTGACAAAGACAATCCCGAACACGTCGAAGACCGCTTGCACATCGTGCCGGGTCAGTCGAAATACCTGTTCGTCTATCCCTTCGTCAAGACGCGCGAGTGGTACTCTCTGCCCGTCGAGCAGCGTCAGGAGATGATGGACGAGCACATACGCGTCGGCACGAAGTATCGCTCGGTGAAGCTGCACACGACCTACTCGTTCGGACTCGACGATCAGGAGTTCGTCGTGGCGTTTGAGACCGACTACCCTTCGGACTTCCTCGATCTCGTGCAGGAACTCCGCGAAGCAAAGGCGAGCCGCTACACCTTGCGCGACACGCCGATGTTCACCTGCCGCCAACTGCCGCTCGCCGAATGTCTCGACGAAATCGGCTGAAACGTGCCGCCGGAGATTCAACAGACGCAGGGGGAGTGGAAAATCATTCCACATGCCTCTGCGTTTTTCTATTCGGAGCGTCCGACGAATGCCGATGACGACGCGCTCGAAAATCCTGTTCTCAACTCTCGCGTGGCTCGCGCTTCTGGCGCGAATCGTCTTCGCGCAGTCAGGCGTTGCGGGCGCGGATTCCTCGCGTCGTCACTTTGAGTATCTCTGGTACGAGGCCGAGAACATGAGCGGCGTCTCCGTGGATGCGCGCAACGAGCCTCGGATAAATCCTTCGTGGATGGAATTGACAAGCGCGCAGGCTCCGGGCTTCGAGATGAGCGGGCCGGGCGTCTCCGCCGAGTGGTCGCAGGGCGGCGAGAGCGAGTGGAACTCGGTTGCGGCTGCCCCGGACGAAACTCGCGCGGCTATCTTTCAAGAAATCGAAATCCCTCGCGACGGACGCTACGAAATCTGGGCGCGATACGCCGACTGGGCGAACAAGTCGGAGAACTTCGTCGTGCGCGTCGAGCAGGACGGCCGCGAAGTTTTTCGACACGAGTTCGGCACGCGCGACCGCGTTGACCCGCACGACGAAATGAGCATGTACTGGGGCTGGTCGTTCGCTTGGGACGCCTCGCCCGCAGTCGTGTTGAGGAAAGGCCCGGCGCGGCTCTCAATCGAAATCGAGAAGCCGGCGGAAGCGAGACGACAGATTGACTGCGTGCTCGTCACGAACAACCTCGACTTCAAACCCGAAGGCAGGCAGAAGCCGCCGTTCGCGGCTGAGCGCGTCCTTCGTGAATGGTCGGAGAGGCAAACGCCGCTCGCGCCTCTCGTCGAAAAAGAATCGCCGTCCGCTTCCGTGCCGAAGCAGTGGAATCGTCCGCAGCTTGCCGGGCGCGACTTCCTTATGCCGTGGAACATCTCGGAAAAATTCTGGGAGCTTTACGACAAGCCGACGAGCGAGCGCCCGCTCTATCCTTTCAACGCCGAGCCGCTCGACGCCTTCATCGCGAAGTACAAGGGCGCGCGCGACGTTCCCATTTTCTCGTCGCCGCTCGTCGTGCCCGTCGTTTACATCAACGAATTGCCGAAGCACTTGAAGGAGGGAAGCGCCTTCCTTCGTTTTCTTCGCGAGACGCATTTGCCCTTCGCAATCCTCATCAACTACGGCGCGGCGAACTTCACGGAAGCCGAGGGTCAGGCCGCTCTGAAGTTATTGACGGGCGAGCTTCGAGGGCAGTTTGTCGGGTGGATTTCGGGCGAGAGCATCGGCCACGTTTTCCCGCAGGTCGCGCAGGCGCTCACGCTCACGCCTGAGATGTCGCGCGCGCAGATGCTCGAAGCTTATCACGCGGCCTACACTCGCGCGCTCGAACAGAAATGGTCGGCAACCTTTCACACGCAGTCGGGCGCGATGTGGGACACGCTCATCCCCGCGCAGTCAACTTCGAGCACTTCATACGCGCACGCGCTCGCCTCTTGGGGCGTGCGAACGCTCGGCATGGAGACATCAGCCGTGCAGCCCGCGACCGCGATGCGAATCGCGTTCACGCGCGGCGCGGCGCGACAGTTCGGCGGCACGTTCCTCTACTACCACGCGCCCAACTTCGGCGACACGGCGACGATCTTCACGAAACAGCAGAGCTACGCAGGCCCGGATTATTTCTACCATTCGCGCTACGGCGCGACGATGGGGCCTTCGCTCTCGTGGTATCGGAAAAATTATTATCTTTACTTCATGTCGGGCGCGTCGGCGATCTATCTCGAACAGGGCTTCGATCAATTCTTCAAGCCGGGGCCGGGCGAGCACCCGTTCCAACTCAATCCGGTGGGGCGCATCACGGACGAGTTCGTCCGCTTCGCCTCGAAGCACACGGATCGCGGCGTGCCTTACACGCCCGTCGCCTTTCTGCTCGACCCCGCGCACGGCTGGGACATGACAGACTGGCCGCAGTTCCCGCTCGGCGTCTCGCACGTCGCCCGCTCAGACCGCGCGCTCCGCGAACTCTTCCTCGCGGCCTACTACCCCGCGGCTGTCAACGAAGGCGAGCCTGCGACGGCAGATCGTCAGGCGTTCACGAACGCTGTCTTCGGCGACATATTCGACGTGCTCGTCGCGTCTGAAAAAAACGCCGACGCGATTGACGCTTACCGCGCGCTCGTCGTCGGCGGTCACGTCGAGTGGACGCCCGCTTGGGCCGAGCGTCTGAAAAATTATGTTCAGAAGGGCGGCACGGTCGTCGTCAACGCGGCGCAGGTCAAGTCGCTTCCTGCCGACTTGCTGGGCGTGCGGCTTCTCGGCTCGACCGCCGAATCCGACGACGCGCATTGCCTCGCGCCGGGCGAGACGCAGACAGACCTCGCGGGCCAACTCTATCGCTACGAGCGAGTCGAGATGCGCGGCGCTGAAGTTCTGATGAAGACGGCTTCGGGCGACCCGCTCGTCACGGTCAATCGCGTCGGTCGCGGTCGCGTCGTCTTCTGCGCCGTGCCCGACCTGCTCGGACTCGACGAACGACTCGTGCCTGCTGCGGCGCACCTTCTCGCGCACCTCGCGTCGGACGCGACGCCCGTCACAGTCCGCGGCGACATCGAATACCTCGTCAACCGAAACGAACGCGGCTGGGTCATAACGCTCATCAACAACCGGGGAGTTTACAAGCCGCAGCAGGGACTCGCGCGCGTCGAGCGCGACGAGGCGGCGGACGTGACACTCGGAATCGCCGGTGCGAAAGTCACAAGCGCGAGCGAGTGGACGACCGGCGAAGAAATATCAGTCAAACACGCCGGGCGCGAAGACGCGGCGACTCTCAGCGTTCCGGCGGGCGGCGTCCGCATAGTCGAATTCGTCACGCGCCCCTGAATTGCATTCGCGCGGGAGTTTCTTTTAGGATGTCACGTCTTCCGGCAGGAAATTCGGCAGCGTGTGGCAAGGTTTGAGCATGAGAATCGCGCGGCACTACCTCGTCAGCGGCGACGTGCAGGGAGTCGGCTATCGCTTCTTCGCACAGCGCGTCGCGGCGCGGCATCAGGTCGTCGGCTTTGTCCGAAACCTCCCGGACGGTCGCGTCGAAGTCCTCGCCGAAGGGACGCCCGATGGCGTCGAAGGTTTCAAACACGACCTCGCGACGGGGCCGCAGTTCGCACGCGTCGAGAAGGTCGAAGAGATCAGCGTCGAGCCTTCCGGTAGCAATACGGCTTTCAGAATCGAAAGATAAGTCGAAGGGATTTCGATTCGAGTATCAACCTTCGACGCTCGCCTTCAGGCAGGGCGTCGAGCCTTTCTTTTAAGGCGACGGAAGGGCATTAGGCTAATGAGAAAATAAGGGGCGAGAGTTTTGACTCTCGCCCCCTTGTCAGTCAGCCGATAAATTCCGGCGACTTTGATAGCTCAATTTTCGTCGGGCGCGTGGCCCGGCCTCAGCGCATGACCTTCCAGGGCTTTGGGAAGATGCGCCAGTTGCCATTAACATAGGCCAGTCCGTCGTAGGCCATGCCGAGGCTCTGACCGGGTTCGACGAACTTGAAAGTGTAGAACGTCACGCCGGGCTTGAGTTGCGCGCTCACATCCTTCCAACCGTTGGCGAAGTCCGCCGCCCCGCCCGCCCCGCTCTTCAACTCGTCGGTTGTGGCGTGTGAGACGAGCACCTGTGTCTGACCCGGCTTCGGGGCAATTACCAATTGTCCGCCGTCCCAGGCGGGGCCATATACCGAGTCCGCCTTGGCGGCCAACTCCGGCGCGAAGACGGCATCGTAGTCGGCCTTTGTCGGTCGCAAGGACTTGCTGAGCGTCGCGGTGTCGGCACCGGGCTTGGCGAACTCAGCGAGCAGCGCCTTCGCGCCGTCCGGCGTGCCGGGATAAGAACTCCCGGTCGAGGTCGAGCCGCCGCCCGACGACAAGTTGCTGCTGCCCCCGCAACCGACGACCGCGAACACGATCATCAGCGCGGCAAGAATCTTTGTTTCAATGTCCCTTCTTCTCATGAACTGGATTTCCTCCTGCGAAGTGTTGTGGGTACTCCCGCGTCTTCTTTCTTCGGTGATGGCAGATGGCAGAGGCCACCACGCAGACGCTCGCGCCTTATACCACGCACAAAGAATGCCGGACAAGGCAAAGCCTCTGCCCTTTGTTTATGTTGAGCAGGCCGGCACAAGGCTGCTGTCAGACTGTTATGGTTTGAGCGGCGAGGTGTAAGCGACGGCGTATCGATAGAGTCTTTAAGCTAACCCCGTAGAGCTTCGCTCATGGATGAGCGCCACTCCGCCCACTAGATTTGCCTAAACTCCGCTCTTGTCCTAACCTATTCCCTCGCTGAACTGTCAGAGTCGGGATAGTCAGCCGTCGGTTTAAAGGCTATAAGACATAACCCGAACAACAAGCTGACGCAGGGAAGACGAGAGACGAAAGCTGAGCACCGAAAACTTCAAAATGGATCAACTCAAATCACTCATACGCGAAGTGCCGGACTTCCCGAAGCCGGGCATAAACTTCTACGACATCACGACGCTTTTGAAAGACCCGGAAGGTTTCCGGCAGGTGATCGACGCGCTGTCGTCTGAGTTCAAGAACGAAAAGGTTGACACGGTTATCGGCATCGAGGCGCGCGGCTTCATCTTCGCGCCCGCGATGGCGTACCAACTCGGCGGGGGCTTCGTACCGGCGCGTAAACCCGGCAAGCTTCCTTCGGAGTGCGAAACTGTCTCCTACGACCTCGAATACGGTCAGGACTCACTGCAAATGCACCGCGACGCCGTAGGCGCGGGCCACCGCGTCGTCATCGCCGACGACCTTCTGGCGACGGGCGGCACGGCGAGCGCAGTCGTCCGCTTAGTCGAGCAACTCGGCGGCGAAGTGGTCGGCCTCGCTTTCGTCGTCGAGCTTGAATTCCTGCCGGGCCGAGAAAAGCTCGCGGGCTACGACGTGCGTTCGCTCATCAAGTACCAATCTTGAAGCCAACTGGACGTTATAGCCGCACGTCTGTAAACTTCTCTCGGAGTGCTCCCGTAGCTCAGTGGATAGAGCACCTGCCTCCTAAGCAGGGGGCCGCACGTTCGAGTCGTGCCGGGAGCACCATCTCTATAATCACGCCTTCACAATTCTTTGCCGATTGCTCAAACTGCGACCGCGGCCCAAGCACGTCCGGCATCTCTCAAACCAAGGCGCGTCTTTTCATGTCTTCGCGAAAATTAAATGTTGACCGCCGCGCCTCACTCGTATAACAATCTCGGCCAGCGATATTCAACGAAAAATCTGAAAGGGGTGCAGCATGGGTCTCATTCTGCTCATCATCCTTATTCTTCTGCTCATCGGGGCTTTCCCGTCGTGGCCTTACAGTCGCGGCTGGGGCTACTACCCGAGCGGAGGACTCGGCCTCGTCCTTCTGATCGTGATCATCCTTCTGCTTCTGGGACGCATCTAGAGGCAGGCCATACAAACCGCCTGCGGAATCGCGTGATCTTCCGGCGCGCTTTGCCGTAGGTTTGCTCCATCAAGCGTTCATCCGCCCGCTCGCGTCAAGCCTCACTTCTAAACGCGACATCGCTTCGACCGCTCGCTCGGAAACATTCGAGTCGCGAGAAAAATCTTGTCTTCGCGCTTGCCCGTGTGTACAATCCCGCCGGTTGGACATTCTCTCGCAGGTGAAACAACGATGCTTTCATACGCAAACGTCGAAACAGTTATGTGGCCGGATCGCTCGACGAAGTGGGCGCGTCCGCTGTTCATGACTTCGGTCTCCGCCGGATTCCCTTCGCCCGCGGAGAGCTACATCGAGGGACACCTAGACCTGAACCGCTATCTCATCAAGCATCCGGTGGCGACGTTTTACGTGCGCGTTTCCGGCGACTCGATGGCGGGCGCGGGCATCCAGCCCGGCTCGATACTCGTCGTTGACCGCGCGGTCGAGGCCGACGACGGCGACATCGTCATCGCGCGCATAGGCGACGAGCTTTGCGTCAAGCGCCTTCGACTGAGCCGCGGTCGCATCTGGCTCATGCCGGAGAACGACAGGTATCAGCCAATCGAAGTCATCGAGAGCATGGACTTCGAGGTCTGGGGGCGAGTCATGCACGCCATCAGCACTTTTTGAAAGATGAAGGCCGAAAGCATGAAGGATGAAAGAGAGGCTGTCTGCCTTCCTTTCATCCTTCATCCTTTTTTTCGTAGGCGGACGATTTCGTCGAGGATGCGGTGCGCGGCTTCGAGCTTCGACATGAGCGGAAGCGCGGCTGGCTGTTCGCTGTCGCGTGTGATGATCGTGACGACGTTAGTTTCCGTGTCGAAACCCGCGCCTTCTTGTGTGATGTCGTTTGCGACTACGGCGTCGAGTTTCTTGCGGCGGAGTTTGTCGCGCGCGTTCTCGAAGACGTTTTCCGTCTCGGCGGCGAAGCCCACGACGAGCAGCCCGTCGCGGCGTGCGGCGGCGACTTCGGCGAGGATGTCTGGCGTCGGCTCAAGCGTGAGAGTCAAGTCGGATTTCGATTTTTTGATCTTATTTTCGGCGCGCGCGACGGGTCGGTAATCCGCGACGGCGGCGGCGGCGATAAGGACGCTGGCCGACTCGATCTCGCGCGCCACGGCTGCGCGCATCTCCTCGGCTGACATCGCCCGAAGCACGCGCACGCCGGAAGGATTCTCTACACTGGTCGAGCCTGCGACGACGGTCACGTCCGCGCCGCGCGTCCGCGCTGCCTCGGCGAGCGCGAAGCCCATACGCCCCGACGAGCGATTCGAGATGAAGCGCACGGGATCAATCTCTTCGACGGTCGCGCCAGCCGTGATTAAAACGCGCTCGCCCGCGAGGTCGCCCGAACGTTTTGCCCTCTCCCTCAAAATCTCAAGCGCGGCGGCGACGATAATCTGCGGCTCGCCGAGTCGTCCGGGGCCGACCGTGCCGCAGGCCATCTCGCCCGCGTCCGGCTCGACGACGCGCACGCCGTCGGCGCGAAGACGCGCGAGGTTTCGCCGAGTCGCGGGGTGCAGGAGCATCGTCGTGTTCATCGCGGGCGCGACCAGTACGGGCGCGTTCGATGCGAGGTAGGTCGAAGTCAGAAAGTCGTCGGCGATGCCATTCGCGAACTTTGCGATGATGTTTGCGGTCGCGGGCGCGACGACGAAGAGTTCGACGGTCTGCGAGAAGGTTATGTGTGCGATAGGGTCAGGGTTGTCGGGCGCGTAGTCGTCCACTAAGACGTGCGTGCCTGAGAGAGCGCGGAACGTAAGCGGCGTGACGAACTCGCATGCGCGGCGCGTCATCCCTACGCGAACCGCGCAGCCCGCGCGCTGCAAGCCGCGCAGTACCTCCACGGCCTTGTACGCGGCGATCCCGCCCGACACGCCCAGAGCGACGCGGCTGCCCTCGAACTCGCACGCCGGTTCGGGGCGCGAATCTACTTGCCTTGATGACATCGGATGTTCCTCGCGCGGCGTGAATGTATCACCGCCGTAAAGCCGCGCGCAATTCCTCGCCCGTCGCCGTCGCAAACTCGAAAGCTCAGGCAGGCGAGCGTAAGTTGTGTTAAGATTCCGGGCGACTCGGAACCCACGAACACCCGACGAGAAACGGACTCGCGAAGAGTCTTTGAAGCAGCCGAAGCTTCGAGGTTTGTGAGAGGGATGAAAGCAGAAAAGAGTTTGCACGGGCTGTTCCTGCTGTGCTTCATCCTGTTCTCGGCGTGCGCGGTCGCGAACGCGCAGAGGCCGCGCGCCACACGCGCCGAGGACAGCGAGTTCGGGCCGAACGTGCGCGCATACCTCGGCTACCTGCGCGACGAGCAGGAGGTAGTTGACGACCGCGTGAGCCGCCGCGAGATCAAGCGCGAATACTACGTACACAACTCGAACCGAATCTACGCGCTCCGGCAGATGGCGATCCGTCTGGCGCGCGCGAGCAAGAACGACTACCTGCCCGAACTCGAAGCCGTCTCTACGAGCGAGCTTGACCAACTCTTCGACGAGCCGCCGCCGAAGCCGTCGGAATTTCAGGTCGGCGAAGTCCTCGAATACAAACTCAAGTACCTCGGCACGGTCGCGTCGAGGGGCGAAAAATTTTATCTCTTCGCGCGTCTCGACCCTTACGAGCAGGCCGAGTTGAGAAAGAAGGCCGAGGGCAAGCCTCAGCCCGACGCGCACGCAGCGACGGCGCAGCCTGCTGCAAGCGACGCGACGACTCGACCGCGCCGCGTCAATAGTCCTTGAAATGGATCGGGAGCGCGCACGCGATGCCCCAGCGCACACTTTTTGAAAAAGAGGGCCGGCAGACGAGCGCGGACGCCGAGCGAGTCGTACTTTACGCGCTCGGTGAATTTCAGGCGCGCGGGAAAATTCTCGCCGGGCGCGACCTCCCACTTGACCGCCTGCGCGGGGCCTTCCGCCGCGCCGCCGAATCCCTCGGCTGCGACGAACTCGGAGACGAGACGACCGCAACGGCCCTCGCCGCGCTTGGCGCAAGCGTCCGTCGCGTCCCGACGTTCTTCGCGAAGCATCCGTACCGCGTCGTCGTCCTGACGCCGCTCGCCGAGCGCGCGCAAAACTTTTTTCGAGAGATGAATCGCGAAACCAAAGAGAGCGTTTGAAGTGGGCCGCGCCCGATGCTCCTCATCTTCTGCACCATAAGAAGGAAGCTTGATCTGAACGTCGTCGAGATGTTGTTTGCGCGGGCACGGGGCATCTGTTAACATCCACCGAAGGTTTCAATCCAACAATTTCCGCGAGGATTTTTCGGGGCGAGGTGTGTGTCGGGCCGTGGTCGCTGACAAGAGCCGCAGAAGATTTCTGGAAAGCGCAGGGGCGGCCGCCCTCACTTCGTACATCTCGACGGGCGCGCGAGCGAAAGCGTCGGGCAGGAAAGGCCGCGAGTCTCAGAAGAGTCCGGCTCTCCGCCCCTTCGGCTTTGTGATTCACGGCGGCGCGGGGACGATTGAGCGCAGCCGCATGACGCCGGAGCGCGAGAAGGCTTACAGGGACAAGCTCACGGAGGCGCTCCTTGCGGGCTTTGACGTGCTGAAGAGAGGCGGTGCGTGTCTCGACGCCGTGACGGCGGCGATAACGCTTTTGGAAGACTCGCCGCTCTTCAACGCAGGGAAGGGCGCGGTCTTCACGCACGAAGGAACGAACGAACTCGACGCCTCGATAATGGACGGCAAGACTCTGAAGGCCGGTTCGGTCGCCGGACTCAAGCACATCAAGAACCCTATACTTCTCGCGCGCCTCGTTATGGAACAGTCGCCGCACGTGATGATGGTCGGCGAAGGCGCGGAAGCGTTCGCCGCGTCGAAGGGCGTCGAGATGGTTGACCCGAAATACTTCTACACGGAGGAACGCTGGCAGCAACTCCAGAAGCAGAAGGAGGCAGAGAAGAACCCGCCGCCGAAAAAATCTGAGCTTGAAAGGGAGTTGCGCCGGTTCGAGGA
Source organism: Pyrinomonadaceae bacterium (assembly GCA_035474235.1). Lineage (GTDB taxonomy): Bacteria > Acidobacteriota > Blastocatellia > Pyrinomonadales > Pyrinomonadaceae > QHXN01. Next base: position 30,082 of record DATINM010000095.1, read on the forward strand.
TCATAAATTCGGGACGGTCGGGGCCGTCGCGCTCGACCGCGCGGGGAATCTGGGCGCGGGAACTTCGACGGGCGGGACTTCAAACAAGAAATTCGGGCGTGTCGGCGACTCGCCGATCATCGGCGCGGGCACTTACGCCAACAACGACACCTGCGCAGTCTCCTGCACGGGCGACGGCGAATACTTCATACGCTCGGTCGTCGCGCACGACATCTCCGCAATGATGCAGTACGCGGGGAAGCCGGTTGAGTCGGCAGCCGCGTCGGTGCTTGAAAAGGTCGCGAAAATCGGCGGGACGGGCGGACTCATCGCCATTGATAGTCGCGGCAATTTCGCAACGCCCTTCAACACTTCGGGGATGTACCGGGGCTGGATCGGGGCAGACGGGCAGACGCACGTGATGATTTACAAAGACTAGACGGGGCCGCAAATTCCGAGATGTTTCCGGCGGCGTTGAGGGATGTTTAAAAATAAAGGTTGACAAGTAAGCCTGCTTTGCCGCAAATTGTTGAAAAATCGTTGAATTCACGAAGATGTTTATTGACAGGCGGCCTCGTTTCGTGTAAAAAAACGAGGTCTTCTAAAGCCCACAGTGGCGCTCATGCCTTCTTTGATGAGACTCCGCGCGGGCTGCCCTGAGACGGATTGGCGAGAAAAAGAAAAAATCAAAACGTCTCATGCGAGTCTTCTAAGTAAAGACTTGTGGCGCGCTTTCTCTGAAAACTGACAGTTTCACCTACGGGAGGAAAGTAATGACTAGCAGAACCTGGAGCCGAACGCCCATCACGCTGGCCTTGGCGATTGCCATCCTTTGCACCTATTCGATGGTCGCGCTGGCCGCACAGCAGGGGCAGGCGGGCCCTACCGGCGACCTCTCGGTCGTCGGCGAAGTCTCCGTTAACGGCACGAGCGCCATCTCGGGCGCGACCGTTTTCTCCGACAGCACGATCACGACCTCGCAGAATTCGAGCGCCGTGGTCAGCCTCGGCAAACTCGGTCGCGTCGAGTTGCTGCCAAACTCAAGCCTCAAGCTCAGCTTCACCGACACGGGCGTGAGCGGTATGCTTGAATCGGGTCGCGTCCGCGTCTCCTCGTCGAGCGGCGTCGCCGCGACCGTCACGACGAAGGACGGCGCTGCTGTCGCCGACAATAACCAAGCCAACGTCTTCATGGTAGATGTCGAGTGCGGCAACACGGTCGTCTCCACGCAGTCGGGCCGCGTCGAGCTTCGTGCGGGCAGCGCCGTGAAGCAGATCGCGGCGGGCAATCAGGACACCGCGGGACAGGCTACACCGGGCACGCGCTGCACGCGCTTCCAGATGCCCGCGATGCATGGCCTTTCGACCGGCGCTCTGGCCGCACTCCTGCTCGCGGCAGGCGGCGCGGTCGCGGCGGCGATCATCGCCACGACGCACAACAACGACTTCAACTTCGGCGGCAACATCGTCGAGGTCAGCCCGACCCGCTGAGCTAGTCTCGGCGCGCAGTCTCCGGCTCCGGTTGGGCCAAACAAGGTCTCGTAGAGTTTTCGACCCTACGTCTATTGCGGGTCACGCGCTTTCCGCGCCGCGTGACCCGCAACCTTTTGTCTGAGATAATCCGCTCCGGCTAAACTCTACCCGCCGTTTGGAAAGGTCAATTCGCACGAGATGAATATCGCAGTCATCGGCACGGGCTACGTCGGGTTGGTGACGGGCGCTTGCTTCGCAGAGTTTGGTGTCAACGTCACGTGCGTTGACGTTGACGCCGAGAAGATCGCGCGCCTCGAACGTGGTGAAATCCCTATCTATGAGCCGGGCCTCGACCAGATCGTCTCGAAGAATGCGCAGGCGGGCCGCCTCCGCTTCACGACCGACATCAAGTCTGCCGTCGAACACTCGCTCGTCATCTTTCTGGCCGTCGGCACGCCACCGAAAGAGGATGGCTCCGCCGACCTGACGTTCATCGAGGGCGCGGCGCGCGACGTGGCTCGAAATATGAACGGCTACAAGGTCGTCGTCACTAAGTCCACCGTCCCCGTAGGCACGGGCGAGCGGCTGCGGCGTCTAATCAGGGAGAGCCAGCCGAAGTTCGACTTCGGCATCGTCTCGAACCCGGAGTTTCTGCGCGAGGGCGCGGCCATCGATGACTTCATGCGCCCGAACCGCGTGGTCATCGGCAGCCGCGACGAGGCCGCCGTCGCCATCATGCGCGACCTCTATCGCCCGCTCTACCTGATCGAAACGCCCGTCGTCATCACCTCGCTCGAAGCCGCGGAGCTTACGAAGTACGCCGCCAACGCCTTCCTCGCCACAAAAATTTCCTTCATTAACGAGATCGCGAACCTCTGCGACCGGATAGGCTGCGATGTGCACGACGTTGCGCGCGCAATCGGCATGGACAACCGCATCGGGCGATTCTTCCTGCATCCGGGGCCGGGCTACGGCGGCTCGTGCTTCCCGAAGGACACGACCGCGCTCCTATCGGTCGCGGGCGAGTACGAGGCCGAGTGTCTTATAGTCGAGTCGGTCGTCGAGGTGAATCGAAGACAGCGACTGAGGATGGTTGAGAAGGTTGAAAGGCTCGTCGGCGATCTGAAAGGCAAGCAGGTCGCTGTGCTCGGACTCTCGTTCAAGCCGGAGACCGACGACATGCGCGAGGCTCCGAGCGTGGACATAATTCGCGCGCTCATAGAGAAGGGCGCGTGTGTGCGCGCATACGACCCTGTGGCAGCGGAGCAGGCGAAGAAGGTGCTCCCCGAAATCGAGTACGCAGAGGACGAGTACACCGCCGCGGGCGGCGCGGACGCGCTCGTCTTCATGACGGAGTGGAATCAGTTTCGCGCGCTCGACATGAATCGCATAAAGGAGTTGATGCGGACGCCGAAGGTCGCAGATCTGCGAAACATCTACGAACCCGAAAGGATGCGCGGCCTCGGATTCGACTACGTCGGGGTCGGAAGATAAAAAGCCGTGAACGGTAAACCGTGAACCGTGATAAGTAAAAACAGATTTCTCTTGTCACGGAGTTTTCTCGTCACGGCTCATGGCTCGCGGTCTTGAACTTGTCACGGTTTACGTTTCACGGTTTACGGCTATTATGAGCTTGAGCGGCACATATCTCGTCACGGGGGGCGCGGGCTTTATCGGCTCGCACATCGCCGGTGCGCTCGCCGGAGCGGGCGCGCGCGTGCGCGTGCTCGACGATCTCTCGACGGGGCACTTGGAGAATCTCGAAGAGATCGGCGGTCGCGTGGAATTTGTTCGCGGAAGCCTAAACGACGCCGACGCGCTCGCACGCGCGCTCGCGGGCGTCGAGGTCGTCTTCCACGAGGCGGCGATTCCTTCCGTCCCGCGCTCGGTCAAGAATCCTGCGGAGACCCATCGCGCCTGCACCGACGGCACTTTCTCTTTGCTGCTCGCCGCGCGCGAGGCGGGCGTGCGACGGCTCGTCTATGCCGCTTCGAGTTCGGCCTACGGCGACCAGCCGACCTCGCCGAAGGTCGAGACGATGAGGCCCGACCCGCTCAGCCCTTACGCGGTGGCGAAGCTCGTCGGCGAATATTACTGTCAGGTCTGGTGGCGCTCCTACAAATTCGAGACGGTCGCGCTTCGCTACTTCAACGTCTTCGGGCCGCGCCAAGACCCCGGCTCGCAATACTCCGGCGTCATCTCGCTCTTCGTCACGGCGCTCATGCGCGGCCAGCGCCCCGTCATCTACGGCGACGGCAAACAGACGCGCGACTTCACATACATCTCGAACGTCGTTGACGCGAACCTTCGCGCGGCGGAGTCGTCGAAGGGCATCGGCGAGATAATCAACGCGGCGGTGGGCGAGCAGATAACTCTCAACGAACTTTTAAGCGTCCTCAAAAAAATTACAGGCCGCACCGATGTCGAGCCTGAGTTCAGGCCGCCTCGAACGGGCGACATACTCCACAGCCTCGCCGATATCAGTAAGGCGCGCGAACTGCTCGGCTACGAGCCTACGGTCGGACTCGAAGAGGGTCTGAGGAAGACTGTCGAGTGGTGGAAGCAGAGCCGCTTCTCTCAAACAATTTGAGAGTGGACTGACCACAGGCATCTCAAGGCGCACAGTTCTTACAGATTTTCAGCCTTCTCTTGTCCTTCCGCGCCCGGTTTATTAATTCCTGCCTGTCCGTCGAACACAGTCTCATTAACCAATCTTCTCAAGCTCTCCGTGTAAGGCGGGCGTGCGACGCCCCGGTCTGTGATGATGGCGGCAATTAGTTTGTTGGGCGTCACGTCGAAGGCGGGGTTTTGGACGGCGACGCCTTCGGGCGCGAGTCGTTGATCGCGGACGTGCGTGACCTCGCGCGAGTCGCGCTCCTCGATGGGGATTTCATCGCCGGTGGCGAGCGAGAGGTCAACGGTCGAGACGGGCGCGGCGACGTAGAAGGGAATCGAGTGTTCTCGCGCAAGAACCGCGACCATGTACGTCCCGATCTTGTTGGCCGTGTCGCCGTTTGCGGCGATGCGGTCGGCTCCGACGACCACGCAGTCAACACGTCCCTGCTTCATCACGTGCCCGGCCATGTTGTCGGTAATGACCGTGACGGGAATCTCGTCTTTTTGTAGTTCCCAGGCGGTAAGGCGCGCGCCCTGAAGGAAGGGACGAGTCTCGTCTGCGATTACCGCGACGCGCTTTCCTGCATCGCGCGCGCCGCGAACGACGCCGAGAGCCGTGCCGTAGTCGCCCGCGGTCGCGAGCGCGCCCGCGTTGCAGTGCGTCAAAACGGTCGCGCCGTCGTGGATGAGTTCGCCGCCGAAGCGACCCAAGGCGCGGTTCGATTCGATGTCGTCGTGAAAGATTGACTCGGCCTCTTCGATGAGTCGCTTCTTTATCTGCTCAGAGTCCGCGCCCGCCGACTTCTCGCGCCGGAAGCGTTCGCGCATGCGCTCGATGGCCCAGAAGAGGTTGACCGCCGTGGGGCGCGTCCCGCTCATCACTTCGCAGAAGTAGTCGAAGTCTTCTTCGAGGTCTGCGACGGAGGTGCCGACCGACTGCATCGTGCCGAGCGCGATCCCCATCGCGGCGGAGACTCCGATTGCGGGTGCGCCGCGCACGGCCATCTGCTTGATCGCATCTGCGACCTCCTCGCACGAACGAAGCATCAGGTATTTTTCTTCCGTGGGCAGCAGGCGCTGGTCAATCATGCGAACGCCCTCGTCCGTCCACTCGACGGTCTTTATCATTTGCAAATATTCTCCCGTAGATATGATTTGGTGAAGGCTGAACGCCACGCTTTTCGTCAGCCGCCGGAATTCATTTGAAGAAGTATCTTAAGTGAGGCGTCGCGCGGCAGGCAAATGCGTACACGCCGTCGCGAACGACGGCGGTCTGATCTCTCACGCGTCAGACGCTACCGCCGCTCGCGAAATGTTTTGGATGCGAAGAGGAAGAACAGATTCTTCGGGCGGCCCTCGGCTAAGTCGTTGCGTCGGCCCTCGTCATGAACCCGCCGATGAGAAAGACCACGCCGAGCAAGATGTGTACGACGTGATCCATCGTGCCGAGCATGAGCAGGTCGTCAATCGCAAGCATGTGTTCGGTTCCAGTGCCGAGCAGGAAGCCGCAGACGCCGAGCAGCGCGTACACGATGCCGAAGATGATGCAGAACAGACGCGCCGCCCCGAGCGTTCCCGCGAAGCCGAAGTAGAGCGCGATTGCGCCGGAGATCAAGTGGACGAGGTTGTGGGTCGTGTTCAGGTGCGTTCCGAGCAGTCTGGGCGCGGCGAAGCCGGCAAGCCCGACCAGAATAAACACGACGCCCAAAATTTTCGAGATGGTTTTCGCCATGACTTTGTTGTTCCTCCCTGGGAAGAAAAGGTGGACGAACGGGCGGGACGGCTGAAGGGTGTCGCAGCGACGGCCCCGCTCATGACTTCAAGATTCGACCGAGCGGGCGCATTGTATAACAGAAAACGCACGCCGGGTCACGGAATTTCCAAGCTGGCCGGAATGAAAAGCTGCGCTTGTTGAGGGCGAAGTTTAGCGTTTGATATACTCGCCCTTCGTCCGACGCCGGAAAGATGACGCCGAAAGAAGAGCCGAAGCGAGTCAGTGTCGAAGAAGCCCGGCGCATGATCGCCGATGGTCGCGCGCCGGTCTTCATAGACACGCGCAACCCGAAGCACTGGGAGCAGAGCGCGCATCAGATTCCGGGAAGCCTACGAATCTGGCGGATCGAACTCGAAGAAAGAATCGACGAAGTGCCGCGGGGCCGGCCGCTCGTCACCTACTGCGCGTGTCACTACGAGCATTCGAGCACGCGCGCGGCGCTCATTCTCGAAGAGTATGACTTCGAGGAGATACACATACTCGTCGGCGGCTTCAACGCGTGGCGCGATGCGGGATTGCCGTTGGAGGCGAAGCAGCCAGCGTCCGGCGCGCAGCCGTCAGCCGAAACCGTCTGAACGTAACTTGTCTGCTGAAATTCAACGTCGAAGTTTGAGTTAGAAAGACTGACTGCCGACTGCTGGCCGCCGAGAGCTAAAAAATGAAAAAAGGTTGGGAGGCCGTCATCGGCCTTGAGATTCACGCGCAACTGAGCACGCAGTCGAAAATCTTTTGCGGCTGCTCGACGCGGTTCGGCGACGAGCCGAACTCGAACACGTGCCCGGTCTGCTTGGGCCTGCCCGGCTCGCTGCCCGTTCTGAACCGGCACGCGGTCGAGCTTGGCGCTCGCGCGGCGCTCGCGCTCGGACTTCAAATCAAAGAGATTTCGATCTTCGCACGCAAGAACTATTTTTACCCCGACTTGCCGAAGGGCTATCAAATCTCGCAGTACGACCGCCCGTTCTCGGCGGACGGCCTGCTCGAAATCCAGACCGCCGAGCGTGACGAGGGCGGACACACGCGCGATTGGCGACCGATGGAGATCCGCATCACGCGTCTGCATCTCGAAGAGGACGCGGGCAAGAACGTTCACGAGGGCTTGCCCGAAACGAACCGTTACTCCTACATAGACCTGAACCGCGCGGGCACGCCGCTGGCCGAGATCGTGACCGAGCCTGACTTCCGCACGTCTTGGGAGGCTTACGATTACGTCAACCACGTCCGCCGCGCTTTGCAGTGGGTCGGCGCGAGCGAGGCCGACATGGAGAAGGGAAATCTTCGCTGCGAGGCGAACGTCTCAGTCCGACGCGAAGGGAGCAGTGAGTTCGGGACGAAGGTCGAGTTGAAGAACCTGAACTCCGTGCGCTTCATGCAGCGCGCAATCGAATTCGAGATCGAGCGACAGATCGAGCTAATCGAATCGGGCGGGCGGGTCTCGCAGGAGACGCGGCTCTGGGACGAACGCGCGGGAGAGACGCGCGTGATGCGGTCGAAAGAAGAAGCGCACGACTACCGTTACTTTCCCGAACCCGACTTGCAGCCGCTCACGGTCACGTCGGAATGGATCGAGCAGGTCAGACAGTCAATGCCCGAACTGCCTGAAGCGCGTCGCAAGCGCTTCATGGAACAGTACGAACTCTCGTTCGACGACGCTTCGCTCCTGACGCGCGACCTCGCGCTCGCAAACTTCTACGAGCGCGCCGCCGCCGTCTCGAATGCACGGGGCGCTGCGAACTGGCTTAAAGGTGAACTGCTTCGTGAACTCGACGAGGCCGGTGTCGAAGCGGACGCTTCGCCCGTCTCGCCCGAAGAACTCGGCGCGCTCGTCCGCGCCGTCGAAGAGGGTCGCATCAGCGGCAAGCAAGGCAAGGACGTGCTCGCGCTGATGTTCAAGTCGGGCAAGGGCGCGCTGGTCGTCATTGAGGAACAGGGACTCGCGCAGTTGAGCGACGCGGGCGAGATCGAAAAGATCGTCGCCGACGTTCTGGCGTCGAACCCGCAGCAACTCGAACAGTATCGCGCGGGCAAGGAAGCCCTCTACGGATTCTTCGTCGGTCAGGTGATGAAGGCGTCGAAGGGCAAGGCCAACCCGAAGGTCGTCAACGAGCTTTTGAAAGAGAGACTGAAAGCGGAGTAACTGTTTTGGACTACAAGGGCAAGGCGGCAATCGTGACGGGAGGCACGCGCGGCATCGGTCGGGCGATTGCCGAGGCGCTGGCGCACGAAGGCTTGAACGTCTGCGTCGGCGCGCGAAGCGTTGACGAGGTAAAGCAGACCGTACGCGAGCTTGAGTCGGTCGGCGACGTGGGCGCGACCGGAGCGGCGTGCGACGTGAGAGTCTACGAAGAATGCGAGGCGCTTGTGGCGCACGCGGTCGAAGAGTTCGGCGGCGTGGACGTTTTAGTCAACAACGCCGGAATCGGAATCTTCAAGCCGGTCGAGGAGATGTCTTCGGAAGAGTTCCGCTCCGTGATCGAGACGAACCTGTTCGGCGTCTTCCATTGCTGCCGCGCGGCGATTCCCGAAATGAAGCGGCGCGGCGGCGGCTACATCGTCAACATCTCTTCGCTCGCGGGCGCGAACCCGCACCCTTTGATGGCCGCATACAACGCCTCGAAGTTCGGACTCAGCGGCTTCAGCGAGGCGCTCATGCAGGAAGTCCGCCACGACAAAATCAAAGTCAGCTACATCATGCCCGGCTCGGTCAACACCGAGTTCGGCGGCGACGCGCCGGGCGACGAAAAGAGTTGGCAGCTACAACCCGAAGACATCGCGCGCGTCGTCGTTGACCTCTTGCGACACGACGAGCGAAGCCTTCCGAGCCGCGTCGAGATCAGGCCGAGCATGCCGCCGAAGAAGTGAGCTACGGGATTGCCTTCGTCCGCGAAGCCGCCGGTGCAGACGCTTATCTGTATCCGTCGAACAACATTTGACGCATGAGAGCCGTGCTTCAACGCGTGACGCGCGCCCGCGTGAGTGTCGAGGGCAAGACGGTCGGCGAGATCGGGCGGGGACTCGTCGTTCTGCTCGGCGTCGCGCGTGACGATTCGGAGGACGACGGGCGATACCTCGTCGAGAAGACCGCCGGCCTTCGCGTCTTCGACGACGAGGAAGGGCGCATGAATCTTTCGGTCGTCGAGGCGGGCGGCGCGCTTTTAGTCGTCTCGCAGTTCACGCTCTACGGCGACGTGCGGCGAGGCCGCCGGCCTTCGTGGATAGAGGCCGCGCAGCCCGAAGTCGCCGTGCGTTTGTACGAGTTCTTCGTCGCCGAGGCGAAGCGAAAAGTCGCGCACGTCGCGACCGGCAGCTTCCGCCGCATGATGGAGGTCGAGCTTGTCAACGACGGCCCCGTCACGATTCTTTTGGACAGCCGGAAACTATTTTGAGAAGGGTGAAGCAAAGAATGATTCGGAGGCTCTGGTGCTAAGACTGATTTCGGGCGGTGCGGGAAAACTCTCCGGTCGTCGCGCGGCGGGACTGCTCGCAGCCTTTCTCTGCCTCGCGCTCTCGCCCTGCTTCTCGTCTTGCGGCGGCGGCCAGAAGCAGACCAAAGAGTTCGACGAGATCGAAGGCGCGGGCGGAGCGCCGGTCAAGCGCGGCGTCAAGCCGGAGCCGGACGCCGAGGCCGCGGTTATCGATACGGATTACGGCAAGATCGTCGTCGAGCTTTATCCGAACATCGCGCCGAAGATGGTCGCGCAGTTCAAGACTCTTGTCTCGCAGCACTTCTACGATGGCACGGCCTTCCACCGAGCTAGCCCGCAGACGGGAGTCATTCAGGGCGGCGACCCGAATACGAGGGGCAACGACACGTCGAAGTACGGCGCGGGCGACTCCGAGTTGCCGAACGTGCCCGCCGAGTTCAGCGACATCCCATTTGACCGCGGCATCGTCGGCGCAGCGCGGCAGGGAGCACATCCGGCCTTGGGTGATGTTCCCGAGTTAACCGAGAGTCAGGCAATCAACACGGCCAACTGCCAATTCTTCATCACGCTCAAACGCGTGCCCGGTTGGGACGGCAGTTACACGGCCTTCGGCAAGGTCATCGAAGGCATAAACAACGCGCAGATCATCTCGCAAGCGCCGACGCTCCCCAGAACCGAGATCCTCGCCGACAAGGTCGTCATCAAAAGCATCACGCTCCAGCCTCGCGCGAACTTCGGGCACTGAAGACAAAGTAAAAAGGCAAAAGAAGGAAGACAGCGTGCCTCTCTTCCTTCTTTTGCCTTTTACCTTTTTACTTCTAACTTAAATCGTGTCGTCTTCGGTCTTCGAGCGCGGGTCTAGCTCGAAGCGGCGCTTGTCGCGGCGCTCGATCTTGTCGAGCACGTCGAGTTCTTCGTTGTCCTCGAAGTTGATGCCGATGGCGCGCGCGTTCTCTTCAACGTCCGACTGATCTGGAGTCGGGTTGTCGCCCGCGACCGACTCCGTGCCGCCGTCGTTCACGTCTTCCCAGTTGGCGTCGAGGTCGCCGCCCGCGTCCTGCGGCGATGCGGCGGTGTTGTTGCGGAGTCGCTGCGCCAGTTGGTCGGGGTCTTTCGGCGCGCGCGCGATCTCCTCTTCCATGAACTCCTCGATTTCGGGGTCGGGCACGAAGTCTGGGTCGTTACTCAAGTATGTAAATTCCTCCGGCTGCTTCTTGGGCATCTCAACCTCCAAAGCCTCCGCGCTGATTGCAACCCGAAAACTCAGGCCCGCGAAAACTTCAACTGTCGGCTGCTGCTTTTTAAGTTGCGCCCAATATAACAAATGATTCGAGGGTCGGGCAAACCTGAAGCCGGCGCGGGAAAGACTGTAAAAAACACTTGCCCAAAATTTAGTTTGAGTATATAAGGCGGTTGCTTCAGGTGGGCATCGTATGTGTCCGCCTTCGCGCTTGGCAGTTTGGGCTACCGAGCGCTGCCTCACGAAGTGCGAAGATTCGTGAGAGGTCAAGGGCGACGCCGGTTTCTGAGTTTGACGGCGTCGCCCTATTTTTCAAATCCGGCTAAAGCTTTAACTGCGTGGCTGGAAGACAAAGCGAGCGGAAGAAAATTTTAACGGCTGCGTGAGTAGCCGTTAACGGCCCGTCGAACTGATAGAGCATGGAAGAGAAAAAGCGTTTCGGGCCGTTCGTCGTTTATGTCATCTTGTTTTTTTGCGTCTGGACGGCGTGGGTTTATCTGATTTATCCGCGTGTTGCTGCGCTCGGAAGCGACACGTTCACGTATGCCGTCGTGAACATTACGTTCAGGCTTTTGGTATGGGTGCTTCCGGTCTTCGTTTATCTGCGCTTCGTCGATGGAACGAATCCGGTCGAATATCTGAAGCTCAAAGAACATTGGAAGAGAGGCTTGCTCGTCGGCTTGGCGGTCGCGTTGCTCGACTTCCTCGGCACTTGGGCGCGATTGGGGCCGCCGCATTTGAGCGCGCAGTATGTGACGTGGAATAGCATGGTCGGCACATCCTTTCTAATCGGATTCGTCGAGGAGATTCCTTTCCGCGGCTTCGTGCTGCAAAAATTTCAGGAGCGTTTTGGCTTCTGGGTCGCAAACGCCGTTTCTTCGCTGCTCTTTCTTGCGATTCATTTCCCCGGCTGGATTTCTCTTCATCTTTTGAACACGGCGACGGTCGTATCGGTCTTTGTGTTCGGCGCGGTCTTGGCGATCATCTTCAAATTGTCGAAGAGCCTCTGGGCCTGCATCGTCGCCCACAGTCTGAATGATTTTATCTCCTTCGTTCTCTTTCACGTTTGACGCGCAGGTCGAAAGTCCCATAACTCACTTCTCGAATTCAGTCGAGCAGAAAGTTTGTCGGCAAGCGTTCAGAGATGAACGCGCTCGAAAGTGCACTTGCTTGACGTTGCGGCGACGCGCGCCTTAAACTTGAACTTACATCCAAGCACTTCAAAAGGACGAGCGCGCCGCCAAGGGCGCTCTCACTCGCTGAGAATCCAGATGGCACACAATCTCTTCAACACACTGCAAACATTCACGACGGAAAAAGGCAAGACGGGTCAGTTCTACTCGCTCCCGCAACTGGAAAAGGAAGGCATCGGTCCCGTCTCGCGCCTGCCCGTCTCGATTCGCGTCGTGCTCGAATCCGTGCTTCGGAACTATGACGAAAAAGTCGTGGAAGAGTCCGACGTTCGCACGCTGGCGAACTGGGGCGCGAGCGCCGAGCGGACGGAGGAGATTCCTTTCAGCGTCGCGCGCGTGCTCTTGCAGGATTTCACGGGCGTGCCGCTTCTGGTTGACCTCGCGGCGATGCGCTCGGCGGTCGCGCGCATGGGGCGCGATCCGAAAATCATCGAGCCGCTCGTGCCCGTTGATTTAGTCATCGACCATTCGGTTCAGGTTGATTTTTGGAGCAGTTCGGAAGCGTTGCGCCTGAACATGGAGACGGAGTTTCGACGCAATCACTCGCGTTACCAATTCCTGAAGTGGGGGATGCAGGCGTTCGAGAGCTTCAACGTCGTGCCGCCCGGCATAGGCATCGTTCATCAGGTCAACCTCGAATACCTTGCGCGCGGCGTGATGGAGAAGGAAGGGATTTTCTACCCGGACACGCTCGTCGGAACAGACTCGCACACGACGATGATCAACGGCCTTGGCATCGTCGGCTGGGGCGTCGGCGGCATCGAGGCCGAGGCAGCGATGTTGGGTCAGCCCGTTTACATACTCACGCCCGACGTTGTCGGCGTGAACCTGACGGGCGCGCTCCGCGAAGGCGTGACGGCGACAGACCTCGTTCTGCGCGTGACCGAGATGCTTCGCAAGGCGAAGGTCGTAGGCAAATTCGTAGAGTTCCACGGCGAGGGCGCGGCGAGCATCCCCGTCGCAGACCGCGCGACCATCGGCAACATGGCCCCCGAATACGGCGCGACGCTCGGGTACTTCCCCGTGGACGAGAAGACCTGCGAGTACCTTCTCGCGACGGGGCGCGACGAGTCGCACGTCGAAACCATACGCGCCTACTACAAGGCGCAAAACCTCTTCGGCATCCCGCGCGCGGGCGAGATTGATTACAGCACGCTTCTCGAACTCGACATCTCTACGATTGAGCCGAGCGTCGCCGGCCCGAAGCGCCCGCAGGATCGAATCGAACTATCCGACCTGAAAGATAAATTCGCAGACCTTCTGACGAAGCCCGCGGGCGAGAGCGGCTACGAGCGCACGTCCGAGCAAGCCGGCGAGCGTTTTCACGTTGACCTGAGCCGTGAGGTTCACGAGGTCGCGCGCGCTCTGCCCGTGCTGCCCGGCGCGCTTCACGCGGGCGGCGGAGCGCAGGAGCAGGAGTCCGCGCCGCGCGCCGCCGCGACCGAGCCGGTCGGACAACTCGGAGCGACCAGCGACAGAGGCACGAACACGCTGACCGAAGTCGAGATGATGAACAATCGCCCGACGCCCGACCGCGTTGACTTCGACGAGCCGACCGCCGAGTTCACGATCACGCCGAACGGCGGCGCGGAACTCGGGCACGGCGACGTTGTCATCGCCGCGATAACGTCTTGCACGAACACGTCGAACCCCGGCGTCATGCTCGCCGCGGGACTTCTCGCGAAGAAGGCAGTCGAGCGCGGCCTTCGTGTTCCGCCAACCGTCAAGCCTTCGCTCGCGCCCGGCTCGCGCGTCGTCACGGAGTATTACAGGAAGACGGGCCTTCAACCATACCTCGACAAACTCGGCTTCCAGATCGTCGGCTACGGTTGCACGACCTGCATCGGAAACAGTGGGCCGCTCGACCCGCGCATCGAGTCTGTCATCAACGACCACGACCTCGTTACGGCCTCCGTCCTTTCCGGCAATCGAAACTTCGAGGCGCGCGTTCATCAATCGGTGCGCGCAAATTTTCTTATGTCGCCGCCGCTCGTCGTCGCCTTCGCGCTCGCCGGGACGGTCAACAGGGATTTGACAAGCGAGCCTCTGGGCAAGGGAAGCAACGGCGAGGAAGTCTTTCTTCGCGACATCTGGCCGACGCTCGAAGAGATCGGAGAAGTTTTGGGCGCGGCGACCGACCCCGAAACTTATCGAAGACTTTACAGCGACTTCGCCGAAGCCAACCCTTTGTGGAACGACATCACGGCCGTTACGGGCGAAGTCTATGAGTGGGACTCGCAGTCAACTTACATTCAGGAGCCGCCGTACTTCGAGAAGTTCAGCATGGAGCCGGGGACGTTCTCGGACATACGGGGCGCGCGCCCGCTCGCAATATTCGGCGACTCCGTGACGACCGACCACATCTCGCCCGCGGGCGCTATCAAAGCGAAGTCGCCCGCGGGTCGCTACCTTCTTCTTCGAGGCGTCGAGACGCAGGACTTTAACTCCTACGGCTCGCGTCGCGGCAACCATCAGGTGATGGTGCGCGGGACTTTCGCCAACGTCCGCATCAAGAATCAGATGTTGCCGGGCACGGAAGGCGGCGTCACGGCCTTGCAGCCGACGGGCGAACAGATGCCGATTTACGACGCGTCGGTTCACTATCAGGCGGCGGGCGTGCCGCTCGTCGTCATCGCGGGGCAGGAGTACGGCACGGGCAGTTCGCGCGACTGGGCCGCGAAGGGAACGCTTCTGCTCGGCGTGCGTGCCGTCGTCGCAGAAAGCTTCGAGCGCATACACCGCTCGAACCTCGTCGGAATGGGCGTGCTCCCCTTGCAGTTCAAGGAGGGAACGAACGCGCGCGCGCTCAGGCTCGACGGCTCCGAGGTCTTCGACATCACCGGGCTCGGCGGCGAGATCGAGCCGCGTCAGGACGTGACGCTGCACATACGGCGTGCGAACGGCGAAGAGGACGAAGTGCCCGTCACGCTCCGCATAGACACGCCTATCGAGATCGAATACTACCGGCACGGCGGCATCCTCCCGTTCGTGCTGCGGCAGTTGATTTCGCAGACGGCAACCTCGGTCGCGGGCGCGTGATTCTTTCGGCAAGCGCGGGCCGAAAGAGAGAATTAACATGGATGGACAGGATGGACAGGTTTAGGAAAAGAATTGAAAGTTTGAAATCTGGAATTTGAAATCTCAAATTTCAGACTTGAAAATCTGGAATTTGAAATCTCAAATTCTTTCATCCTGTCTATCCAGTCGATCCATGTAAATTTCTTCTTACTAACTTTGGCTAATCAAGAAAGAAGAGAGCTTCAATGTCATCAACTCAAACAGCGGCGCAGACGCCGCGCAAGTATCAACTCTTCATCGACGGCCAGTGGGTTGACGCCGAATCGGGCAAGACCTTCGAGACGCCGAACCCCGCGACGGGCGCGACGCTCGCCGAAGTCGCCGAGGGCGACAAGGCGGACGTTGACAAGGCCGTCGCCGCCGCGCGCAAAGCCTTCGAGGGCAAGTGGTCGAAGATGTCCGCGCGCGAGCGGGGCCGCCTGCTCTACAAACTCTCTCAGCTAATCGAGTCGAAGTCGCAGGAACTCGCTGCGCTTGAGACTGCCGACAACGGAAAGCCCATTCGCGAGGCGCAGTTCATTGACCTGCCCGGCGTCGTCGAGAACTTTGAATACTTCGCGGGCTGGGCGACGAAGATCGAGGGCGAGACTATCCCCGTGCCCGGTCAGATGTTCAACTACACTCTGCGCGAGCCGGTCGGCGTCTGCGGGCAGATAATCCCTTGGAACTTCCCGCTTCTGATGGCCGCGTGGAAACTCGCGCCCGCGCTCGCGGCAGGCAACACGGTCGTCTTGAAACCCGCAGAGCAGACGCCTCTGGGCGCGCTCGAACTCGGAAAGCTGATTCAGGAGGCGGGCTTCCCCGACGGCGTCGTCAACATCGTGCCCGGCTACGGCGAGACCGCGGGCGCGGCGCTCGCTTCACACAAAGGCATTGACAAGATCGCCTTCACCGGCAGCACGGAAGTCGGCAAGCTCATAGCGAAGTCCGCAGCCGACAACCTGACGAAAGTCTCGCTCGAACTCGGCGGCAAAGCGCCGAACATCATCTTCGCCGACGCAGACATGGAACAGGCCGTCAACGGCGCGATGATGGGCATCTTCTTCAATCAGGGGCAGGTCTGCTGCGCGGGTTCGCGCATCTTCCTGCACGAAGAGATCAAGGACGAGTTCCTCGAACGCTTCAAAGAGAAGGCCGGCAAGATCAAGGTCGGCGACCCGTCGGACAAGACGACGCAGATGGGGCCGCAAGTCTCTGAAGAGCAACTGAACCGCATCAAGTCTTACGTTGACATCGCGCGCGAGGAAGGCGCGAACGTTCTCGCGGGCGGCTGTCCGCCGCAACTCGAAGGCGAGTTTCAGAAGGGCTACTTCTTCCAGCCGACGATCTTCAGCGACGTGCAGAACACGATGCGCGTCGCGCAGGAAGAGATTTTCGGCCCCGTCGTCTCCGTCATCACGTTCAAGGACGAGAACGATCTGATTCGTCAGGCCAACGAGATTATCTACGGACTCTCCGCCGGAATCTGGACGCGCGACATCACGCGCGCTCATCGCTTCGCACGCGAGGTCAAGGCGGGCGTCGTCTGGATAAATACCTACAACATGATGAACGCGGCCTCGCCCTTCGGCGGCTATAAGCAGTCGGGTTACGGTCGCGAGATGGGCAAGCACGCGCTCGAAATGTACACGCAGGTCAAGAGCGTTTGGGTTGACCTTTCGGGCAAGCCTATCGGCTGGTTCGGCAAATAAAGGCCGAAGCCATGCTAAGAGTAAAGAGCGGGCATACGTGTCTGATTCGTATGCCCGCTCTTTTTTTTACGCGGACTTCTTGTTGATGTCGAGTGTTTGATTATTGAGTAGCGCCGTCGGTGACGGTGAATTTAACGTCGTCGGCGCTCTCGGCGAGTTTCTGATCCGCGCTGTTATAGGCTTCGACCTGCCAGCGGTACGTGCCCTTTTGCAGCGGCTTGTCAATGCTGAAGGATGTCGCCTCGACCCGCTCGTCAACATACGGCGAAGTGACGGCGAGGTCGTCCGAGTGCACGCTGAACTTGTAGTAGGCCGCGCCCGGATAAGCATCCCACTTCAACTCAAGATTCTGCGCGCTGACCTTTGAACCCGCCTTCGGGCTGAGAGTCTTCAGGTCGCTCTTGAAGAGATTGATCGGTCTCACGAACAGAGTCTTGTCGGCGGTGACTTCATATTTTGCCGTGTCGAGTCCGCCGAGACCCGCGGTCTGGAAGATGTACGCGTTGGTGTCGAACACGTATGCGAGCAGCCCCTCATAAACTTTCGGCGCGACGTTCGTGACGACGTAAACGCCGTCCTTATCGGTCTGCGCCGAGTAGGTCTGCCCGTCACATCCGCCGAGGTACTGGTTGAACTTCTCGCACAACTTCACACGGATGTTCTCGACGGGCTTGCCGTCGAACAGAACCTTTCCCTGTACGTTGCCCGTTCCGGGCGAGGGCTTCATCTTCTCGACGCCCGCTTCGGCGTTGGCGGCGGAGATGGGAGTCGGCCCGGCGACGTTCGACGGGGAAGAGGAGTTCGACGAGCCGTTCGTAGTCTGCGAACTCTTGTTAATGAGCGTGCAGCAGGTAAATGAGATTGCGGCAATCACACATGCGAAGGATGCCAGCAGTTTTTTACTCGACATGACGTTCACCTTTCTTTCATCTCGCGACCGGCGGGAGGTGTGCGAACTTAAAAATTATTCCTTCGGCTTCGGCAGCAGAGCTTCGCAGTTGAGCGTCTGCGGGCCTGCGTCGGTGCAGACAGCGTACTTCGCGCCCTCGTACATCGTGACGCCCGCGTACTCGCCTCGCGCGTTGAGGATGTAGAAGTTTATGCCGAAGTCCGGATTGCCTTCTTTGTTGAGCAGACGTTTCTCGACCGTGCTGGCCTTGATGCGCCGGAGCGCCTCCATCCCCGCGTCTTTCGGGCGCGCGCCGCGCCGCATCTCCTCGACGATGAGGAACGAGCAGAGGTTGTAGAGGTTCGCCTCGCCGCGTCCGGTCGAACCCGCCGCGCCGACCGCGCCGTCTACGTAGAGTCCCGCGCCTAAAATGGGCGAGTCGCCCACGCGCCCCGGAATCTTCCACGAAAGGCCGCTCGTCGTCGTCACGCCGCAGACCTCGCCCTTCGAGTTGACGCCGTCGCAGTTGATCGTGCCATAGAAGTGATCCTCGCGCAGAAGTCCCTCTTTGACCATCTTCAAAGTCTCGCGCCGCCAGACCTCGGCGCGCGCCTTCGGGTCGAGATAGTGCGAAGGGTCTGTGCGCCGCTTCCATTCAAGCCAGAGCTTGCGCGAGTGCTCGGTGTTCAGGTCGTCTTCGACACGGAATCCCATGTCGCGCGCGAAGTTCTGCGCGCCGCGCCCAACGATCAGATGATGATCTGTGTTCTCCATCACAGCCTTCGCGACGAGCGAGGGCGTGCGAACGCCTTCGATGGCGGCGACGGCTCCCGCGCGTTTCTTCGGGCCGTGCATACACGAAGAGTCGAGTTGCACGACTCCCTCCGCGTTCGGGAGTCCGCCATAGCCGACACTGTCCTCTTCGGGGTCGAGTTCGAGAATGTTCACTCCGGCGATGAGTGAGTCGAGCACGTCCGCGCCCGCCGTCATCAGCCTGAATGCCTTTTGCACGCACGTCTCGTCGCCGCCGTTCTTGAAGTGGTTGCCGTTGGCGGATGAGACGACCGTGGGCTTGACTCCCTGAACGATCACGGCGGGCGCGCCGCCTTTGAACGCCTTTGGCGAGGCGAGAACAGCCCCCGCAGCCGCCGTGCTGCGAATGAAATCGCGCCTCCTGATTTTTCTGCTCATGCTCCCTCCGTCGAAGTTTCTTGTGCGCGCCGGTCTGCGCCTGTACTGTGAGAAGAAACTTTAGCCTGTGCGTAATGAGCAACCGACTGCGCGGCGCGTGAGATCAAATGACGCGTCGGACTTCTCCCGCTCTGTTGTCTAAAAACTGTTGCTGTCGTGCGCTGCCGGGGCTTGCTGTG
Source organism: Pyrinomonadaceae bacterium (assembly GCA_035474235.1). Classification (GTDB taxonomy): domain Bacteria; phylum Acidobacteriota; class Blastocatellia; order Pyrinomonadales; family Pyrinomonadaceae; genus QHXN01. The sequence continues at coordinate 48,806 of DATINM010000095.1, forward strand.
AAGAGTTTTATACATCAATTCGACGGTTTAGAACACCCCGGCCCGCTGGAATTTTACGCGGCGTGTTAACGAACGCGCGTCGAAGCTCGTCACTTTCTCGGTGGCAGTTACGACGTGCTATGATTGCCACGCTCTCCCGACATTCTCGAACGGAAGACAAGGAGACGCCATGCGCTCATTCGCAAGACCTGTAATCTTCGCCGCCATCCTGATCTGCGCGCTTTCGACTGCGGCCTTCGCCAAGACGAGCATCAACAAGATCAACGCAGACCCCGGACGCTACTACGACAAGAAGGTCACGATAGAGGGCCGCGTGACCGACAGCTACGGCGTGCTCGGCGAAGGCGCTTACGAGATTGACGACGGCACGGGCCGTATCTGGGTCGTCGCCGAACGCGCAGTGCCCGCGCGCGGCTCCTACGTCGAGGCGAAGGGGCACGTCGTCGCGGGCTTCGTCTATCGCGGCAGGAATCTGGCCGCCGCCATCAGGGAGACGGGCCGAAAGGCGAAGGACAAACGTTGAGCCGAAGCCGTGCGACGGGCTGAGGCTTCAGCCCCACTCGCGCATCCCCTGAATCATGCAGATAGTCCGCAGACTCGACGAACAGTTCGCGCGCCTGCACGGGCGCTCGCTCGCGCTCGTGCGGTCAGTGCGTGCGGACAAGCTCTACTTGCAGCCAACGCGCGATCATGCACGCGCGCTTCCCGCATACTCCTGCGGCGAGCACATACTCCGAAGCGCCGCCTCGGTCGAGCAGACCTTCGGCGGCATCAACGCGAACCTCTGGGACGACCCTTTCGAGTGGACTCTGCCCGAGGCGCTGCCGACGCCCGCGCACGTCGCAGAGTATTTGAACGAGGCGGAGGCGACGCGACGCCGCGCCTTCCAGTCTTTTCGCGATGACTCTGATTTGTCGAAAGAGATCGCGACGCCGTCGGGCGAGATGCTGACGGTCTTCGCGCTCGTCTTGGAGACGCTCGTGCGCGCCGCGCACCATCAGGGCAGGGCATACGCGACCTTCCGTCTCTTCTCCGACGAGAGATTCCCGCGCGTCTGACCCGGCGCGAAGGCTGGGGCCGGGCGTTGCGTTTGAAATTTACTCGTGGGATATTCGCCTTTGTCGCGGGGTTGAAATTCAGCCGGAGGGCAAGGCAAGCGCAGGAGAGTTTCCGAAATGTTCTGCCCGCAATGTGGACAAAGACAGGTCTCGAACGAAGCGCGTTTCTGTTCGAGTTGCGGCTTCGCCCTGAACGTCGTCGCCGAGCTTCTACCGAACGGCGGCCAACTCCCCTGGCGGCCAATGACTCAGGGCGCGGGCCAACTCTCGCCCCGTCAGAAGGGCATCAGGCAGGGCGCGATGCTGATGCTCAGCACAATTCTGATCGTGCCTCTCATGGCGATCCTCGGCGTCGCGATGCTCGGCCTTCCCGGCGAGTTCGTAGCTCTCGCGGCCATCGGCCTGCCCGTCGGCGGTTTCCTCAGAATGCTCTACGCATTCCTTCTCGAAAGCAACGCGCCGACCGCGACCGAAGCGACGCAAGCCCCGTACACGCCGCCGCCCATCATCCCCGATTACCTCGGCGCGCAAGGACGACCGGCGACACTCCCTCCGCAGCGAAGCGCTCCCATCCCCACGCCGCGCCCGCAGCGCTTCAACACCGGCGAAATCGATGCTCCCCGCGCGTCGGTCACGGATCACACGACGCGACTGCTCGACAAGCAGCAGGATGAGTTGCCTAAGCAGTAAGGTGCGGCGAGCGGCGGCGTCGGAGGACGGGAGGCCGACAGTGACGAATACTGCCCCGCCTTCACCCGTGGTCGAGCAACCGCTCGCCGCGAGACTCCGCGACCGAATTCGGCGCGACGGCGCGTTGACTTTCCGCGAGTGGATGCGCGCCGCGCTCTACGACGAGCACGAAGGTTATTACAGGAGGCGCGGGAAGGAGCGCTGGGGCCGAGCGGGCGACTATCGCACGAGTCCGGAGCGCAGCGCGCTCTTTGCCGCGACGTTCGCGCGACGCTTCGCAGAGGTCTTCGACGAGTTGGGAAGGCCGCCCGTCCTTTACCTGCTCGAATCCGGCGGCGGCGCAGGACACTTCGCACGCGGCGTTCTTCAAACGCTAAGGCGCGACGCGCCTCAAGTCTTCTCAAATCTCAGATACATATTCGACGAGACGAGCGACGACTCGCGCCGCCGCGCGGCCGCTTTGCTCGCGCCGTTCGCGGAGCGCGTCGAGTTCCGAAGCCCTCCGGACATCGCGAGCACGCTCGACGCGCTCATTGTCTTCTCTAACGAACTGCTCGACGCTTTCCCAGTCAACCGCGTCGTCATGCGCGGCGGAAAGTTGCGCGAGTTGTATGTTGAAGCGAACGCCGCCGGAAACTTCGTCTGGGTCGAGGACGCGCCCTCGACGCCGCGGCTCGCGGAACATTTCGGGCGGATGAATGTTACGCTGCCGGAAGGGTGGATCGCGGAAGTGAACCTTGAAGCGGAAGAGTGGATCACGCGCGTCGGAGAGTTTTTCGGGAGCGGCTACGTCTTCACGGTTGATTACGGCGACGAAGCTTCGTCGCTGTTCGCGGCATCGCACAGGCGCGAGGGCACTCTGCGCGCATTCCGCGGACACGAGTTCGCGGAGGACGCTCTCGTTAGTCCGGGCGAGCAGGATTTGACGACGTCCATTAACTGGACTCACTTCATGTCGGCGGGCGAGCGAGCGGGCTTGCGGTCGGTCGGGTTAGAAGGGCTGGACAAATTTCTTCTTGGCAGTGGCTTGCTCGAACAACTCGAACGCGAAAGCGCTCAAGCCGGGAGCGAGGCCGAAGTCACGAACCTTCGGCTCGGCGCACGCGAGATGATTCTGCCCGGCGGGATGGCTTCGCACTTTCAGGTTCTCGTGCAGAGAAAATTTTAATCAGGTCGAAATGAAGGCGTGCGGCGTCGGGCGTAGGAATGATTTAGTACAAAACCTTCACCGCTACCTTCGAGATAGGTCTTTCGGGGTTGCGAAGGTTAAAGCTTGAAGTACAATGGATTCAGAAGGTAATCCGCCGAATCGCCAGTCTGTGGGAACGAGGCTTGCTGTAACCTTCCCGACGATTCGGTTGTCAGAAGTTATGTGTGCAAATTTGCCGGGCGCGCGAACGGGGTCGTTCGGTGCTTGAGGGAAAGCGAACATTTCGGCGGGCGACGATTATAGAAGCGTCCGTCAGCGGCACGCGCTCATTAAACCTGCTCTCCGCGCATGGCTAAAACGAGCGAAGACTTGCGGCGCGACTGTAGCTTCAGCGCCGGTTCGACGAGTCGAGACGAATGAATAGAATCACGAATACGCAACCAGCGGACGACGAAACGGAAGAGCCGTCGCACGCTAATCGACAGCAACCGCGGCAGGACGGCGCGCGCCTGTTCTTCAACCGCGAGTTGAGTCAGATCGAGTTCTACCGACGCGTGCTCGAAGAGGCGCAGGACGAGACGCAACCGCCTCTGGAACGTCTGAAGTTCCTCGCGATCTTCGCAGAGAACCTCGACGAGTTTTTCATGATACGCGTCTCCGGCTTGCAGGAGACGCTCGCCGAGAACGTGACGGAATTCTCGCCCGACCGGATGGCGGCGGCAGACCAGTTAAGAGAGATACGCGCGCGGCTCGTCCCTCTCTTCGACGAGCACGCTCGATGCCTGCGCGAAGATGTGCTGCCCGAACTCGAACGGGCGGGGATTCAAATCGTGCCCTACAACACGCTCTCGCTGCCGGAGCGACAGGTCGCGCGCGAGTTCTTCAAGAGGAAGGTCTATCCGGTTCTCACGCCGCAGGCCGTCGATCAGGGCCACCCGTTCCCTTACATCTCGAACCTGAGCCTCAACCTCGGATTGATGGTCGAGCCTTTGCAGGAACTCGGCATCACGCGCTCGCTCACCGGCAAGGTCGAGCCGCGCTTCGCGCGCATCAAACTCCCGCCGCTCGTCCCGCGTCTTGTGCAGGTCGGCAAAGGCGCGGCCAAGTTCGTTTACCTCGAAGACCTGATCGCGGCCAACGTCGAATCTCTCTTCCCGCGCATGCACGTCAGCGAGTGCCACGCGTTCCGTGTGACGCGCGACGCCGACGTTGAGATTCGAGAGGACGAAGCCAACGACCTTTTGCGCTCGATGGAGCAGACGCTTCGCAAACGCCGCTTCGGGACTCCCGTGTGTCTTGAAGTCTCGGCGGGCATGCCGGCGGAGATGCGCGACTACATCACGGAATCGCTCGACCTCACGCCGCAGGACGTTTACGCCACCGAGGGGCCGCTCGGTGCGCGCGACCTGATGAAGCTCTACGGACTGGACAGGCCCGACTTGAAGGACGAGCCGTTCAAGCCGACAGTTCCCGCGCGACTGCGCGGCGAGACGAGCTACTTCGACATCATCCGCGAGCGCGACGTGCTGCTGCATCATCCTTACGAGTCGTTCGATGTCGTCACGAATTTTATCTCGCAGGCGGCGCACGACCCCGACGTTGCGGCGATAAAAATCTGCCTCTATCGCACGGGCGCGAAGTCGCCCATCCCGCAGTTGCTCATCGAGGCCGCGGCGCAGGGCAAGCAGGTGACGGCGCTCGTCGAACTCAAGGCGCGCTTCGACGAGGAGAACAACATCGAGTGGGCGAAGCGGCTTGAAGAGTCGGGCGTGCACGTCGTTTACGGCATCGTGGGATTGAAGACGCACTGCAAGGTCGCGCTCGTCGTCCGACGCGAGGGCGAGGCGCTGTGCAGTTACGTCCACGTCGCCACGGGCAACTACAATCCCGTCACCTCGAACTTTTACACAGACCTCGCCCTCCTGACCGCGAACGATGAGATAGGCGCGGACGCGACAGACCTCTTCAACTTCCTGACGGGCTTCTCGCGGCAGAAGGAGTACCGGCAGCTTTTCGTCGCGCCGTCGAACATGCGCGAGAAGATGCTCTCTCTAATCCGTCGCGAGGCCGAGCACGCGCGCGCGGGCCGCGACGCTCGCATCATCGTCAAGATAAATCGCCTCGCCGACACGCAGATCATCGAGGCGCTCTACGACGCTTCGCGCGCCGGTGTCTCGATTGACCTGATCGTGCGCGGCATCTGCATGCTCCGCCCCGGCGTCGAGGGGCAGTCGGAGAACATTCGAGTCCGCAGCGTCGTCGGTCGCTTCCTCGAACACAGCCGCGTCTATTATTTCGCGAACGACGGCGACGAGGATGTTTACACGGGCAGTTCCGACTGGATGTCGCGCAACTTCGACCGGCGGGTCGAGACGGTCGTGCCCGTCCACGACGAGCGGTTGAAAAAATATCTGAAGGACGTTCTGCTCGACGCATACCTGCGCGACAACGTGAAGGCGCGCGTGCTCAGTCCCGAAGGCAAATACGAACACGTGCCCGTCGAGCCGGGCGGCGAGCGCTTCAATAGTCAGCTATACTTTCTCAACGCCCCCGAACCGCGGTGATACCGACGAAGGAAGTTTGAAGAGGGAAATAATATGAACTCGATAAAGTCGTTACGCACTCTGCTCTCTCCGTTGATGGCGCTTGCGCTCGTGCTGCCGCTGACGGCGCTTGCCGCTCAGGACGAGTCGAAGCAGAAAGAGTCGAAGAAGGATGCGAAGGCGGAACGGCAAGAGGTCGCCGCGCAGGCCACGCCCGTTCTTTGGAAAGAGCCGACCGACATCTCGACGCGCGACCTTTTTAACGGGCCGGGCGGCGAGGCTTTGAAACCCGACCTCAGTCAGATCGTCTGGGACGGCGACGAGACGGGCGGCTACTCGATCAAGTGGGACGTGCGCGACGGGGCGGGGAAGAAGTGGGTCGCGAAGCTCGGCAAAGAGTCGCAGCCCGAAGCGGTCGCTGTCCGTCTGGTCTGGGCCGCGGGCTACATGACCGAGATCAACTATCTCATTCCGTGCGTCCACATCGTCAACGCGCCGAAGCCGCGCCACGACGTTGACAGGTGCGAGGGCGACGGCTTCGCCAACGTTCGATTCAAGATGAAGCCGGAGGGCGGCAAGAAACTCGACCTCTGGAGTTGGAACAAAAACCCCTTCAGCGGGACAAAGGAACTTCAGGGATTGGTCGTGCTGATGGCGCTTCTGAACAACTGGGACTTGAAGGAAGATAACAATAAGACCTATTACGTCGCGGGCGCGGACGGCGGGCCGGGCGAGTTGCAGTACGTCGTAGCAGACCTCGGCGCGACGTTCGGCAAGACGGGCGGGCCCATCGCGCACGACCGAAACGAGCCGCAGCACTACATCAAGAGCGGGTTCGTCGAAGAGGTCAAGGGCGGACGCGTAAAGTTCGACTACCACGGCAAGAATCAGGGGCTGTTCGACAACATCACGGTCGAGCAGGCGAAGTGGATCGGCGATATCCTCTCGCAACTGAGCGAGCAGCAGATTAAAGACGCCTTCCGCGCCGGCAACTACAAGCCGGAAGACATCGAGGGACTGTCCTACGAGGTTCGGGCGCGCATAAACGAACTGCACAGCCTGCACGCGCCCGGCGAAGGCACAGGGCAGGGCTTCTGAAGAAAGACTCAGGAATGAAAACGACGAAGGCCGCTCGACTATCGAGCGGCCTTCGTCGTTTTGAGAGTTGAAACGCCTTCGGTTAGTTGTGATTGCCGGTCAAGACCACTTCGGCGGAAGACTTCACAGCCGTTGTGATGACGGGCGCGCTCACGGTCGAAGTCGCGTTGGCATTTGCGCCGCGCGTCTGCATCTGCCTGCCGTAGTCTTCGACGAACGTCTTGAAGTCGCCGTGGCCCCAAGAGGTATAGAAGTCGTACTGCTTCATTTCGGCATAGACCTGATCGTAGTTCCAGCCGTACTTCTCGTAGCGGTAAACCGCGCCCATCGCGCCGGTGCGGTGGCGACCGCCCGCGCAGTGCACGAAGAACTTGCCGGTCGCGGGGTCGTCAACGGTCTTCAGGAAGGCAGCGACCCATTCGGGCTTCGGGTAAGCCTTATCAATCATCGGGATGTTGACGTAGCGCATTCCGAGCGACTCGACCATGCTGCGCTCTGAAGATGCTGGTTCGGATTGAAGGTCAATGACGGTGTTGATGCCTAGCTGCTTTAGCGCGTTGAAATCGTCGGCGGTCTTCGGCTCTGCCCCGCGATAAAAGCGCGCGTCCATCTGGCCGAAGTTCTTGATATGAATGTTGGGAAATACGCTGCTCGACTCGCCCTTCGCGGCGGCGGCGACCGAGAGAAGAAGAATCGCGAAAATCGAAGCGGTGAGGGAGCGCAATTTGGAACGGTTAAACTTCATCACAGACCCTCCGTGAATAATCAGAACGAAATCTCGACTGTCGGGTGAATCAAGTTTGGGGGTGTCAATCTCGCTCGGCTCTCGACTAACGATTTTGCGCCCGCAGGTGCTTCCTCGTCAATCGGGGAATTAGATTCGCGGGGGCGTCACGAAGTTGTATCGCGTTGCACCGGATTCAGGCCGGGAAGAGAATTTTCAGGTCGGGCCGTGCGCGCAAAATCGGGCGGTGTAAGACGAGCGTTAACCTAACTTAGAGAGGGAGTTTTCGGACACGGCGCGGCAATTTGAACGAATCAGATTACGCCCGTGTGATTCGGTTGATCGCCAATACAAATTCATGCCAGGTGCGGCGCTGCGCGGCGAGAACCTTCCGTCCCTCCGCCGTCAGCCGGTAGAAGCGCCGACGGCGCTGCCCTGCCTCTTCCACCCAGCGACCCTTGACCCACCCGCGCCGCTCCAGCCGGTAGAGCGGCGGGTAAAGCGACGCGACGTTAAAGCGCACGACGCCCCCGGAGCGAGTCTCGATAAGCTTGCTGATCTCATACCCGTGGCACTGGCGTGCTTCCACCAGCGACAGGATCATCAACTCGGCGCTGCCTTTCTTCAGTTCGCGGTCGAGCATCCGAGATATATGTGACATAGCGATAGGTTATTCAAGATGCTATGTGATGTCAAAATATTCCGCCTGATTTCAGCCGGACACCTCTCGACTGTTTGAACCTCAGCCTTCGCGCGTCGAGTCCACGCAATTGGACGCCGGCGCGTATGAGCGTCCGCCATCCGAAAATTCAAATATAGAAATCTGAAGGCGCGTCCAACAGGATAAACTTGTATCCTGCACGACATATCTCTTCTCGGTTAACTCTTACGTCAGCTTTCATCTCGCTCGATGAGCGGCGCGTGTAAATCGCGGCGGCGTTGACCTTTACTTCGGTTCGAGTAAAAGCCGACGCGGACGCACACCTCTGAGCCGCGGATTCGTCGCGAGCAGGCGGTACACATTTTGCCATTTGCGTTCGTGAGTTTACGTCTTTGGATTTGCCGAGTGTTAAAGACGGCCGGAAGGCGTTGACTCGCACGTGCGCTCGCTCTCTGAAGTAAAGGCTTTGCATCGGCGATGCAAAAGTCGTGGTGTGAAGTTTCGAGATCACTCACGTCCGAGGGCGGCCTCAGTCGAACGCCGAAAGCGGCGACGCGTCTCCCCGCGGCATTGATTCTTGACCCTGCAATAGGAGGAAGACAATGGGGAAGAGTTGGAAGGAAAAAGTATTCGCATTATTTACGGCGTGGATGCTTATCATCCTGCCCGCCGTGGCAATACCAGCGGCGGCTCAAGCCACGACGGGCACGCTGAGAGGCGTGGTCGTTGATCCGAACGGCGGCATCGTCGTCGGCGCGACCGTGACGGCGAAGAACGAGAGCACCGGGACAGTGACGGCGGCGATTACGACCACAGGCGAAGGCGTCTTCGAGTTTTCGTCCCTCTTGCCCGGCACTTATACGGTGACGGTCGAGTCCACGGGCTTCAAGCGCTCGGCCAGCACGGGCGTTCAAGTCAAAGTGGGCATCGTAAACTCGGTCGATATTAAACTCGAAGCCGGCAACGTCAACGAGACGGTGACGGTAGTCGCCAACACAGAGGAGGTCGTCCAACGCGATCAGGCGCAGATTTCGACCACCGTCGATACCAGAAGGATCGAGGAACTTCCGTCGAACGCGGCGGGCAGCGGTCTCGACACT
>DATINM010000096.1:0-111299 GCA_035474235.1 Pyrinomonadaceae bacterium
GCTTCAATCCCCAAAGGATACTTCGCTATGAACTCAGGTCGCCGGACGAACTCGACCGCATAGGCTTGCTTGTTCGCCTCAAGCTGAGATTGCCAGTCTCCCTGTCCGACGACTACGCCGCGACCTATCTCCTGCGTGTCGCGAAGAAACGGCGTGAAGCGGACGGGTACGGGGACGGCGGGCGGATTGATGTCGCCGTAGGCGGCCTTGTAGAAACGATAAACAAGATAGCCCGTCTCCTGAAACTCGATTGAGAGGAAGAAGGCCCCAGACGTGTTCACGCGCTTCGTCTCGACGCAGAAGGCGTTGCCGTTGCAGAGGTCAATTGCTCCCTTCCAGAACTGAAAGCCGGACGGGTCAGGCTCGCGGCTGAGGAAGTCAAGATAGTGTTGACGGACGAAGAAACCCGAATCGTCAATCGGATTCGAGGCGCTCGTGGTCGCGTCGTCGTCAACGATTGTCAGCACCGCGGTCGAAGGCGCGGCCAGCGAGCCGCCGCCCCTTAGATTGCCGAGCGAGAGGTTGACCGTCTCGTTCCCTTCCTTCGTTTCGTCGTCGGTGATGAGCACGCCGAAGCTCTCGACAGTATCGCCGGGCGCGAAGTGGAGCGTGCCGAGGGCCGGCGTGTAATCGCCGCGGTAGGAGGCCGAGCCGTCGCTCGTCGAATAGTCTACAAACAGATCGGCGGAGGCGTCGCCGTCTCGCTGAACTGTGATGACGGCGCTGCCCGTCTGCTCGCCCGCTGTGAATGATGCGGAGCCGAAGTGTACGACGGCGCTGCCGGGCGAAGGCGAAGGTGTCGCGGTCGGAGTCGGCGTCGGCGTGGGAATTGGCGTCGGCGTCGGCGTCGGAGTTGGAGTTGGAGTTGGAGTTGGGCTGGTGTCGGTCAGCGAGTAAACTTCGCCCGTGCCGTAGCTAGCGACGTAGATATTGCCAGACTCGTCTTCGCCGAAGGCTGAGAGGTTAAGCCCCGTGCTTAGCAACTGTGTGCTCTGCCAGCTTCCGCCCTGTTGCTTGAGCGACCAGATGCGACCGCTGCAATAGTCGCCGTAGAAGTAGAGTCCCTGCATCCGAGTGAACGCGGAGCCGCGATAGACGTAACCGCCGACAACGGCGCAGCCGAGGCTGTGGTCGTACTCGACGACCGGAAGCGTCAGACCGGTCGAGTCGCAACTCGATGTGTTGTAGCAGTGCAAGCCCTCCATGATTCGCCAGCCGTAGTTCTGCCCGCCCGCGCTGCCGGCGTTCTGAAAGTCAACTTCCTCGAAGAGATCTTGGCCCACGTCGCCGACGTAGAGGTCGCCGGTCTGCCGGTCGAAGGAGAAGCGCCAGGGGTTTCGCAAACCGAGCGCCCATATTTCGGGCTTGAATGCCGTCTGCCCGATGAAAGGGTTTGAGGGCGGGATGGTGTAGGTCTGCGGGCTTCCTGTCTCAACGTCGAGGCGCAGAATCTTGCCGAGCAACTCGCCGGGATTCTGCGCGCGGTTGCCGGGGTCGCCGCCCGATCCGCCGTCGCCCATTCCGATGTAGAGAAAGCCGTCGGGGCCGAATGCGAGTTGGCCTCCCTTGTGATTCTCGAACGGCTGCGCGATTGTGAGTATGATCTGCTCGCTCGCGGGGTCGGCCAAGTCCGGGTCGGCCGAGCTTCGATTGTAGCGCGCAATGACGGTGTTTCCAGACTTGTTCACGTAGTCAACGTAGAAGTGACCCTTCGCGTTGTAGCCCGGCGGGAAGGCGAGTCCGAGCAATCCGCGCTCTCCGCCGAAGGTGACGCGCGCCGAGATGTCCAGAAACGGAGTCGGGAGCAACGCGCCGCTTTTGATTATTCGGACGCGTCCTCCCTGCTCGACGACGAAGAGTCGTCCGCTGCCGTCGCCCGCGTTCACCACGCCGACGGGCGATGAAAGGCCGCTGACGGGCGTTGATAGTGCGAGCGTCGGCGAGTCGGTCGCGCCGCCCGCGCCTTGCGCGCCCGCGCGCCGGCTCGCGAGTGACCCGAATATGAAAATGCAAACAGCGAGCGCGGCGATAAGCAGCATCGCGCGAGAATCTTTAAAGCTCACAACTTCCCCCTTTTTCGACAAACACCAGAAGGCATCGAACGTCTATTCGCCCGCGAAGTGAAGCGCCTCAGCCTTCTCTTCGATGACGGCGAATAACTGTGCGCGCTCGCGCTCGTCCGGCGACTGCCGGTAGGCGAGCAGGAGTTCTTTCAACGACGCGAGTTCGCGGTAGAGTCCCGCGTCTTCGACCGGGGGCGTGAGGTAAGAGACTAGCCCTGCGTAAGCGCGACGCCGGGCGATGGAACCTTCCGAAGGATTGTTGACGCTGTAAATATAAACGTGCGGAAGCTCTCCGATCAAACGGTCGGGCCAGCACTCGCCCGACAAGCCCACCTGCTTGCCCGGCATGAATTCGAGCGCGCCGTGCGTGCCCGTGTGGACGACGGCATCGGCGCAAAAGATTTTTTCGACGAACGTGTAGAGCGCAGCAAAGCCGTGGTGCGGCGCTCCGCCGTGCGACATTAAGAGGCGCATGGGATCGCCCTCGTATCCGAACGTCGGCTGCACCGCTACGAAGACGTTGCCGAGTCGCACTCCCTGAATCAACAACTCGCGACCGAACGAGTTGACGCGACCGGGCGCTGCGCCCCACTCCTTTTCAATCTCCGCGGCGTAAGGGCAAAGCCGCAGGTATTCTTCGACGCCCATCCTGTACGCGACGTTCGCGACCGAGCCGAAGCTCTCGGAGTTGCCGCCGAGCACAACCTCGCGCAACTCGTCCGCGCCCGACGGGACTTCGACCGCGTAGCCGTCCGTGCGAAGCCTCGCTAAAATTTCGTGCAGAGACGGAAATACGTCGAGGTCTGCCGCCGTGCCGATGTTGCCCTTGTTCGGCGGGAAGCAGAAGACGACGAGAGCAATTTTGATTTCAGCGCGCGCCGCGGTCTGCAAACGATTCCAACGCCTGAGACGGCGCGCGACGCGCACGCACCTCTCTTCGAGCGCGACAGGCTCGACGCCCGCCGCGGGCATCCCGCCGTAAACGAAAGGCTCGGTCGCGCCGTCAATCTCCGGGATCGCGACCTGCATCCCTGCCTGAACAGGATTCAAACCCGTCCGTGACTCGCCCCAAGCCTCGACCGTCTGCACGTCGAGACTGACGACGGAGCGAAGCGGCACGTTCAGTCCTTTCAAAAACTGCACGGCGGCCTCGCTGTCGTTCATCGCCGGCCCGCCGACGAAGCTGAAGCCCGTCAGCGAAACTATCTGGCTCACGCGCGGTTCGCGGATGTCTCCGCTTGAGTCCGCGACAAAAAACTTCTCGCATGCCTCTCGATTGTCCATGAAGGTCGAGATGACGGGGAGCACCGCGAGTCCCTCGCGCTCGACGGCGCGAATCAGTCCGTCGTAGTGCCCGCGCGTCCGGCTCACGACGTTCGTTCGCATGAGAAGGAGTCCGACCGTGCTCGACGCTTCGAGCGGCGGACGCCGCGCGCCGCGACGCACGTACCAGCGCCGGTACGCCTCGAACGTGCCGAAGATCGAAGGCGCTTCTGGGTGATAGATGCCGACGGACGGGACGGTCTCAGGCGGCGGGATTTTTACGCGCGCGAGCCGCTCGCCGCCGCCGTAATGCTTCAGCGCGTAGAGAAGCATCGAGCGGATGTTGTCGGGCGTCGGCTGTAGAAAGTAGCAGAAGAGGTATAGATAATTCTTCACGTCGCGCAGGCGACCCGCGCCCGGCACGAAGCGCAGAAGCGCGGGCATACGCTCGACGAGTCGTTGATACTGCGTGTGCCGCGAGCCTTTGCCCTTGCCGCGCGCGCGAGCCTGCTCGCCCATCCACGCGCCGACGCCTTTGACGAGCCTGCGCGCGCGACTCTCAGTCGCGCGCGTTTTCTTCGCGCCCCCGTCCGATTCAACGGACGCTTCACTCTCGACGCCGCCGAAACGCAGCCTGCCCATGCGCGTCCGTCGCATCAACTCCGGCATACAGTTGATGACGATGACGGCGCGTTCTTCCGCCTCAACTTTTTTTAACAGCGGGATGAGCCGTGCGGCGTTCTCGCCGTCGGTGACGTGTATGACGAAGACGACTTCGGACTCTGCGATGTCGCGCTCGACATCAGACCACACGCACTCTTCGAGCGGTGCGCCGAAGTTGTGCGCCGCGACGCTCAAGGCCACGTGGTGGCGACGATTGATCTCGTCCTCCGCGCGCCTGAGCGGGCCGAGCAAACTCGAACCGACGTAAAGAGCCGTTATCTTCATCAACAACACTCAAAAAGTCCCGGACAGACCTTGTGTGGCGAGCGGCGTCAGTCGCGTCAGGTGATGGGAATGTTAAAGCCCTTCGCCTTTAGCAATTCTTTGATACGCTCGCCGATCTTGATGCCCCATTGAATGCCTCCGAAGTATGCCTCTGTTTCGATCACCGGCGTCTCGGCGACGAGTTTCCTGCCGACCTCAGACTCGTAAAACCGGAGAAGCGCCTTAACCTCTTGGGCGTTGAAATGTTCGGCGTAGATAGGCACATACATTTCGATGATCTTATCGCGCGTAAACTCTTTTTTTAACTCCTTAGTAATCTCACCCCAAGTGGTATCCGGGATTTGAGGTACTTGCTTCTTCATGCTCGCCATTACTGGCCCGAGGCTATTCAATTCTTTTTCGACGACGCCCGACGCGTTGACCAATCTTCTAAGATCGGCGTCGCGCTCCGCCTTTGAAATCGCGCCCGGCGACGCGCTCCGCAGACGCTTGCCACCATGCGCCTGCGCCTGCGCCCCGCCCTGCAAGGAAGAGGTGAGGACGAGCGTTAAAATTAAGTGGGTTACTTTCTGCATGCTTCATCAATCCCCTTCTGTCCAAACGACGCCCTCGATCCGGTCTTCGAGGTCGGAGAAGGCGTCGCGGAGTTTTTCGATCACGCCCGCGTCTGCGTCCCAGAAGCCGCGCCCCTCGGCTTCGAGAAGGCGCGCGACGAGCGAGCGGGCCGAGTGCGGGTTCAGGCGACTGAGTCGTTCGAGCATCTCGGAGTCGAGGACGAACGTGCGCGCGACTTCCGTGTAAACCCAGTCGTCAACGGCGTCGGTCGTCGCGCTCCACCCGAAGGTGTTTGTAACGTGGCTCTCGATCTCGGCGACGCCGCGGAAGCCGTGGCCGAGCATCCCTTCGTACCACTTCGGGTTCAAGGTCTTCGCGCGCGTCTCAAGCCGAACCATCTCTTCGACCGAGCGCACGCTGGTTTCGCGCGAGAGCGAGTCGGAGAGATAAATAGCCGGGCGCGTCTGCGCGTGACGCTCGACGGCGTTCGAGACTCCGCCGAGGTATTCAAAGTAGTGGTCAACGTCTGTGATGCCGATCTCGAACGAGTCGATGTTCTGGTACGTCGCCTCGACGCGCGAGAGCGCACGCGCGAGAGCGCCTCGCGCCTCGCGCCCTTCGAGCGAGCGCCCATCCGGCCCACGCCCGTATGCGAAACACTTGCGCGCGACGAACAGGTCGCCGAGCGCGCCCGGCTGTTCCCACTGCGAGTCCATCACCATGAAGTTGACGTTGGTGCCGTAGCTGCCCGGCGCGTTCGAGAAGACGCGCACAGCCGCCTCCTCGCGCGAGCAGTCGCCCGCCTCGGTCTGTGCTTCGACGCTGGCGCGCACGGGGTTCGACTCCGCGGATTCGTCGAGTTCGGCGACGCAGCGCACGGCCTTGTCGAGCAGCATCATCGTCGCGCCGAACAGGTCGCGGAAGATGCCGGAGACTGTCATCACAACGTCAACGCGTGGTCGGCCCAGACGTTCGAGCGGAATCGGCTCGACGTTCGTCACACGGTTCATCGCGTCTCGCAACGGCCGCACGCCGAGAAGCCAGAGCGCCTGCGCCACGCCCTCGCCCTGCGTCTTGATGTTGTCGAGTCCCCACAAAACGAGCGCCATCGTGCGTGGAAAGCGGCCGTGCTCGGCTCGGTGGCGCTCGATCAGAGAGTTGACGACGCGCTCGGCGCGCGCGTAAGCGGCGTGCGAAGGAACGGCGTAAGGGTTGACGGCGTGCGTGTTCCTCCCCGTCGGAAGCACCGAAGGATTCTGCACAATGTCCGCGCCCGGCCCCGGCTCGACGTACTCGCCTCGGAGTGCGCGCGCGAGTCCGTCAAGCTCCGCGCTCGTCCGCAGTCGCTCGCGAACCTCCGCGAGCAGGTCGAAGACTTTCGACGACTCGGACGCGGGCACGCGTGCCTCTTCTTCGAGCCAAAGGCAGGCACGCTCGACGCCTTCGCGCAAAAAAATTTCGACCGCCTCGCGGACAATCGACTCAACCTTCTCGCGTCGCTGCCAGCCGCCGTCGTCTTTCCGCGCGAGCAGTTGTTCGTAATCGCCGAGTCCGAGTCCTTCGGCGACGAGGTCTGTGATGGCGCGCGCGCCGCGTTCGGGGCGCGCGAACGACGCCACCGCGCGCAGAAGGTCTCCGCACTCGCGCCCGCCCGGCGCGCGACCGAAGACGTGCAGGCCGGTCGGGATCAGCCGCTGCTCGACTTCGACCAGCCGCTCCCAAAGCTCAAGCACGCGCCGGTCTCTCTCGTCGCACGCCTTCTCTTTTCGCGTTTCGCTCATCGGACGAAAAAGCTCCGGCACTCGACTCAGTTGTAAACTCTGCTTTGCTTGCCGGTCGATAACAGAACTCTATTGACTTTCGGCCTTCGACATCGCTTCCGAAATCGCGCCCTCCGAAATCAACTGCGGCAGCCGGACGTAACGACCGCCGAGCGCGCTGGCGAGGAAGCGGCCTTCGCCGTTTGAAGTGAAGCGGCTTCGCGTGTCGATGACGAGCGAATTGACACACGCCTTTCGCAGAAACGCGCCGATGCCGCCGATCTCATCTTTGATTTTAAGCTTGAGCGCCTCCGCCTCCGCCGTCCCGTTTTCCGCGAGCGGCACGTTCGCTCGACCGTCCGTGAAGACGACGAGGTTGATTTGCCTGTTCGATTCCGGCGACGCGGCGCGCGCGACTTCGAGTGCGCGCAGAAGCCCCGCCGCGAGCGGCGTCGAGCCGCCCACCGGAAGCGCGTCGAGCAATGCGCGAGCGCGCGCGGCGGAACCTGTCGGCGGGAGGAGCAGTTCAGCACCGCGCCCGCGAAAGGTGACGAGCGAGACGCGGTCGCGGTTGACGTAAGAGCGGCGAAGGAGTTGTGCGAGCGCGCCCTTCGCCTGACCGATTCGGTTGGCGGCCATGCTGCCCGACGTGTCAACGGCGAAGATGTAGAGCGCGCCCGCTTTGCCCCGCAGACGCTTGAAGCGCAAATCCTCCGGCGTGACGTTGAAGACGCGGGATGCCGAGCCGCTCCTGTTCGTTTGTGAAGACGCGGCCACGCGCATCGTCGCGTCGAATGCGACGCCGCAGCCGATGTTTTTTACGCCGACCGTTCCGGAGAAGCGACCGCGTTCGGCGTACACGGATTTTCGCGCGCTCGAACGTCGCCGCGCCGAACTCTTCGCGCCGTGCACGCGCCGCTCTGCCTCGCCCTGCGTCGGGATTGTATCGTGCCTGAGTCCGAGTTCGATTGAGGGCGATCTCAACTCTGCGCCTTGCATGCTTTCGCAGCGCGCGCCCGTCGCCTCGCCGTCAGGTTCAACGCCGCGCGCGCTTCTTTGCCTCTTCGAGTCGCAGCTTTGCCCCTTCGAGTCGCCGCGCTCGAAAGCATCTTCGCGTTTCTCTCGTTCGAGCGTTTGCGGCTTTGCTCCCGCGCCCGCGCGTCGCTCTTCTGATTGGCGCGAGTCTCCGTTCGACGACTCTGCTTTTGCTTCACCGAAAAGCTCGGAGACGGCTGCGCGCACGCGCGCGCTGCCGCCGCCCTGTTCCAGAGGGTCGCGGCGCAGGCGGTGTCGCAAGGACATCGGCGCGACGCGGCGCACGTCATCGGATGAAACTTCCACGTGCCCGTCGAACGCCGCGAGGGCGCGCGCGGCACGCACAATCGTTATCTCGCCGCGGTGGCCGTCAACGCCGAGCCGCTGGCAGAGTTCAGCGATCCGGCGCACGAGCGCGCGAGAGACTCGGACGCTGTCACTGTTTCTCCGCGCCTTTTGGATACGTCTGCGTAGTTTCGCCTGCTCGTCTCGACGCGCGTCGTTGAACCTTGCCGGGTCTCGGTCGAACGCTTCGCGGTTCTCGACTATGCGGACGCGGCTTTCGATGTCGGCGACGGTTTCGACCTCGGCGCAGAGTCCGAAGCGGTCGAGAAGTTGCGGGCGAAGCTCGCCCTCTTCCGGGTTGCCGGAGCCTACGAGCACGAAGCGCGAAGGATGTTCGGCGGAGACGCCTTCGCGCTCGACGCGATTGCGTCCCGTCGCCGAAACGTCGAGCAGGAGATCAACCAGATGGTCTTCGAGCAGATTCACTTCATCAATGTAGAGGAAGCCGCGGTTGGCGCGCGCGAGCAGCCCCGGCTCGAACGCCTTGACGCCGTCCTTCAGCGCGCGTGCGATGTCGACGGTTCCGCACACGCGGTCTTCGGTCGCGCCGAGCGGGAGTTCGACGACCGGGACGCTCCTTCGCTCGCTCTTCAACTTCTCTCCGGCGGCGAGTCGCGCGCGGCAGTCGTCGCACATCGAGCGCACGTCCGAAAGGTCGCAGTTGTAAGCACAGCCGCGCGACGAGATGATCGGCGGCAGGAGGTCTGCGAGCGAGCGCACCGCAGTTGACTTGCCAGTACCCCTGTGGCCAAGTACGAGCACACCGCCGACCAAAGGCTCGACGACGTTCAAAAGGAGCGCAAGCTTCATCTCGTCCTGCCCGACGATTGCCGTGAAGGGAAAGATGGGACGCGACGCGGCGACGCGAGCCTTCGAGTCGGCGGCGATGTGCGGCTTCGGGCTGTGCGTGGGACGCGTGGTCATCTGACCTTTCGGGCTTACGGCTCGATGGACATCTTTAGAACGTTCGCCAGAGGCTCGCGGATTATCTTCCCGTCTTTGGTGACGACGACGACCTGATTGTTCTCGACCGTAACGCGTCGAACGGTGTCCATGTCGCGCTCGATCATCGTGCCGTTTTTGGTAATGATGAGGAGGCGTTGCTTCGGCAGAGGCTGGGAGGTCGCGGGCGCGTTCGACGGTTGCCCACCCGAATCCGCGCGCGCCGTGCCGGATTCGCCCGCGCTCCTTCGCGTCGTGCGCGCCGGTCTTCGGCGCGTCGCCGTCGAAGGCTTCGGAGGCATCGCGGCTGCGGACTCGTTCGGATTCGTCGCGCCGTTCGTTTCGGTCGAAGGCTGACCCGAAGAGTTCGCGTCGCCGTTATTAGACTCGCCGCTCGTGCCTGCGTTTTTCGCTTCGCCCGTTTCGGATTTTGTCGCGCCCGCCTGCGGCGTCGGAGCGGTCGAGCGCGTCCGCCTCGGGGCATTCCTCGCGCCCGTCCTGCTTCTCGCAGCCGAAGACGTTGTACGCCTCGACGGTGCAGCGGCGGGCGTCGGAGCCGGCTTCGCTTCTTCGTTCGCCGTCTCCTTCGATGGGGCTGCGACAGGCTCCTCGATGCGCGCGCCTGTCGAGGTCGCGCGGCGGGCGTTCCTATCGCGCGACCCGGTCTCCTTCACGGTCGGGGCCGAAGGCTCCTTCGAGTTCGCGAGTTCGGGCGGCGCAGGCTCGAACGACCCGCCGAACGCCACGCGGTAAGTGCCTTCGGCGTCGCCGACGGCGCGCGCCTGAACGCGAAGGACGAGCGTCTCTTCGGAGCGTACGTAGAAGCTCTTTGTGACGTGCGCGGCGTCGCCGAGAAGCGTGATCTTCAGAAGCGGGCGGAACGTCGTCGCGGTGAACACGTCAACGTCGCCGGTCAATTCCGTGCTGTCGAACGTGACGGAGAGATCGCCCTCGGTTCCGCGAAACGTGTAGAAGTGGCTCGTTCGTCGCGGGTCGCCAACGTCGCGCGGCGAGATGCGACCGACGACCTCGTTCGTGAAGACGGGCGTAGGGTAGTTCGCGTCGCCCGACTGCGCCGTCGAGGCAGTCGAAGCCACGAGCGTGAGCAGAACGGATGCCGCCGCGATAAGTAGTGAACGGAATTGTCTGCGATTGATCTGAAGCATCGAAACACGCCGGAGCGGGAAGCACGGCAGAGTTTATCAGCCCCGCCGCCGGGCAACAAACTTCGCGCGGGAATTTTCCGAGACTTCGCCGGTGAGGTTAAAGAATCGTTCGAGTTTCGCGGGCCGGGTTCGGCCAGTCGTTCGTCTGATTCGGAAAAACTAAAACCCCGGCGAGACCGAATCATCGCCGGGGTTCATACGTCAATGCGGAAGGGGGGACTCGAACCCCCACGAGTTGCCTCACACGCCCCTCAAACGTGCGCGTCTACCAGTTCCGCCACTTCCGCAAGTGGACTTTCAAACGAAGCCTAACAACATCCGCGACGCCGTTCAAGCCGGAGGTCGCCGCGCGCCGCTACTTCGACGGGCTTGCCTTCGATTCGGGACTCGCCGCGGTCGTTGCCGGTGCGCCCGCAGGGGCCGTCGCGCCGCCGTCGGTCTGCGTCGTCGCCGCGGGCGAAGCTCCGGTCTGCGCGGGTGCCGCCGCTCCGGCTGGAGACGCAGCCGGAGTCGGCTTGGCCTTCGTGTCTTCCATCAGAGAGCGCTGGCTGCCGACGCCCATGCCGAGCAGAAGCGCGATGAGCATGAAGGCGATGGCCGCGCCGATTGTAATCTTGGCGAGTATGGTCTGCGTGCCGCGCGGGCCGAAGGCCGTGCTCGAAATCGAACTCGTAAATAGCGCGCCCGCGTCGGCCTTGCCCGGCTGCAAGAGCACGGAGATGACGAGGACGATGCAGGCGAGAATGAACAGCGTGTATAAAATGTATATCACGAAAACTTCAAACCTCGAATCAGCTTATCTTTCGTAGTTGACGATCCGCGCGAACGTCTCAGCGTCGAGGCTCGCGCCGCCGACGAGCGCGCCGTCAACGTCCTGCCGCCGCATCAGTCCGGCGATGTTGTCGGGTTTGACCGAGCCGCCGTAGAGGATGCGAAGATTCTCGGCAGCTTCCCGCGAGAACCTCTCCGCGAAAACGCGCCGGACAAACGCGTGCATTTCCTGCGCTTGCTCCGGCGTCGCCGTGTGTCCCGTCCCGATTGCCCAGACGGGTTCGTAAGCGACCATGATACGGTCGAGGTCTGAGGCTGTCAAACCGCGCAGGCCGCCTTCCAACTGGCCGTGCACGACCGATTCGGCCACGCCCGACTCGCGCTGCTCAAGCGTCTCGCCGACGCACATGATAACCGTGAGTCCGGCGGCGAGCGCCGCCTGAGCCTTCCTGTTCACGAACGAATCGGATTCGTGGTAGAACTGCCGCCGCTCCGAGTGGCCTACGATGACGTGCGACGCGCCCGCGTCCCTGAGCATGTCCGCGGCGACCTCGCCCGTGTGCGCGCCGTGCTTCGATTCGGTCGAGCAATCCTGACCGGCGACGTGTATGTTCGAGCCTTCGAGCCTGTCCGCGACGGTCTTTATCGCCGTGAAGACCGGCGCGACGACGACCTCGCAGTGGTTCGCGTTCGCCACCAGCGGCTTCAACTCCAACACGGTCGCCACCGAGTCGGCGATCAACTTATACATCTTCCAGTTTCCGGCGATGACAGGTTTACGCATAAGAAAGGGATGAGGGCGGAGGGATGAGAGATGAAGCGGAATTGCTCAACGCGGCAAGCCACTTAACCCTTTCATCCCTCCGCCCTCATCCTTCATCCCTTTCACTTAATGCCGCGACGCCCGGCAACTCGTCGCCCGCGAGAAATTCGAGGGTCGCGCCGCCGCCCGTCGAGATGTGCGTGATACGGTCGGCGACGCCCGCCTGATGAATCGCGGCTACGGAGTCGCCGCCGCCGACGATGACGGTCGCACCTCGCTCCGCCGCGTCGGCCACGGCGCGCGCGACGCCGATTGTCCCCTCGTCAAATCCCTTCTCCTCGAAGACGCCCATCGGGCCGTTCCAGATGATCGTCTTCGCGTCCTTTATCTCGTCAGCGAAAAGCGCGACCGTCTCGCTGCCGATGTCGAGTCCGACCTGACCGATGTTCGTGAACTCAACGGGAATCGTCTTGCGGCTGTGCAGAGGGTCGTAGCTGTCAACGACCTGATGATCGGTCGGCAAGACGAGTTTGACGCCTTCGGCCTCGGCGCGCGCTTTTGTCTCGCGCGCGGTGTCGAGCTTGTCGTCCTCGACCAGCGACTTGCCGACGGTGAAGCCCTCCGCCTTGAAGAACGTGTAAGCCATCGCGCCCCCGATGAGAATTTTGTCAACGTGGCGACTGATGAGAGAGTTGATGATCGGAATCTTGTCAGAGACTTTCGCGCCGCCGAGTATGGCGACGAACGGCCGCTCAGGGTTTTCGAGCGCGCGCCCCAGATACTCAAGCTCCTTCTCCATCAGAAGACCGGCTGCCGACTTCTCGACGAACTTCGTTATCCCAACGGTCGAGGCGTGCGCGCGGTGAGCCGTCCCGAATGCGTCGTTGACGTAGAGGTCGCAGAGGCTCGCCAACTCGCGCGCGAAAGCGTCGTCGTTCTCCTCCTCCTCCTTGTGAAAGCGAAGGTTCTCAAGCAGCAGAACGTCGCCGTCCTTCAACTGCCCGACCTTTTCTTTTGCCGCGTCGCCGATACAGTCCTTGGCAAATGCCACAGGCTTCTCAAGCAGTTCGGATAGGTGCTCGGCGACGGGGCGCAGGCTGTATTTTTCGACGCGCGCGCCCTTCGGTCGTCCGAGGTGCGACGCGAGAATGACGCGCGCGCCGTGCTCGACGGCGTATCGAATCGTCGGCAGCGCGGCGCGTACGCGCGTGTCGTCCTCGACCTCGCCGTCCTTCAGCGGCACGTTGAAGTCAACGCGGATGAGGACGCGCTTGCCTTTCAGGTCGAGGTCTTTGATCGAGAGCTTGCTCATGAGTGATGAGTGATGAGTGATGAGTGATAAGTGATAAGAAAATCCTGCTTGCTTTTTCTTATCACTTATCACTCATCACTCATCACTGCCTTATAATCCTTTTCCGGCGATGAACTTGACGAGGTCGCGGACGCGGCACGAGTAGCCCCACTCGTTGTCGTACCACGAGAGCACTTTGACGAGATTGCCGCCGATGACCTTCGTGTACTCGGCGTCAACAATCGAGGAATTGTCGTTCTTCCGGTAATCCACCGAGACGAGTTGCTCTTCGGAGAACGCAAGTATGCCGCGAAGCTCCTCGTTCGCAGCGTTCTTGAGCGCCGCGTTGACCTCTTCGGTCGTCGTCTCGCGCTCGACCTCCATCACGACATCGACGAGCGAGACGTTCGGCGTCGGCACGCGCACCGATATGCCGTCGAACTTGCCCTTGAGTTCCGGCAGGACGAGCGCTACAGCCTTGGCCGCGCCCGTCGAGGTCGGGATCATCGAGAGCGCCGCGGCGCGCGCGCGCCTCAAATCCTTGTGCGGCAGATCGAGCAACTGCTGGTCGTTCGTGTACGAGTGTATAGTCGTCATCTGCGCCGACTTGATGCCGAAGTTTTCGTGTATGACTTTGGCGACGGGCGCAAGGCAGTTTGTCGTGCACGACGCGTTCGAGATGACGTTGTGCGCCGCGGGGTCGTACGAGCCTTCGTTGACGCCGAGGACGATTGTGATGTCCTCGTTCTTGGCGGGCGCGCTGATGATGACTTTCTTGACCGAGCCGCGCAGGTGCTTGCGCGCGTCCTCGGCCTTCGTGAAGCGGCCCGTTGACTCGATAACGATGTCCGCGCCGACCGACTCCCAGGGAATCTGCGCCGGGTCTTTTTCGGCGAAGACATGTAACTCGTTTGCCTCGACCCGAATGCTGTTTTCCGTCGCCCTTATCTCGTGTTCGAGATTGCCGAGGACGGAGTCGTACTTCAGAAGGTGCGCAAGCGTCCCTGTGTCCGTGATGTCGTTGACCGCGACGAATTCGATTTCCGGGTCGCCGAGCGAGGCGCGAAACACGTTGCGACCGATCCGACCGAAGCCGTTGATGCCGACCTTGATTGTCATTGCCTTTGAGTCTCCTCGCTATGCTTTTGTCACTGTCCGACGCCCGACGGGCGCACAAAGATTCTTCGCCTGCGGCGGGCGTGCGGGCGCTTCCGTTTTCGTGATCGCTTGTACCCTGTCGAGTGTTGGGGCTTGCCCTTAAAAATTGAAAGATAATGCGCGCCGCCCGCACTGTCAAGCCGACCCTAATCGCGCGCGGCGACAAGCAACACGCGGCCTCTCAAACGTCGTCAAAGACTCTTTAAGTTTCAGATGCGGAGGGGCTAAATGTATGTTTTTGAAACCGCGCGCGCGGGCGTGACGTAGTACGCACAGGTCTGCCGCAGCCGTTGTGAAGGAAGATTTTTGGAGCGTCGCGGCTCAGGTTTTGCAACCCGGATTCGACGAGAACGGTTTGAACTTTTTATTTCCGTCGCGCTACTCTAGCGCATCACCCCCGGAAAATTTCCGACAGAAGATTTTAGGTAGAGAAAATGCTCAAACAACATCGCTCTGATGAAACCGCGCCGAAGCTTATCTCGGCACTTTCCGCTGCCTGCCTCTCCGCGTTTCTCGTTTTTGGGAACGCGGCGTCCGCTTTTGGGAACGCGGCTGCCTCCGCGAACCCGCGCGCCAAGACCACCGCGTCGAAAGCGCCGGAGACGAACAAGCGCAAAGAGACCTCCGACGACACCGGGGACGACACGAAGAACGACGCGACGCCCGACGACGCGACGAAGACGGCGAAGACGACCACGCGCAAGCCCGCGTTTACGAAGGTCGGCGACCCCTTCCTCGTGGCGACAGCCGACGCGCCGCAGACGCAGACATCGCCGCGGACTCCGCCGGGCACGCAGTCGCAGACGCCCGCGCAGACCGACGCGACTCGCCCGCCCGGCACCGAGCAGAACCAGAGCGTCCCGCCGACGGCGCGCACCAACCCGCCCGCGAACCCGCAGACTCCGCCGGGCACGCAGCAGCCCGTGCCGCAGTCGCCCCCCGGCGTGCAGGCACCGACGACCAACCAGCCGCCCGGCACAACCGCGCCAAACCCTTCGCCGACGGGACAGACGGCGACGCCGACGACCGAGATGCCTACGACCGACCAGACGATTCAGGAGCCTAACTTCCCAACCGTCCAGCAGCGCCCCGTGCCGCCGCTGCCTTCGCTCGAACGCGTCGGCGTTATCAGCAGCGACACGCTGCCGCTCTCGATGAACGAGGCCATACGTCGCGCGCTCGAAAACAACAACGACATCGAATCTTCGCGCGCCGACGTTCGCATCGCCGAGCAGCAACTCATCGCGTTGCAGGGCGTCTACGACCCGGTCTTCCTCTACGCGCCTGAGGTCAACAACAGCGTCCGCCCCGTCGTCAACATCTTCGGCGGCGCAGGCACGACGGGCACTGTCTCGACGACCGACTACAACAACAACTTTTCAGTCACCAAGCAGTTCGGGAAGGGCGGGGGAAACTACTCCTACTTCTTCAACAACACGCGCGAGAACTCTTCGGCGACGAACACGACGCTCAACCCGTTCTACTCGGCGGCGCAGGGCTTACAGTTCACACAACCCCTCTGGCGCAACCGCTCGATTGACAGCAACCGCCAGCAGATTCGCATCCAGCGCAAGCGGCTCGAACAGTCCGACGCCGACTTCCGTCGCATCACTACGCAAACCATCTCGCAGGTGCAGAGCGCCTACTGGGATTTGGTCTTCGCCATACGCAACGAACAGAATCAGGTCGCCAACGTCAACCTCGCGCGCGAGGACTTCAAGCGCACGGAGGCGAGCGTCGCCGCGGGCGCATCGGCGCCGCTCGCGCGCGCCGAGATCGAGACCGAGCTTTCCACGCGCGAGTCGGCGCTGCTCATCGCCAACCAGCAGGTGACGACCTCGGAGAATGTCCTGAAACAGTTGCTCATCAAAGACCCGCTCTCGCCCGACTGGCAGAAGGTTATCACGCCGACCGACCAGCCGACGTTTGACGAGGCGGCTCCGGTGAATCTCGATTCGGCGCTCAAGGAGGCGCGCGAGAACCGTCCAGAGTTGCGCCGCCTGCAACTTGAAGAGGACGTGAACACGATCAATCTTCAGTTCTACAAGAACCAGACAAAGCCGCGCATTGACCTGACGGGCACGATTCAAACAAACGGTCTTGCCGGAACGCCCGACATCGGAACCGTAACGTCGAGCACCGCTCCCCTGATCCTCGGCGACGACTTCGCCACGACGAACGCGTCGGCGTTTCTTTTGCAGCAACTCAACGCGACGCGCGCGGCGCTCGGCCTCGCCGCCGTCACGCCGCCGAACGTAACGACCACTTCGACCGCGATACCGTCGCAGTTCGTCGGCGGCTACGGTCGGACGCTCTCAAACCTCTTCAGCTTCAGCACGCGGCAGGTCGTCGTCGGCGCGACGATTCAAATCCCGCTCAAGAACCGGACGGCTCAGGCCAACTACGCGACGGCGCAGATTCAGCGCGACCAGTTGGCGGCGCAGACGCGTTCGCAGGCTCAGATCATCGAGGTTGACGTGCGAAACGCCGTGCAGGCCGTCGAGACCGCGCGCCAGCGCGTCCTCTCGGCGCGGCAGGCGCGGGCGAGCGCCGAAGAACAACTCGCGGGCGAGCGAAGACTCTTTCAGGTCGGTCGCTCGACACAGTTCCTTCTCTTCCAGCGCGAGAATGAACTCGTCACCGCGCAGGCAGAGGAGCTTCAGGCAGAGACCGACTACAACAAGGCGCTCGCAGACCTACAGCGCGCGACATCGACGACGCTTCGCGCCAACAACGTCGTCATCGACTCGCCCGTGCCGCCCGAAAAGTTCAAGAACTGATTTGCCGCCGAAGCTCATCAAACGACTTCGACGCGCAGGAAAACAGAAACGACCGGAAGTGGATGACCTCTTCCGGTCGTTTCATTTCTGGCCGCGCGCCGGAGTTTGACGACGCGCCGACGCCGTTCGTATTCTCACACATCAATCTGAGCGCGCGGCGCTTCCGTCATCTTGAAGATTACGGCGACCATCATCACTTTCAACGAAGCGGAGAACATCGCCGCCGCCTGCGAGTCTGTCTCGTGGGCCGACGAGATTCTCATCGTTGACTCCCGCTCGACGGACGCGACTCGCGAGATCGCCGCGGGCTGCGGAGCGCGCGTCGTCGAGCGCGACTGGCCCGGCTTCGCCGCGCAAAAACAGTTCGCCGCCGAAGCCGCGCGAAACGAATGGGTCTTCAGTCTCGACGCAGACGAGCGCGTCTCTGATGAACTCCGCGCCAGCCTTGCGGCGCTTCGCGAGACGGACGAAGCGCGACTCGCCGACGGCTACCGCGTCGCGCGCCAGAGCTTTTACATGGGCCGCTGGATTCGAGGCGGCGGCTGGTATCCGGACTTTCAACTCCGACTCTACCGGCGCGCAAGGGGCCGTTGGGAGGGCGCTCACGTACACGAGTCTGTGAAGATGCCGGAAGGCGCGCGCGTCGAAAATCTCGCGGGCGACCTTCTACACTTCAGCGTCCGCGACGCAGCGCACCACCACCGCATGATCGGCGAGCGATACGCACCGCTCTCCGCGCGTAGGATGTTCGACGAAGGGCGGCGCACGACGCCTCTCCGCGTCGCGCTCGCCGCGCCTTCGGCATTCATCCGAAGCTACGTCCTCAAGGCCGGCTTCCGCGACGGACTTGCCGGACTCGCCATCGCGCGCTTCGCCGCGCACAATGCCTTTCTAAAACATTTGCTGCTGTGGGAGATGCAGAAGAAAGTGTTGAGTGATGAGTGATGAGAAAGAGAAGATAGCGGTTTCTCATCACTCATCACTCAACATTACTCATCACTCAGCACTTCGAGGTTGTTGCTTTCGAGCATGTGTCTCGGCTTGTCGGGCATCGGGATGGGGACGGGCGTGTCCTGACTGACGATGATTTCGGAGAGGAGTTGGTCTGTGAGTTGACGATTTTCGGCGACGCTCGAACCCGTGTTGAGGACGACGAAATAGACCTTGCCGAACTTCTGCGTGTAGACGACGCCGCCGAGGCTCGCCATGCCGCCGTCGTCGTGCACGAGCGTTCCCGTCTTCGCCACGACAGCGCCTTCGAGCGGCGTGCCGACCATCCGACGCCTGAGCGTGCCGTAATCGTCGCTCGCCACGGCCATGATGTCCGTGAGGTGTAGGCCCTGACGATTCGCCTCGGCGTCGAGCGCGCGTATGACGGCGAGCAGGCAGCGCGGCGTCAGGCGGTTGACTTCGAGTCCCGATGTCGTCGAGAGCGAAACCTGTTCGGGCGGCAGTTTCAACTCGCCGACGAGGAACGCGCGCACGCCTTCGGGGCCGCCGACGAGCGCGCCGAGGTGCTGGGCGACGAAGTTGCTCGAATGCGCGTTCATGTAGAGAAGTATGTCGCTGAGCGGGTACGACTGGACAGAGAACGCAGGCTCGCCCGCCGGCGCGTCGCCGACCGTGACGGTCTTCGGGTTGAATTTCAGAACCTTCGCGAGACGCTGCGCGGACTCGTCCGGCTTATCGCTGAAATTGAAGACGAACTCGGGCGAGACGACAAGCTCGCCCGCGAACTTCTTGACGCCGCGCTCGGCCAACTTCTTCGAGACGAGCGACGCGTCGAAGTCGCCGAAGGTCGGGTCGTTTCCGGCGATGAAGAGCTTGCCCGCGAACGCGCCCGACTTGTCGGCCTTACCGTCAACAAAAATTTTCGTCTCGAACCTGTAATCCTTGCCCAAGCGCGTCAGCGCCGTGAGCGATGTCGTCAGCTTGACGAGCGACGCCGGGTTGAATCCAACGTCCGCGTTGTGCTCGGCCAGAACGACTTTGCCGTCGGCTGACTCGGCGAGAACTGCGTGACTCGCGGGGTCTCCGCCGCGCTGCGTGTACCATCCGACAACGTCGAAGGTCGGAGTCGGCGCGGGCGTCGGAGTCGGCTGCGCGAGTTCTACGAGCGAGGGGCTTTCGGGGAGTGCGATGTATGCGGCGACGGCCTTGCGTGCGCGCGTGACGAGTGCGTAAGGCGCAAACGTGAGCGCGAGTATTATCGCGACGCCGACGAGAAGCATCGCGTATATCGGTTTACGAGGATTCAAAAACTCACCCCCTTGAAGATCGTCATCTGCGAGCGGCAGCTTTCGCAAAGCCACTCAAAGATTTAATATGCCGAAAGGGAGCGGCGCGTCAAGCGGCTCGGTCTCGGCGGACGCGAAACTCATTTATTCATCCACATCGAATGGACAATCTACAAAAATTCCTGACGCTCGAAGCTGAGACGGGACTTCCCACAGCCTTCTTCGTCGCCGCGGTCGCCGGAGTAGGCGCGATAATCGGCAGCTTCCTAAACGTCGTTATTCACCGCGTCCCGCGCGAGGAATCAATCGCCTTCCCCGCGTCTCACTGCCCCGCGTGCGGGACTGCGATACGACCTTACGACAACATCCCCGTCATAAGTTGGGCGGTGCTCCGGGGCCGCTGCCGCTCGTGTCGCGTGCCGATCTCCGCGCGATACCCGGCGGTCGAGTTGCTGACTGCCGTTCTCTTCGCGCTCACGTTTTGGCTGCGCTCGGGGCCGACGCTCTCGCTCCCGTTCGACCTTGCGTTCGTAGCCGCGCTCATCGCGCTCGCCTTCATTGACGCCGAGCACATGATTCTGCCGAACGCCATCACATACCCCGGCATCGCGCTCGCGCTCGTCGCGCGCGCCGTCGTGCCGAACCTTTACGGGGTCGCGTTTTTCGGCGCGGCGCACCCTGCGATCCCGGCGTGGCTGCTCTCGCTCATGGGCGCGGCGGTCGGCGCGATTGTCGGCGGCGGATTTCTATGGGTGGTCGGCTGGCTCTGGGAGCGGCTGCGCGGCGTCGAGGCGATGGGACTCGGCGACGTGAAGATGATGTTCATGGTCGGCGCATTCCTCGGATGGCCTCTAACGCTTCTGACCATTTTCGTCGGCGTACTTGGCGGCTCGTTCGCGGGCATTACCTTGATGCTCCGGCGCGGAGACCGCGACATGCAACTTCTACTCCCCTTCGGCATCTTCCTCAGCGCAGGCGCGCTTGTAAGCCTCCTTTTCGGAACGTCAATCATTGACTGGTACGTCGGGAAATTTTGAAGGAGTGATAAGTGATAAGTGATGAGTGATAAGTGATGAGAAAGAACAGAAGCTATTAGCTAATAGTTATGAGCCTTTAGCTAAAAGCCAACAGCTATTAGCTTCTTATACACTTATCACTCATCACTCATCACTCCTCGATATGCCCCGTTACGAAAACAGGATGCAGTTAGCGCTGGCGCTGGTCGTGGGGCTTCTGCTTCTCGCCAACCTGTTCACGCTGGCGCTCGTCGCGCTGACGCCCGCGACGCGCGCTGAGCGTGCGCCCATTCTCTTCACCGTTTTCATCATCACGCTCGTCGTCAGCGTGCCGAGCATTTTGCTGCTTCCGCGCTGGCTCCTGCGGCCTTACCGCCAACTCGTTGACGAGGCCGAGCGTGCGCCCGTCACCTCTTCGTCCACGCGCGAGGGCGCACGCGACGAGACGGAGTTCGTGCTCGAAACTTTTCAGGAGGTCGTCGCGGAGTTGCGCGCCAAGCAGGCGCAGCTTGAGCGTTTGAGCGCGCGGGCGTCGGCGCGCGCCGCGACCGCCGAGCAATTCAGCGAGCGCGTCGTCGCGAGCCTGCCTTCGGGGCTGCTCGCATTCAACTCCGAGGGGCGCTCGACGGTCGTCAACGCGCCCGCGCGCGCGATACTCGGACTCGACGGCGCGGGCGAGGAAGAAGAGTTCGGGTCGCTTCTGGCGTGCGCGCCGGAGTTGGTCGGACTCGTCGAGCGATGTCTTCGCACAGGCGAGACGTACCGGCGCGAAGAGGTCTCTGCAAAGTTAGGCGGCGGGCGCAACCGCAGGCTCGGAGTCACGGTCGCGCCGATTGACCCGACACGCGCGGGCGGCGAGCGCGGCGCGCTCTGTATGTTGACAGACATTACGGAGGTCGCGGAGCTTCGCGAGACGGTCGCGCGCAAGCGCAACCTCGAAAGCCTCGGCGAGATGTCCGCGGGACTCGCGCACGAATTCAAGAACGCGCTCGCCACGCTCCACGGTTACGCGCAGTTGTTGCAGAACTCGCGTATGAAGGAGGACGTGCGCTCGTCCGCGACCGCCGCGCTGCTTCAGGAGGTTCGCGGACTCTCCGAGATGGTCACGTCGTTTCTGAACTTCGCGCGCCCGAAGCCGCCGGACTTCGGCGACGTATCGCTCGGCGAATTGATCGAGCAGTGCGCCGCAGATCTCGCTCCATTCTTCGACGAGCGCCGCGCCTTGCTCGCAATCGAGGGCGATTTCGCAGACGTTCACGCCGACGAGCGTATGCTCCGTCAGACCCTTCTCAACCTTCTGCGTAACGCCGCCGAGGCGATCCCCGAAGAGAAGCAGGAGCGCCGCGTCGTCGTCCGCGGCAGTCGCGAGCGTGACGCCGAGGGACGCGTTTGGGCTTCGGTCGAGATCGAAGACACGGGCACGGGCATTGCCGAAGAAGACTTGCGAAACATCTTCATCCCGTTCTTCACCACGAAGTCGAAGGGGCACGGCGTCGGCCTCGCGCTGGCGCATCGCATCGCGACCGACCACGGCGGCACTCTCTCCGCCTCGAACTCGACGGCTGACGGAGCGATCTTCACTCTCCGCCTTCCGGCCTGAGCGTCAATCCCGAACTCGAAAGCGTTTGAAGAAGGTTAACCGCTCCGGCGATTCGGCTCTTGCGGGAAGTATTCGCGCCAGCGCCGCTCGACGAGTTCGGCGATGTCCGAACGGACGACGAGTTCGTCCGGGTAGCCGGGCTTCATGCGCGCGTCGATGACGAGGGGCGCGGTGTATGCGAGGTGATTCTTTCGGACAGTCGTTCGCGCGGCATGGATGTCGGACGCAGGCTCGAAGCGCGTCCACGTCGCCCAAAGAAAATCAGAAGCCGAACGCGCGACGCCCGCGTCTTCGTGCAGCACGACGACGGGCCATTCGGCGAACGCTGCTTCGCGTGCGATGCGTTCAGCCTGATCTTTGTCTTCCGTGAACGTCAAACCTTGCACGACGAGACAGCCGGGGCAGAAGACTTCGGCGCGCGTCACATTCGCGGGCAGCGCACCACGAAACTCTCGCGGTAGTTCGCGCGCGGCGTCGCCGAGTCCGAGCATGACGGCCTTGCTGCCGCTGTTGATCGTGCCGCTCGTGTAGTCGAGCGTGTCCATCGACGTGTTGGTGAAGACGAAGAGGTCACTTTCGGGACGGAAGCGAGCCAGCACGTGCTCAAACAATTTTTTGAAGTCGCGGAGGTCTTGCGGCGTGTCGGTGAGCAGAAGGAACTTCGTGAGCGAGAGTTGGCCCTCGCCGAGTATGCGGAAGGCCGAGACTAGAGCCTCGCGCGCGTATCGCTCGCGCACGACCGCCGCGGCGAGCGAGTGGAATCCCGTCTCGCCGTAACTCCAAAGGTCGCGCACGCCCGGCATGACCACGGGGAAGAGCGGCGAAAGAAGCTCTTGCAGGTAGTCTCCGATGAAGAAGTCTTCCTGTCGAGGCTTGCCCACGACCGTCGCCGGATAGATTGCGTCCTTGCGATGAAAGACCGCCTCGACGTTGAAGACAGGATAGTCGTGCCGGAGCGAATAGTAACCGTAATGATCGCCAAACGGGCCTTCGGGTCTTCGCTCGCGCGGAGGCACGTGGCCGACGAGCGCGAACTCGGCTTCGGCGACAAGGCGGTGCGGGTGGTCTTCGAGCGGGTTTTTAGCGACGCGGATTTTTTCTCCCGCGAGCAGCGAGGCGAGGACGAGTTCGGGCACGTCTTCAGGAAGCGGCGCGACGGCGGCGAGGATGAGCGCGGGTGGGCCTCCGAGAAAGACCGTGACGGGCAGCGGCTCGTTCGACGACTCGGCCTCTCGGTAGTGAAAGCCGCCGCCCTTGTGTATCTGCCAGTGCATCCCCGTCGTCCGCGCGTCGAAGCGCTGCATTCGATAGACGCCGAGGTTGTGCTTTCGCGTCGAAGGGTGTTCGGTGTAGACGAGCGGCAGGGTGAAGAACGGGCCGCCGTCCTCCTGCCATGTCGTGAGCACAGGGAGTTCGTCGAGCCGCGCGGGGCGTTCAAAGACTTCCGCGACGGGCGCGCGCCGAACGTTTCTTGTTCCGAGCTTTACTGCTTCGAGCGCGAGCGAGCGCTGCCGCCAGAGTGCGGCGGGGCGCGGAGGCAGGAGCGATTCGGCGACTTCGACGGCGCTTCGGACGAACTCTTCGGGTCTCGGCCCGAAGGCGAGTTCGATGCGCCTGACCGTGCCGAACAGGTTTGTGACGACGGGGTAACGGCTGCCCTTAACTTTGTTGAATAGGAGCGCCGGGCCGCCGCGCTCGATTACGCGACGGTGAATCTCAGCGAGTTCGAGGTACGGGTCAACTTCCGTTTCGACGTTGACGATGTCGCGTTCGCGCCGGAGTAGTTCGAGGAACGAGCGGAGGTTTCGGTGCATTCAAACGCAAGTTACACGGAAGGCGCGAGCGATGTCAAAATCGCTCGACGCCGAAGGAAGCTTGCGCGTGGCGTTGAAGTTCAGTCGCGCGGTGGCTTGTCGTCGTCGCTCGCGTCGCCGACTTTGCGCGGGCGCTTCGGCTCGACTGCGGGAGTCTCTTGAAGTCTGATGTTTATCTCGCGCTCGGCGAATCTGGCGGCGTCTGCGATGCCGGGGTCTGTGGATTCTTCGTAGGGCTTGATGCGCTCAATCGTCCCGGCGTCGCCGACGGCTGCGAGCGCTTCGAGCAGGCGAATCTGTGTGTTGCCGTTGACGTGCCCGAAGAAGACGTAGAGCGGTTCGGGGCCTTCGAGTTGTTTGAGGTACGAGACGGACTGGTCGGCGAGCTTCTTCTCGTCGAGCGCACGCACTATCGCGAAGAGGCTTTCGTTCTTGCCCATGCGATAGAGCGCCCAGTCCATCGCGAGACGCACGCGCGAGTCCTTCTCCTGCTGGCGATAGCCCTCGACGAGACGGCGGTGCTCGACCGCCGCGAGCCGAGCGAGATATTCGGCGGCGGCGCGGCGCTCAATCGGATTCTGGCTCGAAAGCTTCTGCGCGACCGTCGCCGAATCAATCTTCGATGGATTTGAAACGTCATCCTGCCGCGAAGACCGGCCCGGCGACGCGTTCGCGTGAGACTGCGCGACGATAATCGCGAGCAGTGCAAAAATCAGAAGGCGCTCACATTTCATCGCATATCACTTCCGATCCATTCCGATTCCCGGCTTACGATCTGCCGTCACTTCGTAGAGCTTGACGCGGCCTTGCGGAGCGTCGCGCTGTTCAGGTCGAGGTCGTCGCGCTTGATGACCTCGACGTTCGTGAACTGCTTGCGGAGCGGCTCGATGAAGTCTTTGGCGTCGCCGACGATAACGATGTCTGCGTCTTTGACGCCGAGCCGCGCGCCGGCGAACTGTTGGACTTGCGACGCGCTGACGGCCTGCACGCTCGCGATGTAGCGATTGATCTCGTCGAGCTTCAATCCGTAGAGCGCGAGCGACGCGATCTGACCGACAAGCCCCTCGGTCGTCTCAAGCGAGCGACCGAAGCCGCCGATGAGAGTGGCCTTGCGCGGCGTCAACTCCGCCTCGGCCACAGGCTCGTTCGATAGACGCGTCAACTCTGTCACGAGCAGCGACGCAACGTCCGCGCCCGACTGATTTTTCGTCTGCGCCGAAGCGATGAACGGGCCTGCATCGCGGCGGACTTGGAGCGAGCTTCCAGCGCCGTAGCTGAGTCCACGCTTGATTCGTATCTCCTCGTTGAGACGGCCCGAATAACCCGTGAGCACCGAGTTGGCTACCAGCCCCGTGTAGTATTCGGGGTCTGTGCGCGCGATGCCGCGACGCGCGAACAGAACCGCGGCCTGACCCGCGCCGGGCATATCAACTACGACGACGCGCTGCGCTCCCGCCGACTGCGCCGCGCCCGAACCCGTCTGCGGCGATGCGAGCGTCGTCGATGGCTTCGCCCAATCGCCGAACGTGCGCTCGGCGATCTGGAATGCGTCTGCCGCCTTGATGTCGCCGCCGATGACGAGGACTGCGTTGTCGGGCCTGTAATACTTCTGGTGTATGGCGACGACATCATCGCGCTTGATGCGGGCAAGCGACTCCGTCGTTCCCGAAACCGGGTGGCCGTATGCCGTGTCGCCGAAGACGACGCGCGCCGCGACCCAACCGGCGAGTTGGCCGGGGTTGTTCATCCCGACGCTCAGGTTGTCCTGATACTGCTGGCGCAGACGGTCGATCTCTTCGTCCTTGAAGACTGGGTTGCGAACCACGTCGGCGAGTATCGCCATCGCCTGCGGCGTCTTCGACGCGATGACGTTGACGGTCGCGCGCGAAGCGTCCCAGCCCGCGCTGGAATTTATCTGCCCGCCCAGAGCCTCGATCTCCTGAGCGATCTGCGGCGCGCTACGAGTCTTCGTGCCCTTTGTCAGAAGTTCGGCGGTCATGTCGGCAACGCCGCTCAAGTCCGCAGGATCAACCTCGCCGCCGTTCTTGACCATCAACTGCGCCGCGACGAGCGGAGTCTCGTGGTGCTCGATGACGATGACGCGCAGGCCGTTTCGGAGCGTGCGCTCGACCGGTGCCGGCACGCTTACGGGACGGGGCGCTGCGGGCGGCGGCGGAGTCTCCTGCGGCGCGGGCGCGCTTGAGTTGGAGACGTTCTGGGCCTTGACCGACGAGATTAAAAGGGCGAGCGCGAAAAGAATCGCGACGGCTACCAACGCTGCGATGCGGATTTTTGTGAGCAGTAATTTCATCGGCTTCCCTCCTTCTGCCCGCCGCCCGCGCTCGTCGAAGCGGGCTTCGGCGCTTCGCTCGTGTAGGTTATGACGACGCGGTTCGTATCGGTGAAGTATTTTTTCATCACGCGCTGGATGTCGGCGGCGGTCACGGCCTGTAGGCGCTCGATGTCTGTGTTGACGCGGCTCGCGTCGCCGAGTATCGCCGCGGCGTTGCCGATGGCAAACGCCTTGCCGCTGTTCGTCTCGCGCTCGCGCAGTTGGGTCGCGACGAGTTGATTGACGGCCTTGTCGAGTTCGGCCTTCGTGACCGGCTCGTCCTGCATACGCTTGAGTTCGGCGAGCAGCGCACGCTCCGCGTCCGAAGGCTTCTTGTCGCCCGCGAGTATCGCGCCGAAGACGAAGATGCCCTGATCCTGTCGAAGCTCTGCGCTGCCGAACGCCTCCGCCGCGATCTGCTGGCTGTAAACGAGCGACTGGTAGAGCCGGGAGGATTCGCCATCGGAGAGTATCGACTCCGCGACGCGCAGCACGTCGGCGTCCGGGCTTGAGGCCGGAGGCGCGAGGTATGTGATCGCGACCGCCGGGAGCGGCACGTTCGGCCCCGTCTCGTCGTATCGCTTCTCGGCGGAGCGCGGCGGCTCCTGCGTCGTCACGCGCGGGATCGGAGTCGTCGGCTTTGCGATTCTGGCGAAGTACTTGTCAATCCAACCGTCGAGTTGTCGCTGGTCGAAGTCGCCGACGACGATGAGAACCGCGTTGTCGGGCCTGTAGTAAGTCGAGTGGAAGGCGCGCACGTCTTCGAGCGAAGAGGCGTCGAGGTCTTCCTTGCTGCCGATTGTCGGACGGTGATACGGGTGGACTGTGAACGAGTCCTTGTCGATGTCGTAGAACAGTCGTCCGTATGGCGGCGCGAGCACGCTCGTATTGAATTCCTCTTTTACCACGTCGCGCTCGCTGTGGAAGTTCGTGTCGTTGACGTTGAGGCCGCTCATGCGGTCGGCCTCGGCCCACAGAAGCGTTTCGAGATAGTTCGACGGCACGACCTCGTAATAGTTCGTTACGTCGTCGTTCGTCGAGGCGTTGTTCCAGCCGCCAACGTCCTCCGTCAGACGATCCATCTGCTCGTCCCGAAGGTTACGAGCCGACTTGAACATGAGATGCTCGAAGAGGTGCGCGAAGCCGCTGCGGTTCGGCGGGTCGTCCTTCGAGCCGACCTTGTACCAGACCTGAATCGCGACCGTCGGACTCGAACGCTCCTGCGCGCTGTAAACCTTCAGGCCGTTCGAGAGCGTGCGCTCCTTCAGGTTTAGGGGCGGGACGCGAGTCTGCGCCGACGCCGCCTGCGCGACGCACGCGATTGCGAGCGTGCAAAGAATTAGAAGTGCTGCTATGTGTCGAAGCATCTCGGTCGCTCCTCGTGTCTCAGTTGGTCGGGCACGAGGCCCGCGCAGGAGAGGTCATTCGCGCGTGGTTTGATGCCCGACCCTCGAAAAATTGTTGTACGGGTTTGCGGCAGCAGTCGCTTGAATCCTTTGACTCGATGCCGTGCCGATTCCGACTTAGCCGGTCTCTGTTACGCTCGGCGGCGCGCGTAAGTTTCTTACCAAGCGTGCGACACGAGAAACCAGACGCGCATGTCAACTTTTCCATCCATCGAATCAAATGTCGTCCGATGCCCTGGATTTCGCGGCGCGCGAAGCCGGCCCGGACGACACACGCGCGACCCCATCGCTCGCCCGCGACAACTCTTTGCCCGTGCGTGGAATGTTAGTATAAAATCGCTCTCGTTGGCGAACGCAGAGGGCCGTCGGCAGTCTTCGATGACGGTCGCCGTGCGGTCGCCACATTCAGTCTTTGCGGGAGTCTTCGGGCCTTCAAAATGGCGAGCGGTCTTGTTGTACACATCACTGCCGGAGATGAGAGGCACACCGAAGTGCTCTCGCAGGAGCGCGTCCTCATCGGCCCCGGCGAGAATTGCCAGATACGGCTCGGCTCAGACCTGCTCACGGACTCAAGCGTCCTACTCGAACTCGCGCGGCACAACGGCCACTTCCGCGTCAGCGAATTT
This sequence comes from Pyrinomonadaceae bacterium, assembly GCA_035474235.1. Taxonomy (GTDB): domain Bacteria; phylum Acidobacteriota; class Blastocatellia; order Pyrinomonadales; family Pyrinomonadaceae; genus QHXN01. The sequence continues at coordinate 27,872 of DATINM010000096.1, forward strand.
GATCCCGAAATCGGGATCACGCTGAACGGCAGGCCGCTCGCGCGCGGCGCGAAGATTGACGACGGCGACGAGTTGCGCTTCGGCGCTTTCGATGTCGCGATGCAGTTCTTCCCCGTCGGCAACCTTCCGGCGGTCGTCGCGAACAGGCGCGCGAGCGTCGCGCCCTTCATCGAGCAAGCTGCAATCGAGGCTTCCGCGACCGCGCGACGCGACGACGCCAAAGTCTTCCTGCGCGAGTTCTCGCGCGAGTTTCTGCGCGAGATCAATTGGAGCACGAAGATCATCGCGCTCGTCATCGTCGTCGTACTCGTCGGCGGCGTGCTCTATCTCGGAAACGCAGTCTATACGGAGATGCGCCGCGGGCGAGAGTTGATCGACAAGCAGAACGAGCAACTCACGCGCTTGCAGGGAGAGTTGAACAAGACGAACGAGCAACTGAACGTCGCCGCGGGGAAGAATCAAGAAATCATCGACAGCCTCTCGCTCGCGCCGCGCCTGCGGAGCCAGTACGGCAACGGCGTCTGTCTCATCGCGGGTTCGTACATGCTCTTCGACCCTTCGACTGGCCGGCCCCTGCGCTACCCAGAAACCCAGACGAACGAGGCGGGGCAGACGATTCAGAACGGCGGCGACCAACCCCTGCTCACGACCGAAGGGAACGGCCCGCCTTTCATACGCGACTTCGTCGGCACGGGCTTCCACGTCGGCGAGGGCTACGTCGTCACGAACCGGCATCTCGCCGTCGAGCCTTGGACTGCGGACGAGGGCGTGCAGGCCCTCAGCGCGAGCGTCCACGGCCAGTTCCGCGTCACGCGCATCGTTGCGTTCTTCCCCGGCGTGCGCGCGTCGTTCGTGATTCGCGTCCGTCAGACATCGACGCGCGACGACATCGCCGTCGGCACGATTGACCCGCAGACGCTCCCGCCCGACCTTCCTTCGCTCCCTCTCGACCGCGACTCCGACGCGGGAACGATTGGCAAGACCGTCCTGATGATGGGCTATCCGAGCGGCGAGGATCGCCTGCTCGCGACCATCCCCGAAGCCGAGGCGCACCAGATACGCGAGCGATACGGCTCGTCGGTCGAGAGCCTTATGACGTATCTCTCCGAGCACAGCTACATCAAGCCGCTCACGACGCAGGGACACATCACAGACCTCGAAAGCCGCAGCATCGTTTACGACGCGCGCAACGCCGTCGGCGGCTCAGGCTCGCCGCTCTTCGGCCAGTCGGGCCGCGTCATCGGCGTCAACTACGCGACCTTCACGGAGCTTCCAGATCAGAACTACGCCGTGCCAGTCCGCTTCGCTTACCCGCTGCTCGAACGTGCCGGATGGAAGCACGACGAGCCGGCGGACGCGCAGGCCGCGAACGCCAACACGGCCCAGTCGAAAGAAGCCCACCCGCCCGCCGGCCAAACGCATTGAAGTCCGCGCTCGCCTGAGCGCCCGCGTTCATCCGGGTTCGTGCTTCACGGTCTTCGTTTGTCACGCTTTCCAATCTTCGTGTAGATTTGTCGCACAGCAGGAACAGGCTTTGCCTTTCGAGCCGCCGTGTCTTGTGAAGCCGGCCCCCGCAGCCGCGTTCGCACTTCGGACGGACGCGCGGGCGCAGTCCGAACGCTCCGACAGGAGCGCTCTCGCGCAGCAAAAGGAAGCTTCGAGAAAATGTCTTTTCGACCGACGCGCACGGAGGCAAAGCCTTGACCTTTGCAGGCAGAGACAGCGCAGACGTGCCCAAGCCCGACCACGATGAAATCTATCGCGACGAACTGCTCGACGCAGAGATTCATCTGACGACCGATACGGGCGGGCCGGGCGGAAGGCGTCGCGGCTGGCTCTTCTACATACACATACTCGCCTTCGTCTTCGGCGTGACGCTTCTCTTCTTCCTCGTTCGCGCCGTCGGCGTCGCTCCCATCTTCGACGCACTCCGGCAGATCGGCGTCGGCTTTCTTCTGCTGCTCGTGATAGCGGGGCTTCGACACGTTCTGCGGACGATCTCGATGAGCCTCGCCGTCGCGCCCGAACACCGCCGCTTCACCTTCTGGGAGGCGTACACCACACGTCTTGCGGGCGAGACGATCAGCTTCTTCACGTTCACGGGCCCCGTTCTCGGCGAGGCGACGAAGGCCGCCATACTACGCAAGCGCGTGCCGCTCGCCTCCGGCGTTCAGGCGCTTGCCGTTGACAACCTGCTCTACAATCTCTCGGTCGCGCTCTTCATCTCGACCGGCGCGTGCGTCATGCTTTTGACGTACGACCTGCCCGTCGGCGCGCGCCTCCCGCTCGTCATAATCGCCGCGGGGATGACGCTCGTCATCGTCGTCGTGGCCGCGGCGGTCGTCAGCGACGTTATGCCCGTCACCGCGGCGGTTGACTTCTTCATACGGCGCGACATCAAGCGCGAATGGTTCGGGTCGAAGCGCGAGCACTTCCACGAAGTCGAGTCGAACGTCTATGACTTTTACAAGCACCGGCCAGTCGCCTTCTTCACGATGTTCTCATGCGACCTCGGCGCGCACGCGACGACCGCAGCCGAGGTTTACATCATCCTCGCCATGCTCAGCTTTGAGCCGACGGCGCGCGTGGCTTACATTATCGACTCGCTGACGAAGGTCGTGAACCTCGTCTTCGGCTTCGTGCCCGCGACCATCGGCGTCTATGAGGGCGGGACGGGATTCATTCTGCACTCGCTCGGCTACGCCGTCGCGACGGGCGTCACCATCGGCATCGTCCGCAAGGCTTCGATGATCGTCTGGGCGCTCATCGGCCTGCTTTCGCTCGTCACGCACACCGCGCCCGCCGCGACGCGGAAACTTTTTCAACGCCACCCACGACTGCGAGAAGTTATGGACAACCTCGTTCTCTCGAACATGACGCACCGCCCGGCCCGAACCTTCGTCAGCATTCTCGGCGTCGGCGTCGGCGTGCTTCTCATCGCGTTCACGGTCGGACTCGCGCACGGAGTCCTGCGCGAGCGCGGGCGGCGCGAATCGGAAGTCGGCGCGGAGATAATGGTTCGCGCCTCTGGCACCGTCGGGCTGAGCGGCACGCAGCGATTCTCCTTGCCGGTCTCGCGCGCCGACGAGATTCAGAAGCTCGAAGGCGTGCGCGTCGCGACAGCCGTCGGCCAACACACAGACACGAGCGACACGGGCTTCGGCCTCCGCGTCATCGACGGCATCGAGTACGAACGCTACGCGCAGCTATCCGGCATACGCGTCGTCGAAGGGCGCGCGCTTCAGGGCAGCAAAGAAGCGATCATTGATTCGGTCTGGAAGGATCAGCACAAGATAAAGGTCGGCGATGCGGTCAAGGTCTTCGGCGAAGACTTCACGGTCGTCGGCGTTTACGAGCCGCCCGGCGGGGGCCGCATCAAAATCCCGCTCTCGACGATGCAGGAGCAGGTCGGAAGCCCCGGCTTCTGCACGGCGATACTCGTCTCCTGCAAGAACCCCTCGGAGCAGGAGGCGGTCGTCGAGCGCATACGACAGGTCTTCCCTGACGATCAGATAATCTTCACGCGCGACCTGCCGGAGCTTTACGCGACGGGCGTGCCCGCGCTCAACGTCTTCATTGACGTTGTAGTCGGCGTCGCCTCCGTCATAAGCGTGCTCGTCATCCTGCTTGCGATGTACACGACCGTGACGGAGCGGACGCGGCAGATCGGCGTGCTGAAGTCGCTCGGGATGTCGAGCGCGGGCGTTGCATGGGTTATCGAGCAGGAGGCTCTGGTCGTAAGCGCCCTTGGCGTCGCATTGGGCATCGCGCTCACGCTCGCCGCGCGCTTCGTCATCATGCGCCTGACGACGCTCTCAGTTGACATCGAGCCGCGCTGGCTTCTCATCTCGCTCGCAATCGGCCTCGTCGGAGGCACAATCGGCGCGCTCTATCCGGCACTTCGCGCCGCCCGACAAGACCCGGTCGATGCTCTGAGCTACGAGTGATCTAACGGACTTCGCGCTGCGCACGCGCGATCAAGTTCTCGATGTCGGGTATCGTCCGCGGCAGCGCGCCCGAAAGATTTCGATAGCCGTCGGACGTGACGACAACGTCGTCTTCGATTCTCACGCCGATCCCTTTGTACTTCTCGAACGCGGGGCGAATGGCCGCGATGAACTTCTCGTTCTCCGGCGTCTTCGGCAGGTAGTCGAGCGCGTCGGGGCGTATGTAGATTCCCGGCTCGACGGTGAAGGTCATGTTCGGTTCGAGCCGCGCGACGCGGACGCCAACGTCATGGACGTTCATGCCGAGGTAGTGCGAAGTGCCGTGCATGAACCAGACGCGGTACTGCTCGGAGTTCTTGTCCGTGATGAGACCGAGCCGGAGCAGGCCGTCCTTGATTACATTGAGCGCGGCTTCGTGCACTTCCGGCAACGACGCGCCCGGTTTCACTGTTTTAAAGGCCGCCTCCTGCGCGGCCAGAACGACGTTGTAGATATCCGCCTGCGCCGGACTGAACTTGCCGTTGACGGGGAACGTGCGCGTCACGTCGGCGCTGTAGTGCTCGTACTCCGCGCCCGCGTCAATCAGCAAGAGGTCGCCCGCGTGGACTCGTCCCTGCGATTCCTCGTAGTGGAGCGTCGTCGCGTTCGGCCCGCAGCCGACGATGTTCGGGTAGCCCCAGTTGTCAGCGTTGCGCCGCTTGAACGTGTAATCAATCTCGGACTCGACCTCGTACTCCCACTGCGCGCGAGCCGCGACGGCCCATGCGCGCTCGTGGCCTTCGATGCTTATGTCAACGGCGTGCTGCAACATCTGAAGCTCGTAGGACGACTTTCTCAGACGCATCTCCGCGAAGACGGGCCACGCCGAGCGCACGTTCAAACCCGTCGAGACCTTCGCCCAGACGGCGGCGAAATCCTGCTCCTGCCTGTACTCGCGGCTGTTCTCGCCGCCGGGAAGAACGAGGTAGAGCGTCGCGTCGTTCTGCATCATCGCGTTAAAGAGCGAGTCGAAGCCGGCTGGCAGATAAGCTGTGGTTTGTGTCGCGGGCTGAGCGACCGAAGGCTTCATGGAGCTTGCCTGATTCACGGAAGAAAACAGAACCGCTTCGGGCTTCGGGCTGTACGCGCGTCGAGTGCGGATCGCGAGCATGAAAGGTTCGAACTCTTTGGCCTCCCAGATTTCGTTGACGCCGGAAATCTGATGAGCCTCTTCGGGGCTGTACATGTGTCCCGTCCACGTCTCAGCCGCGGGGTTGCGGCGCGGCAGGAAGAGTATTTCGCGGAGTCCGCCGGTGTTGCCCGGCATCAACACGAGCGTTGCGCCCTTCTGCTTCAGGGCGGTGAGATAGTAGAGGTCGTTCTCCTGTCGAAATTCGTAGTCAACGTCGTTCGTGTACACGCGCGGCTCGGCGCTGAACATGACGAGTATGGCCTTCGGCCCGATCTTCTCGGCCACGCTCTCGCGCCGCGAACGGAGTTCAGCGATGCGCTCGTCGTCTTTCACGGCGGGCGCGGGCGGCGTTTCGCGAATCACTGGCGGCGCTGCACGTCGCGCGCGCGTGTTTGAGACGAAAACGCTCACGAGCAAACACAGGATGGCGGCGGGCAGGAAGACTCTCAAAACTGCTTTGGCTTTCACTTCGGATGACTCCTTCCAAGATTCGCGCGTGAAAATTTTAGTAGCCGACAGGCTCGCCGCTTCCGCGCGGGTCGCTCGCGCCGAGGCGGACGCCCGACTTCTCCTCGATCATGATTCCCTGCGCGTCGCCCATGTAGCGCGGCCTGTCCGTGATCTTGTGGCCGCGCTCTTCCAACGCGCGGAACGTATCGGCGCTCATCCCGAACGGCTCGTAAACGATCTCGTCCGGCAGCCATTGGTGATGTATGCGCGGCGCGTCAATCGCCTGTTGTATGTTCATGTCGAAGTCAACGACGTTCGTGATTACTTGCAGGACGGTGTTGATTATAGTCGGGCCGCCGGGACTTCCCACGGCGAACCAGAGCGAGCCGTCTTTGCGCAGGACGAACGTCGGCGTCATCGCAGAGAGCGGGCGCTTGCGCGGCGCGACCGAGTTGCGCTCGCCCTGAATGAGTCCGAACATATTCGGAGTTCCGGGCTTCGCGGCGAAGTCGTCCATCTCGTCGTTCATCAGTATGCCCGTACCTTTCATCACGACCTTCGAGCCGAAGGTGTCGTTCAGGGTGTAAGTGTTCGAGACGCAGTTGCCGTCGGCGTCAACGACGTTGAAGTGCGTCGTCTCCTCTTCCTCCGCGCCGACGGGCTGCCCCGCTTTGACTTCGGCGCTCGTCGAGGCGCGCTCCATCTTTATCCCTTTGCGAAGCCGCTCGGCGTATGACTTGTCGATTAAACCCGCGACGGGAACGCTCACGAAATCCGAATCGCCCATGTACTCGGCGCGATCCGCGAACGCGCGCCGCATCGCCTCGGTCTCGACGTGGTAACGCTCCTAAGACGAAGCGCCCATGTGACGGAGGTCGAAGCCTTCGAGGATGTTGAGCATCTCGATGAGCACGGCCCCGCCCGACGAAGGCGGCGGCATCGAGATGACCTCGAAGCCTCGGTAAGTCGAGCGCAAAGGCTCGCGCTCTTTCGCGATATAAGCTTTCATATCTTCGAGCGTGATGAGACCGCCGTGCGCCTTCATGTCGTCGGCGATGAGCCGCGCGGTCTGCCCCTCGTAAAACTCGCGCGGGCCATATCGCTGCAAGCGCGCAAACGTCGCGGCGAGTTCCGGCTGACGCCAAACGTCGCCCTCGTTCCAGAACCTGCCGCCGTTCAGATAAATCTTCTTCGATTCGGGATAGAGTCCGAGTTCGTCCGCGTTGCCCCTGATTCCGCGCGCCAAATTGTAAGACAGAGGGAAGCCTTCGGCGGCAAGGCGACGCGAAGGCTCGATCAACTGCGCCCACGTCATCTTTCCCGAACCGTATTTCTTCAGCGCCAGTTCCATCCCGGCGACAGTGCCCGGCACGCCCGGCGCGCGATAGCCGACGAGCGACCCGCCCTCGCCTTTCTTCAACTCGCCGTGCTCGTCCAGATAGACGTTGTGCGTCGCAGCCGCCGGTGCCATCTCTCGATAATCAATCGCGCTCGTGCGACCGTCGCGCATACGAATCATCATGAAGCCGCCGCCGCCGAGATTGCCTGCGGCGGGATATGTCACCGCGAGCGCGAAAGCGACGGCGATGCCCGCGTCAACGGCGTTGCCTCCGCGCCGCATCACTTCGACGCCGACCTGCGACGCGAGCCTGCTCGTTGAGGCGACTAAGCCGTGCCGCGCGCGCACGGGTTCGCGCGAAGCGGCGAGCGCGACGCCTCTGCCTGACGGCAGAAGCAGCGGCGCGACGGGCGAGAGCATGAAGACGAAGACAAGAAGAGTTCTGGCGAAGATTCTGTTTGACATAGTCGTTCACCTTACGAACAAAATTTCATTGCGCCGGTGCGGCGAGACGGCTGTGGCCTCTTGACTCGATAGTTCAGACGCGCAGCTTCAACTCCATGTACAGAGTCCCTTCGACCGGGTTGTGCCGGTAAGGCTCGGTCTCGACGAACCCGAGCGAGCGGTAGAGAGCCTGCGCCTCGCGCATAGCGGGCAGCGTGTCGAGACGCATCCGCGCATAGCCTATCACGCGCGACTCCGCGATGATTTTTTCCGCGAGCCTACGACCCAAGCCCCTGCCGCGAAATTCGGGCCGCACGTAGAGGCGCTTCATCTCGCAGACGCCTTCGTCAATCTTACGCACGGCGATGCAGCCCGCAGACGTTTCACCTTCGCGCGCTACAAACAGACGGCCCGCGGGCGGCGCGTAATCTCCGGGCAGAGCTTCAAGCTCGCTCTGGAAATTCTGAAAGCAGAGGTCAACGCCGAGCGAAGCTTCGTACTCGCGGAACAGCCGCCGCGCCTCTTCGACCTGCCGGTCATTCTCGACCTGATAGAATTCCATCGCTACCAAACGGCGGGGTCAAGTCGCGCCGGCATCTTGACGGGCGCGCGAGTTAGAGAGTCGCGATGAGCGCGGCGAGCAGCGCGCAACGAAGCGCCACGCGGTCTGCGATAATGTGTTCGTGCGCGGCGTGCGCGCCGTCGCCTTCGACGCCGAGGCCATCGAGCACGGTCGCGCCGCAAGCCGCCGCGAAGTTGCCGTCCGAAGCACCGCCGACGCTCGCCTCGCCCAACTCGAAGTCGAACATGGAAGCGACGCGGCGCGCACGCTCGAAGAGTTCCGCGACCGAATCCGTCCGTTCCATCGGCGGGCGGTTGATGCCGCCGCTCAGATTTATGCGCGTGCGGTCGTCGAAGGCAGTCAAGCCCCGCAGCGAGTTTTCGATTCGACTCGCCTCGTCCGCAGTGCTGAAGCGAACGTCAATTTCGGCGCGCGCCTCCGCCGCGACGACGTTTGCGTGAGTGCCGCCTTGAACGGTGCCGACGTTTATGGTCGTTCCGAGTTCGGGACGCGCAAGCGTTGACACGCGCTCGATCTGTCGAGCGATTTCGAGGACGGCGCTCGCGCCCTTCTCCGGTTCGAGTCCGGCGTGCGCCGCGCGCCCTTCGACGCTCAGAGTGAAAAGGCCAGTTCCCTTTCGAGCGGTCTTCGCGCGCCCGCCCGAAGCAGGTGGTTCGAGCACGAGAACGCACCCGGCCCGGCTCGCTTCCTCTTCGACCAGAGCGCGACCGCTCTGGCTGCCAGACTCTTCGTCGCACGTCAGCAGAAGCACGACCGGCCTTCGCGGCACGATGTCGAGCGCCGCGAGCGCCGCGAGCGCCGCGAGCGCGACGGCGCAGGATGCTTTCATGTCGAAGACGCCGGGCGCGTAAATCCTTCCCGCGTCCGCGCGCCACGGCCTCTGTGCGAGCGTGCCCTTCGGGTGAACCGTGTCCGTGTGGCCGAGCAGGAGCAGCGACCGCTCCGCGCCCGCGCCGAACGCGCGAAGGCGGAAATGCTCTCCGTAGTCGTTCGCAGCCGTCAGGCGCTCGATTGATTCGACGAAAGGGATCGTCTTCGTCATCTCTTCGAGCCGGCGTGCGACCGCGCGACTGCCTTCCGCGTCGCCCGAGGGCGATTCGATCTCGCAAAGCTCGCGCGCGAAGGCGAGCACAGACTCAACCCCGCTCTCGAAGTGTTCGAGCAGCCTTCTCGCGTTCGAGTTATTCAGTTCAAAAGGCATTCGTGTCGAAGTGTATTCGGTTTTTGCCGGGCGCTTCAACGCGCCGCGAGCGTCTCGGCGCGCACGGTCAGAGAGTCAACGCGGTCGCGCCTGACCTCGAAGCCGATGCCGTGTGCGTCGGGAGCTTTGATCGTGCCCGCGTGCGTGACCGTGACGTGCGGCTCGATGATGTCCTCGGCCCAGTAGCGCGCGCTCGCCGAAACGTCGCCCGGCAGAGTGAAGCCTCGAAGCGTCGCCATAGCGATGTTGTGCGCGCGCCCGACGCCCGACTCAAGCATCCCGCCGCACCAGACGGGCACGTCCGATTCACGGCAGACGGATTCGACGCGGCACGCCTCGGCGTGACCGCCGACGCGACCGAGTTTGACGTTGACGATGCGGCACGCCTTGAGTTCGATAGCCTTTCGCGCGTCCTCGCTCGAACGGATAGATTCGTCGAGGCAGACGGGCGTTTTGATTCGAGCCTGAAGCTTCGAGTGGTCGAGCATGTCGTCGAAGGCGAGCGGCTGCTCGATCATCAACAGGTCGAACTCGTCGAGCACGCCGAGCATCGACGCGTCTTCGAGCGTGTAAGCGGAGTTCGCATCGACCATCAGGCGTATGCCGGGGAAGCGCGCTCGCACGCGCTCGACGACTTCCCTGTCCCAACCGGGCTTGATCTTTATCTTGATGCGTTGATAACCGGCGGCGAGTTCGCGCTCGATCTTCTCGATTAGCTGCTCGTGCGAATCCTGTATGCCGATTGAGACGCCGCAGGGAATTTCGGCCCGCACGCCGCCGAGATGTCGCCACAGAGGGACGCACGCGCGCTTCGCCTCCAAGTCCCAACAGGCAGTCTCGACGGCGGCCTTCGCCATGCGGTTGCCGCGCACTCGACTCATAAGGCCGCCGACACGCGCCGCCGACTCGACCTCGCAACCGAGCACCATAGGCGCGAGGAAGTCGCGCGTCACTTGCCACGCCGAGTCAACCCATTCCTCGCAGTAGAAAGGCCCTTCGCCCGCGGTGCACTCGCCCCAGCCTTCCGCGCCGTCGCGGTCTTCGACGCGGACAAGCAGGATGCGGCGCTCGATAGTTCGCCCGAAGCTCGTCTCGAAAAAGTGTACGAGGCGCAGGCGTATCTCGCGCATATCTATCCGACGGATGTTCATGCGGGCAAAGACTCCGAAGTGCGGACGATGCGAAGATATTAGCGCGAGTGTGAGGCGAACTCAAAACTTCAATCGGTTAAAGATATTTCAGACAGGTCTGGGCCGAGATTTTCGGTCGTCGCCATCTCTTCGCCTTCGAGCGCGGCGTGCATCGTGTGCCAAGGCAGGCTCGCGCACTTGACGCGCGCAGGGTAGTCGCGCACGCCCGCGAAAATCTTTAGGCGTCCAAGATGGTTCGGCTCGCCCTCTTCATCCAACTCGCCCGTGACCATTCGATGAAACTCGTCGAAGAGGACGCGCGCCTCTTCGCGCGTCTTGCCCTTGACGGCCTGTGTCATCATGCTCGCCGAAGCCTTCGAGATGGCGCAGCCCGAACCGACGAAGCTCACCTCGCGCACCGCGCCCTCGTCCATCAGTAGATAGACCGTTAGCTGGTCGCCGCACAGCGGGTTGAAGCCTTCAGCCGTTCGGTTCGCGCCTTCCAACTTCTGGAAGTTCCGAGGCTTCTTGTTGTGGTCGAGTATGACCTGCTGGTAAAGCTCGCTGAGTTCAGACATAAGAAGCTTTCAGCATTCAACGATCAGCACACAGCTTTGTTATTTGCGCGGGCGCGTCGTCCGGTCTTTAGTTCTCGGCTGTTTAGACGAGACAGGCCGAAGGCTTTGTGCTGACCGCTGAATGCTATGAAAAGACCTCGATTACTTTTTGCACCGCCGCGACGAGACTGTCAACTTCCGTCTTCGTGTTGTAGAAAGCGAAAGAGGCGCGCGCCGTCGCGGGCACGTTGAAGTGCTGCATAACGGGCTGCGCGCAGTGATGCCCGGCGCGTATGGCGATCCCCTCCTGATCGAGAATCGTGCCAACGTCGTGTGGGTGTATTTCGTCAATCACGAACGCGAGAACGCTCGCCTTCTCGCGCGCGTTGCCGATGACGCGGACGCCCTCGATTGCCGAAATCTTCTCGGTCGCGTAGGTGAGAAGCTCCTGCTCGTAAGCACGCGCCGCGGCACGGTCGAGCGTGTTCAGATAATCAATCGCCGCGCCGAGTCCGATCTGCGAAGCGATTGCGGGCGTGCCCGCCTCGAACTTGTCGGGGATCGCTGCGTAGGTGCTGCGCTCGAACGTCACGGTTCGTATCATCGAGCCGCCGCCGAGAAACGGATTCATCCGCTCAAGCAACTCAGCCCGCCCGTATAAAACGCCGCTGCCCGTCGGCGCGAACATCTTGTGGCCGGAGATCGCGTAGAAGTCGCAGCCCAAATCCTGCACGTCAACCTTCAGGTGCGGAGCGCCCTGCGCGCCGTCAACCATGACGGGCACGCCGAGCTTGTGCGCGCGCGCGACGATCTCCTTGATAGGATTTATCGTGCCGAGCGCGTTCGAGACGTGGCCGACGCATACAAGCTTCGTCCGCTCGTTTAAGAGCGCGTCGAACTCGTCTAAAAGAAGCTCGCCCGCGTCGTTCATCGGGATGACGCGGAGGCGCGCGCCTTTTTCTTCACAGAGCATCTGCCACGGGACGAGGTTCGAGTGATGCTCCATCTCAGAGACCGCTATCTCGTCGCCTTCTCCGATGAACTTGCGCCCGTAGCCGTGCATGACGAGGTTGATGGCCTCGGTCGCGCCGCGCACGAAGATGCACTCGCGCGCCTCGCGCGCGTTGATGAAGCGCTTGACCTTCTCTCGCGCGCCCTCGTATGCGGAGGTGGCGCGCTGGCTCAGGTAATGGACGCCGCGGTGTATGTTCGAGTGTTCCTCGCGCAGATATTTGCCGCCGCGCTCGATGACGATGCGCGGGACTTGCGACGAGGCCGCGTTGTCGAGATAGACGAGCGGCTTGCCGTTTATGGTCTGGTCGAGCACCGGAAAATCTCTGCGGATTCGCTCAACGTCCCAAATGTTCACGGCCTCTTGCTCGTTAATCGCCTTTTCTGTCGCTATCATCATTTCAACTCTCCGGCTTGCTTTCTACAAACCTCAGACTTCGAGGCGCGCGCTCAGACGGCTGAGAATCGCGCGGTCGAGTTGCGCGCGGATTGACTCGAACTTTATTTTCGCGACGACCTCCTCTGCGAAGCCGTAGGTCAGAAGGTTTCGCGCGAGGTCTGTGTGCAGGCCGCGGCTCACGAGATAGAACAACTCCTCCTCTTCCAACTGCCCGACGGTCGCGCCGTGCGCGCACTTCACGTCGTCGTTGAAAATCTCTAGCTGCGGCTTCGTGTCAACGCGCGCGTCAGTCGAAAGCAGAAGATTCTTGTTGCTCTGCACGGCGTCAGTCCCGCGCGCGCCCTCGTGGACGAAGACGCGACCGTTGAAGACCGCGCGGCTCTTGCCGTCGAGTATGCCCTTGTAGTTCTGGCGACTCGTGCAGTGAGGCTTCAGGTGACTGATTAGCGAGTGCGTGTCGGCGTGCTGCCCCGTGCCGACGATGTAGAGTCCGTCAACGCGGCACTCCGCGCCTTCGTTGTCGAGCTTCACTTCGATGTTGTGGCGCGATAGCTGCGCGCCGAGCGTCACGGTCGTCAGATCGTAAAAACTGTCGCGCGCAAGCTCGGCGCGGGTCGAAGCGACGTGAAAAGCTCGCACGCTCTCGTCCTGAACCTTGCAGTGCGTGACGCGCGCGCCATGACCGACGAAGACCTCGACGACCGCGTCGTCGAAGTAAGCCTCGCCGCCCGTCGCGGCGTAGCTCTCGATGATGTCGAGACTGCTTTCGCGCCCCGTGACGACGAGTGCGCGCGGGAAGACGGCAAACTCCGCGTCGGCTCGTGTCGATAGAAAAAGCAACTGAACCGGCGCGTCGGCCCGAACGCCCGCGGGCACGAAAAGAAAAGCGCCGCCGCGCAGGAACGAAGTGTTGAGCGACGAGAATGCGTCGCCCCCCTGCTCGGAGAGCCGTCCCAGATGTTCGCGCACGACTTCGGCGTGCTCGCCCGCGAGCGCCGCGCCGAGGTCTTCGGCGACGAGCGCGTCCGGCAGTGCTTCGAGCGAAGACAACTCGCGATTGAATACGCCGTTGACGAAGACGAGCCTGCTCCGGCGTGCCTCTTCGTAAACGAACTGCTCGACCGCGCCGCTTTCGAGATTCGTCGCGCCGTCATCGCCCGCGACCTCGAACGCTCTGCGCGCGAGCGGCGCGACGTTCGTGTACTTCCAATCCTCTTCGGTCGTCGTCGGGAATCCCGACTCGTCGAAGCGCTCGAACGCTCGCTCGCGCAGGCGCGCGAGCCACGGCGGCCCGCCCGCGCGCGAAGAAAAATCGCGGAAGGCTTCCGCGTAAATACTCTGTTCTTTGACGGCCTGTGACATCTTTTAAGCTTTCGGCAACCAACCTTCAGCGCTCAACCTTTGCTGCGCCTTTATAATTCGAGTCCTTGCTCCGATCATTCGCGCAGATAAAACGGCCAGCATTCGGGACGCTCACGCGCCGATGGCCGACTGTTGACCGGCGACCTCCTCCTTAATCCAATCGTAGCCCTTCTCTTCGAGTTCGAGAGCGAGATGCTTGCCGCCGGAGCGGACGATGCGCCCGCGATAGAGCACGTGCACGTGGTCGGGCACGATGTAGTTGAGAAGGCGTTGGTAGTGCGTGACGAGTATGATGGCGTTCTCCGGCGTTCGGAGTTTGTTTACGCCGTCGGCGACTATGCGAAGCGCGTCGATGTCGAGGCCGGAGTCGGTCTCGTCGAGGACGGCGAGTTTCGGCTCCAAGACGGCCATCTGCAAAATCTCGTTGCGCTTCTTCTCGCCGCCCGAAAAGCCCTCGTTGACCGAGCGCGACATCAGCCCCGCGTCCATCTCGACGATCTTCGCGCGTTCGGTCAGGAGGTCTTTGAATTCGAGCGGGTCGAGTTCCTCTTCATCGTGATGCTTGCGCTTCTCGTTGTAGGCGAGCCGTAGGAACTGCGCATTCGACACGCCCGGAACTTCCACGGGGTACTGGAACGCGAGGAAGACGCCTTCGCGCGCGCGCTCGTCCGGCGCGAGTTCGAGAAGGTTTCGCCCCTCGAACAAAACCTCGCCCTTCGTCACTTCGTAGGCCGGGTGGCCCGCGAGAATTTTCGCCAGCGTTGATTTCCCTGAGCCGTTCGGCCCCATGATGGCGTGAACCTCGCCCTTGTTTATCGTCAGACTGATGCCGCGCAAGATCTCCTTGCCCTCAACAGTCGCGTGCAGATCACGAATCTCAAGCACAGAAATTTACTCCGTAAATTTGGTTGATGGGTTCCGGGTTTTAGGTGCTGGTGAAAGCTTCTCTATCACCTAAAACCCAGAACCCATCACCCTTTTTAGCCGACGCTGTTCTCAAGCTTCATGCCGAGAAGGCGCTGAGCTTCGACGGCGAACTCCATCGGCAGTTCGCGGAAAACGTCCTTGCAGAAGCCATTGATGATTAAAGAGACCGCGTCCTCCTGCGAGATGCCGCGTTGCTGCAAGTAGAATAACTGCTCCTCGCTGATGCGCGAGGTCGTCGCCTCGTGCTCGACGCGCGCCGTGTTGTTCATCACCTCGATGTAGGGAAAAGTATTCGCGCCGGACTTTCCGCCGATGAGCATCGAGTCGCACTGCGTATAGTTTCGCGCGCCCTCAGCGCCCGCGAGCACTTTGACGAGGCCGCGGTATGAGTTGTTCGAGCGGCCCGCCGAGATTCCCTTCGAGACGATTGTCGAGCGCGTGTTCCTGCCGATGTGAATCATCTTCGTGCCGGTGTCGGCCTGCTGCGCGTGATTGGTCAGCGCGACCGAGTAGAACTCGCCAATCGAGTTGTCGCCCTGAAGGATGCACGAAGGATACTTCCACGTTATCGCCGAGCCGGTTTCGACCTGCGTCCACGAAATTTTCGAGTTGCGGCCACGGCAAGCGCCGCGCTTCGTGACGAAGTTGTAGATGCCGCCCTTGCCCGTCTCGTCGCCGGCGTACCAGTTCTGCACCGTCGAATACTTGATCTCGGCGTCGTCGAGCGCGACGAGTTCGACGACCGCCGCGTGGAGTTGATTCTTGTCGAACTGCGGCGCGGTGCAGCCTTCGAGATAAGAGACGTAAGCGCCTTCCTCGGCGACGACGAGCGTCCGCTCGAACTGGCCGGACTCCTGATTGTTGATGCGGAAGTAGGTTGACAACTCCATCGGGCAGCGCACGCCGCGGGGCACGAAGACGAACGAACCGTCGGAGAAGACGGCGCTGTTGAGCGCGGCGAAGAAGTTGTCGCCGACGGGAACGACCGAGCCTAGATACTTTTTGACGAGGTCGGCGTGGTCGCGTATCGCCTCGGTGAATGAGCAGAAGATGACGCCGTGCTTCCTGAGTTTTTCCTTGTACGTCGTCGCGACCGATACGGAGTCGAACACTGCGTCAACGGCGACGTTCGCGAGTTGCTTCTGCTCGGTCAGAGGTATGCCGAGCTTCTCGAAGGTGCGAAGGAGTTCGGGGTCAACTTCGTCGAGGCTGGCCTTCTTCGCCTTCTGCTTCGGCGCGCTGTAATAGATTATGTCCTGATAGTTGACTTCCGGGTATTTGATGTTGGGCCAGCGCTTCGGCTCCGTCATCTTCTGCCACTGGCGAAAGGCTTTCAGACGGAACTCAAGCATCCACTCAGGCTCGCCCTTTTTTTCGGAGATGAGGCGGACAGTGTCTTCGCTCAAGCCCTTCGGGATAACGTCCGACTCGATGTCGGTGACGAAGCCGTACTTGTACTCTTTGTTTGTAAGTATCTCGATTGTGCTCATCGTTTGATTGCTTCCTGAATCACTCGTCCTGAAACTCTTTCAACGTGCGCGCCCGCCGACGGCCTTCGGTCGCGTGCCTTGAATCTGATGTAAGACGTTGTCAACTTTCTGCTCAGTCCCGATTAGCTGCGCGAGCGTGACGGCGGACAGCGCGCGCTCGACGACCTCGTGGACGTTGACGATCACGGAGCGTATGCCGCAGTCGTTCGTGTGCACGCACGCGTCGAGCACGCCCGCGTAGCTCTTGCAGTGGCCCTCGACCGTGTCCTCGTCGAGAACCTTGATGACCTCGCTCAGGCGAATCGCCGAAGCCGCGCGCGCCAGCTTGTAGCCGCCCTTCGTTCCGCGGATCGAGCTTACGAGTCCGGCCTTGTTCAAAAGCCACATCACCTTGCCCGCGTTCGCCTGCGACATCCCCTCGCGCCCGGCGATCTGCGCCAGCGTCAGAAACTCGCCCTCGCCGAGTTGTGCGAGTTGCAGGAGACAGCGCAGACCGTACTCTTCACGTGCCGAGACTTTCATAAACTGAACCAGCAAGCTTGAACGCGAATTTTTAGCGCAAGCCAATATTAGCCATACCTTACTTTTTTGTCAAGATTGCGGGAAGTGACCAAAAATGGGCAGAAAAAGTCGCTTCGACTGTTCTCTGATTACGAGTTACTGCGAATTGCCGGAGGATTCTAAAAGCTCGCCCTGCTCGTATGCGTCTGTGAGTTTTTCGAGCGCGGCGATGCGCCGGCGCAAGGTATCGCCTTCTTCGGTGTCGGCGACGCGGCGCGGCGGGTCGTATGCGCGCACGGTCGAGACTTTGGGCACGATGTCAGCGCCCTCGGTGATCGCGTCGCTCACGGACTCGAAGTGATGATGCTCGGCGAGCGCGATGCGTTCGGGCGAAAGTATGAGCGTGTAGCCGCGGTCGCCGTAGGCTTCCGAGAACGCGCCGTCAATCGTTACGGCTCCGCCGCCGCGCTTGACAGGCTCCTCGCCCTTCTCGACTTTGACGGGGACGTGACCGTTAACGATGAGCGGGTCGTCTTCGACTCCGAACTCGCGCGCGAGACGCTTACAGAAATCAGCGTTCTGGATGAGTTGAAAGTAAGGGTTCTTCGTCTCCTTGTGCGTCGCCTTGTCCTCGATGAAGTATGTCTCGAACGTCGCCATGCGGTCTTTGCCGAAGAGAGGCGAGCGCGGGCCCGTCCATAGATACCAGAGCCAGTCCGTGTCTTCGTTCGCCTCCTCCGCGCCCTTTCGGAAGCAGCGGCGCACGACGCCGTCGAGCGCGTCGAACAATTCGCGACCGGCGCACGCGCGACCGTCAACTTCGAGCGAGAGCGGCTCGCCCTCTTCGTCAACCGGCACGCAGCCGTGAAAGATGAGCGCCTGATCGCGCCTGAGCCACATCGCACCGCTGCGGACGACCGCGGTCATGTGATGCCAGAGTTGCGAGCTTGAGACGAACGACTGGCGGAGACGATCAACGCAAGCCTTCTCTTCATCGCTCAGCGCGTAAGGGTCTTTCGGGTCGAGCGTCGGAAGATGCGTGTCGCGCATCTCGTACTCGCGCCCGTCAACTTCGACCGTGCCGCTTTCGAGGTTTATCCGGTGGAGCAGGTTTCGTTGTTCCATCTCCCATTCGGGATGGCGTCGAATCAACTGGCCTTCGAGCTTGAACTGTATTACCGCGGCGGCCTTCTGCATCCTCGCCATCAGAAGGTCGTCGCGAAGTCCCGTGCCCTTCGCCTTGAAGCACTCCGCGGGGTCGTCGCCGTAAACCGTGCGCGCGAGTCTTTCGAGCGGCGAGACGATCACGCCGTAACCCTCTTCGAGTTGCGAAAGCCGACGGTAGCGCAGAGAGATTCGCAGAACGGTCGCGACGAGCGCCGTGTTGCCGAGGCACGCGCCCATCCAAGAAGCGTCGTGATTGCCCCAGACAAATGAGACGTGCGGCTGTTGAAGCAGATATTCGACGACGCGGTCGAGCCGTGGCCCGCGGTCTCCGAGATCGCCCGCGACGACGATCTCCGAGATTGAAAGGTCTCTGACGAGGCGTGAGGCCGCGCGCACTGCCGACAAGTCGCGGTCGTGGCTCGAAAGCGTTTCTATCATCTCGTCAACGAACGCCTCGCCGCGTCCCGCGAGAGGCTCGAACAGAAGCTCCTCGAAAAGCTCCCGGCGCGCGGGCGGGAAAAGCTCGCGGAGTTCGCAGAGCCGCCGGCTTCCGGCAAGCGCGCGCACGATGCGGAACTGCCGGCGAAGCGTTCGCCGCACCCACTCGCGACGCTCGGCGGGTTCGACGAGCGCCGGCCTGAAGTATTCGATTGACTCGTGCGGATAGTAGATAACGGCGAGGAAATGTTGCGTCTCTTCCGAAGACATCTCGCCCGCGAAAAGAGACTCGACGAGCGGGCGCAGAGAGCCGGAGGCGTTGTTTATGATGTGGCGGAGTTTCTTGTACTCGCCGTGAACGTCGCTGACGACGTGGACAGTCCCCTTCGGCAGCGTGAGAGAAGCGCGAAGCGCCGACGCCTCCGAGAGCGCGAGGTCTGCGGTCGGGTAACGCGCCGACAAAGCCTGAAGCAGAGTTAGCTCCGAAGGTTCAAGCCGGGTGGTCATAAAATCTTCCGAGTGATGAGTGATGAGTGATGAGTGATAAGACAAAGCCGAATGCAGGTTTCTTATCACTCATCACTCATCACTCATCACTTCCTTTCTCACCTTCTCCACTCGTCAATCAGAGAGGCGACGAGTCCTGACCATCCTGTCTGGTGCGAAGCGCCGAGTCCCATCCCTGTGTCGCCGTGGAAATATTCGTAGAAGAGCACGAGGTCGCGCCAATGCGGGTCGTTCTGGAATTTGTCGTACCAGCCGTGCACGGCCCTTCGTCCTTCGTCGTCGCGCGTGAAGATGCGTATGAGACGGTCGGCGAAGCCGCGCGCCATCTCGTCTAGCTTCACTTCGGCCTCGCCGGGCACGGGACTGTCAATCGAGAACTGTTGGCCGTAAGCTTTGCCGAGTTTGCGAAGCGACTCGATCATCATGAAGGAGGTCGGGAACCAGACGGGCCCGCGCCAGTTCGAGTTTCCGCCCTTCAACATCTCGCGCGACTCGGCAGGCTCGTAACCCACATGCGCGTTGCCGAAGCTGAACGGGTGATCTTCGTGAAACTTCGAGAGACTGCGAAGGCCGTACTCGGAGCGAAACTCCGACGTGTCCCACACGCGTTCCAGAAGCGCGCGCATCTGTTCGGGGTTGACGATGGCGAGGACGTGTACGCGCTTGCCGTCGTGCTCGACCGTCGTCACGCAGCGCTGCACGATGTCCTGACGGTTGTGCAGAAACCAGTTCAGATTCGTGTGGAATTCGGGGAACGGCTCTATCCAGTCTTCTTCCAGACGCTCGATTGCGTAGAGCGGGATGAGGCCGACGAGCGACCGCACGCGGAATTTTTGATACGTGCCGTCGGCGTATCGGAGCACGTCGTAGAAAAATTTATCCTGCTCGTCCCAAAGCTGAACTTCGCCCGCGCCCATGTGCTTCATCGCGGCGGCGATGTAGGCGTAGTGCTGGAAGAACTTGGTCGCCAAGCCTTCGTAAGCCTTGTTCTCTCTCGCGAGTTCCAGCGCGATTCGCATGAGGTTGAGGCAGAACATACCCATCCAGCCGGTCGCGTCTGACTGCTCAAGACGCGCGCCGAACGGCAGCGGCTGGCTTCGGTCAACGACCGTGATGTTGTCGAGTCCGAGGAAGCCGCCCTCGAAGACGTTGTTGCCCTTGCTGTCAACCTTGTTCACCCACCACGCGAAGTTGATGAGCAGTTTGTGAAAACATTTTTCGAGAAAGCCCCGGTCGGCCTTCCCCGTTCGCACGCGATCCATGTTGTAAATGCGCCAGACGGCCCAAGCATGAACGGGCGGGTTCAGGTCTGAGAACTCCCATTCGTATGCAGGAATCTGCCCGTTCGGGTGCTGGAACTGCTCGAACAGTAGAAGCCATAACTGCTCCTTCGCGAACTCGGAATCGACGAGCGCGAGCGGTACGCAGTGAAAAGCCAAGTCCCATGCGGCGAACCAGGGGTACTCCCACTTGTCCGGCATCGAGAGGACGCGCATCGAGTTGAGGTGTCGCCAATGCGAGTTGCGCATCGTCTTGCGCGATTCGGGCGGAGGCCACGCAGGGTTGTCGCCGTCCTGCCAGACGTTCACGTCGTAGATATAAATCTGCTTTGTCCATAGCATCCCGGCGAGCGCCTGTCGCTGCACGCGCCGTTCGTCTTCGCTCGCCTTCGGCGGCTGAATCTCTTCATAGAACTCGTCGGCCTCGCGGCGTCTCATCGAGACGATCTCTTCAACGCCACTTAACGGCGCGGCCTTCTGCTCGTTCGTCAGACGCAGGCGAACGACGACCGAGCCACCCGCCGGGACGTTCAGATTCGAGTAGTGCAAACACGCCTTCGTGCCGGACGGTTCGGGATTGATCGCCGCCACTTCGCCGCCGACGACGTGACGGTGAAAAGCGTCTTTGACGTAGGGCTTCCGGTTCTGCGCCGAAGGCCCCCAGATGCGCGCGTTGTTCGTCTCGTTGAAGGTGAAGAGAGGCCGCCCGCCCGCGTCGGCGTAGAGGTAGCGCGTGCCGAGCCTGTAGTCGAAAGGAAGTCCGGGCATCGGCCCGACCGTCTCGTCCGAAGCCTTCAGGCAGTTAAAGTCCGCGCCCGAAGGGCCGAGCGTCAGGACAGGCTCCGGCCTCGGCTCCGGCCACCAAGCCCAGGTGTTTCTGAACCAGAGGTGCGGGAGTATGTGAAGCGGCGCGTCTTCGGGGCCGCGGTTGAAAGCCTCTATGCGAATGCAGATGTCTTCGGGCGCGGCCTTCGCGTACTCAACGAACACGTCGAAGTATCGGTCTTCGTCGAAGACGCCAGTGTCGAGCAGTTCGTACTCAGGCCCGTGGCCGCGCCCTCGATTTTCGTTAATCAGTTTTTCGTAAGGGTATTCGGCTTGAGGATACTTGTACAGATACTTCATGTAGGAGTGAGTCGGCGTCGAGTCAAGATAGAAGTAATACTCCTTCACGTCCTCGCCGTGATTCGACTCCGAGCCGACGCAGCCAAACATTCGCTCCTTCAAGATGGGGTCGCGCCCGTTCCAGAGCGCGAGCGCGAAGCAGAGGATTTGATAGCGGTCGCAGAAGCCAGCCAGCCCGTCCTCGCCCCAACGATACGTGCGCGAGCGAGCGTGGTCGTGCGGAAAGTAGCCCCACGCATTTCCGTCCGCCGAGTAGTCCTCGCGAACCGTCCCCCATGCGCGCTCCGAGACGTAAGGCCCCCAGCGTCGCCAAGGGGCAATCGGAGTGCTGAAAGGCTCGCGGAGTCTCTCCTGTTCTTTGCTCGGCATTCGTGGTTGGACGAAGGACGAGGGATGAAGAACCGTGTGGAAGCGCTGACCAAATTTAGCCAGTCACCCGCGCCGCGTCCGCCATCCCTCATGCGATCTCAGAGTTTTTCCGCCGCCGCGCGGTCAACGAACCATTCGAGCGTGCCGTCGCGCGGCTCGATCATTTGCGAAGGAAGGCGCGTCGTGTCGCGCTCGCCCTTCAAAACTTCGCGCAGGCGGTCGGCCTTTCCCGCGCCCGTGACGAGAAACAGAACGTGGCGCGCGTTGTTGATGGCGGGCGCGCTAAGTGTGATTCGCCACGTGCTGAACTTCTCGACCCAGTTCGCGACGACCCACGCGCGATCTTCGGCGAGAGCCTCGGAGCCGGGGAAGAGCGAGGCCGTGTGACCGTCGTCGCCCATGCCGAGCATCACGAGGTCGAGGCGGGGCCACTCAGCGCCGCCGCCGAAGAAGCCTCGCATCTCCGACTCGTAGAGGCTCGCGTTCGCCGCAGCATCGCCCACGCCGTCAATCCTGTGGACGTTCTCAGGCGGAAGCGACACGTGCGAGAGCAGCGCCTCGTTCGCCATGCGGTAGTTGCTGTCGGCGTGGTCGGGCGGGACTGTCCGCTCGTCTCCGAAGAAGATGTGAACGTTCGCCCATGTAACACGCGTGCGATAGTCGTCGCTCGCGAGCAGTTCGTAAATTCTCTTCGGCGTCGTGCCGCCCGATAGCGCGACGCTGAAGCTGCCGCGTTCGCCGACGGCCTCGTTCGAGAGACGGACGAAGAGGTTTGCGGCTTCGCGCGCGACCTGTTCCGCGTCATCGAACACCTGAACGTTCGTCGCTGGCTCGTTGCTGCTCATTTGTCCTCAAGCCGTCTGACGCAGGGCGTAGCGCGCCGCGCCGTAGAGCGCCGTCTTGTCGTCGAGTATGACGCGCACAGGGATCGAATTGACGAGGCCGGACATGCGCCCTTTGTCGCTGTAATTTTGCATGAAGGTGCCGTCCTTCATCTTTTCGATAATCTTTGGCGCGATGCCGCCGCCGATGTAGAGGCCGCCGACTGCTTTGAAAAGCAGAGCGAGGTTGCCGGCCATCGCGCCGTATAGCTCGACGAATATGTCGAGCGACTTGACCGCGAGGTCGCATTTGCCGGAAAGACCCGCGCGCGAAACGGCTGCGCTCTTGTCGCCGCTCGCGATCTCTTCCGCGAGCCACGCAGGCTCGTCGGCGTAACCCGTGTCGCGCAGGAAAGAGTAGATGTTGAAGAGTCCCATGCCGGAAAGCACACGCTCGTATGAGACGCGGCCTCCGAGTTTTTCGCGCAGGTAAACGAGCATCCTGAACTCTTCCTCGTTGCGCGGCGCGAAGTCAACGTGCCCGCCCTCGGAAGGCATCGGGTGGAAGCGCTGACCGTCGAAGAAGATTCCGGCCATGCCAAGTCCGGTTCCGGCGGCGATGAGCGCGCGGTGACCCGCGCGCGAGCCGTCGCCCTCGTTCAACGTGTAGAGTTGTTCCGGCCTCAGCGCTTCGATGCCGTAGGCGGTCGCTTCCAAGTCGTTGACGAGTCCGACGCTTTTGATGCCGAGAGTCTCGGCAAGCTTCTCGCCGCTGACGTGCCACGCGAGGTTCGACGTTTCGACTCGCCCATCGACGACGGGGCCGGCGATCCCGAAGCATGCGTGCGTCAGGTTTTCAGGCCGGTGCGCCGCGATGAACTCTCGAAGTATCGCGTCGAGCGAGCCGTAGCTGCCGCTCGGGAAGCTCTGCACGGCGACGACCCGCACTAAATCTTCTTGCTCCGCCTCAAACAACGCGACGTTTGTTTTTGTCCCGCCTATGTCACCAGCGATTATCATCTTCTCCGGCTTGTCCCCTGACTCGTTTAGAAGAATGCTCCTTACCGGACGACGGACGCAAGCATCCCCGCCGCCGCCGCGACCGACTGCTCATAAATCCTGTCGTGCGTGAGTATGTCAAGCTCGCAACTCAAACGCTCGCCCTCTGTGCGCGCGCCGTAGTTGAGCACGCGCCCGACCGCGTGGCCGTCGCCGCCCTGACGCACGCCCGTCTCAAGCTTCGACTCGTTCCAGCGGAGCGCGACGTAGAACTCGTCGCCCGTCGCGGTCGAGATCGTCAGAGAGGTTATCATCCCGTCGCGCCCTGCAACGTCGTCCGTCGCGACCAGTTCGGCAATGACTGCGCGCCCGTCGCCCGTACGCAGATTGAATCGAGCGACGCCGGCGTCAGCCTTCGAGCCTTCGCCTTCGGCCTCCCAGCCGAGACACGAAGCGACCCACCCGAGCGCAAGCAGAGCCTTGGGCGCGATCTCTTCGTGCGCGTGGTCGGGCGGGTCGTATTCGATGCGAACCTTCTCGATCTGTCCGAGCGAAGCGCGGTAGTCCGAAACGTCCCAGAAGCCCGCGACGAGCGAACGCCAAGAGGTCAGTCGTCCCCAGTTGATGTCGCTCAGGCGAAGCTCTCCGCCTTTCAGAATCTCTGCGAGCCGCAGGAAATCTTTGTGCGGGCGGTCGAACGAAGCCGAGTCGATGATGACGCGGTCGGCAATGTCGGTCAGGCGGTCGAAGAGTTTGTCCGTGTAGTCGGGGATGTCCTTCCACCAGAGGAAGACCGGCACGTCCGGTATCAACAGCGGCGTGACCGCGGTCGAGGCCGTGTCAACGACGGGGCCGCCGGCTTCGATAGTTATCTGCTCGCCGCAAATCTGCTTCGCGCCGGGCGCGGACAGCTTGCAGCGCGTCGAGACGTAAGCGTCGAGCCGCGCCTCCGCCGCGTCGCGGTCGGCGACGATGACGATTGCGCGGCACGGGTGACGCCCGATCACCGCTTCGAGCAGTTCGTCAACCTCCGCGCGGTCTTGCTGCGTCGCGGCGTACACGATCAGGTTAAGCACGCACGCGCGCACCACTCCCGCCGACTGCCCCGCGCCGTTCGACTCGGACATCCCCGCCCACATCCGCGCCAATTCTTTCTCAAGCTTCGACGAATCAACGCCCTTCGCTACCGAAACCTGAGTCGTGCTCGCCTGCGTCTCCATAATCGGTAAATGGTGAATCGTAAATGGTAAATGGTTAAGAACTATTGCGCTTTGCGCTTGAGATGCTGCGATAGTCCCGTTATGAGTCGGCCAACCTTTCCTAGCATTGTACGGAGTTCAATTAACCTCTCATCTTCGATGTAGCCGAGCCGGCGTGCGATTATTAACTCTGTGTCAAGCTCGCTCGCAGAGCCTTGAGCGTTGGATAGGAAGTATATGAACTCTTTATCTGACTGCCGCGCCGCGCCTTCGGCTATGTTGGCCGGCACCGAAACAGCAGCCCTCCGAATCTGATATACAAGTCCAAACTTTTCTTCCTTCGGGAATGTCTCGGTCGTTCGATACGCCTCGACCAAAAAATCCATAGCAATGCTCCAAGCATCTAACTTCTCGTGAGGCCGCATCGTGAAAGCACCTCCATTCACCATTCACCATTTACTGCCCTCAAGGGCGTCGCCAGTGTCGCCCTTGTGCTTCGAGAAGTTTAAATGATTCTTCCGGCCCCCAGCTTCCCGCTTCGTAGTTCGGGAACTTCGCCTCGTCTTTGTGCGCGGCCCACTCTTCGAGAATCGGCATGACTATTTCCCAACCGCGCTCGGTCATGTCCTTGCGTGCGTAGAGCGTCGAGTCGCCGAGAATGCAGTCGAGAATCAAACGCTCGTATGCTTCGGCGAGTTGGACGCCGAACGACGCGCCGTAGCGAAAGTCCATGTTCACGTCGCGTATGCGTGTGACCTGTCCGGGTACTTTCGCGGCGACTCTCATCGTGATGCCCTCGTCGGGCTGAACCCTTATGACGAGTTGATTCGGCGCGACCTGATCCATCGCCGCCGCGCCGAAGAGTTGGAGCGGTGCGGCCTTGAACTGAATCGCGATCTCCGTGACGCGCTTCGCCAGATGCTTCCCCGAACGGATGTAGAACGGCACGCCCGACCAGCGCCAGTTGTCGAACCACATCGTCACCATCGCGTATGTTTCGGTGGTCGAATCGGGCGCGACGCCCTTCTCTTCCCGGTAGCCGGGCACGGGTTTGCCGCCGATAGCGCCCGCGCCGTACTGCCCGCGCACGCATTCGGCGCGCACGCGCTCCGGCGTGAAGGAGCGCGCCGAGTGCATAGCCTTTATCTTCTCGTCACGCACGTCCTCGGACGAGAGCGACGACGGCGGCTCCATCGCGACGAGCGAGAGAACCTGAAAGACGTGGTTCTGAATCATGTCGCGGACGACGCCCGACTTTTCGTAGTAGCCGCCGCGGCCTTCGACGCCCACCGTCTCTGCGTTCGTGATCTGAACGTGGTCAATGTACTGGCGATTCCACAGAGGCTCGTAGATGCCGTTTGCGAAGCGAAAGACGAGAAGATTCTGAACCGTCTCTTTGCCGAGGTAATGGTCAATTCGATAAATCTGCGACTCGTCGAGGTGCTTCAGGATTTGTTGATTGAGTTCGCGCGCGCTCTCAAGGCTCGTGCCGAACGGCTTCTCGATGATGACGCGAACCCAGCCTTTGTCCTGCTTCGTCAATCCGGCATCACCTAACTGCTTGACTGCCTCGGCGTAGAATTCAGGTGCGACCGAGAGATAAAAAAGTCTGTTGCCCTGCGTGCCGCGCTCGCGGTCAACCTCTTCGAGCATCTTGCCGAGTTCCGCGTAGCATTCGGGCCGGTCGATATTCGACGGCAGGAATCGAATCCCCTGCGCGAATGAATTCCAGACCTCTTCGTCAACGCTCTTCGCTTCTGAGAACTCGACGACCGAAGCTTTCATCTTGTCGCGAAACTCTTCGTCGCTCATCGGCGTGCGCCCCAGACCGATGATTGCGAACTCGGCGGGCAGGAGTCTCTCCTGCACGAGCCGGTAGAGCGCCGGAATCAACTTGCGCTTTGCGAGGTCGCCCGACGCTCCGAAGATTACGACGGCGCAAGGCTCCGCCGTCCGCTCAAGTCGCATCCCCGCACGCATCGGGTTATCAACAACTGTCGCTGCTTGCATCTTCAACCCTCTAGGAGTGGGTGTTGGGTTTTGGGTTCTAGGTGCTGGTGAAAGTCTAACCAGAACCCATCACCCAAAACCCGACACCCTTTTATCATTTCTGATTTTCCAAAAGCTCTTCCCACTCCGTATGAATCGCGCCGCCGCCGGGCTTGTCCGTGCGCTCGTATGTGTGCGAGCCGAAGAAGTCGCGCTGAGCCTGCGTCAGATTGAGCGGGAGTTCCGCAGTACGGTACGCGTCGAAGTAACTTATCGAGGCGGCCATGCCGGGCGCCGGTATTCCGGCCTGCATCGCGGCGGTGACTGCCTTTCGCCAGTTCGACTGCGCGCCCTGAATGTAGGCGTTAAAGTCCGGGTCGAGCAGAAGGTTCGGAAGGTCTGCGCGCCGCTGGTACGCCTGCTTGATCTTGTCGAGGAAGCGCGCGCGAATGATGCAGCCGCCCTTCCAAATGCGAGAAGTCTCGCCGAGGTTGATGCCCCAGTTGTAATGCTCAGAGCCTGCGCGAATCAGGTTCATGCCCTGCGCGTACGAGCAAATTTTCGAGGCGTAAAGCGCGTCGCGAATCGCGGCGACCATCTCTTTTTTGTCGCCCGTGTATGTGCCGTCCGAAGGGCCTTTGATTTCTTTGCTCGCCTCGACGCGCTCGTCCTTGCGCGAAGAAAGATTGCGCGTGTCAACTGCCGCGTCAATCGTCGGCGTGATGATGCCCATGTCGAGCGCGAGCGCGCTCGTCCACTTCCCCGTGCCCTTCTGCCCGGCCTTGTCGAGAATCAAGTCAACCAGCGGCTTGCCCGTCTCAGGGTCTTTGACGCGCAGGATTTTCGCCGTGATTTCGATGAGAAACGATTCGAGGTCGCCTTGATTCCACTCGTCGAACACGTCGGCCATCTCGTCCGCCGACATCCCCAACACGCGGCGCATCATGTCGTAGGCTTCGGCTATGAGTTGCATGTCGCCGTACTCGATGCCGTTGTGAACCATCTTGACGAAGTGGCCCGCGCCGCCCGGCCCGATGTATGTGACGCAAGGGCCGTCGTCAACTTTGGCGGCGATGGCCTCCCAGATGGGCCGAATCTGCTCGTATGCTTCGCGGTCGCCGCCCGGCATCAAGCTCGGCCCCCAGAGCGCGCCCTTCTCGCCGCCGGAGACGCCGGAGCCGATGAAGTTGATGCCCTTCGCCTTCAAGTCTTTCTCGCGCCGCTCCGTGTCCATGAAGTAGGAGTTGCCGCCGTCGATGACGATGTCGCCTTCTTCGAGGTACGGCAGGATCGAATCCACCGTCTTGTCAACGGCGTCGCCGGCCTTGACGAGAAGGATTGCTTTGCGCGGGCGCTCCAACGCGCGGACGAACTCCGCGGGCGACTTCGTGCCGATGACCCGTTTGCCCTGTGTGCGCGCGACGAAGTCGTCAACTTTGTCGGGGCTTCGGTTATAGACGGCGATTGGGAATCCGTTTCGCTCGATGTTCATCGCGAGGTTCTCGCCCATCACGGCGAGGCCGATCATCCCGATCTTCGCAGTCTCAGTCGTCTGTTCGGATGCTGACATCATCTTATCCTTTTCAGAAGGGTGCCGGGTCTTGGGTTTTAGGTGTTAGGTTCTAATTGTATCTTTCACCAGCACCCAAAACCTAAAACCCAAGACCTGTTCTCATTCATCATTCATCATTCCGCATTCATCATTTAACTTGCTCCGGTCGCGCCGGAGACGGGCAGGGCTTCGCCGACGTACTTGCGCAGGAGCTTGAGTCCGGCGAGCACGTCCGGGCCGAGGTCAACGCGGATCGCTCGACGCCCGCGCGAAGAGAGCGAGCGGAAGTCGCCGAGCGCCTGCGCCTGCTTCAGAGTCGAGAAGGTGTAGGACGCGCCGGGTATCGGCAGGTCTTTCGTGTCGGGCGCGGTGACTTGCAGAAAGACGCCCGTGGCCGGGCCGCCTTTGTGTAGCTGTCCCGTCGAGTGGAGGAAGCGCGGGCCGTAGCCCGTCGTCGTCGCGCAGCGCGTGGCGTCGCGCATCTGAATGCGTATGGCCTGAATCTCCGACTCGTGCTCCGGCGTCTCCTCGATGTAGTCGAGCATCGCGATGTAGTCGCCCGCTTTAACGCGAGCGAGGTGCGCCTTGATCGCCTCGCCGACGTTTGAAGCCGACAAGGCGGAGACGGTCTTGTCGTCGGCGTAAATCGTTAGCGTCCCGTCCGTCGCCAGCACTGGCTGCTCCTGAAGCTTGCCGTCGCGCGTGTAGGCTTCGAGTAGTTCTTTCGTCGCGTCCTTCGACTCCTGCACGTTCGGCTGGTCGAACGGGTTGATGCCGATGCGCCAGCCCGCAAACGCCGTCGCGATCTCCCAGAGGAAAAACTCTTCGCCGAGGTCGTAGATGTCGTTGAGCGTTCGATAGACTACCGGGTGTCCCGCGGCTTCGAGTGCTTTGAGTTTGGATTCGGTTTCGCTGTCGAGCCGTTCGACGGCGATTGAGACGAACAGACGGTCGTCGCCGTAAACCGATGGCGAGCCGAGCGCCTCGCCCGCAATCGGCACGATGCCTTTCCCTTCCTTGCCTGTGCTCTCTGCGAGCAGTTGCTCGACCCAGAGGCCGAACGAAGCGATCTTCGGGTCGCAGATGATCGTGCATTTGTCGCGGCCCGCCTTGGCGCACTCGCCCATGATCGCGCCGAGCTTCGCGCCGGGATTCTCTCCCGCGGGCACGACCGACGCGCACGAATGCACGATTCGCTCTGCGCGGTCGAGCAGTTTTCTAAAGTCAATTCCTGAGAGCGCAGCCGGAACCATACCGAAGTAGCTGAGCGCGGAGTAGCGCCCGCCGATGTCAGCCGGGTTCAGGAAGATTCGCTTGAAGTGATCGGCGGTCGCGTCCGCTTCCATCTTCGTGCCGGGGTCTGTGACGGCGATAAAGTTTTCGCCCGGGTTCTTTTTGCGACGGCCCACCTGATCGTACCAGTATTTATAGAAGACGAGCGGCTCGGTCGTCGTGCCCGACTTCGACGAGATGATGAAGAGACAGTGTGTGATGTCAATCTGGTCTGCGATGTCCGAGAAGGCGTCCGGGTCTGTCGAGTCGAGCACGAGCAGTTCGGGATAGCCCTCCTGTTTTCCGAACGTCTGCCGGAGGACTTCGGGGCAGAGCGACGAGCCGCCCATGCCGCAGACCATGACGTGCTTGAACTCGCGCACGCCGCGTATGCGGTCTGCGAACTGTGCGAGGTCGTCCTCGACGCCGATCATCGTGTCGGGCACGGTCAGCCAGCCCAAGGCGTTCTTGATTATCTTCTGGTGCGCCTCGTCCTCTTTCCAAAGTGCGGCATCTTTACGCCAGACGCGGCGCATCACGTCGCCCTTTTCGGCTTCCTTGATGGCCGCACTCACCGCGTCAGCGTATTTTCCCAAAGATGCTGTCAGCCTTTCGTTGATGCCGGAGAGAATTGCGTCGCGCTTCGACTCGATACTTTCGGCGAGCGTGTCGAACGATGTGACGAAGGCGTCGAGTCCGTCCTTCTGCAACTTTTCGGTGACGGCCTTGATGTCGATCCCGACGTTTCGCAGTTGGTCGAAGAGCGCGCGGCACTCGTCCAAATCTTCTTCGAGCGTGAGCGCCACACGCCCGTGGTCGCGTATGGCCGTGTAGGTCGCGGGCGGGACGGTGTTGACGGTCTCGGGGCCGATGAGGTTGTCAACGTAGAGCACGTCCGAGTATTTCGGATTCTTCGTGCCCGTCGAGGCCCAGAGGCAGCGCTGCACCTGCGCGCCCTTCGACTTCAGTTCGGCGAAACGCGCGCCCTCGAATATCTCTTTGTACTTCTGGTAGGCGAGCTTCGCGTTCGCGACCGCTGCCTTGCCGAGCATGGCTTCGAGTCGCGCCTTCTCTTCGTCGGACTCGGTGTGGCGCGCCATGTATTCGAGGTCTTTGTCAATCGCCGTGTCAACGCGCGAGACGAAGAAGCTCGCGACGGAAGCGATGTGGTCAACCGATTTGCCTTCGGCGGCGCGGCGCTCCAAGCCTTTGATGAAAGCCTCGGCGACCTGCTCGTAATTCTCAATCGAGAAGATCATCGTGACGTTGATGTTGATGCCGCGATAGATGCTCTCCTCGATTGCGGGCAAGCCTTCCTGCGCCGCGGGGATTTTAATCATCACGTTCTTGCGGCCCAGACGCTCGAACAATCTGGTCGCCTCTTCAATCGTCTCCTGCGTCTTGTATGCGAGGCCGGGGTTGACTTCGAGACTGATGTAGCCGTCGATGCCGTCGGTCTTGTCGTAAACGGGCTTCAGGGTGTCGGCTGCGTTGCCTATGTCCGCGACCACGAGGTCTTCGTAAATCTCGCCGACGCTCTTGCCGGCTTGAACGAGTTGGCGCAACTGGTCGTCGTAGTCGGTCGAGCCTGTGATGGCCTTCTCGAAGATGGTCGGGTTGGAGGTGACGCCGCGCAGGTCGTCTTCCTCGATCTTCGTCTTCAGGTCGCCCGATGTCAGCATCGCGCGACGGATGTTGTCGTACCAGATTGACTGGCCGAGCTTCATGATTTCAGTT
This sequence comes from Pyrinomonadaceae bacterium, assembly GCA_035474235.1. Classification (GTDB taxonomy): domain Bacteria; phylum Acidobacteriota; class Blastocatellia; order Pyrinomonadales; family Pyrinomonadaceae; genus QHXN01. The sequence goes on from DATINM010000096.1 coordinate 58,840, forward strand.
AGATTGTTGCTCATAATTTCATTCCTCGAAACAATCCTGCCAAGGATTTTAGTTGCCCTTCGTCTTTTCGATCTCACGCTTCGCCGTTTCGACGACGTTCTCGACTGTGAAGCCGAACTTCTTCGTCAACTCCTTGAGCGGGGCCGAAGCGCCGAAGGTCTTCATGCCGATGATCTGATCGTTGTTCGTCGTGTAGCGCTGCCAGCCGAAGCGCGCGGCCTGTTCGACGGCGACGCGCGCGCGGACGGATGAAGGGATGACGCTTTCCTTGTATTCGTCCGTCTGATGCTCGAAGACTTCCCACGAAGGGATGCTCACGACGCGCGCCTTCACGCCTTCGGCGGAAAGCTTTTCATACGCCTCGACGACGAGGCCGACCTCGGAGCCGGTCGCCATCAGGATGACTTCGGGCTGATTGCCTTCGCCCGGAGAGTCCGCGAGCACGTAGCCGCCGCGCCGCGTGCCTTCGGCGCTCGCGTAACGTGAGCGGTCGAGAGTCGGCAATGCCTGACGGCTCAGGATGAGCACGGCAGGCTCGTGCTTGAGTTGCATGATGTAGCGCCAACTCTCCGCGCATTCGTTTGCGTCGCCGGGGCGGAAGACGACGAGGCCGGGGATTGCGCGCAAAGATGCGAGTTGCTCGACGGGCTGGTGCGTCGGGCCGTCCTCGCCGACGCCTATCGAGTCGTGCGTGAAGATGTGAATCGTGGGGATTTCCATGATCGCGCCGAGACGTATGCCGCCGCGCGCGTAGTCTGAAAAGATTAGAAAGCCCGAACCGTAAGCTCGAATCTTCGAGAGCGCGAGGCCGTTTAAGATCGCGGTCATCTCGTGCTCGCGTATGCCGAAGTGGAAGTTTCGCCCGCCGTACCAGCGGCCTTTTGATTCGTCGTCGTCGGCTGTGAAATCGCCCGCGCCGTCGAATGTGAGCCGCGTCTTCGTAGAGGGCGCGAGGTCGGCAGAGCCGCCGATGAGCCAAGGGACGTTCTTTGCAATCGCGTTCAAACACTTTGCAGAGGCGTCGCGGCCCGCGACTCCTTTCGCGTCTGCCGGAAAGACGGGAATGTCTTTGTCCCAACCGTCGGGCAGTTCGCGCTTCTGCATCCGAGTGAGTTGGTCGGCGAGTTCGGGGCTGGCTTTTTTGTACTCCTCGAACTTCGCGAACCATTCGTCGCGGGCTTGCTTGCCGCGAGCACCGATGCCGCTCTTAAAATTCTCGCGCACTTCATCCGGGACAAGGAACTTCGCGTCTTCGGGCCAGCCGTATGCACGCTTCGTCAACTTGATCTCTTCTTCGCCGAGCGGCTCGCCGTGCGCGGCGTGCGTGTCCTGTTTGTTCGGCGCTCCCCAAGCGATGTGGCTATCGACGATGATGAGAGTCGGGCGGCCCTTCTCTTTTTTAGCGACATCGAAGGCGCGGCGAAGCATGTCCAGATCGTTTGCGTCGCCGACGCGCGTGACGTTCCAGCCGTAGCCGACGAAGCGCGTCGCAACGTCGTCCGAAAATGCCCATGCCGTGTTGCCTTCGATTGTTATTTTGTTGTTGTCGTAAATCCAGCAGAGATTGTCGAGCTTCAGGTGTCCGGCGAGGCTCGCGGCCTCGTGCGAGATGCCTTCCATCATGCAGCCATCGCCGCAGAGCGCGTAGGTTCTGAAGTCGAACATCTCGAAGCCTTCGCGGTTGAAGTGCTCGGCCTGCCACTTCGAGGCTATCGCCATGCCGACGCTCGTCGCAATCCCCTGCCCCAAAGGCCCCGTCGTCGTCTCGATGCCCGATGTCCAGCGGTATTCGGGATGCCCCGGACACTTGCTGTCGAGTTGCCGGAAGCTCTTGATGTCGTCGAGCGTGACCGAAGGCTCGCCGAGGATTTCGTACTGCGGGTTCACGGACTTGACGCCCGCCAGATGCAGCATCGAGTAAAGGAGCATCGAGGCGTGCCCCATCGAGAGCACGAAGCGGTCGCGGTTGGGCCAGATCGGGTCTTCGGGGTCGAAGCGAAGAATCTCGTTCCAGAGCAGGTACGCGACCGGAGCCATTGCCATCGGCGTGCCGGGATGGCCTGAGTTCGCCGCCTGCACGGCGTCCATCGCGAGCGTGCGGATAGTGTTTACCGAAAGCGTTTCGAGCTTAGGGTCGGTGCGCGGCGCGGGTTGTGTTTGCATATTCGGACTGAGCCTCAAGCATCATTTGCCGCCGCGACGCGGGCGGCTGAATTTTAAGTGCTGTCCCTCGGCAAGGAAATTGATTTGAACAAGCGCGCGACCGATTTGAGTCGCCCCGATCAAACTTTACTTTGGAGCTTTTACGGGGCGCGAGAGCGCACGCGCGGCGTACTCGGCGACAAGGCAGACACCCGAAAGAACCCTTTTCAAACGCCTTTAATGAAGTGGCGGGATACTATCACAGGAGTTCGGAAAGCGTCCAATAAATGTTTCAACTTCGGTAAATGTTTCGAGCCTCGCGGCGCACGCCCCGAAAGTCGCTGAAAAGACATGAGGCGGGCCGCCGCCGCCGCCCGCCTCTTACACGAAAGGTGAGTTTTGAAATTTGCGTCGCCGTCTCTGGCTACGGCTGGAGCGAGGCCGCCTGCGGGTTGTCGAAAACGGAGTCCTCGGTCTTGACGCCGTAAGTCACCGTCAGCACCTGCGACTCTTCGACCTGCTTGTCGCCCTCGTAAAGAACGGTGCGATAGGGCACGAGCGTCCCCTGCACGACGCGGTAGTCGTGGAAGGTTCGCTTGTACTTTACGCCGTCCTGACCTTCGTATTCGAGCCAGAGAACGCGCCATGTCTTCGCGCTGATGTAGAAGCGCGTCGTGTTGTTCTCCTTGTCCGCGAGGTCTAGCATCCAAAGGTCGAGTCCCTTCTCGCTGTCCTTGCCCGCGTACTTAATGGTTGCGCCCGTCTCCTTGTAGTTGAGCAGGGCGTCGAGGCCGTGGACGCGGTCGGAGAGCATCGTCGTAACGTCCTGCTGCTTCGGCGTGAAGGCCGAGCCGCGCAGCACCCCGAAGACTTTTCCGTCGTTGTAGATTAGCGAGTATTCAATCGAGGGCATGTGCTGGTCGAGACGGATTTTGTCCTTCTCGAAGGTCTCGCCGCGTTTGAATGTCCGCTCGTAGGAAATCTCTTCGGGGCGACCGTCCGCGCCCGTGCGGGTTATCCTGCCGTGCTCGACGCCCGTGCGCCGAATCTGCGTCAGCCCCGCGCGCGAGCCGAACGCGAAGACGACGAGTTCGGCCACCTGCTCGGCGGTCGGGTTGTTCTTGTCGAACTTGGCGACCGGAGGTGTCGGGGGCTTCTGCGGCTGCGCCTGCTCCTTCTTCTTCGAGTCCTCTTTTTTCTGCGCGCCGCCGTTCTGCGACGCATCTTGCGCCGAGAGCGGCAGCGACGAGCCGGCCATCAGGAGCGCGACGGCCACGCACACACAAAAGCGTCGAAACACTGAGTTCGTCTCCATTCGTGACTAGATTCCCTGCGACCGGCGCTCCGGCAAAAGCGGGCGCTTCGGAGGAGAGGCCTGATAAAAGCCGATGCCGGATTGTAACACAACCGCGCGGCGTGCGCCGCAGCGGAGGACAGTCGCGGATGTTCAAAAATTATTGATGCCAAAAGCCTTTTCGCGGATGCCCGCCCGCGTTGACAAGCCCGTGAGCGACTATGTAGAGTTCAGAGTTTTCATAAACGCTTAAAAGCGTGGAGTCTGAGTTCGAGGCGGCGAGGCTCTCAAACTATACGCGAGGCGGCGCGACTCAAGACCGTTTCTGAAAGGACAATTGAACTGTGAAAAAAGTAGGCATTCTGGTCGGGCGGGAGAAGACTTTTCCGGTCTCTCTCATCGAAAGCATCAACGAGCGCGGGGGCGGCGACGTTGTGGCCGAGTTAGTCAAGGTCGGCGGCGTTCGGCTCGACTGGTCGAAGGAATACGACCTGATTATTGACCGCATCTCGCACGAAGTCCCGTTCTACCGCGCCTTCCTCAAACGCGCGGCGCTCGAAGGCACGATCATAATCAACAACCCGTTCTGGTGGTCTGCCGACGACAAATTCTTCAACTTCTCGCTCGCTACGAAGCTCGGCGTCGCGATCCCGAAGACGGTTCTGCTGCCGCAGAAGGGCTACGTCGAAGGCATCACGAGCGAGTCTCTGCGAAACCTCGAATTCCCGCTCGACTGGAATGCAATCGCCGACTACGTAGGCTTCCCCGCCATCATCAAGCCGTTCGACGGCGGCGGCTGGAAGAATGTCTCGCGCGTCAACAGCCTCGAAGAGCTTTGGAAGGTTTACGACACGACGGATACGCTCTGCATGACCTTGCAGGAGATGATTGACTGGGATCAGTTCGTCCGCTGCTACTGCATCGGCCAGCAGGACGTTCTCATCATGCCCTACGATCCGCGCAAGCCATACCTTTCGGGCGAGCAGTACGTCCACGACCCGAACTACCTCTCGGCTGAGGTCGCAGACCGAGTCGCCCGCGACGTGCTCACGCTCAACCGCGCGCTCGGCTACGATATAAACACCGTCGAGTTCACGATCAAGGACGGAATCCCTTACGCAATTGACTTCATGAACCCCGCGCCCGACGCAGAGGTCGCCTCCGTCGGTGAGTTCTACCACAATTGGCTCACGAAGGCCGTCACAGACCTCGTTTTCCGTCGCCTCTCCGAGCCGCAAATCAAACTGCACTACCGTTGGGATGCGATGCTCAACCCCGCGGCGACGGATAAGACGGCGCAGACGCTCGCGGCAGCGGCCTCCGCCGGACAGTCCGCGACCGACTCGATCCTCCCGCAGTCTGTCCGCGAACTCCCGTCGAACGTCGTCAGCACCGTCAGCGATCTCGTCGGACAGGCGACGGGAGTCGTCAACGACATTGTCGAAGCGGTCACGGACGCCGCCGCGCCCGAAGCGAAGCCGAAGCGCGCCCGCACGACCTCGACAAAAAAGAGCGCGACCACAAGCAAGCGCGGCACAACCGGGCGCTTGAAAAAATCTGCGACGGACAAGCCGACGACGGAAGGCTGAGCCTGAGCGACGAGCATAAAGAATACAGACGACTTCAAATGAAAAGGGCGACTCCGATGGAGTCGCCCTTTTTCCTTTCTACTTCTCGATGGCCAGGGACGGAATCGAACCGCCGACACGCAAATTTTCAGTCTGCTGCTCTACCAACTGAGCTACCTGGCCGAATTGAATCGCTCGCACGCAGGCAGCAAAGTATAGGCATCGAAACTGCGACTGTCAAACAACCTGCCCGAACTTTGAAGCAGTGCTCGTGTGCGTTCGTTTTTGTCAATTACGTCACAAAAATCGTTGACAGTTTTGTGAAGAAGTGTATAATCCGGCCCGTCTGATTCGCGGTGCCGGTTCCCAAATGCCGGCAGGTATCTCGACGGTCAGACCGTCTGAGATACTGACTTTGACAGTGCCTGCCAATGGCAGCCCGAACGCCGGTCGTGCCCCCCACGTCGCTACCTTCGGGCTGCCATTTTCTTTGTCCAAAGTACCTTTTTTCAGCCGTTCGACCCCGCATCATCAACCCGTCCGCACTCCGGCCCGCTCACTGAGTAGCGCTTGCTGGCGGCTCGCGTCTGAAATCACCTCATGCTCGTCGAGCGTCTTCAACTCGCCGTCGAGTAAAACCACGCGCCCCTCGATCAAAACAGTCCGCACGTCACGCGCCTGCGCGGCGTAGACGACCGTCGAAACAACGTCCGGTCGCGGTGTCGTGTGCAGGCGTTCGAGGTCGAGGATCGTCACGTCGGCGCGTTTGCCGACTTCTATACTTCCGATCTCGTCTTCGAGTCCGAGCGCACGCGCGCCGCCCTTCGTCGCCATCCGAAGAACGCTTGCGGCAGGCAATGTCTCGGCTCCGCGGCTGACCTTTTGCAGGAGCGCGGCTGTTCGCATCTCGGTGAACATGTCCAGACGGTTGTTGCACGCCGCGCCGTCCGCGCCGAGCGAGACCGAGACGCCGCGAGCGAGCATCAACGTGACGGGCGCTACGCCGGAGCCGAGCTTCATGTTTGACGAGGGGCAGTGAGCGACGTGTGTGCCCGCCGACGCAAGCAAGTTCAACTCTCGCGCGCTGACGTGAACGCAGTGCGCGAGCAAGACGCGCGGGCCTGACACTCCGACGCAGTCAAGATATTCGATGTTGTGCTTGCCCGTCTCGCGCAAGACCATCTCGCACTCCGAGCGATTCTCCGACGCGTGCGTGTGAATCATCACGCCGCGCTCGCGCGCGAGGCGGGCGACCTGTTCGAGCAGTTCTCGCGTGCAACTCACGGCGAAACGCGGCGCGAAGCAGTAGCGTATGCGCCCGTCGTCGCGACCGTGCCACTCTTCGAGGAGCGCGAGCGATTCTCGAATCGAATCGTCCGCACGCTCGCGGAGTCCCGCCGGCACTTCGTCGCCCTTGTCCATCATGCACTTGCCTACCGTCGCGCGGAAGCCCGTCTCTTCGACGACGCGGAAGACCTCTTCTGTGTGATTGACCGTCTCCATCGTCAGCGCGCAGGTCGTCCCGCCTCGAATCATCTCGGCGACGCCCAGACGCGCAGAGGCACGCACGGATTCGGCGTCGTGCGCGGCCTCCAACGGCCACACGCGGCGCTTGAGCCAATCGATTAGTTCGAGGTCGTCCGCCGAGCCGCGGAAAAGCGTCTGGCACAGATGCACGTGCGTCTGAACGAAGCCGGGCAGCACGGCGCACCCGCGCGCGTCAATCGTCAAGTCAGCCGACGCGGACACATCGCCGACTTCTTCGATACGCCCGCCGCGCACGAGCACGTCGCCTTCGACGACCGTGTGCGCGGCGTCCAACGCGACCACAGTGCCGCCTTTGATTAAGACTGACTGATTCATTTGAAATTGCGAAGAGAGTTTCGGAAGCGGTGTCTCTTGCCGCGCGATTATCTACGCACGACAAGCCGGCTGTAAAGCCGTGTGCGCGGCCCTTAACAAACATAAAAGCAAAAAGGCAAAAGTCGAAGACGAGAGCCGCGCCGGCCCGCCGTCTACTCTTTTGCCTTTCGCCTTTTTACCTTCCGCCTTACTTCTTGCCGTCGGCCTTTGCCGCGGGAGTCTCTTCCGTCTCGTCGCTCGTGAAGTGAATGCCGAGCGCCTTCTTCACGTCCGTCTCGACGCGTCGGAGAAGCTCTGCGTTATCCCTGAGCGCGTTCTTCGAGTTCTCGCGCCCCTGACCCAAACGCTCGCCGCCGTAGGAGAACCAGGCACCCGACTTCTCGACGACACCCTTAGCAACGGCGAGGTCAAGCACATCACCCTCGCGCGAGATGCCTTTGCCGTACATGATGTCGAACTCGACCTCCTTGAAAGGCGGCGCGACCTTGTTCTTAACGATCTTGACCTTCGTGCGATTACCGACAGCTTGGTCGCCGTCCTTGATCGCGCCGATGCGGCGTATGTCGAGTCGAAGCGACGAGTAGAACTTCAACGCGCGCCCACCGGTCGTCGTCTCAGGGCTTCCAAACATTACGCCGATCTTCTCGCGAATCTGGTTGATGAAGATCAGGCACGTGTTCGTCTGTCCGACGATGGCCGTTAGCTTCCTGAGCGCCTGAGACATCAGGCGTGCCTGAAGTCCCGGCAAGCTGTCTCCCATCTCGCCGTCCAACTCGGCGCGCGGAACGAGCGCCGCCACCGAGTCGATGACGATCACGCCCACGCCGTTCGAGCGGACGAGCGCCTCGGCGATCTCAAGCGCCTGCTCGCCGGAGTCGGGTTGCGATATGAGCAGTTCGTCAATGTTGACGCCGAGTTTGCCGGCGTACTCGGCATCCATCGCGTGCTCGGCGTCAATGTATGCCGCGACATCGCCCGACTTCTGCGCCTCGGCGACGATGTGCAGCGCGAGCGTCGTCTTGCCGGAAGATTCCGGCCCGTAGATTTCGATGACGCGGCCTCGCGGTATGCCGCCGACGCCGATGGCAGCGTCGAGCGAGAGCGAGGTCGTCGAGATCGCAGGCACGTCAACGACCTCGCGCTCGCCGAGTCGCATGATCGAGCCTTTGCCGAACTTCTTTTCGATGTTTGCGAGCGCCGCTTCGACCGCCTTGTTGCGATCCGCGCCCAACCTTTCAGCCATGTTTGCTACCACTCTTTCTCGTCCCCTTTTCTCACGCTTTTAGGTTTCGTGTCCTAATCCAAGACCCGGAGAGTCTAACACAAATGGCGCGAGAATGGAACAGTGTTTCACACTTGCAACGAATATTTTTTTCACCGACGGGCGGTGAGGAAGTTAACTTTTGAAAAAGACGGGCGCAAATATACGACGAGTTCGGAGATTAGTCGAGCGCGAAGGTGAAAAATTCTCAGCCCGCTTTTTTCGGGATGATTCAGACAGCGATCAGCGAGCGCGTGAACTCTCCGACGCGGGCAACGAGGTCGTTGCTTCCGGCGTGACTCTCAATCTCGGCGACGATTGCGGAGCCGACGACCGCGGCGTCGGCGTAGCGCCAAACTTCCTCGACCTGCTCGCGCGTCGAGATGCCGAAGCCGACTGCGACAGGCAAGTCTGAAACCCGCCGAACGCGCGCCACCAGTCGCTCGGCTTCCGCGCTCAATGCGTCGCGCGCGCCCGTCACGCCCGCGCGCGAGACGGCGTAGATGAAACCGCTCGCGCGTCCGGCAATCATTTTCAGGCGCGCGTCCGAAGTCGTCGGCGCGACGAGAAAAATCTCGTCGAGTCCGTGCCGTGCGAGCGTCGAGTTGAACTCGGCGGACTCTTCGGGGATCAGGTCTGTCGCGAGTATCCCGTCAACGCCCGCGCGCAAAGCTTCGGACGCGAGCCGCTCGACGCCGAAGCGGAGCATTGGGTTGAAGTAGCTGAAGAGGATGACGGGCACGTCCGTCTCGCGCCGCGCGTCGGCGAGCGTCTCTAAAACGTCTTGGAGGCCGACGCCGTTTCGGAGCGCACGCTCGGACGCGCGCTGAATCACGGGGCCGTCGGCGACGGGGTCGCTGAAGGGCACGCCCAACTCGATGACGGTCGCGCCCGCGCGCGCGAGTTCGACGACGAGGCCGCGCGTCGCTTCGAGGTCGGGGTCGCCCGCCGTGATGAACGGGACGAAGCCTCGACGGCCTTCGGCGCGGAGGTTCTTGAAAGCTTCGGCTATCCGACTCACGCCGTCTCCCGTCTGGCTCGCTCAGTCTCCTCGCCGAGTCGTTCGGCGACGGTCTCCACGTCCTTGTCGCCGCGACCTGAGAGGTTGACGACGACGACTTGTTCGCTCGTCATCTCGCGCGCGAGCTTCAAGGCGTGCGCGACGGCGTGCGCCGATTCGAGCGCGGGGATGATGCCTTCGAGTTGCGAAATGAGTTGGAAGGCTTCGAGCGCTTCGTCGTCCGTTGCGGAGACGTACTCGGCGCGCGCCGCGTCGTGAAGGAACGCGTGCTCCGGGCCGATTGAAGGATAGTCGAGTCCCGCGGAGATCGAATGCGTCGAAGCTATCTGCCCGCGCTCGTCCTGCAAAACGTAGCTGAGCGTTCCCTGCAAAACGCCGGGGCTGCCGCCGCCCGCCGCGTTGAACCTCGCCGCGTGCTGGCCGAGTTGCGCGCCCATGCCGCCCGCCTCAACGCCGATCATTCGGACGCCTTCGTCGCCGAGGAACGGATGAAATAATCCTATCGAGTTCGAGCCGCCGCCGACGCAGGCGACGAGCGCGTCGGGCAAACGCGCTTCGGCTTCGAGAATCTGCGCGCGAGCCTCGCGACCGATGACGCTCTGGAACGTGCGAACCATGAGCGGGTAAGGATGCGGCCCGAGCGCGCTCCCTAAAAGATAATAAGTGTCGGCGACGTTCGTCACCCAGTCGCGCAAGGCTTCGTTGATTGCGTCCTTGAGCGTTCGCGAACCAGCGTCAACTTCGCGCACCTCGGCGCCGAGCAGGCGCATTCTGAAGACGTTGAGCCGCTGGCGGCGCACGTCTTCGGTGCCCATGTAAACTACGCACTTCAAACCGAAGAGAGCGCACACGGTCGCGGTCGCGACGCCGTGCTGACCCGCGCCCGTCTCTGCGATGACGCGGCTCTTTCCCATGCGCCGCGCAAGCAGGACTTGTCCGAGCGCGTTGTTGATTTTGTGCGAGCCTGTGTGCGAGAGGTCTTCGCGCTTGAGGTAGATGCGAGCGCCGCCCGCGTGCTCGGTCAGGCGTGCGGCGAAGAAGAGAGGCGTGGGACGGCCCGAATAATCCCGGAGCAGCGCAGCGAACTCCGCTTGAAAACTCTCGTCGTCGCGCGCAAACGCAAACGCCTCGGTCAACTCTTCGAGCGGCGCGACGAGCGTCTCCGGCACGTAACGACCGCCGTATGGCCCCCAGTGGCCGCCCGCGTCCGGGTTGTTCACACTCGCCTCGCTCATCTAAATCGCCTCGCGTTTTGGAAGATGAAATTCCGTCCGCCGGAAGACCGAAATTTCGAGCGGCGGCGCGTGAGATATCTCACGCGCCGCCGCGAATTGTCGTCGGTGTCAGCGAGTCTAGCTTAAAACCGCTTGATTCATGAAACGCAAGCGCCGTCCGCCCGAACGTCAACGCGCGTCCTTCATCGATTCCAACGCGGGCGAGTCGAGCACGGAGACGTTTCGGCCCGCCTCCTTCGCGCGGTAAAGCGCCGCGTCGCTCGCAGCGAAAAGCTCTCGCTCGTTGCGTGCGTTCGCGGGGCAGGCGGCGACGCCGACACTGACCGACACGCGCCCGGCCTCTTCGTGCGGGTTTGAAGAGACGGCGAGGCGAACCCTCTCGGCGGCGGCGAACGCGCGCTCGCTTCCGACGCCGGCGAGGAGCAACGCGAACTCTTCGCCGCCGAGCCGTGCCGCCGTGTCGTTATCGCGCGACATCTCTGCGAGCGCGCCCGCGACGAACCGAATCACTCGGTCGCCGACGGGGTGGCCGAAGGTGTCGTTGATCTTCTTCATGTGATCCACGTCGAAGAGAAGCAGCGCGCAGGGAATCCCGTACCGGCGCCAACGTTCAAGCTCTTGCCCCAGAGCCTTTCGGAAGCGTCGGCGGTTCGCGAGTCCCGTCAGGTAATCCCGGTCTGCCTCCGCGCTCAGACGCTCTATCGTCAGCTTGTACGAGACGAGTTGGCGCACGCGCGCGACGAGCAGAGGCAGTTCTTCGGGGAGTTGGAAGTAGTCGGAAGCGCCCGCCGCCATCGCATCGGCGCGCGACTCGATGGTGGCGCGCTCGACGCCCGCGAGGATGACGGGCGTCGGGTCTTGCGGGTCGGAGAGCATCCGCGCAAACTCCTTGGCGCTTACGCGCTCCAACTTCGCGTCGGCGATGACGACGTGAGGGCGCGCGCGCTGCAAGGCTACGAGCGCCTTCGCGCCGCCCGCGACGCCCGCGACGACGAAGCCGCACTCTCCGAGCGCCTGCGCGAACGCGCTCACGCCGGGGTCGTCGGCGACGAGCAGGACGCGTCCCTGTTCGCGCGCCTGCCCGCGGCGGTTGTCTCTTGTCCGAGCAGTTGCGCTCATGTTCTGAAAATCGTTTGCGAACAGTCCACTTGTGAAATCGTTTGAGGGGTGGAGAAAAATCGGAGCGAATCAAATCTAACGAGCGCGTCCCTTTGATCTGACTTCAGAATAACCGAAGGGCTTCGCGGGAGCAAGGATTATGTTGAAGCGTCACTTTGCGCGCACGGCTGCGGCTGCGCCGGCGGCCTCGACGAAGCGGCGCATGAGCCTGTAGCTTTTGCGGCCCGGCGAAACCTCGACGCCGCTGCACGTGTCAACCGCGTAAGGGCCGACGGCCTCGACCGCCGCCGCGACGTTCTCCGGCGTCAGCCCACCGGCGAGAAAAAGTTTCGGCACACGCTCGCGCGTCAAACGCGCGTGCGTCCAGTCGAAGGTGTGGCCCGTGCCGCCCCACTCGCCTTTGACGAATGCGTCGAGCAGGACTGCGTCCGTTCCGTACGCGGTCGCGCGCACGGCATCGTAGTCCGGGCCGACGCGCAGCGCCCTGATCGTCAGAAGACCCCGAATGCGCGAGCAGAACTCAGGCGTCTCGTCGCCGTGAAGCTGCGCAGCGCCGACACCCGAAGCGGCCGCGATCCGCTCGACCGCTTCCGGCTCGCGCTCGTTGACGAAGACGCCGACGCTCAAGACTTCCGGCGGCAGCTTATCGATTATTCCGCGCGCGGACTCCGGCGAGATGTATCGAGGGCTGCGCGCGTAGAAGTTGAAGCCGAGCAGACGGGACCCCGCCTCGACAGCCGCGAGCGCGTCTTCGAGATTCGTTATCCCGCAAATCTTCACGCGAACCATAAATCTTCAGTCCGCAACCGAAGCGAGTCCGCCTTCGTCCGCTTTTATCAAAAGTCGCAGGGCTTCGTCGGGCCGCCCGGCGCGCATCAATGTCTCGCCGACGAGGAAGGCGTTGTAGCCGCTCGCGCGCAGGCGCTCGATGTCCGAGGCATCGCGGATGCCGCTCTCGCTCACGAGCAGCGTGCCCGCGGGCGCTTCCCGTCCAAGCACGACGGAAGTTTCGAGCGAAACCTCGAACGTCCGAAGGTCGCGGTTATTCACGCCGATGATCTTCGCGCCGGCATCGCGCGCACGCCTCATCTCGTCGGTCGTGTGAACTTCGACGAGCGCGTCAATGCCGATTTCGTTCTCGGTCAGTTTAATGAGTCGCGCGAGCGTCGCGTCGTCGAGCGCGGCGACGATGAGAAGGAGCGCGTCGGCGTGGGCCGCCGCCGACTCGAAGACCTGATACTCTTCGAGTATGAAATCTTTTCGCAGGGCGGGCAGTCGCGTGCTTCGCTTCACTTCCACGAGGTCGAGGAGCGAGCCGCGGAAGTTGTCCTCTTCGGTCAAGACGGACAGGGCAGCCGCGCCGCCGCGCTCGTATGCTCGTGCCGTCTCGACGGGCGAGGCCGAGCCGCGAATCTCGCCCTTCGACGGCGACGCGCGCTTGAACTCAGCGATGACGTTGACGCGCCCGGCGTCGGCAATCGCGTCGCGGAAAGCGTGTGGCCTCGCCGAAGCCCTGACCGCTTCGGCCTCGCGGCGCACCGCTTCGAGCGAACGAGCGCCCTTCGTCTCGGCGAGACGACGCTTCCTGCTCTCGACGATTCGTTCGAGAAAGTCGTTCATGCGGCTTGGCCGATTGACGCGCGCGCGAGTTCTTCGAGTTTCGAGAGTGCTGCGCCGCCGTCAATGCTCCATGCGGCGCGGCGCGCGCACTCTTTGAGGTCTTCGGCCACGCCGCCGACGAAGAGCGCCGCCGCCGCGTTCGCGACGACGAGCGAGCGACCCGCGCCGCGCCGCTCGCCCGAGAGGATTTCGTAGATCATGCGCGCGTTCGCCTCCGCGTCGCCTCCGCGAAGCGCGGCCAGAGACTCGCGCACGAGTCCGAAGTCTTCGGGCGCGACCTCGAAGACGCGCACCGCGCCGTCCGAGACTTCCGCGACCTTCGTCGAGTCGGCGAGCGTGACCTCGTCGAGTCCGTCGAGGCCGTGGACGACCCACGCGCGCCGAGCGCCGAGCGCGTCGAGCGCATGCGCGAGCGGCTCGACCAGAGCCTCGTGCCACACGCCGATTATCTGTCGCGGAGCGCCCGCCGGATTCGTCAGCGGCCCAAGCAGGTTGAAGGTGGTATGGATGCCGAGTTCGCGTCTGATTCCGGCGACGCGCGCGGTCGTGCCGTGGTAGAGCGGCGCGAACATGAAGCAGACGCCGATCTCGTTCAGGCAACGCTCTGTGACTTCCGCGGCGGCGTTGACGTTTACGCCGAGCGCGGCGAGAACGTCGGCGCTCCCCGAACTGCTCGTCGCCGCGCGATTGCCGTGCTTCGCGACGGGCAGACCCGCGCCCGCGATGACGAAGGCAGCGGCGGTCGAGACGTTAAAAGTCTTTGCCGCGCTCGAACCCGTGCCGGCCGTGTCGATAAAGCACTCGTGCCGCGAGCGGACGGGAACGGCGCGCGCGCGCATCGCGGACGCGAACCCCGCAAGCTCCTCGACCGTCTCGCCCTTCATGGCGAGCGCGACGAGCGCCGCGCCTATCTGCGCGTCGGTCGTGTCGCCGTCGAGCAGCGCATCGAGCATCGCCGCGGCCTCGTCGCGCTTCAGGTGCTCGCCACGCATCAGTCGCAACGTGAACTCGCGCAATGGCGCGTCCCTTTGCTCGCCGCGCCGCGCGTGCGTCGGCACGAGCCATGCAGGTCGCGACCTGTTGATAAACTTCTCGTCAGACATGGAAGCATTCGGCGGTCGGCGGTCGGCGTTCAGCTTCGGTCTTCCGCCCGGTGACAAATTCCAAACACGAAGAGTTATTGTAACAAACAGCGACAAGAGGCAGGGCTTTATTCGTCGGGCGACGTGTGCTGCTCGGAAAAGAAGTTGAAGGCTGAAGGCTGAATTGGAGCCGGCCTCGCGCTCACAACTTCAAAAAATTCGAGAGCAGCTTTTTTCCTTCCGTCGTCAGGATCGACTCCGGGTGAAACTGCACGCCCTCTACTTTCATGCGTCGGTGGCGCAGCCCCATGATAATGCCTTCGGGCGTCGTGGCCGAGACTTCGAGACAGGATGGCAAACTCTCACGCTCGACGACGAGCGAGTGGTAGCGCGCCGCGGGGAAGCGATATTCAAGTCCCTCGAAGACGGTCTTTCCGTCGTGGCAGATTTCCGCGGGCTTGCCGTGTACGGGCGTCGGGCCGCGCACGACTCGACCGCCGAAGATTTGGCCGATGGCCTGATGACCGAGACAGACGCCGAGCACCGGCACGTGACCCGCGACCGCCGCGATAAGTTCGAGCGCCACGCCTGCCTCGTCGGGCGTTCCCGGCCCCGGCGAGACGACGATGCGTTCGGGACGGATTTCGTCTTCGACCTCTTTGATCGTTACCTCGTCGTTGCGCCGCACCTCGACATTCGCTCCAAGCTCGCCGAGATACTGCACGAGGTTGTACGTGAACGAATCGTAGTTGTCCAAGACGAGGACTTTCTCGCCCGTCATGTCGCGACCCTCTTCATTGTCCGCCCGTCCGCTTCGACGCAGCCGCGTCCTGCAACATCTTCGAGACCTGCTGCCTGCCGCTCTGCTGCGCCCACTTCAGAGCGGTCTTCCCTTCCTTGTCCTTTGCGCCTGCGTCCGCGCCGCGTTCGAGCAATAGCCGGACGATGCCCGTGCTCCCCTTCGACGCCGCGACCATCAACGGCGTTCCGCCGACCATGTTCTGCACGTTCGGGTCTGCGCCCTTGTCGAGCAGCAGCGCGACGAGTTCGTCGTTGCCGTAGTAGGCCGCCCACGTCAGCGCAGTGCCGACGGTCGTGTCGCTACGGTTGATGTCTGCGCCCGCCGCGAGCAATTCGTCAACCACTTCGGGCCGGTTCTTCGCGACCGCGTACATCAGCGCCGTCGAGCCGTCGTTCTGCTGCGCGTTCACGTCCGGCTTGAATTCGAGAATCGTCTTCAACGCTTCGGACGAGCCGCCGAGCACCGCGCGCATCAGAGGCGTAACATTCTTCTTGTCGCGCGCGTTCGGGTCGGCCCCGCTTTCGAGCAGCGCGCGCTCTGCATTGGCGTGGTCGTTTCGCGCGGCCAGAAGCAGGGGCGTCTCGCCGTCCGCATTTCTCACCTCCGAACTCATGCCGGCGGCGAGGAAGAGCTTGACCGCGACAACGTCGCCGTCCTTCGCGCTTTCGAGGAAGACGCCTTCGTCGAACGTGTAGCCGCGCAGCATCAGTTCGTCCCGCGCCATCTCAGGGCTGACCTTCTGCTCGCCGCCGCCGCCGCATGAGAGGCAGAGGCAAAGAGACAGAAAGCAAAAGAAGACGGCGAGAGAGATCCTCGTCTCCGACCTCGGAGTGCGTGCGAGGCCGGCGCTGTCGCGCGCCGAAGCTTCTTTCGCCTTTTGCGTTTTTACCTCTGACTTCAAAATCCGCGCTCCGCCATCTCGATTGCGCTCATCACGGTTCGCGCCTTGTTCAAAGACTCTTCGTACTCGCGCTCCGGCACTGAGTCTGCGACTATGCCAGCGCCCGCCTGCACGCGCGCGAGCGAGCCGCGCAGCATGGCTGTACGGATGGCGATGCACGAGTCGAGATTGTCGGCGTAGTCTGCGTAGAGCACTGCGCCCGCGTAGATTCCTCGCGCGCGCGGCTCAAGTCCGGCGATGATCTGCATGGCGCGAACCTTCGGCGCGCCCGTCACCGTTCCCGCCGGGAAGCACGCGGCGAGCGCGTCGAATCGGTCGCGGTCGTCGCGCAGACGCGCCCGCAAAGACGTGACGAGGTGCTGCACGTGCGAGTATCGCTCGACCGTCATCAACTCGCCGACCTCGACCGAGCCGATGTCGGCGACTCGGCCCAAGTCGTTACGACCGAGGTCAACGAGCATCACGTGTTCCGCGACCTCCTTCTCGTCCGAGCGCATCTCCTCGCCGAGCAGCCAGTCTTCGGTTTCGGTCGCGCCGCGCCTTCGCGTGCCGGCTATCGGCCGGTAGTCGAGACGCTGGCCGCGGCAACGCACGAGCATCTCCGGCGAAGCGCCGACCACCGTCTCGTCGCCCATCCGAAGAAAGTACATGTACGGCGAAGGGTTCGACGCACGCAGCGCGCGGTAAATCTGCACGGGACTGACGCCGACCGTCTTCGTAAAGCTCAAAGACAGAACGGCCTGATAACAATCGCCCGCCGCGATGTGCTCTTTGATCTCCCTGACCGCCGACTCGTATTCCTCGCGCGACCAACTCGCCTCGAACCGCGTCGCGTCGCCGACCGCATCGTTGACAACCCGGCTCTCATCAATCTTCACGGACGCGCCGACGCCTTCGCCCAGAAGTTTTTCGACGCGCGCTGTCTCCGCAACCGCCGCGTCGTAGAGTTCGCGCAGGCGCTCGCGGCTGCCAGCCGCC
Organism: Pyrinomonadaceae bacterium; assembly: GCA_035474235.1. Lineage (GTDB taxonomy): Bacteria > Acidobacteriota > Blastocatellia > Pyrinomonadales > Pyrinomonadaceae > QHXN01. Next base: position 75,726 of record DATINM010000096.1, read on the forward strand.
TCGTCTGTGAAGACGACCGACGCGACTTCGATCTGCTGGCGCACGCGGTCGAACGCAAGCACGGTTCGGAAGAGCATGAAGACCGCCTCGTTCGCGTCCGAAACCTTCAGGCTATGCGCGAGCACAGGCTCGAAGCGGCGCGCGGCCTCGTATGCGAGATAGCCGACCGCGCCTCCGGCCATCGGCGCGAGTCCCGCTCGACGCGCGAGCCGCCGGGCGCGGAAGTAGTCGCGCAGATAATCGGTCGCGTGGACGCCGCGTAACTCTTCCGTCTCGCCGCGCCGCTCGACGAACGTCGAGTCGCCGCGCCCGCGCACGATCATCTCAGGCTCCGCGCCGATGAAAGAGTAGCGCGCGATTCTCTCGCCGCCCTCGACAGATTCGAGCAGGAAAGCGTGGCGCGCGCCGCCGGAGACACGCAGGAACGCGCCCACCGGCGTCTGCAAGTCTGCGAGCACGGTGCGCACGACGGGCACGACGTTTCCTCGCGCCGTCTCGCTCTCGAACTCCTCGAATGTCGCGGGCTGAAGACCGATCATAGTAATTAGGTTTTGGGTGTTAGGTTTCGGGTGCTGGTTAAAAGCCATGTCTTACCAGCACCCGAAACCTAGCACCCAAAATCTCTTTCATCATTCCGCATTCAGCGTTCTTCCGTTGAGCCAGTGGCCGCCGTCAACGACGATGACGGCCCCGCTGATGAAGCTCGCTGCGTCGGAGCAGAGGAAGACCGCGCACTGCTCGATGTCGCGTATGCGCCCGAAGCGACCGAGCGGGATTGCGCGACGAAGTCGCTCCTTGATCTGCGGCGAGACGAGCCGCTTCATGCCTTCTGTGTCTTCGATGGGGCCGGGAGCGATTGCGTTGACGCGTATGCCGAACGCGCCCCACTCGACGGCGAGGTTGCGCGTCAGTGCGTCAACGCCGGCCTTCGCAGCCGAGACGTGCAACTGCAAAGGCGTGCCGAGGTAGTGGAGCGTCGCGCTGATGTTTAGAACCTGCCCGCGACGCTTCTTCAACTCGTCGAAGGCCGCGCGGCATACGTTGAACGTGCCCTTCAGGTCAATGTCAACGACCGTGCCGAAGCCGTTGGGCGAAAGCTCCGCCGCCGGACAGAGAAAGTTGCCGGCGGCTCCGTTGACTACGATGTCAACGCGCCCGAAGCGAGCGACCGTCGAAGCGATTGCGCGCTCGACCTGCGCGAAGTCGCGCACGTCCGCCGCACACGTCAGAGCCTCGCCGCCCGCCGACTTTATCTTCGCCGCCGCGCCCTCAAGATTCTCGATCTTGCGGCTGACGAGCGAGACGCGCGCGCCTGCTCCGGCGAGCGCGCGCGCCACTCCGCCCGTAATCCCCGTGCCGCCGCCCGTGACGAACGCGACGCGCCCCTCAAGTATTCCGTCGGCGAAGACGCCGCGACCCTCGTCACTCATGCTCGCATCCCTCTTCGCTCAAGCGACATCCAAAGCCTCCCGCAAAGTGAACCGGCCTTCGTAGAGGGCCTTGCCGACGATGATGCTGTCAACGCCGCACTCCTCTATCGTCTTCAACTGCCGAAGGTCTTCGAGCGACGAGACGCCGCCCGACGCCGTGACGCGCAAGCCCGACTCGCGCGCAATCGAGCAGGTCTGTTCGAGGCTCACGCCCGAAAGCATCCCGTCGCGCGCAACGTCGGTGTAAACGATTCGTTCGACGCCGGCATCCGCCACGCGCCGCGCGAGCGCCGACGCACTCAACTCCCCTTCGCTTTCCCATCCGCGCGTCAACACCATCCCGTCGCGCGCGTCAATCCCGACGCAGATTCGCGATCCGAAAAGCCGGGCCAATCTCTCAAGCGTCTCCGGCGACTCCGCCGCGAGCGTGCCGACGACGACGCGCCCCGCGCCGAACTCGATCATCTGCCGAACGTCGTCGAGGCTTCTGAGTCCGCCCCCGAACTCGACCGGAATCTCGACGGCGCGAATGATCTCGCGAACGACCTCGCGGTTCTTCGCGTTCTCGACGGCGAACGCCCCGTCGAGGTCAACGACGTGAATCATGCGCGCACCCGCCGACTCAAATCCCTTCGCTACTTCGACCGGCTCGCCGTCGTAAACCTTCGACTCGTGCCGCCGCCCCTGCGTCAGCCGCACACACTTGCCTTCTCTGAGGTCGATGGCCGGGATGATTAGCATTTTCGGAGAGTGATGAGTGATGAGTGATGAGTGATAAGAAACTGCAAGCTCAACTTCTTATCACTTATTACTTATCACTTATCACTGATTCTTCGGCGTCGGCGTCGGCTTGTCCTCGTCTGCCGTGACGCCGGGCGTGATCGGGAGCGGGGCCGGTTCGCCGTTCTCGCCGGTCTGCGCGCCCTCGACTTGCGGCGAGATTTCGGCGGCGTCGCGCTGCGCGTCGGCGTTGTCCGGGTCTGCGCTCTGCGCGCGGCGGTAGTCGAACAGAGCCTCGCGCAGTTGGTTCGCGGCGCGATGCGCGTCGCCGCGCCGGACATAAGCTTTCGCGAGTTCGGTCAGAGCCTCGTCGTCGCCGGGGTTGCGCTCGGCGCGCTTCTCCAACTGCTCGACATCGGCGTCGAGCTTCGCCATATCGCCGGCGTCGGCGGCGTTAGCTGTTGCGGATGACTGCGGCGAGGCCGAGGCGTTAGCTTGCCCGTTGCCATTCGCAGCGCCCTTGCCGCACGCGCAGGCAAAGAGTGCGAGCGCGAGAGCAAAGCCGGCAGTCGTGTTTGTCGAGCGCGTGCTCATCTCCGTCAGCTACCTTGAATGTAAGGGCGCGACTGCACGATGTAAACCTGTCCGCGCATGAAGACCCACTCGATGTCCTGCTCGCGCCCGCCGAAGACCGTCTTGATGCGAGTTGCGGCGCGCGCGAGTTGTCGCACAACGTCGTCGGTGAGCACAGCGCGCTCGCCTGAGATGGGGATTTCCTTGACGCCGCCCCGTTCGTCGAACGTGAGCAGGCTGTCTTCGTCCGAGCGCGTCAGGACTTTCACGGAGTTCGCCGTCGGAATGTAGATGATCTGCTCGGCGACCTTCTTGCCTTCGACGACCTTGATGCCGAGGCCGCGCTTCGCAGAGATGTAGATCGCGCCGTGGTCTTCCGCGTCGAACGGGTCGGTCGTAATCATCACGCCCGCGCTGTCGGCGTTGATGCCTTCCTGCACGAGAATCGCCATGAACGCCTTCGAGTGGTCAACGTTCGCGCGCTCGCGCGCCTCGTATGCGTCGAAGTTCCAGAGCGACGCCCAGACCGTCTTGATCGCATCCATCAACTGCTCGTCGCCGCGGACGTTCGGCACCGTGTCGTGGAGGCCCGCGCCGCTGAAGTTCGGAAGGTCTTCGATGTTTGAAGAGCTTCTGACGAACAAGCCCTTGTCCTTGTACTCGGCGTGAACCTTCCTGAGAACCGCCGCGCGCAGAGAGTCGCTCACCTTCCCCTGCTTGAAACGCTCGCGCATCTCAGCGAGCTTCTGTCTTCGGTAAGCCGGATCGTGGACGAACTTCTGGTCGTTCATCATCTCGTAGATCGCGTCTTCGAGATTGTTCTCCTTGACGAAGCGATCATAGTAATAAATCGGGATGCCGAAGCCTTTTGGCACGACGATGTCGGAGAGGTTCGCGTGCGCCACTTCGCCGAGGTTCGCAGACTTCGAGCCGAACGTGTCGGCCATCGACGCGCGCTGTTGATAAAGGTCGAGCAGTCGCTCGTCTTTGAGGTTGAAGCGCGGCGTCATCCTGTCCTTGAGAACGGCGAGCCGCTTCTGATACTCGTCGAGTTGCTTTAAGTCCGCGCGCTTGATCGTGTAGTGGTCTTGCAGCGTCTCGAACGAAACCCACCAGCCGTCGTACTCCTTCAAAAGCTCGTCCGCGTTCTTGATGTAAGCGTTCGGCACGCCCCAGCCCTTCACCAAAAGGTTGATGTGCGAGAGCGGCGTCGAGGGCTTCGAGACGATGACGCCCGCGACCGGCGGCAGGCTCAGAGGCACTTCGTCGAGAACGAGTATCTCGTTGAAGCCGATCTCGACGTGGTCGTTCAAATTCTTGATGATGTGTATGCGCCCCAAGCCCTTCGCGACGTTTAGGGCCTGATACTCCTGATTGCGCGCGATGTCGCTTTGGAGCACGCGGTCGAGTCCCGCTATCGAGGCCGAGTCCTCGTCCTGCTTCGTCGAGTTCGGCTTGAACGCGACCGAATCGAAGAAGGTTTTTTTCAGAACGTCGGCAGTCAGTTTTATCTGGTCGGCGGGAATCTGATCGCCCTCCCAGAACTCGAACGTGTAGCGCTTGACGGGCGACTGCCACGCGAGCGTGCCGAGGATAAAGCGACGGTTCGGGTTGATGTAGTTGTTTCGCCAAAACTCCTCGCCGCGTTCGAGCGAAAGGTAGGTGCCGTTGATGAAGTCCTTGTGAAAGCGATAGCGCTGCGAGTTGACGTAATAGATTTTGTTCCCGTCCTTGCGGTCTATGACGAAGAGGACGTGCGGCAGCGCGTAAGGCTGATCGGTGTAAACGCGCGCGAGTTGGTCGAACTCCGCGCGTGTGTGAATCGAGGGAAGCGAGCGCGTCTCGTCCGAAGTCTCCGGCTTACTCGCCGACGCCTGACCGCGCGCAGCGCCGTGCGGCGCGAGACAAGTGAAAGAAAGCGCGAGGCAAAGCAAACAAACGAGAGCTTTCGTGAATTTCATGAGCTTTATCCTCCGCCGTTCAACTTCGCGCCTTCGCGCACGAGCAATTCTACCAGATCGTCAACGTGCCTGCGCTCGGTCAAAAAGCTGTTGACGTTAATCCGAAGCGCGCGTCGCCCGTGCAGCACGGTCGTAGCGAACCACGCTTCGCCGCTCTGCTCGACGCGCCGTTGCAGCGCGCGCTGCAAATCGTCCTGCTCGGCTGGCGATTTTTCTCGCGCGCCCTTCGGCATGAATCTGACGCAGCACAAAGCCGTCTCGACTTCGCCGACCCGCTCGAACTCCTCCAACGCGTCGAGGCGCGAGGCGAGATATTCGATCAATTCAATCTGCCGCTCGACGATTTCGGCGTAGCCGCAAACGCCCAGAGCCTTGAAAGCCATCCAGACTTTCAGAGCCATCGCGCGTCGCGTGCCGAGTTGGCCGTACCGAAAGAAGTCGAGCGAAACGTCCGCGCCGCCGCGCTCGTCGCTCAGGTATTCGGGCGTGATGTCGAACGCATCGCGAAGCACTGCGCCGCCGCCGCGCACGAGCAGCGCACCGCACTCGAAGGGAACGAACATCCACTTGTGCGGGTCAATCGTCACAGAGTCGGCGCGCTCAATCCCTCGAAGACGCGGGCGATGCTTCTCGGAGAAAGCGAGTCCGCCGCCGTATGCCGCGTCAACGTGAAACCAGAGTTTGAACTCGCGCGCGATGTCGGCCAACTCGTCGAGCGGGTCAACTATCCCTGTCGAGGTCGCGCCCGCAGCGCCCGCGATGCAGACCGGCGTGTGTCCTTCGGCGATGTCGCGTTCAATCGCCACGCGCAACAAGTCTGTTCGGATGTGGAAGCGCGCGTCCGTATCAACTTTAAGAAGGTTCTCGCGACCGATGCCGAGTATGTCAACGCTCTTGACGAACGAGTAATGACACTGCTCGGACGCATAGACGACGAGTTTCCCCGCTGACTCCGACGAACGCAGTCCGCGGTCGCGCGCGCCTTCGACGATGCGGTCGCGCGCGCACTTCAAGCCGATTAAGTTTGCCTCGGAGCCGCCGCTCGTCATCGTGCCGAAACTCTCCGCGCCGTAGCCGACGAGTTGGCAGAGCCATCGAAGCACGCGAGCCTCGACGATGCTCGCCGACGGCGAGTTGCGCCAAGCTGCGCCGTTCTGGTTCAACGCGGACGCGAGCGCGTCGGCCCAGACTGCGACGGGCAGAGGCGTCGGGTTAAAGAGTCCGTAGTATCGCGGAGAAGGAATGTTCATCGCGTGCGGCAGCACGTCGCGTTTGAATTTCGCGAAGATGTCTTCGACGCTCTGACCTTCGAGCGGCAGGGCTTCGTCGAAGAGCGATTCGAGTTCCGCCGGGTCAGCAGTCGAGCAGACGGGCGCGTCTTCGAGCGCGCGTGCGTAGTCCGCGATTATCTCGACGGCGGCGCGACCGATGCGCTCGTGCTCTTCGGCGAGCGCGAGCGCGGCGTGGCTGTGTTTCGACTCTGACATCCGCTATGCTTCGTTCGGGCTTCGGGGAGATGACCGAACGAAAATTATCACCGCAGGAGGAGTTTGACAAAGCGCTGGTCGAGCACGCCCACGTGTTCGGCGTCCGGCCAGACGGAGAAGAACGCGCGCTCCTCGGCGATTACTTCAAACTCGTCTCGGCTTGGAACAGGCGACTTCATCTGGTCGCTCCGTGCCCGCCTACGGAGTTCGCGACGCGACACGTTCTCGAATCGCTCGTCGCCGCGCGATTCGTCGGCGAAGCCTCGACGGTTGTCGATGTCGGGTCGGGCGCTGGTCTTCCCGTAATTCCGTGCCTCGTCTTGAGGCCGGACATCAAAGCGATTCTTGTCGAGTCATCGAAGAAGAAGGCCGTATTTCTGCGTGAAGCCCTGTCGAGTCTCGGAAGAAGCGACGCGGCGCGCGTCGTCGCGGAGAGGTTCGAGAAGACCGGGCCGCCCGCCGCAGACTTCTTAACCTGCCGCGCGCTCGAACGCTTCACGGACGTTCTGCCGCACATGATCGAATGGGCCGCGCGCGTGCCGACGCTTCTGCTTTTCGGCGGCGAAGGACTGCGCTCGAAGCTGGATAGTCTCGACCTGTCTTTCGACTCGAAACTCATTCCCGAATCGGAGAGTCGCTTTCTCTTCGTCGTCAATAAAGCCGCGGGCAACAAAAAAAGGTGAGGCACGAACGCCCCACCCAATTTTTGTAACTCCGAAAAAACTTTCAGCGAATCACGTTGATGCCGATGAGTTGCTGGCCGGAGATGACGTACTCGGCGGGCGGCAACTCTTTCTCGCCGACGGGCGAGAGCACGGTCGGCGTGAAGCCGCCTGACGTTCGGTCGCTGTTGAGCGTCGCGACGAACGAGGGCGGAAGATTCGGCATCTCGTCCGTGCCGATGACCGCGCCGTTGGTGACGCGGAAGAGCTTGACATAGAGCCGGTCGCTCTTCTTGATCTTGTTTATCTCGCCGACGAGTTGGCCCAAATCTTTCGGGACGAAGCTCTGCGAAGCAGAAGCCTGTTGGAGCGTGCCGCCGTCGCCGACGAAGAGAACGAGTTGACCGGGCGGAACGTCCGCCGGAATCTCGACGGGGATTTGCTGTACGAACTGCTTGCCGGACTCGGTTCGCATGTAAGCCTGAACCTCTACGGTGTCGCCGCTGTGGACTTCGGTGCGGTCGAGCGCGATGCGGTCGAGCGTCGCGGCGCGGCGCGTGTCAACCGAGGCGATGTCGAGCGTGATGGGGCCGAGTTCGACGCCCTCGAAACCGCTGGAAAGAAGCGCCTGCACGGGCGCGGCGACCGAGCCTGCGGCGTTGACGCCCGCGTTCGTCGTCGAGAAGCGACGTTCGAGCGTTATCGGCTCCTGCCCTTTCACTTCAATCGTGCCGCGCACGCTGACGGTCGAATCGCCGAGACTCCGCTCGCTCGAAGTGATCGTGCTGTAGACGGTCATGTTCAGAAGAAGCGGCGTCAGGAATTCGTCGTTGGCGACTTCGTACCTGTACGTTTCGACCTGATCGCGGCTCGTGTGCAGGTTTATCGTGACTGGAACCATCTTCGGCGCGTGGCCGAGTTGGCCGTAGATGCCTGTCGAGCGATCCTGCGAGATCGAGCCGACCATCGAGCCGGGCACGGTCAGCTTAAACGAGTTCATCGTGTTCGGGATGACCGTGACGACCGTCGATTCGGACATCGGCATGTCGCTTGAGCCGAGGCTCAGGAACGGATGGCCGAAGGCGTAGATGCGTTCGCCGTCGCGGTGCGTGACCGTGCCGGAGGCCGCGACCGAATAGTCGCCGCGCACGAGTTCGACGCTTATCGAAGTGCCGGGCGCGAGCGTCCGATCCGTGACCTTAGCCATCGGCGTCATGGGCGACGCGCCGCCGATGCCTGCGACGGGAAGCAGTCCGTATCCTTGAAGCTGCGGCGTGAACTGCGCGACCGTCTGCGGCGTGAAGCCGCCGAAGACGAGCGGAGTCGCAATCGGCGTGAACTGCTGTCCGAGCAGAGCGGCCAGCGGCGACCCGCCCGCGACGGGCGCGACGAACGTTGCACCGTTCGACTGTCCCTGCGGAAGCTGCGGCTTCCAGTCGAGGCCGGATAACTGCAAGTAGGAGACTGCGTGCGGCTCGCGCAGGAAGCCGAGTTGGTCGCGCCCACCGCTCGACTGCGTGCCGCGGTCGAACATGTCAATCATCTGCTTTATGGGCGTGATGCCGCAGATGGGTTCCTTCTCGAACGGAAAGGCGTATGCGACCGCGCCGACGAGCTTGCCGTCAATGAAGACGGGCGAGCCGGACATCCCCGCAAAGACGCTCGTGCGTTCGGCGAGCGGCCCCGAAAGCCGCGCGATGATGACCGACTGGCGCGGCGCTGGAAAGCCGGGCAGAACGCCCAAGACTTCGACGCCGAACTCCTGCGGCTCCGCGCCCGCAAAGACCGTTCGCGCCACACCCTTCTGCCCTGTGCGTATGTCTTCGAGCGGGAAGAAGTCGGACTTCTGCGCGCTCGGCTCCGGCGATTTCTCAGGCGACTTTTGCCGCTGTTGCGCCGAAGCGGTCGCGACGAGCGCGAGGAAAATGACGAACAGACCGATTGCGTTTCTTAGCATTAAATTACCTCTGGACGGAATGGGAAGTCTCGCTCTTGATAAGCCACTGGAACGACTCCGGCTCTCAAAAAACCTCCGCGCGCGGTTGGAGCGAGAAAGGGAGGCCCGCACGGGCCGAATATAGCTGCGCGCGACGCACACGGTCAAGCAACAAACGGTGACGAAAAGATGTGCGACACTCTTCGCGGGTTGCATGAACTCAAATCTTTAGTCGAGCGCGCTTTGCTCGTCTCTCGGACTTCGGGCTTGCTGCCGCCCGAACGCGCATGATAATTTGCGCGCGCTCGGGCGCGGCGAACATGTCTGACTTTGAAGGCTTCATACTTGCGGGCGGCGCTTCGAGCCGGATGGGCGAGGACAAGTCGCGGCTGCGGATCGGCGGGCGCACTTTCGTCGAGCGAATCGCTGAAGCTCTCGAACCCGTCGCGGCTCGCGTGAGCCTTGTCAGTTCGAGAGACGACGCCGCCGTGCACGGCCTCGAAGTCTTCGGGGACGTACACGGGGGGCGCGGCGCTCTCGGCGGCATCCAAGCGGCGCTCGCGAACTGCCGTGCGGCGCGCGCCTTCGTCGTCTCCTGCGACCTGCCTTTCGTAACGCGCGAACTCTTCGAGCGTCTCGCGGCCTACAGCCTTCGGCAAGGCTTTGACGCCGTCGCGCCGATTCAGGCCGACGGTCGGCAGCAACCGCTCTGCGCCGCATACACGCGGGCCGTCTGCCTGCCTCTGGCGGAAGAGTTGATTCGTGAAGGCGACTTGCGCCCGCGCTCTCTGCTCGGGCGCGTGCGTACACGCTTCGTCGCCTTCGACGAACTCTCAGACCTCGAAGGCTCCGAACTGTTCTTCATGAACGTCAACACGCCGGAGGACTACGAGAAGGCAAAAGTTGAAAGGCGAAGGATGAAGAGTTAATAGAAGCTCTTCGAGCGAAGCTACCGCATTTTTATCTTTTCCTTTTTACTTTTACTTCCACGAAAGGCGGCTTGCCTTTACAATGACCCGCGATGTCTCCTCGACGCAGAACCGGGCGAAAGATTCTCACCGCGCTGCTGCCGATCATCCTGATCGCGGCGCTCGCGCTCGTCGCTCTGACGGTCTGGCTTGTTTACGGCGTCACACATCCGCCGCGCCGAAGCTATCTCGTCACGCCCGAAAAGTTCGCGCGCTTTAGCGACCGCGGCCTGAAGGCCACGGAGGAGAGTTGGACGAATCGCGACGGGACGAGCGCGCGCGGCTGGCTCATACGCGGCTCCGAGGGGCAGCCCGCGGTCATTCTTTTGCATCGCTACGGCGCTGACCGCTCATGGCTTCTAAATCTCGGCGTCAAACTCAACGAAACGACGAACATGACCGTGCTCCTGCCAGACCTGCGCGGCCACGGCGAGAATCCGCCCGTCGCGGCGACATCCTTCGGCACGCTCGAAGCCGACGACCTGCTCGCTTGTCTTGACTTCGTCCGAACGTTGAAGTCTTCGCAGGGCCGCGCGCTCGTCGGCAACAGCTTCGGCGTCTTCGGCGTCGAGGTCGGTGGCTACGCGGCGTTGGTGGCGGCGAAGCAGGACAAAGCAATCGCGGCGCTCGCGCTCGACTCCGTGCCCGACAGCCCGGACTCGGCGCTCGGTTCGGCGGTCAACAGCCGCACGGGGCTTGATAGCTCTGTGCTGAGGCTTCTCGCGCGTGTTGGCACGCGGCTCTATTTTTCGGGGCACTACAAAAACGACTCGTCGTGCACCATCGCCGAAGAACTCGGCGACCGGCAGGTGCTTCTTCTATCGGGCGCGGACGCGGGGAACTTGCGGCAGACCACAGAGACGCTCGCCGCGTGCTTCTCTTCGCGGACGGGCGTAGAGATTCACACAGACCTCCCGCTCTCCGGCTTCACGCTCGCATCGGCCTCGCCCGAACAGGATGAGGCTTACGACCGCCGCGTTATCGAATTCTTCAACCGGACGCTCGGCGCGAGCCGCTAAAAATTTCTCGCGTCGATAAACTTCTCGCGTCGATTCGCCGGCCCGTCATCCGCTTGAATCAAACGGACGACGCGGCGGTTCAAGGCTCGCGCAACTTCACGAAGTCCAGAGCGATTCTTCCATTGTCGCCGACGCGGCGCGATTCGAGTTCGGCTTCCGCGCGAAGCTGCGCCTCGTCCTCGACGGGCACGACGACGAGCGCCGCGCCCCCGCGCCGCCTGACGAACTCCGCGACCTCGCCCGCGCCTTCGAGCTTCAGAGGCTCGCCGCGCTCGTCGTAAGCCAGACGGCCAGCGGCGTAGAACTCCGACGTTCGCTCGATCTCGTGAAGACAGACGACGGGCAGATTGCCGAAGCCTTCCGCGTCCGCGAGCCTCAACTCCCGCCCCAAAGTCTCGCCGCGCGCCGCGTCGCCGAGCGCGCACGCGACGATAATCGGAATCGTCAGAAGCGTCGCGCACGCGACCGAGACGAAGCAGAGCGACCGACGCCTCGCAAGGAAGACGGCGACCAGACCTGCGAAGCCCGCCGGCAGAATTAAAGTCACCGCGCACGCGACAGGCATCTGTCGAAGAGTGTCGCCCAGCGGTCTCGCGCCGAAGAATATAAACCCGACTCCCGCCAGCGAAAACAAGAACGCGAGCGCGCCGGTCAGTCTCATCGCAAGCAGACCTTCGCCGCCGCGCAGGTATTCGCGAACGCGCCAGCCCGCCAGAATCACGGCCCCCGGCAGCGCGGGCAGAACGTAGCCCGGCAGCTTCGACTCGGACGCCGAGAAGAACAGGACGGGCAGCACGAGCCACGCCAGCGCCAGCACGTTCAACCTGCCCGCAGCGTCGTCGCCGCGCACCATCGTCTCGCGCAGGCGGAGGATTCCTCCGGCGAGGAAGAAAGTCCACGGCAGCGCGAGCGTCAGGATTACGGGGACGAAAAAATAGAAGGGCTGCGTGTGATGGTACTTGTCCGAGACGTAGCGCGCGAAGTGATGCTCGATGAAAAACTGCTGGACGAACGGCCAGCCGTTTCGCGCGATGACGGGCGCGTACCACGTCGCCGCGACCGCCATCGCGAGCGGCGCGCCCCAGACGACTCCGAGTTTCAAAGGCCGCGGCCACTCGCGCCGCAGAAGATAATAAAGTCCGACGACGCCCGCCGGGACGACGATGCCCACCAGTCCCTTCGCGAGCAGCGACGCGCCGACGAACACGTAAAAACCCACGAGAAGGACGCGGCGGCGCTTACCGTCTCGCTCGACCTCCGAGCCGTAAAAGCAGGCGAGGCTCGCCGCGACCGTCGCCGTCAGAAGCACGTCGAAGCTCGCCGCGCGCGCGAAGGCGAGAAGCCCCAACGTCGAAGCCGCGACGACCGCGCAAGTGAAGCCGAACCCGTGCAGCCTCGCGCCCGTCTCCGACTCCGCGCGACGCGCGACCCAGCCGACTGTCATGACCGTCGCGACGCCCGCGAGCGCCGAACCGGCGCGCGCCGCGAACTCCGTCACACCGAACAGATGGTACGCCGCCATCATCAACCAGTAGGCGAGCGCGGGCTTCTCGAACCACACGTGCCCGCCGAGCGTCGGCGTCACCCAGTCACCGCGTGCGAACATCTCGCGCGCGACTTCGGCGTACCGAGGCTCGTCCGGCCCGAGCAGCGGCACCGCGCCAAGCCCGAAAAAAAAGACGGCGCACACGACCGCGAACAGCACAAGCCACGCGCGCTTTGCAAGCATGAATCGTTGCAAGTATAGTCTCCGAAAAAGCTGTCAGCACTCAGCGTTAGAACATTCAGCCAAATGCTTTTCATCAAACCCGACGAGTATTATTCATGTGCGCCCGTCGTTCAACTACGCTCGGCCTTCGCGACCTTTGCGTCCTTTGCTGATTGCTGCTTGCTAAACGCTGACGGCTCTTTTTAAGGAGGAAATTTTGACGTTACGAACGGCAGTCATCGGCGTCGGCAGTCTCGGTAGCCAGCACGCGCGCATACACGCCGCGCTCGCCGCCGAGGGGCAGTCGCGATTCGTCGCCGTCTGCGACATCGACGAGACGGCGGCGCGCTCCGTCGCCGGCGAGCGCGGGACGAAGTGGACGACCGACTGGCGCACGCTCGCGGGAAGCGTTGACGCCGTCAGCCTCGCGACGCCTACGGAGTCGCACGCCGAGATAGCCTGTGCGCTCCTCGAAGCGGGCGTCCACGTGCTCGTCGAGAAGCCTTTATCGCGCACGCTCGAAGAGGCAGATGCGATGATCGCTGCGGCGGCGCGCGGGCGGGCGACTTTGATGGTCGGACACCTCGAACGCTTCAACCCGGCGCTCGTCGCGCTCCGCCCTCACGTCCGCAACCCTGTCTATTTCGAGATTCACCGCGTCGGGCAGTTCACCGCGCGCTCGCTCGACATCGACGTTGTGCTCGACCTGATGATTCACGACCTCGACATCGTTCTCTGGCTCGTCGGAGGCTCGGAGGTGACGGACGTTCGAGCCGTCGGCCTGCCCGTACTCACCGACCGCGTTGACGCAGCGAACGCGCGCATCGAATTCTCGACCGGCGCGGTCGCGAACATCACGGCCTCGCGCGTCGGCACGGAGAAGATTCGCAAAATGCGTTTCTTCCAGCCGCACGACTACATCGCCGTTGACTACGCGACGCGGCGCGCATCCATCAGCAGCCTCGCGCCGCCGAGCGCGACGGGATCGTGGCCCGGCGTGCAGGTCAGGAATCTCGACATCGTTGACGTTGAGCCGCTTCGCTCGGAGGTCGAACTTTTCCTCGAAGCCGCGCGCGAGGGTCGCCCCGCGCCTGTGACGGGCGAAGACGGGCGGCGCGCGCTCGCGCTCGCCGGTCGCCTGCTTGCGCGCATACACGAGCACCCGATCATCTCAGGCATGAAGATGCAGTTCTGACTTCTTTTCCTTTCAAGCTATCTGAAGTCACACGATTCGGCTTCACATTCGACCATGACTAAACGAGCAGAGAGCGCGACCGAACCGAACATCAACGCGATGCTTGAGGAACGCATCGCCGCGGGCGACTTCCCTTCCGCCGTCTATCTCGTCGCCGAGCGCGGACAGATTCGTTTCGCGGACGCGCTCGGCGACGCCGTGCGCGAACCTTCGAGACACGCTGCGACGCTCGAAACCATCTACGACCTCGCCTCGCTGACGAAGCCGCTCGTGACGGGTCTGCTCACGGCGATTCACGTCGAGCGCGGCGCGGTCGGACTCGACGCACGCGCATCGGACTACCTTTCGGAATTCGCGACCGACGAGAAGCGCGCGATCACGGTTCGCCAACTTCTGACGCACACTTCGGGGCTTCCGGCGTGGCGACCGCTCTATCTTCTCGCCGGGGGCGAGAGAGAGCGCGTGCTCGAAGTCATCGCCGCGCAGCCGCTCGAACGAGCGTCCGGCTCGCGCGTCGTCTATTCGGATTTGGGATTCATCACGCTCGGTCTGCTCCTGCAAAAAGTTTCGGGCGCGCGTCTCGCGGAACTCGCCCGGCGCGAAATCTTCGACCGGCTCGGACTCACGCGGACGTTCTTCAATCCGGAACAGACACTTCAGACCGGCATCGCCGCATGCGAGTCCGGCGGCAACGCATACGAGCGCGAGACGTGCGAGGCCGAACACGGCCCGCAGCACGCGGGCGTTTGGCGGACGAATTCCATCTGGGGCGAAGTCCACGACGGCAACGCTTACTTTCTCGGCGGCGCTGCCGGCCACGCCGGACTCTTCTCGACTGCGCGCGAGACGCTTCGCATCGCCGAACAGTTCCTTGCGCAAAGCACGGCGCTGCTCGCGCCTGAGACTTGCGCGCTCTTCCGAACGAACATGACGGAAGGGCTAAACGAGGCTCGCTCGTTCGCATGGCAACTCGCCGCCACTCCGGACTCGACCGCGGGCGCGCTGCTCCCGCCCGACTCGTTCGGCCACCTCGGATTCACCGGGACGAGTTGCTGGATCGACCCGGCGCAAGAGCGCGTCCTCATTCTTCTCACAAACCGCACGCACGCGCGCCCGCTGCCCTTCGTCAACATCAATTCCGTCCGCCGTCGCTTCAACACGCTCGCCGTCGAGGCGCTCGTGCGCGCCGCGCCTACGGGTTCTAGCTGATGCCGCGTGCTCGGTTTCTTCGCGTGCGCACGCGCTGAAATGTTGTAAACTAACCGTGGCGCGAAACTCCCTGCCTCGAACGCGCCGCTCGTAGCCAAAAGAATCCTATGCGCTCGTCCGCCCGGAGATTTTTTAACGCGACTCTGATCTCGTGCGCACTCATGCTCACGCACCTCGCGCCCCGCGCGCAGGACGCCGGGCAGAGCGCGACGCGACCGCGCCGCGCGACGACCGAAACGTGGCCCACGACGCCGCCCGACCAATTTCCGATTCCCGAAGTCGAGACCGAGACGACGCGCATCACAACCGAGCCGACGATTCGCATCGGCCTCGCCACGAGCGCGCGCAGCGTCACCGTCTCGACCAGCGGACATCTTCTGAACGCGACCGACCCGGCCGCACAGCCCTCTCCGCTTGAAGTGGCGCGCGTCCGCATCGAGCCGCGCACGCTCCCGCCCGCGCCCGCGCCGACGCCCGAAACGTCTGACGGCGAAGGAGTCGAAACCGCTTCGACTTCAACCGACGAATCCGAAAACGGCGGCACGCCGGGCACAAGCCCCGCGTGGCCCGGCACGCAAGGGACGGTGCGACAGGCAAAGACTTCGACAAGGGGCTTGCCGGCGTCAACTTCATCGACACCGAATTTACAAACGCCCGCTTCGCCAGCGCAGAGGCGTCCGGCCTCAAACTCGACCACATCGAACTCGACCACTGCTCACGCCTCGACCGCCACGCCTGTCATCACACGCTCGTCCGCAAAGTCCAACGTCTCAGCTTCGATGCCGGCGAACGAACGCGGGAGCGTGCGTCTGACATCGCGCGCGGTCGCGGCGACGCGCGGCGAAGTGCTCTACGCCGTCGGCTCTTCGCACCCGCTACTCGACGAGCGCGCGCCGGTCGTCTTTGCCTCGGACGACGAGGAGCGAAGCCCCGTTAACTTCAACGAGAAGCCATACAGGGGCCGAATCGAAGTCTTCGCGAACACGCGTGGAACGCTGACGGTCGTAAACGTTCTGCCGCTCGAAGACTACGTTCGCGGCGTCGTTCCAAACGAGCTTTCGCCGGGCGGCTGGCCGCAGCTTGAAGCCCTGAAGGCACAGGCCGTCGCCGCGCGCACCTACGCCGTCAGCAACCTCGGTCGCTTCGCCGCCGAAGGCTTCGACCTCACGCCCGACACGCATTCGCAGGTTTACGGCGGTCGCTCGACCGAGCACCCGCTCACAGATCGCGCCGTGCTTGAGACGCGCGGCCGCGTCGCGACCTACAAAGGCGTGCCTATTAACGCGCTCTACACCTCGACCTGCGGCGGGCGAACCGAGGACGCCGAAAACATCTTCGGCGGCACGCCCGTCCCGTACCTGCGTGGCCGCGAGTGCGCGCTCGAAGCTGGCGAGCACTTCCAGCCGTTCAACGTCCGAACGACGCGCGAGATTCCCTCGATCAAGTCAGCCGAGCACTCGACGAGCGCGCGCGACGCGGCGCTGCTCTCGACACACGGCTTCAACATCACAACGCACATAGGCGACGAGTGGCTCGAAGCGAGCGCGACGGCCGATGAGCTTCGCGACCTTCTCGGCAGAGTCGCCTCGCTCGCTCGACAGCCCGCGCCGCCCGTCAACGCGGACTCTCAAAGACCCGGCGGATTCGCGACCGCTCTCGCCGCCGCGCTCGACGGCGAGAGCCGCGGCAGCGTGCTCCTCAACAGCGCCGATGTCGAGTACCTTCTCTCGTTCCGCGACGCGGGCGAGATCTCGCAGCAGAACCGGGCCGACGTTGCCGCGATGCTTCGCGAAGGCAACATCGCGCTCTTCCCCGACGGCACGCTCCGCCCGCGCCAGCCCATCACGCGCGCGCGTGTGCTCCACTCGATAGCGCACGCGCTCGAATCGCGCGGGCTGCTCCGCCTTCAAAAAGCTTCTGCGCGACCGAGCGCGGGCGGCGCGCTCACGCTTCGAGCCTCTTCGGGCAGGTCTTCCGACCTGAACGTCAAAGTCTCGCCGGACGCTTTCCTCTTCAGCGAGTTCGGCGAGGGGCTGTTCCCCGTCCGCGAGATAAATTTCGTCGGCGGCGAGGCCGTCACATTCCACACGGGCGCGGACGGCGAGGTTGACTACATCGAGGCGCGGCCGTCCGCGAGCGGCGCGGCCTCCGATCACCAATCGCCGTTTACGAATTGGACTGAGACCCTGACGCCTTCCGAAGTCCTCTCGCGCCTTTCGCGCTCCGCGCCGAACGTCGGCACGCTTCTGGATCTGCGCGTCAGGCAGCGCGGTGTTTCGGGGCGCGTTCTCGACCTCGAAGTCATCGGCTCGAACGCGACGGCGCACGTGCGCGGCGGTCGAATACGCTCGGCGCTTGGCTTTCGCGAACAACTCTTCGTCATAGATCGCGCGTTCGACGAGTCGGGGCGCGTCACGCGCTTCACGTTCACGGGGCGCGGATGGGGGCACGGCGTCGGGATGTGTCAGGTCGGCGCTTACGGTCTGGCGCGCGCGGGCTACTCCTACGAAAAGATTTTGAAGACGTACTACACCGGAATCAGCTTGACGAAACTCTACTGACCGGACGTGCGATGCGCTTCTCAAGCAAACAACTCGTCGGCGCGCTCGCGCTTCTGGCAATCATCTGGCTCGTGATTCTCTTCCGTCTCGCCTTTCCTACGCAGTGAGCGCCGAGCCTCAAACAGCGCGGCCCGTCATAGCCGTCGTTGGCCCGACGGCCTCCGGCAAGAGCGAACTCGGCATCGCGCTCGCGCTCCGTCTGGGCGGCGAGATAATCAACTGCGACTCCGTGCAGGTCTATCGCGAGATCGAGGTCGCGACAGCGAAGCTGCCCGTCGAAGAGCGTCGAGGCGTGCCGCACCACCTGATTGATTTCGTCCCGCCCGAAGTGAGCTACACCGCTGCGGACTGGGCGCGCGACGCGCTTGCGCGGATTGACGAGATCGAGGCTCGCGGGCGAACGGCGCTGCTCGTCGGCGGCACGGGATTCTACCTACGCGCACTTCGCCAGCCGTTCTTTCAAGCGCCGCCGACCGACGAAGCTTTGCGCCGCCGTCTCGTCAAGATTCGCGAGCGGCGCGGCGCTGAACACCTGCACGCGATTCTGTGCCGGCTCGACACGGAGACCGCCGCGCGACTCAAGCCGCGCGATTGGGCGCGCGTGCAGCGCGCAATCGAAGTCCGTTTGCAAACCGGCGTAAGGCTGTCGGCTCAGACGGGCGCGCGGCCTTCGCCGCCGCCGCAGGCCGCGCGTCTTCGCGTCTTCGCGCTCGACCCTCCGCGCGCCGAACTCTACCGGCGCATCAACGAACGCACCGAAGCTCACTTCCGCGCCGGACTCGTCGAAGAAGTCCGAAGACTACTCGAACGCGGAGCGCCGGAATCGTCGAGCGCGCTCGGCGCACACGGCTATCGCCGCGTCGTCGAATACCTGCGCGGGGCACGAACAATCGAGAGCGCCGTCGAGCAGACGAAGCTCGACGTTCGGCACTACGCCAAGCGGCAACTCACATGGTTTCGCCGCGAGCCGGGCGTCGAATGGATTGAGGGTTTCGGCGACGACGCGCGAATGCAGGAGTCGGTCGCGGCGCGTCTCGGCCTTTGAACATTTCGCGCGCGCTTAAAGTCTGTCTTTTTTGTAAACTGTCTCGGATACTTTGAACTTTGAATCCGTTGGGTGTACTCTTGCTCAACTTGATACCAGTTACATTTCAGGTAGGGCCACGCAGTGGACAGCAAATCTACTCCCCAAAACATACAGGACGCGTTCCTGAACACCGTGCGTCGTGAGAAAGATATGGTGACGATCTATCTCATGAACGGCGCGAAGCTCTCCGGGCGCATACGCAGCTTCGACAAGTTCTCGGTGCTGCTCGAATCCGGCGTGCAGGAGCAGTTGATCTTCAAGCACGCAATCTCGACGATTCAGCACGCGCGCCGCGCCGCGGGCGAACATCGCGCCTCACACGCAGCGGAGCATGGCCCCGACTCCGGCTCCGAGCCTGCGAGCCGCGGCGACGACTGAAGCCCTGCCTTTAAGCCGACCGGCACGGAGAACCGAAAAGTTTTGACCTCCGCCTTTATCACCTTCGAGGGCATTGACGGGTGCGGGAAGTCTACGCAGATGCGTATGCTCGCGAGCCACCTGCGCCTACAGGGGCGCGAGGTCGTGACGACGCGCGAGCCGGGCGGCACTTCACTCGGCACGCGCATACGCAAAGTCCTGCTCGACGCGGACGAGCAGGTTGACCCGCTCGCCGAACTCCTGCTCTACGCCGCAGACCGCGCGCAGCACGTCCGAAGCCTCGTCCGTCCCGCGCTCTCGTCCGGCCACATAGTCCTGTCCGACCGTTACGCCGACGCGACCGTAGCCTATCAGGGCGCGGGGCGCGGCTTCGAGCCGGAGCTTATCTCCGAGATCGTCGCGCTCGCGACCGGCGGCCTCATGCCGTCGCTGACGCTCATCTTCGACCTCACCGTTGACGAGAGCCAGCGCCGCGCAGCGCAGCGACCGCGCAAGGACAGCAGGCAGCACGACCGTCTCGACGCAGAAGACGCCGCGTTCCACACGCGCGTCCGCGACGCCTATCTCAGAATCGCCGCCGCCGAGCCGGAGCGCGTCCACATCGTTGACGCAAGCGGCTCGGTGCAGGAGACTCACTCGCTGGTCTTGAGAATCGTCACGCCACTTTTAGAGTCTGAAGTCTGAAGTCTTGAGTCAAGACATCTTGTGCTTTGACTTCAGATTTCAGACTTATTCGGATTATGTTCGACACTCTCATCGGGAACGAGCGCGCGAAGGAGATTCTGCGGCGAATGCTGAGCGAGGGGCGCGTGCCCGGCGCGCTTCTTTTCGCGGGCGAGGAAGGCTTGGGCAAGCAACTCTTCGCCGTCGAACTGGCGCGCGCGCTCAACTGCCGCTCGCGCCGGGGGGCCGAGGCGTGCGGCGTCTGTTCGGCCTGCGTCCGCGCGGGCAAGTTCCAACTCCCACACGCCGACGAGCGCGACGAGCATCAGAAAGTCATCTGGAGCGAGCACCCGGATGTCGGACTCGTCCGTGCCTACAAGCGCAACATCCTTGTCGCCGCCGTCCGCGACTTGGAACGCGAGTGCAACTTCCGCCCCGTCGAAGGACGCGCGCGGGTCTTCATTGTCGAGGACGCGGACAGTCTGAACGAAGCCGCCTCGAACGCGCTCCTGAAAACGTTGGAAGAAACGCCGCCGACCTCGCACCTGATTCTCGTAACGTCGCGCCCCGCGAGCCTTCTGCCGACGATACGCTCGCGCTGCCAGACGATACGCTTCGCGCCGCTCGCGGTCGAAGAGCTTGAGAGCCACCTGGTCAAGACGCGCAGGCGCGCGGGCGAAGAGGCTCGACTCGCCGCTCACCTCGCGGGCGGGAGGCCCGGCGTCGCGCTCGGCCTGAACCTCGACATCTACCGCGCACGCCGCGACGCGATGCTCGCCGTCGTCGAGGCGCTCGCCGCGTCGAAGACAGACCGCGTGCGACTCCTTCGCTCGGCGGAAGAGTTGGGCGACGCAAAGAACAAGGACGAGTACGAGCCGCGCCTCGACGTGCTTGAGATTTTGATACGCGACCTCTGGCTGCTCGCGCTCGAAGGCGCGGACTCGCGCGTCGTCAACGAAGACATACGCGAGCGCCTCACGCATCTCGCGCGCGACCTTCGGCCCGCGAGCGCGCGGCGCTGGCTCGCCGCAATCGAAGAACTACGAACGCAGCTTGCCGTCAACGTCAATCGTCGCGCTGCGACCGACGCACTCTTTCTCGGCATGGCCGCCGGATAAAGTTTGTTTCAGACGAAAAACGGGGTGGAAGGATTCCAGTGAGGATTTGCGAAGTCGCTTACTTGATCTGCACCAACTCCGGCAACGATTCTTCCTGAACCTTCGGCCCTTCGGCGACTAACCGCTCAGTCTCGGCGACGAACGCCTCGACGATGTCCGCGCCCGCCACTTTGCGAAGCGGCCTGCCGTCCTTGAAGATCATCCCGACGCCCTTGCCGAACGTGACGCCGAGTTGCGAGTCGTGAGCCTCGCCGGGGCCGTTGACCTCGCAGCCCATGATCGAGAGATGAAGCGGCTCCTCGATGTGCGCCAGACGGCGCTCGATCTCAGTGACTATCTCGACGAAATTCTCAACGTCGAGACGCCCGCACGTCGGGCACGCGACGACCGTGACTCCGCGCTTGCGCAAGTCCAGAGATTTCAGAATCTCCCACGCGACTCTCACCTCCTCCCAAGGCTCCGCGGCGAGCGAGACGCGAATCGTGTCGCCGATGCCTTCGTGAAGGAGTACGCCGAGTCCGATTGAAGATTTGATCGTGCCGCCGAAGGGCGTGCCCGCTTCGGTGACGCCGAGGTGGAGCGGATACTCGACGCGCTCGGCGAGAAGGCGATAGGCCGCGACGGTTCGGTGAACGTCGGAAGCCTTGAGCGAGACGACGATGTCCCGAAAGTCCAAGTCTTCGAGAATCGAGATGTGGCGCATGGCCGACTCGACCATCGCTTCGGGCGTGGCCGTGCCGTATTTTTTGAGCAAATCCTTTTCGAGCGAGCCGCCGTTGACGCCGATGCGAATCGGCACGCCGCGCTCTTTGGTCGCGCGCACGACCTCGCGCACGCGCTCGATTGAGCCGATGTTTCCGGGGTTCAGCCGCAGCTTGTCAATGCCCGCTTCGAGCGCCATCAGCGCCAGCTTGTAGTGGAAATGAATGTCTGCGACGAGCGGCACACCGGGCACGCGGCGTCGAATCTCTTTGAGCGCGACGGCAGCGTCAACGTTCGGCACGGCGACGCGGACTATCTCGCAACCCGCCCGCATCATCTCCTCGATCTGCGCGACCGTTCCCGCAACGTCCGCCGTGTCCGTCTTCGTCATCGACTGCACGGAGACGGGCGCGCCGCCGCCGATCTGAACGTCTTTGACCTTTACCGCTCTCGTCTGTCTCATGGTTAATTCAAAGTTCAAAGTTCAAGATTCAAAGTCGAAGGCCAAAGCTCTTAACTTTGAACCTTGAACTTTGAACTTCATTTCTGCTGCTGCGTGGCCGCGGGCTTGTCGCTCGAACGGAACCAGCCGGGCGCGAACTTCGTCACGTCGTTGACGATGACGAAGCCCATCAGGAGAAGCAGGAAGACGAAGCCGACCTGCTGAATCCGCTCGCGCATACGCAGCGAGAGCTTCATGCCGACACCGGCGAGCAATCCTTCGATGATGACCATGAAGATCATGCCGCCGTCGAGCACGGGAATCGGCAGCAGATTAAAGATGCCGAGGTTGAGACTCAGGAACTGTAGCATCTCGAAGACGCCGCCCCAGCCGTAATTCTCCGCCGCCTCGTATGAAGCCTGCGCTATCGCGATGGGGCCGCCGACCGCCTCGCCGATTGCGAGCTTGCCGCTGAAGACCTGTCCGAGCGCGAGTCCCGTCAAGCGGACGATCTCGACGTTCCTGTTGAAGGCTTCGACGAACGCCTCGCCGGGCCCGACGCGTTCGAGCGGCGGCTGCGCGAAGTAGAAGCCGAGCGTGTTGCCCTGAAGGCGACGCTCAGGTGTCGTCAACTCGGCGCGTCCGCCCTGACGCTCGACCGTGATGTGAATCTGCCCGCCGTGCTTTTCTATGAACTCGCGAACCTGCGAGGGATTGCGGACGGGCTGGCCTTCGAGCGCGATGATGTGGTCGCCCGGTTTCAGCCCCGTCTCCGCCGCGGGCGAGTCTTCGTTTACCTTGTCAACGACGGCGGGCTGGACGCCGAAGTCCGGGTCGAAGCCGAGGTCGCCGATCTCGTGTCCGTCTTCGGTCGTCACCGTCGGCTTGATCGAGAGCGACACGCGCTGCCCTTCGCGCTCGACGACGAGCGGGAGAGCCTGCGTCCGCTTCACCGTCGCGACGACGTTCATCCAGCGCCATGTCGGGTTCTGCTCGTTGTCGAACGTGACGATCCGATCTCCGGCCTTGAGTCCCGCGACTTCAGCCGCGCCGCCCTGCGCGACCTGACTGACGACGGGCGTCAGCGCGGGCACCCCGACCGTCATCGCTGCGACGAAAGGAATCGCGAGCGCCGTCAGAATGTTCATGACGGGGCCGGCCACGCCGACGAGAAACTTCTGCCAGCGCGGGCGCAGGTCGAAGCGCTCGCCCGCCGGAATCTCCTCGCCCGTGCCGTCTTCGATCCCCGCGTTCGACTCGTCGCCGCCGAGCTTGACGTAGCCGCCGAGCGGGACGAGCGAAAAGCGATAGTCGGTCGTGCCCCACTTGCGCCCCCACAGACGTTTGCCGAAGCCGACCGAAAACGTCTCGACGCGTATGCCGAGCATCTTCGCGACGATGAAGTGGCCGAACTCGTGCAGTATGACCGCGGAGCCGAGTATGAAGACGAAGGCGAGAAGGTAGAGCAAATTCATAAGTTCAGCGTCTCTGGTTTCAAGTCGGGGAGCGAAAACTTTTAGAGGCGCTGCACGCGCGCGCCGTTGCATTGGAAGTTTACGCGGGCCTCGTGACGCGCGTCAAACAACTGTCATCAAGCGACGACCTTCGCGGCATCCATGACACGCCCTATTTCGCGCGCCGCGTCGAGCCGGGAACGCCGGTCAACGTCGAGCACAACGTCGAGGCTCGCGACCTCGCGCGTCTCGTGCGCGTCCATCACTCGCTCGATGATGCGCGGGATGTCCGTGAGCCGAATCCGGCCCGCGAGGAATGCCTTCACCGCCTCTTCGTTCGCCGCGTTCAGAGCAGCGGGGAGCGTGCCGCCTTCGCGAAGCGCGCGATAAGCGAGGCCGATGCAGGGGAATCGCTCCGTGTCGGGCGCTTCAAAGCTGAGCGTCGCGAGCTTCGTCAGGTCGAGCGGCGGGAGCGACGCGCAGGCATGTCTTTCCGGGAACGTGAGCGCGTATTGAATCGCGTGTCTCATGTCCGTGACGCCCAACTGCGCGATGATCGAGCCGTCAACGAGTTCGATCATCGAATGCACGACCGACTCCGGGTGAACGACGATGTCAATCTCTTCGTGGCCGAAGCCGAAGAGCCAACGCGCTTCGATGACCTCAAGCCCCTTGTTCATCAGCGTGGCCGAGTCAATCGTAATCTTCGCGCCCATGTTCCACGTCGGATGTCGCATCGCCTCGGCGATTGTGGCGCGGGCCATCGCGCTCAAACTTTTATTTCGGAACGGGCCGCCCGAAGCTGTGAGTATGAGTCGCCGCACTTCCTCGCGCCGCTCGCCGCGCAGACATTGGTGAAGCGCGTTGTGCTCCGAATCCACCGGCAGAAGTTCCGCGCCCGACGCTTCGGCTGCGCGCGTCATCAACTCGCCCGCGATGACGAGCGTCTCTTTGTTCGCGAGCGCGACCCGCTTGCCCGCTTCGAGTGCTCGAAGCGTAGGCACGAAACCGACCGCGCCGACCGTCGCGCTCACGACCGTCCGCGCACACGCGTGCGTCGCGACCTCGATCATCCCCGCCTCGCCCGTCATGATTCGCGGCGCACGAATCTCGCGGCGGGCGAGTTCGCGTCTCAACTGCTCCGCGCAGTCTTCGTCTTCGACGGCGACGAGTTCGGGCCCGTGCCGCTCGGCCTGCTCCGCCAGACGCGCGACGTTGCGGCCCGCGGCGAGCGCGACGACGCGGAAGCGCTCGCCGCCGAACGACTCGACGACCTTCAAAGTGTTGCAGCCGATTGAGCCGGTCGAGCCGAGTATGGCGATGCCCTGAGAGTCCATAAATATTCAGCGCCAGTAGTAAAGAGCGAAATAGTAGATGAGCGGCGCGTTGAAGAGCAAGCTATCGAGCCTGTCGAGCAGGCCGCCGTGGCCGGGCAGGATTTGCGCGGCGTCCTTCGCCTTCGCCCCACGCTTGAGCGCGCTCTCGGTAAGGTCGCCGACGACGCCGAGCACGTTCATCACCGCCGCGAGCGCGAGAGCCGCCGCCAGAGAAATTTCGTGGAAGAACCAGTAGCGAGAGAGAGCGGCCATCAACAAACTCGCGGCCATGCCTCCGAACGCGCCCTCCCAGGTCTTTCCCGGACTAACCTGCGGCGCGAGCTTGCGTCTCCCGAGAAGGCGGCCAGTGTAGTACGCGCCCGTGTCCGAACCCATCAGCACGAGGAAGAAATAAGAGAGCAGGTGCGTCGAGATCGAAAAGGCCGCGGGGTGGTCGAGCGCGGGTTGCGGGAAGCTGAGCCTGAGCGAAATCAGGTGGCCGCCGAGCAGCACGACGTACAGAACGCCGAGCACGGTCGAGCCAACCGACACGATCATCTTGTCGAACGGCGCACCCCTGAGCATCTCCGCCGCGAGCGCGCCGGCAGTCAGCAGTAAGACGCAGAGGACGAGCCACAGCGGCTCGACGTAAGGGGCATCGAAAAAGAAGCCGACGAGCAGCGCGGCGGTCGCGGCGTAGCCTACGACGATGTCGGGCTTCGCGCCGACGCGTCTCGCGAGAAACCAGAACTCGTAAAGCGCGATGACGATTGCGGCGACCGCCAGCGCGACGAAGACCAGCTTGAACGGAGGATAAAGGATTGTGGCGACGAGGACGGGCAGCGCGACTGCGGCGGTGATGACTCGGTTCATTATGAAGCTGTCAGCGTTCAGCATTCAGCACACAGCTAAATGCTTTCGCCTTTATCGTTGCCTTCTCTATCGGCTTCGGCTCTCAATTTCAAAAGCTGCGCGGCTCGACGCAAAAAGCTGTGTGCTGAGTGCTGGCAGCTACTTCGCATTCGCGACCAACTGCAAGCCTCCGAAGCGACGGTCGCGCCGCTGGTAGTCAACGACGGCTTCGAGCAGGTGCGTGCGACGGAAGTCGGGCCAGAGCGTTTCGGTCACGTAAATCTCGCTGTAGGCGGCCTGCCAAAGCAGAAAGTTCGAGATGCGAAGCTCGCCGCTCGTGCGGACGAGCAGGTCGAGTTCCGGCAATCCGCGTGTGTAGAGATACCGCCCGATCTCTTCTTCGGTCATCTCTTCCGCCGGGCGACCTTCCGCAGCGAGCGCACGCGCGGCGGCGTGAACCGCATCGATGATCTCGGCCCGCCCGCCGTAGTTGAGCGCGACGCTCAGCGTCATGCCCGTGTTGCGCGCTGTTCTCTCGACGGCCTTCTGAAGCTCGCGGCGGACGCTATCGCGCAGGGCGTCGGTGCGTCCTATCGGTTGAAAGCGAATGTTCTGGCGGTCAATCTCGTCGAGTTCGATGCGGAGATAGCGCTTGAGCATTCGCATCAGCGCATCGACTTCGAGCCGCGGACGCTTCCAGTTCTCGGTCGAAAAGGCGTAGAGCGTCAGCGCTTCGAGTCCGAGCCTCGCACCCGTATCAACCGAGGCCCGGACGGCTTCGACTCCGGCGCGATGGCCCGCGATGCGCGGCTGTCCCCGTCGCGCGGCCCAACGACCGTTGCCGTCCATGATGATAGCGACGTGGCGCGGCAGTCGCGTCCACTCGATCTGAGCGAGCAACGACTCGTCGCGCGAGCCTCTCTGAACGACATCGGTAAAGTTTGAGAGCATCCGTGATCTATTCACGAAACCGTCGGCGAGTGCCCCAGCCGCTTCCGCCGCATCTTAATCGCAAATCACTTCAAAGTGCAAAGTGAGAAGTTCAAAGTTCAAAGTTTAAGGTTAAGAGTTCAAGCCTTAGCTTGTGTTCTTAGAAGACAGACTGAAGGTTGATCTCTGAACTCTGAATGCCGAACTTTGAACCTTGAACTTTGAACTTTTAAGTATCAGTAGCGAACCTCGACGAGCGTTAGACCGTGTGCGGGTGCGGTCGCGATTGAGTTCGGGCGTTCGCCGGTCTCAATCGCCCACCGGATCGTCGCGGCGTCCGCCTCGCCGCGACCGACGGCGAGCAACGCGCCCGCAAACGAGCGAACCATGTAGCGCAGGAAGCCAACAGCACTGACTCTCATCTCGATCAGCCGACCGCGACCGCGCACGCTTCGGCGGTGCGAAACTTCGAGCGCCGTCACGTTGCGAACGCGGCTTCTCACGTCCGCCTGCGCCGAGGAGAACGCAGTCCATTCGTGCTCGCCGACGAAGAGCGTGGCCGCGTCGCGCATCGCGCGAACGTCAACCGCGCGAGCCTCGTGCAGAGCGTAGCGCGACCAGAACGGCGACTGGAACGCTTCGTTGAAGACCCGGTAGCAGTACGTCTTCCCCTTCGACGAGTAGCGCGCGTGGAAATCGTCCGGCGCTAACTCGACGCCGACGACGCGGAGGTCGCGCCCGACGTTGCCGTTGACCGCCGCGCGCAACTTGTCCGGCTCGAAATCCCTTTGAAGTCGGACGCTTGCGACCTGCGCCTCGGCGTGCACGCCCGCGTCCGTCCGCCCCGCGCCGTGAACGACCGCCTCGCCGCCTTCGATCAAAGACAGCGCGCGCGTCAACTCACCCTGCACCGTCCGCGCGCCCTCCTGAATCTGCCAGCCGCTAAACTCCGTCCCGTCGTACTGAAGCGTCAGTCTGTAATTCATAAGAGTAGTGATGAGTGATAAGAAAGCGCGAGCAAGATTTTCTCATCACTCATCACTCATCATTTTACTCATCACTCATCACTCATCACTTTACTCATCACTCATCACTTTTTTCTGCTGCCGGGTTTGACGGCGGGGATGCCCGCGGCGCATTGCGGGCAGGCGGCGGGCGCAAGCGCGGGAACGTCGAGCGTGGCGAGCGCGACACGCGGGACTCCAACGTCGGAGCGCCCGCCGGAGCGGTCTATGATTGACGCCGCGCCGACGACGAGAGCGCCCGCCGCACGCATCGCCTCGATAGTCTCGCGCGTCGAGCCGCCGGTCGTTATAACGTCCTCGACGACCAGAACCTTTTCGCCGGGACGAACCGTGAAGCCGCGCCGCAGAGTCATGCGCCCGTCGTCGCGCTCAGTCCACATCGAGCGGACGCCGAGCGCGCGCGCGACCTCCCAACCGATGATGATGCCGCCGATGGCGGGAGCGACGACCGTCTCGACGTTCTGCATGCGGAACGCTTCCGCGATTGCGCGACCGAACGCCTCGGCCTCTGCCGGATACTGAAGCACGAGCGCGCACTGAAGGTATCCGGTGCTGTGCAGCCCGCTCGTCAAAATGAAGTGGCCTTCGAGCAGAGCGCCCGTCCGCCGAAACCGTTCGATAACCTCTTCCTGCTTCACGCCTCGGCCTTCCCTTTCACGCGCGTCGCCGCTACAATGCGCCCCGATGCAGACCTTCCGCAACCTCGTCCCCGATTCGTCGCTCATCGAAGAGACGATTCAGATGCTTCGCACGAACGGCGGACGCGCGCGCGCGACTGAGGTCGCCGAATCAGTCCTCGAACTTCCCGGCCTTGAAGACTCGTTCGCCGCATCGCTCGTCGGCGAACTCTTTAAAGACGACTGGCGACTGCGCGTCGCCGGAGACTCGCGCGAGGTCGAGCTTCTTTGCGAAGACGACGAGACACGCGCGCTTTCGGAAACCGAGTTCGTCGTCTTCGACATCGAGACGACGGGGCCGAAGATGCCGCCCTCGCGCGTCATGGAGATCGGCGCGGCAAGGGTTCGGGCGGGCCGAATCGTCGCCGAGTTCCAGACGCTCGTCAACCCGCGCATGGCGATCCCGCCCTTCATCGCCGGACTCACAGGCATCAGCGACGACATGGTCGCCCGCGCGCCGGCGTTCGAGGAGGTCGCTGCCGAATGGCTGCTCTTCGCAGACAGGTCGGTGCTCGTCGCGCACAACGCCGTATTCGACGTTCGCTTCATCAATCACGAGGTAGCGAACGTCTTCCCCGGAATGCGGATGATGAACTCGCACCTCTGCACGGTCGCGCTCGCGCGTCAACTCCTGCCTGACCTGAAAAGCTTTCGGCTCGGCGCTCTCGCACAACACTTCTCGGTTACACACAGGATGCGCCACCGCGCAGGCGACGACGCACTCGCCACCGCACGCGTCTTCATTCGCCTGCTCGAACACCTCGACGACAACGGCGTCCGCGACATCGGCGGCGCTCGGCGCTTCAAAAAACAGAAGGCCGAGACGGGCAACGCTTCGGGCGTAGGCGAGAGGGCAGAGGCCGGCGACGAGCGAGCTTTAACTTCCGCCGCGCGCCGTCCTACGTCCTGAACTTCGGCTATCGCGCTCCTTCGCCGCGCTAACTTTCCGCCGCCGCGCTCTTCCTCTTCAAAAGCCCACGCAGCACGAAGACGGCCACGACGACGACCGCGAGTCCGATGCCGACCGCGGGGTAATTCTGCGCGAGAAGGTCTTTCGCTCGCTCGCCGTACTCGTCCGCGAAGAAGCCTTCGAGGAAGAAGCGGAAAGCGCGCCCGACCGCAATCGCGAGGGCGAAGCGCAAAGCGTTCAGACGGAACACGCCCGCCGACACGACGAACAGCTTGAACGGGAACGGCGGCGGCAACAGACAAGCGACGAGCACCGAAAGCACGTCGTAGCGTTCGAGCAATTCCTTCACGCGCTCCTGCTTCGACTCGGAAAACTTTTCGAGCGCGCTCTGCCCCGCGCGCCGCGAGACGTAATAAAGAAACATGCAGCCGATGACAGACCCGGCGGTCGCGCCGAGCGCGTAGAGCGGCATCCAAGCGTGATTCTCCGGCGGCGTCGAGAGCAGGAGCATCACGGCGTCCGGCCCGCCCGGCAGCGGCACGAACGCCGAGTCGAGCATCGCGATTGCGAACAGCCCGGCGGGGCCGAACGACTGAAGGTACTTCGCGAAAGTGTCGAGTTTGTCCGCGAGTTTATGTAGCCACTTCACGTCCCGTACTTCCCCTCCCGGTCAATGCTTCGCGGCCCGCGCCGCGTCACTTTTCGTTTCTGAGTTCTCTTCGCTCGCCTCGGCCTCGCGCTTCTCTTCCGCCACCTGCTCCATCATGCTCTTGCGCGGCGACCTTATGTGGTTGGCGAAGACGTAAACGGCGACGCCGACGAGCAGCGCCGACGCCGCGATCCTCATGAACGCGACGCCGTTCACGCGTATGAAGACGAGCACGCGCTCGCCGTAAAAGACCGCGAGCGCGCCCTCGACGACGTAGCGGAACGTTCGCGCGATCATCACCGTCAGAATGAAACGCCAGCGCGGGTATTCGAGCGTGCCCGCGGTGGCGACGAAAACCTTGAACGGCATCGGCGGCGGAGTCAGCGCGGGGAGCGCCAGCGCCAGAAATCCGTATCGAGCGTATGCCCGCTCGACTCGCGCGATTGATTCCGGCTTGAAGCGGCGGCGAATCAACGCCTGACCGCCGCGCCGCATGACTGTGTAGAGAAGTAGACAGCCGAGCACCGAACCGGCGGCGGCGAAGATCGGAAAGTAGAAGACCGACTTCGGGTCGCTGTAGCATCGAGTGATGACGAGGTAGTCGTTGATCTCGGGCAGGCTCAGAAGCGAAGAGTCGAGCGCGCCGACCACGATCATCGCGGGAGCCGCGAAGTAGATCGGCACAGTCCTTATGAAGTCGTGCAGCCAGTGTACGAGTTCGCCGAGCCAGTCGAACATAATCCGGTGAATGGTAAATGGTAAATGGCGAATAGACAAAAGCCCGCAATCAGATTCGAGTCTCACAAGACCTTCGCACGAATTGAACGGGCAGCCCCGCTCACGTCTGAGCAAAGCTCAAACACCATTCACGATTTACCATTCACGATTTACAGATTTATTTGACCGGCGCGAAGATTGTCGGCGTGTCGTATGTGATGCCGAAGGTGATGCCCGTCTTCGGGCTGAAGCGCGTGAGTCCCTTGATACCGGCGGCGTCGAATCGAATGCCCGCGGCTTTGACCTGAACGCCCATACGGAACTCGCCCTGCGACTCGGTTCCGAGCGGCGCGCCGCCGCCGCGCGTGTTCGCTCGACCGTTGACCTCCGTGGCGAGGTTGACAGACTTGTTGATTCGGAAGACGCCCGCAAGCCCGTAGAGAAGCATGTCGTTCTGCGTGAAGAGTTGCGTCGGCGCGGTGAAGATGCCGAGGCCGAGATTGCCGAACGTGTTGAGACGGCCCTGCTCGCCGAACTTCTTGCCGAAGAGAATCATGCCGTACGCGTTCGTGTTGTTGAGTCCGATGCCGCGCGCCTGATTCGAGTTCGGGAGTTCCACGCCGAAGCGGAAGCCGAGCGACGGAGAGTTGCGAGTCTCGTTGCGCAGCTTGATCTTGGTCGAGAGTTTGAAGTCGCCCGCGTCGTTCGTAGAGGTCGCGCCCGGCGCTATCGAGAGCGGAAAGGCCGAAGCCCCGCGCGTGTTGATGCTCAGGAAATTCTGCGCGACGCCCTCGACCGAGAACTCGACGTTCGACGAAAGCCCTACGTGAACGCCTATGACGCCGACGCGCGTCTGGTCGCCCGTCAGTCCCGACGCAGGAAACTTCGCGCCCTGCAAAAAGTCAATCCCGACCTCGACGCGAATCGAGCCGGGTTGCAAAACGTCCACGTCCTCCGTGATGAGCGGTCGCTGCTGTGCGCGCGCGCAGACAGAGAGGCCAAGCGCAAAGGCGAGCGCGAACAGAGTGCGTGCGAATTGCGTGCGGCGAGTTTGCATGACGGCTGAAATTTTTAGCTGACGACTTTTCGCGAGCGAGCGAATTGTAATGGCGTCGCGACGCGAGCGTCAACCTTGAAGTCTTGACGGCGCGCTCGCCGCTTCGGCCCCCGCACCCCGCGCGAGACTAAGCTCGTATGCTAACATCTGCTCTCGAAGAATCCCTTTCAAAAGCCGGACGGGTTAAAGCGATGACGACGAGACCTCTTCTTATCGGCGGCGAGTGGCGCACGACAGCACAGACGCGCGAAGTGCGTTCGCCGTTCAACTCCGAGTTGCTCGCGAACTTCTGCGTCGCGTCGCACGCGGAAGTCGAAGAAGCGTTAGACGCCGCGACCCGCGCAGCCGCCGAGATGCGCGATTTGCCGCGCCACCTCGTCGCCGAATCGCTCCGCCTCGTCGCCGACGGAATCAACAAACGCGCCGAAGAGTTCGCGCGCACAATCGCGAGGGAAGCCGGAAAGCCCATCAAGACTGCGCGCGCCGAAGTCGAGCGCGCGGTGATGACGTTCACATACGCGTCGGAAGAGGCAAGGCGTTTCGCGGGCGATGTCATCCCGCTCGATGGGCAATCGACGGGCGCGGGGCGCACGGGCTGGACTGAGCGCGTGCCGCGCGGCGTCGTCTTCGGCATCACGCCTTTCAACTTCCCTCTCAACCTCGTCGCGCACAAGGTCGCGCCTGCGCTCGCATCGCGAAACTCGATCATCGTCAAGCCGAGTCCGCGCACGCCGCTCACGTCTCTTCTGCTCGGCGAAGTCTTCCTCACTTCGGCGCTGCCCGCGTCGGCGCTTCAGGTCGTGCCGATGGAGGTCGAGACGATTGAAGTGATTTTGAAAGACGAGCGAGTCGCGATGGTCTCTTTCACGGGCAGCGCCGAAGTCGGTTGGAAGTTGCGCGAGCACGCGGCGCGAAAGTCCGTCGCCCTCGAACTCGGCGGCAACGCGCCCGTCATCGTTGACGAGACAGCCGATTTGAACTACGCAGTCGAACGCACGGCTGCGTCGGCCTTCGCATACGCGGGGCAGGTCTGCATCTCGGCACAGCGCGTCCTCGTCCACGAAAGCATCGCCGAAGACTTCACCGGCGCGTTCGTCGAGAAGGCGAAGGCGCTACGCGCGGGCGACCCGCTCGACGACGCGACCGAGCTATCGAACATGATTGACGTGCAGGCGGCGAGTCGCGCGGAAGGTTGGATAGATGAGGCGGTCGCGGCGGGCGCGCGTCTTCTCTGCGGCGGGCGGCGCGAAGGCTCTCTGCTCGAAGCGACCGTGCTCGCCGACGTTCACAGCGAGATGCGCGTCTGCTCCGAAGAGGTCTTCGCGCCGGTTGCGACGCTTCAGACCTTCGAGGATTTCGAGGAGGCTTTGACCGAGGCGAACCACACGCGCTACGGACTTCAGGCCGGAGTCTTCACGCGCGACATGAGCCGCGCGTTGCGAGCATTTCGCGCGCTCGACTTCGGCGGCGTCATCGTCAACGACTCGCCCGCGTTCCGCGTTGACAACATGCCTTACGGCGGCGTCAAACTCTCCGGCGCGGGGCGCGAGGGGATTCGCTACGCGATGGAAGAGATGACCGAGCAGCGCCTGATCGTCATCGACCCGCGACATTGAGATTTCAAACGGCGACCCCGTGACGACCGAAGATAAAACAGACTGGCGCGTCTTCTTCGCGGTCGAACTGCCCGCGGCTTTGAAGTCGCGCGTCGGCGAGCACGTCAGGCGCCTCCGCGAATCGTTCCCGCACGTGCGCGCTTCCTGGGAGAAGCCTGAGAAGATTCACATCACACTGAAATTCATCGGCGAGATCGAAGTCTCGCGCGTCGAAGTGCTCTCGCGCGCAGCCGAGCGTGCAGCCTCGAACGTCGAGCCGTTCGAGTTGACGATTGCGAAGACCGGCGCGTTCCCGCCCCAAGGCTCGCCGCGCGTGCTCTGGCTCGGCGTCGAAGACACGTCCGGCCAACTCTTAAAACTCCAACGCTCGCTCGAAGACGAAGCGGCGCAAGCGGGTTTCGCGCGCGAATCCAGACCTTTCAAGCCGCACATCACGGTCGCACGAATCCGCTCGCCAAACGGCGCGCGCCAACTCGCCGCCGCGCATCTCGAAGCGTTGTTCGAGCCGCAGACTTTTAATGTCTCAGAGCTTGTAATGATGAGAAGCGAGTTGGGGCGCGGCGGCTCACGCTACGAGGTCGTATCGTGCAGGCCGTTGTCGGGCGGCGCGACGTAGAGCGCCGCTCTGTGGGAAAGAGATTCCTCAATCCTTGCCATCTGAGCCATCGCAGGAGCGAAAGACTTTCCAACGCCGCGTGCGACCTTGGCCGGCGGCGCGCGCAAGTCCCACACGATGCCGAGCCATGACAACACACGAAGGATGTAATGCGAAACGTCGTACTCCCACCAGTAGATTCCCTGTCGCTCCGACGAAGGATAGTGATGATGATTGTTATGCCAACCTTCGCCGAGCGTGATGAACGCGACGAAAAAATTGTTCCGGCTGTTGTCCACCGTCTCGAAGCGGCGGCTTCCGAAAATGTGCGCCAGCGAATTGACCGTGAACGTGCCGTGATAGAGAACGACTGTGCTGACGAAGAAGCCCCAGACCAACATCTGCCAGCCGTTCGTGCCAAGCCCCGGCGCGTAGCGTTCAAAGATTGAACCCAACAAAAACATCGAGACGGCCAGAAGGATTGGAGGCAGCGAATAATAGCGATCAAGAAAACGCAGGTCTCTGTACTTGAGCAGATTTGAAATCAACTTCCGGTCGGTCGCGCGGCTGTCGCGCATCAGAAACCAACCGACGTGCGAACGCCAGAGCGTGTGCGCCAGTGGCGAGTGCAGATCATTCTCCGTGTCGGCGTTCAGGTGATGGCGACGGTGATGCGAAGACCACCAGAGCGGCCCTTTCTGATAGGCCGCCGTCCCCGCGAACGCGATCAGAAACTGAAAGAACCGCCCGGTCTTGTACGCGCGGTGCGACAAAAGGCGATGAAACCCTGCCGTTATCGCAAACATACGCACGACGTACAGCGCAAGACAGGTCAACACCGCCACGACGCTCGCCCCCGTCCAGATGGCGAGCAGGCAAGCCACGTGCATGAAGAGGAACTGAACGCAAACTGAGTAATCAGGTTTCTCACGGTCGAGCCGGAGCGGATTAGTGCGGAAAGATTCAGACATTAACCATCCTTGTTCACCTCAAAGCTACTACCTACTATAAAGTGAATTTCAATTAATGCAATTCCAGCGCGAGGGACTGAGTGTCGGACGGTAGCGACACCATTGATGAAGAGGTATTTAACTCTGTGCTTTTGAAAGGACACGAACACGTCCAGCAATCGGTTTAGCATCTTTGCGTTCAAGGATCATCGGATTATTTTCCAAGACCAAATCGGTGAATACGCAGAGCAAGTCCATACGCTCCGAGAGCGACAGAGATTGAAACCAGCGCGCCTTCGCCTCCGGTGTTTCCTCTGCAAGATCATGTGAGATAGTTGTTTCCATAAGCTTGATTCAGAGTTTCACTTTCGAGGAGTTACTTCTTCGCTGCTGAGTTTTCGGGCAGCAATCAACTTAACAGCAAGTTCGTCAGGCAAAGGAGCATGGACAAACTCAATCTCTTTCGGAACTCTGCCACCCTCCCGTTCACGCTGGCAAAGCGCGTACATATCAGACTCACATAGAACCATGACCTTTCGGGGAACTTCACTTAGCATGAGGAATAGCATATCGGATCGTAGCTTCATTAGCTTGCCGACTGCGTGTTTACCTGATGCGGTTCGTGCTCCACTCGTAGATATGCAGGCCGCAATTGCTTTGTCCGCGCTTACAGCATCGAAATCGAAAACCCCTCCTGAACTAAGCGGCATCCTCTCTCGATAGAAGGGCTGCCCAAAAAAATATGGGCATCCATTCCCGTCGCACCCAATCCTCACACTCAATCTGGCATCTTGTAAGAGCCATTGTAATTTCCTCTTGAAATCGAGTCACACGGTTTTCAGCCGTTTGGCAATTGTCGCTGGCGTCCGGGCGGGAGTTGCTGTCCGCCGTCGGTCTTCTTGTCGCTGGTCTCGGAGAGCATCTCCTTGATTGCGCCGATGCTCGAAAGCATTGCCGAAGTCTCGACGGGCATGAAGACGACTTTCGAGTTGTTGCCGCGCGACATC
>DATINM010000097.1:0-89168 GCA_035474235.1 Pyrinomonadaceae bacterium
GAGCGGTGATGGTCAAGTCGAAGTCAGTCGGAGGTTCGCGCCTTCAGCCGCGAACACGCACGCCGCGAGGCGCGCACTTCGAGCGAGGGCACAGTCTGGCCGGAGCGCCTCTGGCAGACGCCCATTCACGAATAACTGAAGGAAGGGAATTCATGTCCGAGCAGCGCACAACCGTCTCCAACACTTCCGCCGCACCGGCGTTCCGCATTGACCCGAAACTCCACCAGATTCTTTACAGTCCGGGGTCGAAGCCCGCTCCCGAACCCGTGCCCGTCGCAGAGCCGGAGGCGCTGCCGGAGCCTCCGTACCCGATTCACCCCGACCCGCAGCCGATGACGAAGAAGGAGTATCAGCGCCTGAACGCCGTCCGCACATGGAAGACCTGGGGGTCGCCGTACTTCAAGTCGCTCTGGTACAAGGGCGAACTGCGTCCGATCATCCCCTACCTCTTCACCGAGTGGAAGTGCAATCTGGATTGCCACTACTGCTGGTCTTACAACAATCGCGTCAAGGGCATGACCGAGGACACGGCCAAGCGCTCGATTGACTGGCTCCATTCAATCGGCTCGCGCGTGCTCGCCCTGATGGGCGGCGAGCCGCTCTTGCGCCCAAAGCTCATACACAAGGTCGTCCATTACAGCGCGAAGAAAGACATCTTCGTCTATCTTCCGACCAACGGGCGGCTGATGAAGCCCGACGTGATTGACCGCCTCGGCGACGCTGGAATAGCTACGGTCAACCTCGCCGTTGACTCGGTCAAGGAGCGCAAGGAGCTTCCCAAGGCGCTCGATCCCATCCGTCCGTACTTCGAGTATCTCGTCAAGCGTCAACATTACTACGGCTACACGGTGATGCTCAACATCAACATCTGCCGGACGAACCTTGACGACGTGAAAGAGCTGACCGAGATAGCACACGACCACGGCGTCGCGACAGACTATCACATCAACGAGTCGCCGATGACCGAGCAGACGCACTTCAAGCACCTGAACGAGAACAGCACGTATCTTACGCCCGAAGACTTCCCCAAGGTTGACGACCTTCTCGACTATCTCGATGCCAAGCGACACAACGAGGGCTACAAGATGGTCAACCAGTCGAGGCACATGCAGGACATGAAGCAGCTTATGCGCGGCGAGGTTCCGCCCTGGAAGTGTCGCGCGGGCCAGAACTCGCTCATCATCCGAACCGACGGCACGCTCGCGCCATGCTTCCCTATGTACTCGGCAACGCACGACTGGGGCACGGTTGACAATCCCAAGTTCGAGACGGCGCAACTCGACGAGATGAAGAAGGAGTGCTCGAAGCACTGTCTCTCGACCTGCAACTACATCCTCGCCTACTGCTACGACGCGCGGCGCGTCATCAAGTGGACTCTGAAGCAGGCCATGCACGGCTTCAAAGGCTCGACCGACACGATCCAGTAAGTCCGAAACAACGCCTACGGCCAAACGCCGTGCGCGAAAAAGTAACGGGCGGCCCGGTGTGGCCGCCCGTTACTTTTTCTTACGCCGGAGATATACCTCATGGTCGAAAGCGCCCTTTTTTCGCACACGCGCTTTGCCCTCAAGGTGAACGCCACGGCCACGTTAATCCCGTCGTCAAAGCGGTTAAACTTTCGCCCTCGCTCGTTCTGGTCGGCGGCACGCTCATTGCAAAATCGATATCGAAAAAGGCCGGATGTTTGTTAACGAGTATGGGGGTTGTTATGAGACAGGTGAAGATTTGGCCGCACGTGACTTTAGTAGCTCTCCTTTGCGCAGTGGTCGGGGGGACGGCAGCCGCACTCCTCGTCAGGCATCATCAAAACAATCAAAACAACGAAGCTCAGACGCTCGGCAGCGCCGCGCGCATCGAGCGCATTGACGGCGAGGTCGGCGTAGATCACAACGCGCGGGCCGGGTCGGACGCGCAGTTTGTTCAGGCGACCACGAACACGCCCGTCTCAGCGGGCGACCGAATCTACGCGCGCGACAATGCGCGGGCTTCCGTCGCCTTCACGGGTCGCAACTTCGCGAGGCTCAACCCGCGCACGGCGCTCGACGTGATGTATCTGACGGACGACAGGACGCAACTCGCTTTGCGCGACGGCTCGGCGCTCTTCGACGTTGGCGAGTTGCCGCAGGGCGGACTCTTCGAGGTGGCGACGCCGCAGTGCGCCTACGACTTCGACCAGCCCGGACTCTACGAGGTCGGCATCGACGACAACGGCAGCACGTACGTCTCAGTTCTAAATGGCGTCGCGCGCGCCATCGGCGTCGCCGGCACCGGCGAAGTGAGCAAGGGCGAGATGCTCACGATAGCCGGGCAGGCGGCGGCTGACATCGCGCTTTCAAGACTCGACCGCCAGTACGCCGGCAACCTCCTGAACGACTACTACGGCTACAGGTATCCGCAAACCTACGACGGGCGCTACGCGAACTACGACGCATACCTTAACGACCCCTCCTACTACGACCCGCAGAAACGCTACGTCAGCTACCGCTACGTCTCGGACTACATTCCGGGCGTCGAAGACCTCGACGCATACGGCGACTGGCAGGACGTGAGCGGCTATGGCGAATGCTGGCACCCGCGCGTTGACGCGGGTTGGGCACCATACCAGCAGGGCTATTGGGACGTGAGCGACCCGGACGGGCTGACGTGGGTTTCGAGCGAGCCTTGGGGCTACGCGCCTTATCACTACGGACGCTGGGCCAACGTCAACAACGGTTGGTACTGGATTCCCGAACGCGTCAACACGCGACCGGCATACGCGCCCGCGCTCGTGGCGTTCGTGCCTCTCACGCAGGCGAACGAAGTCGGCTGGGTTCCGCTCGGCCCCGGCGACCCTTACGTTCGGACTTACTATGACCAGAACTGGCAGCCGCACTACGTCGGCGGCACTCCGGTCGTCGAGCGTCAGATCGTCAACATCAACGTGCCGGGCGCGGTCACAGTAGTCCCGGTTCAGAACTTCAACGGCGTCGTCACGCAGCGAGACATCGTGCGCGTTGATCCGCATGCGTTCGCGCAGACTCGCCCCGTCTTCGACCCCTTCACCGCGGACGCGCTCCGTCGCGAGGCGATGCAGAACGCATCGGCGCGTCGAAGGATCGAAGTACCGCAGGACGTGGCACGCAGAATAGAGAACACGCGCGTCTTCGCAAGCTCCGCCCCGTCAGCCGCGCCGTTCAGGCCGAATCTCGCGCAGGCGATGCGCGTCGAGGCCGTCCCGGAAAATCAACGCAGGGCGAGGATGCAATTCAGGGACGAGCGTCAGGCCGCGACCGCCGAACAGCGCAACGCAGCCGGGCCGCAGCAGCCTGCGTCGCAAGCACAGGGGCAGTTGAGTGCTGCGGATCAGCAGAGAA
The DNA here is from genome assembly GCA_035474235.1 of Pyrinomonadaceae bacterium. Classification (GTDB taxonomy): domain Bacteria; phylum Acidobacteriota; class Blastocatellia; order Pyrinomonadales; family Pyrinomonadaceae; genus QHXN01. The sequence goes on from DATINM010000097.1 coordinate 3,354, forward strand.
ATCAGCGCATGGCGGCGCTCGCCGCTCAGGCCGCACGCGGCGATAGCAGCGCTCGCCGTCAGTTGCGACAACTCGAAAGGCAAAACGCGGCTCAGCAGCAGCAGCCCTCGATGCCGCCGCAAGCCGGAGCACCGCAGGCCGCGAACGAAAGGGCGCAACGCATGGCCGCGCAGCAACAGCGCGCACAGGGCGAGCAGGTCGGCCTTCGTCAGCAGCAGCAAGCGCAGAGAGAGGCCGAGCGACAACAGGCGTTGGGCGCGCAGCAGCAACAGCAACAGCAGCGCGCGGCGATGCGACAACAGGCAGACGCACAGAGACAGGCCGCCCGGCAGGCCGCGATGCAGCAGCGCCAGCAGGCCGACGCGCAGAGGGCGCAACAGGTCAGAGCGCACGCCCAAACTCAGCAGGCGGCGCGGCAGCAGGTAAGACAAGCCCCGCAGCCGCAACAGCGCGTCCGGCAACAACCGCAGGCTCTGGGCCCGCCTCAGCAAGCGCGCAGGCAGGGGCCTCCGCCGCAGCAGCAGGCGCATCAACAAGCGCCGCAGCATCAGGCGCGTCAGCAGGGGCCGCCGCCGCAGGCCGCCAACCCGCAGTCGCAGGGACACGGCAAGGGTAAAGACCATCACTGATACGCGGCCCCGGTCTTCGCAAGCCGTCAGGCGCACGCGCATCTAACGCGTCGCGCGTCGCGGCGAATCATTTGAAGCTGGATAGAAGCGGGCGATCCAACGGTCGCCCGCTTCAAACTTTTTCGATTCCGTGCGGCCCTCGCGCGTGACTCAGAAAGAGTTTAGACTTCCCGCTCATGGGGACGACAATCAAGACGGATGTAGTCATCGTCGGGGCCGGCCCGACGGGACTCAGCCTTGCCTGTCAGTTTGTAAGGTACGGCGTTGACTTCCGCATCGTCGAGAAGAACGAAGCCGTCACGCCTTACTCGAAGGCAATCGGCGTTCAGGCGCGCACGCTTGAGATTTATGAGCAGATCGGTCTGGGACTTGAGGCCGTCGAGCGAGGCACGATTGCCCAAAAGGGTCGCTTGATAGTGGGCGGCGAAGTGCGCGGCGAGATCGAATTCTCGAACATCGGTGAAGGCTTGAGTCCTTACCCCTTCGTGCTCATGTTGGAGCAGAGCAAGAACGAGCGGCTGCTCTACGAGTATCTACAAAGTCATGGCAAGGACGTTCTCTGGAAAACCGAACTGGAAAACCTCTCGCAAACGGAAGCGGGCGTCAAGGCTCAAGTCAAACTCGCCGGCGGCGCTTCCCAAGCCATCGAAGCGAAATACCTCGCGGCCTGCGACGGCGCGAAGAGTCCCGTCCGACACGCGCTCGGGCTTGAGTTCGCGGGCAGCACCTTCGAGCGCATGTTCTACGTCGCCGACGTGCAGGTTGATTGGAACTTCGGCCACGACGCGCTGAACATCTGTCTCTCGAAGGAAACGTTCGTCGTCTTCTTTCCGCTCAAAGGCGAGAAGCGCTATCGCATCGTCGGCGTCTTCCCGGAAGAGTTCGCTAAAGACGAGGGCGAGGTTTTGTACGAAGAGATCGAAGCCCGCGTCCGCGGTGAGGTCAAACTCGAACTCGACATTCACGACGTGGAATGGTTTTCGACTTACAAAGTTCACACGCGCCACGTCAATAAATTCTCCGAGGAGAGATGTTTTCTCGCGGGAGACGCCGCGCACATACACTCGCCCGCCGGGGCGCAGGGGATGAACACGGGGATTCAGGATGGCTACAATCTCGCATGGAAGCTGGCTCTGGTTTTAACGGGCCGTGCGGGCGAGAAACTTCTTGCGACTTATAACGAAGAGCGTCTTGAGAACGCGAAGCACCTTTTGAAAACTACCGACCGGATGTTTCAGTTCGCCGCGAGTCCCGAATGGTTTATAGAGTTCCTTCGCACCAGCGTCTTTCCGCACGTGGCGAACTTCGTTCTCGGCCTCGACACCTTCAAGCAATTCTTCTTCCCGCTCATCTCTCAAATCGGAATCAATTACCGGCGCGGCTCACTCAGTCGTCACGACGGCGACGGAGCTTTTGAAGTCAAGGCCGGAGATCGAATGCCCTACTTTTTAATGGACGGCGAGAGCATCTACGACAGGCTGCGCCAGCCGAAATTTCATTTGCTCGTCTTCTCCGACTCGCAGGACTCGGTTCAGGCTTTGCGAACGGAATTAGGAAGCCGATACGCCGACCTCGTTGACTTCGACGCCATGCTGCTCAACAGGCAGGTGGTCGAAGCCTTCGGCACGGACAAACCTTTCCACGTTCTTTTAAGACCGGACAACCACATCGGATTTATCTCCGCGGGGGCTTCGCCGGACGGTTTAGGAGACTATCTAAACGATTCGCTCGGAGTGTCTGTTCTTAAAGTTCTGGAAACGGATAGATTGATACTTCGCCGGCTATCGACGGACGACGCGGAGTTTATACTTCGCCTTGTGAACGAGCCGTCGTGGCTGAGGTTCATCGGCGATAGGGGCGTCAGAAGCGTTGCGGACGCGCGCGCTTATATTTTGAACGGGCCGCTCGAAATGTATTCGCGGCTTGGGTTCGGGCTATATCTGGTCGAGTTAAAGGAAGAAGGCGTCTCGATTGGACTCTGCGGGCTGATAAAGAGAGATACTCTGGAAGATGTGGACATCGGGTTCGCCTTTCTCCCTGAGTATTGGGGCAGGGGATACGCGTTTGAAGCGGCCTCCGCCGTCATGGCATACGGCAGAGACGCGCTCGGCATTAAGCGAATAGTCGCAATCACGTCTGCGGACAATGATAGCTCGGCCAGACTTCTCGAAAAGCTTGGGTTTCGGTTTGAGAGGATGATTAAATTTTCCGTCGATTCCGAAGAGGTCAAGCTATTCAACTCGAACTTATAACAGAGCGCCGGAACTCGACCGCCAAGGCTTAGCATTCATCAAACTCGTCCGGCCCCGGCCCGCTTCGAGCGATACCGGCGCGTGGGATTCGAGCGTTAGTTGCTTCTCGAAACGCGTCTAAATCGGAAAAGGAGAAGGACAATGAAAAAGCTGTCCGTCGTCGCTCTTGTGATTTTCGCCTTCCCGTTGTTGTCGCCGGCACAAACAGAGAAGGCCGACAAGAATGCGTTCAAGGATACTTTGATAAAGCTTGAGAAGCAGTCTTGGGAGGCTTGGAAGAAGCGCGACGGAAAGTTCTTTCAGGACTTTCTCGCGGACGATCACGTCGAGGTCGGCTCCGGCGGTCGGACGAGCAAAACTCCGGTCGTCGCATTCGTCGGCAGCCCCGCCTGCATTGTCAAAAGCTACGCGGTCGATAATTTCGAGTTGACTATGTTCGACGCGAACACGGCGCTCTTAACATATCACGCCGAACAGGACACGACCTGCGGCGGCAAGGCTGTGCCAAGCCCCGTCTGGGTAAGCTCGCTCTACGTCAGGCGCGGCGACCGCTGGCTCAACGCCTTCTACCAGCAGACGCAGGCCGGCAAGTGAAGGGCTTTGACAGGGAGCTTGAAAGCCGGGAGGGCCATGATCGAAACGAGAAGCGCGGGCGGGGTCGTCGTAAACGCGGAGGGGAAGATTCTGGTCGTCAACCAGCACGGTACGAGTTGGTCTCTGCCGAAGGGTCACATCGAAGACGGCGAGGACGCTCTTGCGGCTGCGAGGCGCGAGATTTATGAGGAGTCGGGCGTCAGCGATTTGGAGTTGGTCGCGGAACTCGGCAGCTACCGGAGGCCGAGCATCGCGAGGGACGGCGGCGAGGACGGATCGGAGTTAAAGACGATACACTTTTTTATGTTCAAGACCTCGCAGACCAACCTGTCTCCCGTGGACGCTGAGAACCCGGAGGCCAGATGGGTCGAAGTCGGACGGGTCGCGGAGATGTTGACGCATCAGAAGGACAAGGAATTCTTTTTGTCCGTCGCCGAAAAGCACCTGAGTTGAAATCAATCTCGAAAACGATAAGGAGAAGATCGCGCATGAAAGCATTTAGGTTTGTATCGGCATTAATCTTTGCAGTCTCGCTCGCCCCGGCGACGGTCGCCGCGCAGAAGACGCAGCCCGTCGCCGCGCCCTCGGCGGTCGTTACGGAGTTGTACAGGGTTCACCGTAACGGTTACGGGCACGTCTTCGAGAAGTCTGGACGGAAGCTACAGGAAAAGTTCTTCGACAGGAATCTCGCGGGACTTATCTGGAAGGACTTGACCGAGACACCGGAGGGCGATGTCGGCAATCTCGACTTCGACCCGCTCTACAATGCGCAGGACACGAAGATAACGAATTTCAGAGTCGGCGCTCCCGTGGTTGAAGGCTCGAAGGTCACGGTTCCAGTTAGCTTCAATAATTTCGGCAAGCGGACGACAATAAATTTTCTTATGGTAAACGAGGGCGGCGGCTGGAAGATCGCGAACATCATGTACGGAAGCGACTCCGACCTCTTGAAGATTCTGAGCGAGCCGCATTGATTCGGGCGACGACTTTCCAAGCATCGAAGGCCGCAACGAGACGAGCAGCGATAGGGGGCGGATATGAAAAGTAAAGAAGGACGAAGGCGCGCGCGACGCGACGCCGACGTGTTGAAGGGCTTGGCCGCGGGGGTCGTCGGCGGGCTGGTTGCAAGCTGGACGATGAATCAGTTTCAGGCTCTTCTGAGCAAGATGTTCGCGGGCGAGGAGCGCTCGCACGGCGCACAGTCCATGCAGCAAGGCTCGCCCCGTCGAGGCATCGGCGCGGAGTTGGAGGCAGAGGGCAAAGACGACCCGAAGGACACCGCGCCCGCCCGTCTGGCCAACGCCATTTCGGTCGGCGTCACGGGGCGCGAACTGGCGAAGGATGAGAAGGAAGTCGCGGGCGCTGTGCTTCACTACGCGATGGGCGTCACGTCGGGCGCGATCTACGGCGTGGCCGCCGAAGGCTTGCCATTCGTGACCGTCGGCGCGGGGCTGCCGTTCGGCGCGGCGGTCTGGGCGGTCGCGGACGAAGGCATCGTGCCCGCCGCCGGGCTGTCGAAGTCTCCGGCTGAGTACCCGCTCCCCGTGCACCTCTACGCCTTCGCCTCGCACCTCGTCTACGGGCTGACGACCGAGTTGGTGAGAAGGGGCGTGCGCGCCGCGCTCTGAAGAAACTTTTGAGCGCGCCGCGGCGGTTGGTGTTATGATTTGCGGAAATCCACAGGCAAAGGAATCCGTGCGATGAAAATCGGTATGATCGGGCTTGGCCGAATGGGCGCGAACATGGTTCGACGCCTATCGAATGGCGGACACGAGTGCGTGGTTTACGACCGCAGCGCCGAAGCCGTCGAGGCGCTCGCGAAGGAAGGCGCGACGGGCGCAAGCGACCTCGACGATTTCGTCGGCAAGCTCGGCTCGCCGCGCGTCGTCTGGTTGATGGTTCCGGCGGCGGTCGTTGACGCGTCGCTCGCAGACCTCGGCGCGCGGCTTGAAGCCGGCGACATCATCATCGACGGCGGCAACTCTTATTACATTGACGACATACGCCGCGCGAAGGAGTTGAAGCCGAAAGGCATTCACTACGTTGACGCGGGCACGAGCGGCGGCGTGTGGGGACTTGAGCGAGGCTACTGTCTGATGGTCGGCGGCGAGGACGAGGCCGTCAAACTACTCGACCCCGTTTTCAAGACGCTCGCTCCCGGTCGCGGAGAGATTCAACCGACGCCCGGACGCGAGTCGTCTTCGGGCACAGCCGAAGAAGGCTATCTTCACTGCGGCCCCGTCGGCGCGGGCCACTTCGTCAAGATGGTTCACAACGGCATCGAGTATGGACTCATGGCCGCATACGCCGAGGGCATGAACATCCTTCGCCACGCCAACGTCGGCAAGAGCGACCGAAAGGTCGATGCCGAGACAACGCCGCTCCGCAACCCGGAGCACTATCAGTACGACTTCAACCTTGCGGACATCGCGGAGCTTTGGCGTCGCGGGAGCGTCGTCGCTTCGTGGCTCTTAGATCTGACGGCGAGCGCGCTCGCCAAACAACCCGACCTCTCAAACTTCTCCGGCCACGTCGCAGACTCCGGCGAGGGGCGCTGGACGCTCACCGCCGCGATTGACGAGGGCGCGCCCGCGCCCGTTTTGAGCGCCGCGCTCTACGAGCGTTTCGCGTCGAGAGGCGAGGACGACTTCGCGCTGAAGATTCTCTCCGCGATGCGCTTCGAGTTCGGCGGCCACGTCGAGCAGGGGAAGCATTAATGGATGCGCGAAAGTCATCGGGGGAGATTGAATGAGTGCCACCCAGACGTTTGACGACGAGATCATAGACGAAAAGTCCGGGAACCGGTTGACCTCCGACGCGCTCGTCTTCTTTGGCGCGACGGGCGATCTGGCCTACAAGAAAATCTTTCCCGCGCTCCAAAGCATGATAAAGCGCGGGATTCTCGACGTGCCTGTAATCGGCGTCGCTAAATCCGGCTGGACGGTCGAAGACCTTCGCAAGCGCGCGCGCGCGAGTATCGCAGAGCACGGCGGCGTTGACGAAACGGCGTTCGCAAAGCTTGTCGAGCTTCTGCGCTACATTGACGGCGACTACCAAGACCCGCAGACGTTCGCGGCGCTCCGGCAGGCGCTCGGCGACGCGAAGAGTCCGACGCATTATCTCGCCATCCCGCCGAGCCTTTTCGCGACGGTGACGGAATCGCTCTGCGCGGCGAAGTGCGGCGACGGCGCGCGCGTCGTCGTCGAAAAGCCTTTCGGTCGCGACCTCGCCTCGGCGCAGCGTCTGAACGAGACGCTGCACTCGGTCTTCCCCGAAACGAACATCTATCGCATCGACCACTACCTCGGCAAAGAGGCGGTCGAGAATCTTCTCTTCTTCCGCTTCGCAAACACTTTCCTCGAACCGATCTGGAATCGGAACTACGTCGAGAGCGTGCAGATAACGATGGCCGAGAACTTCGGCGTCGAGGGGCGCGGTCGCTTCTACGAGGAGGCAGGCGCGATACGCGACGTTGTGCAGAATCATCTGCTTCAGGTGCTCGCGTTTATCGCGATGGAGCCGCCGACGAACATGTACGTCGAGTCGCTGCGCGACGAGGTCGTGAAAGTGTTTCGCGTGATCCCGCCTTTGAAGCCGGAGAACATCGTGCGCGGGCAGTTCAAAGGCTACCGTGACGAGAAGGGCGTCGCGCCCGACTCGTCGGTCGAGACGTTCGCGGCCATCCGTCTCGAAGTTGACTCGTGGCGGTGGGAGGGCGTGCCGTTTCTGATTCGCGCGGGCAAGGAACTCGCAGTGACGGCGACGGAGGTCTTCGTCAAGCTCAAGAGGCCGCCGCTCAGCAGGCTCGCGGCGGTCAACAACTACTTCCGCTTCAGGCTCGGCCCAGACCTCTCGATCAACATGGGCGCGCGGATAAAGCGGCCCGGCGCGGAGATGATCTCGATGCCCGTCGAGTTGACGGCCTACGACAAGCCGGAGGGGCGCGAGCTTGAAGCATACGAGCGCCTGCTCTCGGACGCGATGCGCGGCGACAAGATTCTCTTCGTCCGCGAGGACGCCGTCGAGACCGCCTGGGGAATCGTTGACCCGATTCTCGGAGACGCGACGCCGCTGCACGAGTACGAGCCGGGCGCGTGGGGGCCGCAGGAGGCGGACAAGCTCGCGGCTGACATCGGAGGATGGCACAACCCGCAGCAGTAGTGCCATGCCGTCAGCGAACTACCGCGCGTGCGCGCCGGGACGAGTCACTGTATTCTCCGGCCCCAAGACACCTTCCCGAGAAGTTGCGGACGGCGCGCGTCGAGGAAGACTTCAGATAAATCTTCCTCGACGCGCGCCGTAGAATTTCGTCAGTCGCACCTTCTCAATCGCCGGCGAATGCAATTAAGCGTCAGGGCTTCAACACGACCTTTATGCAGTCGTCCTCTTTGTTGAGGAAAGTATCGAACCCCTGCGGCGCGTCGTCGAGACTCATCCGGTGCGTGATGACGAACGAGGGGTCTATGTCGCCTCGCTCGATGTGTTCGAGGAGCTTGCCCCAGTAGTGCTGCACGTGGCACTGTCCCGTCCTCATCTTCAAGGAACGGTTCATGAACGAACCCATCGGGAACTTGTCTATGAATCCGCCATAGACGCCCATGACCGAGACCGTGCCGCCGTTGCGGCAGGCCATGATCGCTTCGCGTAGTGCGATGGGGCGGTCGCTCTCCGCGCCGAGCATCTGCTTTGCGCGGTCGTATGCGTAAACGATGCCGTGCCCGCCGTGTGCTTCGAGTCCCACGTCGTCAATGCACGAGTCGGGCCCGCGCCCGCCCGTCAACTCCATGAGCGCGTCGTAGGTGTTGACCTCTTCGTAGTTGATCGTCTCCGCGCCGGAGGCCGCGGCCATCGCAAGGCGTTCGGGGAAGCGGTCAATGGCTATGACGCGCTCCGCGCCGAGCAGGAAGGCGCTGCGAATCGAGAACTGCCCGACGGGGCCGCAACCCCAGACGGCTATTGTGTCGCCGGGCTTGATGTCGCACATCTCCGCACCCATGTAGCCGGTCGGGAAGATGTCCGAGAGAAAGACCACCTGCTCGTCCGAAAGCGTGTCCGGCACTTTGAGCGTGCCCACGTCTGCGAAGGGAACTCGCGCGTACTCGGCCTGCCCGCCCGCGAAGCCGCCCGTCAGGTGCGAGTAGCCGTAGATGCCGCAAGGCGAGTGGCCGAAAAGCTTTTCGGCCATCCAGGCGTTCGGGTTCGAGTTCTCGCACAACGAGTACATCTCCTGCTTGCAGAAGAAGCATTTGCCGCACGAAATCGGGAAGGAGACGACGACGCGGTCGCCCACCTTCCGGTTCTTCACGTCTGAGCCGACCTCGACGATCTCGCCCATGAACTCGTGTCCGAGTATGTCGCCCTTCTCCATCGTCGGTATGAAGTGGTTATAAAGGTGCAGGTCAGAGCCGCAGATAGCCGTCGAACTGATCTGCACGATGGCGTCGCGCCTGTTCAAAATTTTCGGGTCGGGCACCTGCTCGACCCTCACGTCCTGTTTGCCGTACCAGCAATTCGCTCTCATCATTTCCCCCTTTCACGAATCAACAGCGCCGGGCACAAAACTCCCGCCGCCTTGAGGCTCACGCCGCGCCCTTCGTCTGACTGATCTCTTCGCTTGAGGCGGGCCGCGCCGCGCGTTGCGTCAGAAGTCCGTTGTCCCAGAACGTGCCGTCCGAGACGATGACCTCGCCGACTTCGATTACCTGCTTCAGGCAGCGCAGGTCTTCGCTGATCTGCTGCCCCGGCTCTTCGCCGAAGAGCTTGGCGACGGCGGAGCCGATGACGCCGCCGGGCGGGTTGTACTCGACTTCGACTTTGACTATCGTCCCGCGCCCGCCGGGCGCAGCCTCGAACGTGACCGAACCCGAATTGTCAACGTCCGCGCCCTCGACCGAGCGCCACGCGATGAGTTCATTCGGCCTGTCCTCGGTTATCTCCGCGTCCCACTCGACTTGGGAACCTGCGGGCGCTTTCGCGACCCAGTGCGAGCGTCCCTCGCCCGTGATGCGCACTGATTCGAGGTGCTTCATGAACGTGGGCAGGTTCTCGAAGTCGTGCCAGAACTTGTAAAGCTCTCCGGGCGTGCCGTTGATGATGATGCTCTTCTTCACTTGAGTGCCTCCTGTTTCGTTGCCGCTGAGTTGCCGTGCGCAGAGCGCGTCGAGCGCAGTCACGGCGAGCACGTTGGCCGCGGCAAAGGCGACGCGCCCCTTGCTGGATTTCGGCGACGCGAAGGCCGCCGCGAGCGCAGCGATGTCCAGCGCGTCCCCGGCCACCCTCGCCCAGACCGCCTCGGCGGGACGCTCGCCCTGCATGAAGATGCCGACGCCGCTCGCTATTTCGCGCAGGCCGAATAATCGTATAAGCCCCGTGTGCTTGCCCTCCGTGCCCGCGATCTTCGCCACCGCTCGCGGTGCCAAGCATTCCGCGAGTCCCAGGCCGATGCTGAACCATGCAAGCCCCCGCGCCAACTTTTGCCCGTTCGTATTCTTCGTCGCGGCTTGCCGCCCGAAGCCGCGCCCGGCTCTCGTTCGAGGCGCGCGCCTCGTCCGTTTCGTTTGCGCCGCGCCGGACTGCGTCTGTGCCGACGCCGGCTCGGCTCTCGCTCCGCCTTCTGTTTGCGTTGTTACCTGCCGCCTGCTCGTAGCCATGTTTCTCCCCCTTGACGAAAACAGTTCTTCAAATCCAGATAGCTCGTTTTGAGACAGTGGGCCACAGAAATAACTGCTTACCTTCACCTTATGTTCACGATTCGATTAACTTGCCGTGTAGATGAGAAGTAAGTGGGGGCGAAAGCGAAGAGGCTGAGACTATCGGCGGGGCGCAGGCTATTGTTTGTCGCGCGTCTGTGGAGAATCTATTCGAGCCGTACTGTTATGTACAGTACGGTGGCGCTCCGATGTAGTTTACTTCAGGCTGCGGAATAAGAGCGCCGGACTTCCGTGCAAACTTTAACGCGACAGGCGTCACGTCGATTTTGTTGTCGCCGGAAACAATATTGTTGACAATCAGCCGCCTCTTTGGTTATAAGCCTGTTAAGTTAACCGTTTGCGTAATCGTTTTACCGCAGCATTGTTGGGCGCTTTCTAAAAGCACAACCAAAAGATTCGCCCCGGCGGACGACTGTCGCCAGCCGGGGCTTCGGGCCACGCCTCTAGCCGGACTCGACTCGTCGGAGGTCGCAAGGCTACGGCTCCCGCTCGACGGCCCGAAGCGCGTGCCCTGTTCGAGAGCCGGGTGCTCATTCGTCGGTTTAGGGAAAGGGGAGTCCTATGACATCGAAGAAGCTTTTCGCGGCGGTGCTCGTCGCCGCGTTTCTGGCCTTTGCCGCCGCGCCCGTCTTCGCGCAGAGCGACCGCGGCGCGATCACCGGCAGCGTCACCGACCAGAGCGGGGCCGTCGTCCCCAACGCCAAGGTCACGGCGACCAGCCTCGACACGGGCGAGGTGCGCGAGGCGACGACGAGCGGCGAAGGCAACTACACGCTGCCGGAGTTGAAGGCCGGACGCTGGCGCATCAGCGTCGAGGCCCAAGGGTTCAAGACAGCCACGGTTGACGAGTACAAGGTCGCCGTGCAGGTGACGCATAGCCTCGACGTGAAGCTCGATGTCGGCGCGGTCGCAGACGTTGTCACCGTCACGGGCGACCAGACCCCGGCCATACAGACCGATTCGTCCGTGCGCCAGACCAACGTCACCGAGCGTCAGGTCAAGGAGTTGCCGCTCGAAGTCACCTCCGAGTTCGCGGGTCGCACGCCGCTCTCCTTCATCTTCCTCGACAGCACCGTGACGGCGGCCACGGGCAACGGCACTGACGCCTCGAACTTTAAGATCAACGGCGGTCAGGGACTCGGCACTGAGATTTTAATTGACGGCGCGACGACGCGGCGCTCGCAGAACGGTTCGTTCTTCTCCGAGGTCGCGCCGGGCCCGAACGCTTATCAGGAGTTCACGGTTTCGACCTCGAACTATTCGGCAGAGTTCGGACAGTCTTCCGGCGGCGTTGTCAACTTCACTCTGAAGTCGGGCGGCAACGAGTTCCACGGCGAACTTTACGACCTCATCCAGAACGAGGGGCTGAACGCCAATAGCTTCGTCCATAACGAGTTCGGCACCCCGCGTGACCTCGACCGCCAGCACGACTTCGGCGGCAACATCGGCGGCCCCATCTATCTGCCGCACTTCGGCGAGGGCGGCCCGCACGTTTGGAGCGGGAAGAACAAGGCGTTCTTCTTCTTCAACATGGAGAGCTATCGCTTCTCTTTGGGCGAGAACGTGCTCATCTCCGTCCCGACGCTTAAGATGAGGACGGGCGACTTCTCGGAGCTTCTGACCGACCCCGGAGTCCTCGCTCGTAACGGCGGCCCCATCCAACTCTACAGTCCTATCGCCGGCTTCGACGCGAGCGGCCACGTCATACTCGCGCCGCCGGGAACGCGAACCGCAATTCCCGGCAACCGCATTGACCTCTTCCGCCTGCCGACGGGACAGTCCATCATTGACCCGGTCGGGCAGAACATACTCGGCTTCTTCCCCGCGCCGAACCTCCCCGGAGTCTTCCACAACTATCTTGCCTCGACGACGAATCCGCTTAACATGAACAACCCCACCTTCAAGATAGACATGGCGCTTTCGCAGAAGCAGCACTTGAGCTTCAGCTTCGCCTACCGCGATAACACGCGCATCGCGGGCGGCGCGCCGCGCTTCCCCGATCCGGTCGTCGCGATAGGCCGCTGGCAGCAGTTCTTCAAGTCGGACTTCGTTCGCCTACAGGACGACTACACGTTCGGGCCGCGACTCCTCAACCACTTCAACCTCGGCTTCAACCGCTTCGACGTTGCGAACCACAACACGACCGAGGGCTTCAACACCGCATCGCTCGGCCTTCCCGCGAACGCGACGCAGAACAAGGCTTTCCCGAACATAGATTTCCCCGGCTACGGCGACCCCGCCGACCCGAACGGCAACATACGCGCTTATCAGGGCATCGGCTCGACCTTCTTCAGCGACCACCAGCGCGACAACAGTTTCGACATCTCCGACTTCATCTCCTACGTGCGCGGGCGGCAGACGATGAAGTTCGGCGCTGACGTTCGCTTGCAGCAGTTCAACGTGACGCAGTTGCTCTCGCCGGGCGGCCAGTTCAACTTCCGCTCGCCGCAGACGAGCAACTGCAACTGCGACGCCGAAGGCTTTCCCATCGCGAGCCTTCTGGTCGGCGCGACCGAGTTCTCGTTCAACGCGGCGCAGAACTTCAGCCCTTCGTGGCGACAGTTCACGCACTCCTACTTCTTTCAGGACGACATCAAGGTCACGCAGCGGCTGACCGTAAACGCGGGCCTTCGCTACGATCTGCCGGGCCTTCGCACCGAGTCGCACGGCGCGTTCCGCGGCTTCGACCCGACGGTTGCGAACCCCGAAGCGGGCGGTCGTCCCGGCGCTATCGTCACCGCCGACGCACAGCGCAACGGCGGCTTACAGGCACAGTTCGATACGCTGAGCAAGCCCGACCGCTCGAACATCGGGCCGCGGCTCGGCTTCGCATACTCGCTCAACAACAAGACGGTCGTTCGCGGCGGCGCGGGACTCTATTACGCGCCGATACTCTACGGCGTCAACGGCGCGAACACTCTGACCGAGGGCACCGAAGGCTTCAACACGCCCTACGTCTCGAACTGCGACACGGGCCCGGGCTGCACCGCCAACGAGCGCGCAGACCTCTTCCTACGCAACTTCCGAAGCGTGTCGCCGACCAGCCCCACGTCGCAACTCGTCGGCAGCACCGTCAACTTCTTCGACACGAACTTCAAGACGGGACGCACGTTCCAGTACGGCGTTGACTTGCAGCGCGAACTGCCATACAAGTTCGTTGCGACGCTGAGCTACACGGGGCACCGCGCGTCGCACCTTCGGTCGAACTTCAACCGCATAAACGCGATTTCGCTCGGCGACCTGCGACTCGGCGCGGCCATTCTGAACAAGAACCTGAACGACGTGACGCCCGCCGAGCGCGCCTACGCGTCGAGCGTAGGCGTGACGATCCCCTCAAGCTCTGCGGCGGTCTTCCCCGGCTTCAACGGGAGCGTCGGGCAGTCGCTCAAGCCCTTCCCGCAGTACGCCTTCATCACAGACCAGTTGGAGAGCGAGGGCCGCAGTTGGTACGACGCGGGCACGGCGAAGATCGAGCGCCGCTACTCGAACGGCATACAGTTCGGCGCGTCCTACACCTTCTCGAAGCTTCTGACGAACGCGGCGGAAGACCTCTTCGGCGGCTCGCCCACGGGCAGTCTGATACAGATACCCGGCGACAGCCGCTCGCTCAAGTCTGTCTCGCCGAACAACGCCACGCACGTCTTCGTCGTCAACTATCTCGTAGAGCTTCCGTTCGGCAAGGGCCGACGCTTCCTGAACGAAGGCGGCTGGGTTGACCGTCTTGTGGGCGGCTGGCAGATCAACGGCATACAGCGATACCAGTCGGGACTCCCGCTCGTCATACGACTTTCGCAGCAGGGCTTCTTCAGTTCGGGCGGCCCCACCGGCTTCAACACGGACATCCGACCGAACCTGACGGGCCAGCCCATCCTGACGGGCAACGACCTTTCGGGCAACCGCGTGCAAATCTTCAACCCGGCGGCGTTCTCGCTTCCGCCGTGTTACGACTGCGGCGCAGCGCCGCCCGAGTTCACTTCGGGCGGAGCGATCAACCCGGCCTACGTCGCCTACTACTCGAACCCGAACCGCTTCTTCGGCAACGCGCCGCCGACCATTCCGAACGCGCGCGTGCTTCCGTTCCTGACCGAGAACATAAGCCTTCTGAAGAAGACGCGGCTGACGGAGACTGTCACTTTTGAACTCGGTGCCGAAGCATTCAACATCTTCAACCGCCACCGATTCGACTTCCCCGGCAGCGACCTTATAGACCCGTTCGACTTCGGGTTCTCAAGCGTCGGGACGGCACAGGAGCCGCGCGTGATCCAGATACGACTCCGGCTCACGTACTAAGCCGGTGACTTCGGGATGAACGGCGCGGGGGAGTTCGGCTAAACTCTTCCCGCGCCGCTCGCTTTCTCCTTCCGCCGTTGGCGTGCGCCGAGTCGCAGCAACCGATGAGACATCCAACACATCCCCGGTGCGCAAAGCTTCTGTTCGCCTTCGCGCTCGCCGCCGCGCCGTTCGCGGCGCACGCGGCGCAGGACGGGGCGCGCGGCGGCGGCGCGCAAACGTTCGTCGCCGAAGGCGCGTCGGCGCTCGCGCGTGGCGACGACGCAGCCGCGCGCGCCGCATTCACAAAGGCTCTGCGCGCAGACCCCAACAACGTAGAAGCGCACACCTACCTCGGCGTGATGGCAGACAGCGCGGGCGATTTGAAAGAGGCCGAGCTACACTTCGCGGCAGCCGCGTCGGTCGCGCCCTTCAGCGCCTCGGCGCGCAATAACTACGGCGCGATACTCGTCCGGCTGAATCGCCCGCAACTCGCCGCAGCGCAGTTCGAGGCGTCGCTCAAACTCGACCGCGACCAGCCGAACGCGCTCGTCAATCTCGCGCAGATACGTTTCAGTTCCGGCAGACCCGAAGACCTGCGCGCGTCGCGCGAGTTGTTCGAGCGTGCAATGCGCGTCGCGCCCGACGCCGACGTAGCGCGTGCGCTCGTCGTCATCTCGCTCCGTCTCGGCGAGAAGGAAAGTGCCGCCGCCGCTTACCGTGACTACGACGCGCAAGTCTCAACGTCCGCACGTCCCGCGGCCAACTCCGCTTCGATGCCTTCGACTTCTCCTTCGCCCGCGGCGTCCGCCGCGTCGCGCGCGGAACTCGGCGAGGCTCTGTTTGAGAGCGGACTCGTCGAAGAATCGATCAAAGAGTTGAGCGCCGCGACCGCGCTCGACCCGTCGAACGCCGGGGCGGTCATTGCGCTCGCGCGGGGCTACTTGAAGCGCAAGGACATTCCCGCCGCGGGGCGCACGCTCGAATCGGCGGTCGCGCGCGGACTCGACCCCGCGCCCGTCTATGCTGCGCTCGCGGACGTGTACGAGGCGGGCGGCTATGCCGAGCACGCCATCCCCGCGATGCGGCTTGCCATCGCGCGCGACCCGCACAACGAACTCTACAGGCTTCGCTACGGCATTCTGCTCAACGACACGAAAGCGCCGCAGGCCGCCGTCATCCGTTTGAAAGAGGCGCTGCAAGAGTTCCCGAACTCTTCGCGTCTATGGCTCGCGCTCGGCATCTCGGAGCAGTCGGACGGAAAGAACGAGGACGCGCAAAAGTCTTTCGAGCGCGCTCTCTCGCTCGACCCGCGCTCCGCGCCCGCGCTCGCTTACCTCGGCTCGGCCTACGCCGAGCGCGGGCAATACGCCGAGGCCGTCTCGTTCTACGAGCGCGCTACAACTGCCGACCCCGGCCTCGCCGTCCCATATTTTCTCGCGGCGGACGCGCTCCTCAAGCTGCCGGAGACGGACACGGCGCGCGTCGAAAAATATCTCTCTCGCGCAATCGAAATCGAACCCGACTTCGCCGAGGCGCACCTCGCGCTCGCCAGGCTCGACGTGCGTGCCGAGCGCTGGCCGGAGGCCGCCGCGGAGTTCGAGCGCGCAATCCGGCTCGACCCGCAATCGGCGGAGGCGCACTATCAACTCGCGCGCGTGTACGTCCGGCTCAAGCGGACGGACGAGGCGCAGCGCGAGTTGGCCGAGTTCAAGCAACTGAGCGACGCGCAGAAGGAGAAGCGCGAGAACGACCGCCGCGATCTTCTGCGACGCCTCGCCAACGTCCGCTTCTGAAGCGCCGAGACAAACAGACATGTCCATCAGACGTTTCTTCATCAACATCGCCGCGCTCGCCTTCGCGCTCTTGGCGGTTCACACTTCGGCGAGCGCGCAGCAGCAGCCAGCGCAGCATTCGCCGTCGTCGTCGCAACAGTCTTCGCAGCAACCCGCATCGTCGTCGCAACAGTCTTCGCAGCAACCCGCATACGATAGTTGGGAGGACGGCTTCAACGGCTCTGCGCTCGATGAGTCGAAGTGGGAGCGCTTCTCGTTCGAGGGCGCGGGCGGCGGCAAGGTCGAAGCCCGCGACGGCGCGATTCACATACGCAGCACGAACGGCTCGCGCGCCGGAATACGAAGCAGGCAGGAGTTCAGCGCCGAACAGTTCAGCGTCGAGGCGAAGGTCGCGGGCGTCGGCCCGCAGATTCTGAACCCCGGCGACAACTCCGCGCCGCTCGGCTTCGCCGCGCTGACGATTCTCTTCGACGGTTCTGGCCGCAACCGCATCGAGTGGATTCTGACGAGCGAGGGCACGCTGGAGGCTTGGTCGGTCGTTGACGGTCGCGGCGAACAACTCCGCAAGCTCGCCACGAAGCTCAAGAACCCTGTGCTGGGGCTAGTCCGCAAAGGCGACGACTTCCTCTTCGTCCTCAACGGCCCCGACAGCCCGCCCGAAGCAGCGCAGGTCGGACTCAAGAAGACGATCAAGAATCTGCCGCACACGTTCCGCGTCATGCTCTACGGCTTCGGCTCGTCGGAGGACGACTGGGACGCCGTGCGCGTCGTGACTTTGAAGTGATAACGTCTTGGCCCGCGAACGGGGCCGGAGTCTTTCATGCACGGTGCCGTTTTCGTCAACGACTCGGAGGTTGGTGTGACGGTTTCGGCGGCTGAGTCAAAAGTTCTGCCGGTCGTCGCGGGCGTCGGAGGTGGCGGGCGTTGATCGAGCGGTGGAAACTAAGGCGCGCTTTCGGCGAACGCAACGGGCGCGAATGTCGTCTGTTCCGCGCGCCCGGTCGCGTCAACCTCATCGGCGAGCACACGGACTACAACGGCGGCTTCGTGCTCCCGCTCGCGATTGAACGCGAGACGGTCGTCGCCGCCGCGCCGCGCGAAGACCGACGCGTCAACGCTTATTCGCTCAACGTCGGCGAGGCCGCCGGCTTCGACCTCGACCGTCCGGGCGAGACGCGGCGCGGCATCTGGCTCGACTACGTCGAGGGAGTCGCGCGCGCGCTCGAAGACCGCGGGCTGCGTCTGCGCGGGGCTGACTTGATGATCCTCTCGGACGTGCCCGTCGGCGCCGGACTCTCGTCTTCGGCGGCGCTCGAAGTCTCGGCGGGACTCGCGCTCTCGGAAGTCTCCGGGCGCGAGGTTGACCGCGTGCAACTGGCGCTCGCCGGTCAGCAGGCCGAGCACATTTACGTCGGAACGATGTGCGGCATCATGGATCAGTTCGTCGCCGCGCTCGGGCAGGCGGGGCACGCGCTTTTGATTGACTGCCGCACGCTCGAAGCCGCGCCCGTCCCGCTCGACACCACGGATGCCGCAATCGTCATCACGGACACGGGCGTCAAGCACGAGCTTTCAAACTCGGCCTACAACGAGCGGCGCGAGGAATGCGAGCAGGGCGTGAAGATTCTCAGAGAGTTTTTGCCGGGCATCGAGCAACTGCGCGACGTGAGCGCGGCGGACTTCGAGCGCTACGCCGGACGTTTGCCCGACGTGATCTGCCGCCGGTGTCGCCACGTCGTCACCGAGGACGCGCGCACGCTCACGGCCGCCGACGCGCTCCGCCGCGGTCGCCTCGAAGAAGTCGGACGACTGATGCGCCGCTCGCACGAGTCTCTGCGCGACGACTACGAAGTGAGTTGCGCCGAGTTGGATTTCCTTGCCGAGACCGCTTGGGGACTCGCGGGCGTCGTCGGGTCGCGCATGACCGGCGGGGGCTTCGGCGGTTCGACCGTCAGCCTCGTCCGGCGCGACGCTCTCGAAGATTACGAACGCACGATTACATCGCAGTACACACGGCGCTTCGGCCACGCGCCGGCGATTTACGTCACGGACGCGGGCGAAGGAGCGAAGGAAGTGATGAGTGATGAGTGATGAGTGATGAGTGAAAAGCGGTTTGCTTTCAACTCATCACTCATCACTCGTCACTCATCACAAACGATGAGCAGCATCAAGGACGTGGCGCGCGAGGCGGGCGTCTCGACGGCGACCGTCTCGCACGTCATCAACAACACGAGGTTCGTCTCCGAGGAAGTCCGCGCGCGCGTGCTCGAAGCGGTCGAGCGCAGCGGCTACTACCCGAACGCGCACGCGCGCAGTCTCGCTTCGGGCCGGACGCACATACTCGGCCTCGTCGTCTCCGACATCTCCAACCCGTTCTTCCCCGAACTGGTCAAGGCGATTGAGGCGGCGGCCTTCGAGCGCGGCTACGACGTTGTGCTGTCGAACACGAACTACGACCCGGAGCGCACGTCGCACTACGTCCGGCGCTTCATCGAACGCAAGCTGACGGGCGTCGTCGTCATGACCTCGGAACTCGACGCGGCGCTTCTGGACGAACTCGCGCGGCGCGAAGTCTCCGTGGTCTTCCTCGACCTCGGCCAGCCCGACGTGCGCATGAGCAATCTTCGCGTGAACTACGAGGCAGGGATAGAGGAGGCGATCAGCCATCTCGTCTCGCTCGGACATACGGAAATCTCTTTCGTAAGCGGCCCCGCGCATCTTCGCTCCGCCGCGCGCCGCCACGAGGCGTTCGCAGGCTCGATGCGGCGACACCTGCCGCGCGCTCGCGCAGATGTTTACCGCGGCGACTTCAAGCTCGAAGGCGGTCGGCGTGCCGCGTGCGAGATGCTCGCGGCCAGAGAGAGGCCGACGGCGGTCGTCGCCGCAAACGACATGATGGCCCTCGGCGCGATGGTCGAATTCCACGCCGCGGGACTCTCGATACCACGCGACATCTCGGTCGTAGGCTTCGACGACATCGCGTTCGCCTCGCTCGCCGAGCCTCAGTTGACTACGGTCTGCCTGCCGCGCGCGGAGTTGGGTCGCCGCGCCGTCGAGGCGCTGATGACGACAATAGAGCATCCCGACCAGCGCGGCGTCGAGATCAATATCCCGACCTACCTCGTCACGCGCGGCTCGACCGGGCCCGCGCCGCGCCCCGATGCGAAGCAGCCGGGCCGTGCGGCAACCGCGAAGCGTAGCGGCGGCAGGACGCGCGCCGGAGAAAGAAAAACCGGCGGCGGGAAGGACGACGCCGTGCGTTCGCGCGATGGCGCGCGGCGCGCGCCGACGAAACGAAAGAGCAAAGACAAGACCGCATGAGAAAAGAGATACGGAAGAACCCTCGCGACCTGCGCGCGGATTCGACTCGCACGCGAACGCGCGCGGACGAATCAGCCTGCGCACGAGCGACACCGGCTCCGGGTCGCCTAAACGCGATACTGATTCCGGGTCGTCTAATAATTTTGCTGTTGCTCTGCTTGATCGCGTCCGTCCCGGTCGCGCGGGCGCAGCGACGCGCGACTTACGCGAACCCCGTCGAGGCCGGAGACTTCCCAGACCCTTCGATCACGCGCGTCGGTGCGGACTTCTGGGCCTCTGCGACGACTTCCGAATGGGGGCCCGAGT
The DNA here is from genome assembly GCA_035474235.1 of Pyrinomonadaceae bacterium. Lineage (GTDB taxonomy): Bacteria > Acidobacteriota > Blastocatellia > Pyrinomonadales > Pyrinomonadaceae > QHXN01. Next base: position 23,231 of record DATINM010000097.1, read on the forward strand.
TTCCGATACTTCACTCACGCGACCTCGTCAACTGGGAGATCGTCGGCGCGGTCTTTCAAAAGCGGCCTGACTGGGCCGTCGGGAGTTTCTGGGCACCTGAGATTTCGCAAGACCGCGGACGCTTCTTCGTCTATTACGTCGGGCGCAAAAGGGACGGGCCGCTGTGCGTCGCCGTCGCGACGGCGGCGAGACCGCAAGGGCCGTACACGGATCGCGGCCCGCTCGTCTGTCAGGAGGTCGGCTCGATTGACCCGTTCCCCGTGACGGACGAGACGGGGCAGCGATACCTTCTCTGGAAAGAAGACGGCAACAGCGTCAGCAAGCCGACGCCGATCTGGGCGCAGCGACTCTCGGCGGACGGCACGCGCTTGACGGGTGAGCGGCGCGAGTTGATTCACAACGATCAGGGATGGGAGAAGCACCCGACGCTGCCTTACGGCAATCTCGTCGAAGGCCCTTCGGTCGTCCGCCGCAACGGTTGGTTCTATCTTTTCTACTCCGGCAACTTCTGCTGCGGGCGCGAGTGCGACTATGCGCTTGGCGTCGCGCGCTCGCGCCACCTGCTCGGCCCTTGGGAGAAGAACCCGAACAACCCCATCCTCGCGGGCAACGACAATTGGAAGTGTCCGGGGCACGGCACGGTCGTCGCGGACGCGCGCGGCAGATATTTTCTTCTCTATCACGCGTACCAGCCGAAGGACTTTGTTTATGTCGGACGCCAGTCGCTACTCGACGAAGTAGTCTTCGGCGCGGACGGCTGGCCGACGATCAACAACGGCCACGGCCCAAGCGCGCAAAGCCCTTCGCCCTTCGGCGCGCGCCAGACGCGAGCCGAGTATCCCTTCTTCGATGACTTCCATCTGCCGACGCTTCGCCCCGGCTGGCAGTGGCCGCAGTCGAACGTGCCCGACTTTCGCATCGAGCGCGGAGGTCTTCTGCTCACGCCGACTATTGATGCGACCAACAACACCACCGCTGCCGTATTCGCGCGCACGACGACGCAAGGCGATTACATCGCGACCGCGGTTGTTAACCTTCGCACTCTGAAAGGGAGCGCGACGGCTGGCCTGTCGGCATACGGTGACGCCGACAACTCGCTCGGCATCGCCGTGCGCGGCGACGGAGGCGTCTTTCTCTGGCGTAAGGAGAAGGACAAGCCCACACTCCAAACAGATCAGATGAAAGTTGCGGCGCGCGGTCGCGTCATGTACCTACGTGTGAGCGTGAACGACGGATATCTCTACCGCTTCATTGTCAGCGGCGACGGTCGCAAATGGACGATTGTCGGTGAAGATAAGGACGGCAGTTTTCTACCGCCTTGGGACAGGGGCGTGCGCGTCGCGCTGGTCGCAGGCGGCGCGTCCGGCGTGGCTGCGCGCTTCGAGTCGTTACGCATTGATCCGACGCGCGTCGAACAGGCCATCGTCAATCCTTCGCATTGAGTCCCGAATAATTGTCGAGAAGGCGTTATATCAAACAACGGAGACGAAAAAATGAAATCGCTCAACAAAGGTCGGCGGGGCGCGTTCGCGCTTCTGCTCGCGGCGGCGCTTCTGACTCTCGCGCTCGGCGGCTGCCGCAAGAAAGAGGGCGGAGGCGCAAGCGGCGGGAAGATGAGAGTCGGCTTCTCGCAGACCGAGACCGACGGCCCCTGGCGCATCGCCGAGACGAAGAGCATGCAGGACGAGGCGGCGAAGCGCGGCTACGAGTTGGTCTTTACGAACGCGCGCGGCGAAACGGCGACGCAGGTCTCTAATCTCGAAGACCTCGTGGCGCAGCGCGTCGATGCGATCTTCCTCGCGCCGCGCGAGGCCAAGGGCTACGAGGGGCCTTTGCAGGCGGCGAAGGACGCGGGCATCCCGGTCTTTCTCATCGACCGCGAACTCGAAGGGCCGAAGGCGGGCGACGACTACGTTACGTTCATCGGCTCGAACTTCATCGAGGAGGGACAGCGCGCGGGCGAGTGGCTCGCCAAGCAGACGAATGGCAAGGCCGGCGTCATCGAACTGCTCGGCACGGCAGGCTCTTCGGTCGCCAACGACCGACATCAGGGGTTCGCCGACGCGATCAAAGCCTTCCCCGGCATGAAGATCATCGCCGCGCAGGACGGAAACTTCACACGCGCGCAGGGTCAGAACGTCATGCAGAATCTGATTCAGGCGCACGGCAAGGAGATCACAGCCGTTTACGCGCACAACGACGAGATGGCGCTCGGTGCGATTCAGGCGCTTAAGGCCGCGGGGATGAATCCGGGCAGGGACGTGATCGTCGTCTCGGTTGACGGGCAGAAGTCGGCGCTCGAAGCCATAAACTCCGGCGACATGAACGCGACGGTCGAGTGCAATCCGCGCTTCGGCCCCGTAGCCTTCGACACGCTTGAGAAGTTCAAGCGCGGCGAGAAACTGCCGCCGAAGATCATCAATCAGGATCGCTTCTTCGACAAGACGAACGCCGCGCAGTTCGTAAGCGAAGCGTTTTGAGAGCGGGTTCTGGGTTCCGGGTTTTAGGTGCTGGTAACTGCCGAACTCTCTGACTCCGGCGCGCGCGCGCCGCGGTCAAATCAGCACCTAAAACCTAATACCCGGAACCCGGAAACCAACACCCATGTCTAATCAGCCGCTCCTCCGAATGGAGGGAATCCGCAAAGTCTTTTCGGGCGTCGTGGCGCTCGACGGCGTTGACGTGACTGTCGAGCGCGGCGAGGTTCACGCGCTCGTCGGCGAGAACGGCGCGGGCAAGTCAACGCTCATCAAAATAATGACGGGCGCTTACCGGCGCGACGGCGGGCGCGTCACACTCGAAGGCCGCGATGTCAACTTCCGCACGCCCGAAGACGCGCAAGGCCACGGCGTCGTCGCCGTCTATCAGGAAGTCAACCTTCTCACCTATCGCACCGTCGCCGAAAACATCTTTCTCGGTCGCGAGCCACGCCGCCTCGGCTTCATCGACTGGAAGAGGATGAACGCGGACGCGGGCGCGATACTGAAAAGGCTCGGACTCGACATTGACCCGCGCGCGACCTTGGGAAGCCTGAACATCGCGCTCCGTCAGATGGTCGCGATAGCGCGCGGCGTCTCGTTCGGCGCGAAGGTCGTCGTGCTCGACGAGCCGACGAGTTCTCTGACCGAGCACGAAGTCTCGATTCTCTACGACGTGATTCGACGTTTGAAGGCCGAGGGCGTCGGCGTCGTTTACATAAGCCACCGCTTCGACGAACTCTACACGGTCTGCGACCGCGTAACGGTCTTGCGCGACGGCAAGTTCGTCGCGACGCGCCCGCTCGAAGGGCTTGAGAAGATCGATCTGGTCTGTCTTATGCTCGGCAAGCGGCGCGAAGAGTTGCGGCAGGGCGCGACCGCGTTCGGCGAACAACATTCGGAGAAGAAGGAGACGGCTCCGCTGCTTCGCGCCGAAAATCTCACGCGCGGTCGCAAGCTCGACCACGTCACGGTCGAGACGGGGCGCGGCGAGATAGTCGGCATGGCTGGACTTCTCGGTTCGGGGCGGACTGAGACGGCGCGCGCCATCTTCGGCGCGGACGCGGTGGACGAAGGACGTGTCTATCTCGAAGGCCGCGCGCTCGACGTGCGCTCGCCCGGTGATGCGATTGACGCTGGCCTCGCCTTTCTCACCGAAGACCGAAAGGCCGAAGGCATCATCCCCGAACTCTCCGTCAGAGAGAATCTGACGCTCGCCGCGCTGCCGGAGATGAGCCGCATGGGCGTAGTCTCGCGCGCGAAGCAGGACGAGGCGGTCGCGCGCTTCATGAAGCGGCTCGGCATCAAGGCTTCGAGCGCGGAGCAGAAGATACGAGAGCTTTCGGGCGGCAATCAGCAGAAGGTTCTTCTCGCGCGCTGGCTCTGCAAGAACCCTAAGTTCCTTATCCTCGACGAGCCGACGCGCGGCATAGACATCGGTGCGAAGGGCGAGATTCAGTCGCTCATCAACGAACTCGCCGCGTCGGGACTCGGCGTGCTGATGATCTCGTCCGAGCTTGAAGAGTTGGTCGAGGGAAGCTCGCGCGTCGTCGTCATGCGCGACGGTCGCTCGGTCGCCGAGCTTCGCGGCGCTGAGATTTCGCAGGACAAGATCATCCGCGCGATGGCCGAGGGCAGCGCCGAAAAGGCGGAATGATGATTTATGAATACGGCAGTGATGAATGCGGCAGTGATGAATGAAAGACAAGTTGTCTTCAATCCATCATTCATCATTTGGCATTCATCGCTTAGAGCGAACGGAGTGAGCGAAGATGTCTAACGCGGCGGCTGTCGGGGTCAAAGGCGCGGGGCGCGGGCGCATCGCGGACTACGCGCCGACATACGGCGCTCTCGCGGCGCTCGTGCTCCTCGTCCTTATCAACTCGGTCTTCACGGCAAATTTTTTCGACCTGAATAATTTCCGAAACATCCTTCAACAGGTCGCGCCGACGGTTCTCGTCGCGGTCGGCATGACGTTCGTGATAGCGACCGGCGGCATCGACCTCTCGGTCGGGTCTGTGATGGCGATGGCGTCGGCGGTCGCGGCAACGCAACTCGGCCTCGGCGCAGGGCTTGCGATTCTGCTTGCGCTCGTCGTCGCCGCGCTCGCGGGCGCATTCAACGGCGCGCTCATCTCCGGCTTCCGCATCCAGCCCATCATCGTCACGCTCGCGCTGCTGATAGCGGGGCGCGGCGTCGCGCAGGTCATAAGCAAGGGCGGCCAGCTAATTCCTTTCAGCAACTCTTCGTTCGAGTATCTGGGCAAGGGGACACCGGCGGGCGTGCCCGTGCAGGTGATCGTGATGGTCTTGGTGGTCGCGCTCGCGGTCTTCGTCATGCGCGCGACGACGTTCGGGCGTTACGTCGTCGCCGTCGGAGGCAACGAGGCGGCGGCGCATCTCGCGGGCGTTAAGGTTCACAGGACGAAGATCGCGGTTTACGCCTTGAGCGGACTGCTCGCGGGACTCGCGGGACTCGTCGAGACGGCCCGGCTCGGCGCGAGCGACGCGCAGAAGGTCGGACTCAATATCGAACTCGACGCCATCGCCGCGACCGTCGTCGGCGGGACGCCTCTGACGGGCGGGCGCGCGACCGTGCTCGGCACTCTCGTCGGCGCGCTCATCATGCAGGTCATCACGACGGGCTTCGTCATGAACGGCATCTCTTACTCGTGGTCGCTCGTCATCAAGGCAGCCATCATCGTCGTCGCCGTTTACATACAGAGGCCGAAGGTCGCATGAAGCCACGCTTGACGAAGTTCGTCGCCTGCACACTCCTCCTGTCAATTTTTTATCTGCCCGCGCGGGCGCGGCAGGCGACTTACAGAAACCCCGTCGTCGCGGGCGACTACCCCGACCCTTCGGTCATGCGAGTGGAAGACGAATACTGGGCGGCGACGACGACGGGCGACTGGACGCCGCACTTCGCGCTTCTGCGCTCGCGCGACCTTGTGAACTGGCAGAAGGTCGGCTACGTCTTTCAGACCAGACCGGCGTGGGCGAAGGGCGATTTCTGGGCACCCGAATTGGTGAGCGACCGCGGTCGCTTCTTCGTCTTCTACGTCGCGCGCCGCGACGAAGGCCCGAAGAAGCGTGGGACTCTGTGCGTCGCCGTCGCAACAGCCGCCGCGCCCGCCGGGCCATACGATGATCGCGGCCCGCTCGTCTGTCAGATTCCAGAGCGCGGGGGCGTCGGCTCGATTGACCCGGCGTTCGTGCGCGACGAGCGCGGCCAACCGTTTCTGATTTGGAAGGCCGACGGCAACGACGCGCGACCGATGCAGCCGACCTCTCTGTACGCGCAGCCGCTCTCGGAAGACGGCACGCGACTGCTCGGCAAGCGCAAAGAGATTCTTCGCAACGACGCGCCGTGGGAGGGCCGCGTCACCGAAGGCTCTTTCATCTTGCGCCGCGGCGAATGGTTCTATCACTTCTACGCCGGCAACGCCTGTTGCGGTCGCTCGTGCGACTACGCCGTCGGCGTCGCGCGCTCGCGCCAACTGCTCGGCCCGTGGGAGAAGTACGCGAGGAATCCGATCATCGAGGCGAATCGCGACTGGCAGTGTCCGGGGCACGGCAGCATCGTCGAGACGTCGGACGGTCGAGACTTTTTTCTTTATCATTCGTACCGCCAGCGCCCCGACACCTTTAGCATCGGGCGCGAGGCGTTGTTGGATGAAGTGAAGTGGAGCGCGGACGGATGGCCCATCATCGACGAAGGGCGCGGCCCCAGCAGCGTCGCGCCGTCGCCGTTTGGAGTCGAGGGCGGCGCGAATGGCTCGGAGTTCTTCGACGGCTTTGTTGACGCGCGCCTGAGTCCCGAATGGCAATGGCCGATGACGAACGAGCAGACGGCGCGCGTCGAAGTCGCGGGCGGCGGACATCTCGTGCTCGAACCGTCGAACGCGGCGGGCGACGCTCTGACCGGCGCGGTCGTCGCGCGCCGCACTACGTCGGGCGATTACGTCGCGACCGTGCTCGTTGACGCGCGCGGCATGGCGACGGGCGTGCGCGCGGGACTCGCGGTTTACGGATGGCGCGACGCGTGCATCGGCATCGCGGCGGGCGGCGGCAAGGTGTCGGTCTGGCGGCGAGAGGGCAAGGACGAGCGCGTGGTCGCGAGCACGGACGCGCCGAAGTCGGACGCGATCTACCTGCGCATGACCGCGGCGGGCGGCGAACGCTACAGCTTCGCCTTCGGCGCAAACGGGCGCGAGTGGACGAATTTGGGTGGTGCGGTCGGCGGCGGCTATATCGAGTCGGCGCGCGTCGCGCTCACGGCGGTCGGCGGCGCGGCGCGCTTCGACTGGGTGAAGATTATTTCGGGAAATGGTAAGTGATGAGTGATAAGTGATGAGTGATGAGTGATGAGTGATGAGAAAAAGCAGATGGCCTTTTCTCATCACTTATCACTGGAGGGTTGAGATGAGTCAGGCCGGGGCAACAATCGAACCGGGTTCGGTGCGCGGGCGCGTTTGGCGGGCGCGGGCGGCGTCGCTCCTGCAAAGACAGGGGGCGCTGGTCGCGCTGGTCGCGGTCACGATCTTCGCGGCGGCTCGTTACGAGAGCTTCTGGACGGAAGAGAACCTTACGAACGTGCTCAGGCAGAACAGTATGCTTGGACTCGTCGCGCTCGGCATGACGTTCGTCATACTGACGGGCGGAATCGATTTGTCGGTCGGCTCGCTCGTCGCGGTCGCGGGCGTTGTCGCGGCCAGCCTCGCGGGTCGGGGCGTCGCGGTCGCGCTCCTCGCGGGCGTAGGCTGTGCAACGGCGCTCGGACTCGCGAACGGCGCGGTCATCGCAAAGGCGCGCATACAACCGTTCATCGTAACGCTCGCGATGATGATCGCCGCGCGCGGACTCGCGCTCGTTTACACGCAGGAGAAGACCGTGAGCGTGCCCGTCGCGGCGCAGGGCTTTCGCGAGTTGGGGCGTGGGAAGATTGATTTGGGGCTGCTCTCGCTTCCGTACCTCGTGCTGATTCTGATCGCGGCTTACGTCTTCGCATGGCTCGTTCTCAACTACACGCGCTTCGGGCGGCACACGTACGCGCTCGGCGACAGCGAAGAGGCCGCGCGCCTGATGGGTTTGAACGTCGGTCGCGTGACGATGGGCGTCTATACTCTGAGCGGCGCGCTCGCGGGACTCGCCGGTGTGATGTTGGCTTCGCGTCTTGGGACTGGTCAGCCGGTCGCGGGCTTGGGCTGGGAGTTGGACGCAATCGCGGCGGTCGTCGTCGGCGGGACGCTCCTGACGGGCGGGCAGGGCGGCGTCGGCTCGACGCTCGTCGGGGTTCTCCTGCTCGCGCTCATATTCAACATCTTCAACCTCGAAGGCTGGATAAGCCCTTGGTGGCAGTCGGTTCTTCGCGGCGTCATACTCCTTGCAGTCGTCATCGTGCAGAACCGTCTGAGCAAACGTTGAGCGGGGGTGAGTCGAGCGGTGATTTACACGGCGATGACGACGATGATTCTTCGTGCGACGTTGGCGCTGCTGCTTCTCTTAACCCTTCAGCCTGCTTACTCGCAGCAACGGAAATCCATTCGCCGCGTGGATTTCAAAAACTTCACTTACCCGCGTTGGGGAAGAATGAAAAACGGCGAGTTGCAGGAGAAGCGCAGTAGCTTTGGGAGGCTTGTCGGGGGCGGAAATCTTGCGGACGTTTCCTACGGCGACGTGACGGGAGATGGTAAAGAGGAAGCCATAGTTTTCATCACGCTTGTGAGCGGCGGGTCGGCTCTTCCGGGCGAGGTCTATATTTACACGATGCGTAACGCACGGCCGCGCCTGCTCTGGAATTTCTCGACAGGCGACCGCGCCGACGGCGGGCTGCACGGAATTTACGCTGATAAGGGGAAACTCGTCGTGGAGTTGAACGGGCCGAAGCGAGGCATCGAGCCGGACTGTTGTCCGAAGCGCTTCACTCGTACTCGTTACGCTTGGCGTGGCGGCTGGTTTCGTCCGATTCGCAAGCAAACGTTGCCCATGCCAGAGCCGGGGTAAAGTCATAGAACGCGAGAGCCGTGTTTCGGATTCAATGCCATGAGCGAGGGGCGATACAGTAATTCGGAGATCGAGTCGTTCGCGCGGCGCGTGCTCGAAGACGGGTTTTGCGTTCTGCCTGAGCACTTCGCGCGCGGAAAGATGGATGTCTGGCGCGAGGCTTTCGCGCCGCTGCTGGCGCGACACGTCGAGCGCGAGGGGCGTTTGCAGAACCGCGGGCCGGGGCGCTTCTACGTGACGCTGCCTTTCGCCCCGCCGTTCGCAGACCCCGCGGTGTACGAAGACGAAGACGTGCTCGCGGTCGTGCGAAGGCTCGTCGGCGACGACGCGCAACTGCATCAACTCGCGACCGACACGCCGCTCGAAGGCTCCGTCTATCAGGACGTGCACCGCGACGCGCCGCCGCTTTTTCCCGAATGGGGGCGCGAGACGCCGCCCTTCCAACTCGCAGTCAACTTCCCGCTCGTTGACGTGACCGGGGAGCGCGGGCCCTTCGAGATAGCGCGCGGCACGCACTCGATGTCGAAGGAAGAAGGATTGAGACGAATCGAGACGGGCGAGGTAAAACTCGAACCGCTCTTGATGAAGGCGGGCGACGTGATGATACGCGATGTGCGCGGCCTTCATCGCGGCACGCCGAACCGGACTGACGTGCCGCGCCCCGTGGTCGTGCTCGGCTACAGCCGGCGCTGGCTTCTGCGCCCCGAAGTCTCGATACGAATCCCCCGCGCCGCTTGCGAAGGACTCTCCGAGCGGGCGCGCTTCCTCCTGCGCTTCAATCCGGTCGTCGAATCTCTGGACGACCGGAGCGCGGAGGTCTATCAGTCGTTCGCGTATTGATAAAGTGATCGGGAGTTTGAAGTCTAGGAGTATGGAGTCCGCTTGTCCAAAGTCGGGCGACCAGAGATGAAAGCCACGCTGTTTTGACTTCAGACTTAAGACCCCGGACTTTTATTCAAAAGGTGTGAGTGTGCAAAAGGTAACTCGACCCGGTCTGCCGAACTGTCTTCAACTCACGAACGGGACGGTCGAGGTCGTCGTCGCGTCGGACGTAGGCCCGCGCGTGCTCGGATACGGTTTCGAGGGCGGGCGCAACGTGCTCGGCGAGCACCCCGACGCTTTTGTCGAGACTGCGTGGGGCGAGTTCAAGCCGTGGGGCGGACATCGCCTCTGGACTGCGCCCGAGGCGAAGCCGCGAAGCTACGCGCCCGACAACGACGCGGTCGAAGTCGTCGGCGAGGGCGCGCTCGCAGTCCGGCTCGCGCGCGCGCGGGAAGCACACACGGGAGTCCGAAAGGAGATCGCCGTCGCGCTCGACCCGGAAGGCAGCGGCATCACGCTTCGACATCGAATCACGAACCTGAACGCGTGGAGCGTCGAGTTGGGCGCGTGGGGGCTGACGATCATGCGCGGCGGCGGCGAAGTCTTCATCCCGCAAGAGCCGTTCGGGCCGCACCCTGAGAATCTTCTGCCCGCGCGCAAGCTGGTGCTGTGGCCTTACACAAACATGAGCGACGCGCGAATGAGCTTCGGCAGAAGGTTCATACGCGTTCGGGCGGACGCGCGTCTGAGCGAGCCGAACAAGATCGGCGTCGAGAACAAGCGCGGGTGGGCGGCTTACTTGATTGACGACACGCTTTTCGTCAAGCGCTTCGCATACGAAGAGGGCGCGAGCTACCCGGACTCCGGTTGCAACAACGAAGTCTTCACCGCCGGTTCGTTCATCGAGCTTGAGTCGCTATCGCCGCTCGAACGACTTGAGCCGGGCAAGTCGGTCGAGCACACGGAGCGTTGGGAGTTGTTCGCGGGCGTCGAACGTGCCGGTGACGAAGACGAGTTGGAGAAAGCGATCAGCCGCTTCGCCGGCACAGACGGCGAGCGCGAATGAGGTTTCCCGCGCTCGCGTAAAAAAAACTCGTCGCCGGGCCGCGGCGCTCGGCGCTGGTCAAAACAGATCGGTCTTATCTCATCGCGGAGGTTGTCTTGAGAGTTCTTATCACGGGCGGGGCGGGCTACATCGGAAGCGTCGTCACCGAAGAGTTGGTCAAAGGCGGGCACGAGGCAGTCGTCTATGACAGCCTCTATAAAGGGCATCGCGGCGCGGTCGTCGAGGGCGCTGAGTTCGTCGAGGGCGATTTGAAGGACGGCGAACTGCTGCGCGCGTCTTTGCGCGGCGCGGACGCGGTCATTCACATGGCCGCCGATTCGCTCGTCGGCGAGTCGGTGACGAACCCCGCGAAGTATTATCGCAACAACGTCACGGCGGGACTCTCTCTGCTCGACGCGATGCACGACGCCGGAGTGCGCCGCCTCGTCTTCTCCTCGACCGCGGCCACATACGGCGAGCCTGAGAAGCAGCCCATCGAAGAGTCAGACCCGACACGCCCGACCAACCCATACGGCGAGTCGAAGCTCGCCTTCGAGCGCGCGCTTCAGTGGTACGAGCACGCATACGTCATCAGGTACGCGAGCCTCCGATACTTCAACGCCGCGGGCGCGACCGCGCGTTGCGGCGAAGACCATGACCCGGAAACGCATCTCATCCCGATTGTCTTGCAGGCCGCGGCGGGACGGCGCACGCACGTCGAGGTTTACGGCACGGACTACCCGACGCGCGACGGCACGTGCGTGCGCGACTACATTCACGTCGTCGATCTGGCGCGCGCACACATACTCGCGCTCTCGATACTCGACGAGCGCAGCGCGATTTACAACCTCGGATGCGGAGGCAGTGGCTACACCGTGAGTGAAGTCGTCGAGACCGCGCGCGAGGTGACGGGGCGCGACATCGAAGTGCGGACGGGCGCGCGCCGCGCGGGCGACCCGGCGGTGCTCGTCGCCAGTTCCGAAAAGATCAGACGCGAACTCGGTTGGTCGCCGCAGCGTCAGGACTTGCGCGAGATAATCTCTTCTGCATGGGAGTGGATGAAGTCGCACCCCGCCGGCTACGAAGACTGAGGCGGGCGCAGGTGGCCGGGCGGAAGAGCCTTGCACAAATATTCATATAAAGTTGAATATTCAGCTTCTATTATTCATTTATGCACATCTTATTCACTCAGCCTGAATATTTGTGCGAGGCCGGCGGAAGTAGGGCGAGCGTGAAATCAAAGAACGGGCGGAGAGTCGAATCAATGAACGAGAGCAAGGAATCGCCGTCGCGGTCAAGGCAGGCGTTGCCGTCGTCGTCGCGTCGAACGTTGCGATTGGCCGCGGCGGTCGTCGCGCTTTTGGTGTCGGCGTCGCTGCACGCAAGCGCGCAGACGTTTAAGCTGGAAAGCGGCTGGCAACTGCTCGTCGACAAAGACGGCACGCTGAAAGTTTCCGACACGGGCGGCGCGAGCGGCTGGCGCGACGCGCGTGTGGGGCTTTCGTGGAACGCTCAGTTCGCAGATTTGCGCGACTACATGGGCGTCGCATGGTATCGGACGAAGTTCGACCGCCCCGAATTGTCCGGCGGGCGTCGCGCGCTCCTTCGCTTCGGCGCGTGCGATTACTTCGCGGAGGTCTTCGTCAACGGCAAGTCGGTCGGCACGCACGAAGGCGGCTACACGCCGTTTACGTTCGACGTGACGGACGCCTTGCGCGCGGGCGCGAACGAACTCGTCGTGAGAGTCGTTGACCCGCCGATGGACGAGCGCGAAGGCCGCGCGCGCTTCCCCGAAATGCTCTACGACGAGATACCGCACGGCAAGCAGGACTGGTACGTGCAGACCGGCGGACTCTGGCAAGGCGTGACACTTGATGTAAAGCCTGCGGACTACATCACGGGCGTTAAAGTCGTGGCGAAGAGTGACGGACGGGTAAGCGTCGAGGTCGCTTCAAACACGCACCTCGGCCCGCCTCCGCCCGCGCCACCGCCGGGGGGCGCTCCCGCCACGCGAATCCCGCAGCAGACCATACTTGACCGAATCAGTGTTCGAGTCGTTGATTCGTCGGGCAAGTCCTTTCAACTCAGACTCACGGGCGGCGGCGGCGTGGCCGAGAATGATTACGTCTTCTTTGAAGGGCGCGTGCCTGAGCCGCAACTGTGGAGTCTTGACTATCCGAACTTGTACACCGTCGAAGTTGCGCTCGGCGACGACCGCGTCACAGACCGCTTCGGCTTCCGCACGTTCGAGGCGCGCGAAGGGAAGTTGTATCTGAACGGCGAGCCGTTTTACATGCGCGCGGCGCTCGATCAGGACTTCTACCCAGAGACGATCTACACGCCGCCGTCGAAGGAGTACGTGCGCGAGCAGATGTTGAAGGGCAAGCAAATGGGCTTGAACGTTCTGCGCTGCCACATCAAGGTCTGCACGCCGGAATACCTCGAAGCCGCGGACGAAGTCGGGATGATGGTCTGGTACGAGATTCCTTCGTGGAACTCCGAGCACCACTTCTCAGAGAAGGCCGCCGGACGCGGCGAGCAGACTTTCCGAGAGATGGTCGCGCGCGATTGGAACCATCCTTCAATCGTCATCCAGTCGGTTGTAAACGAGGGCTGGGGCGTTGACCTCGCGCACAGTGAGGAGACGCGCCGCTGGCTTCGCGCCGCGTTCGACCGCGCGAAGCAGTTGACCGCACCCTTGGGTCGCGTCGTCGTCGATAACAGCGCGTGCTGCGACAACTTTCACCTGAAGACAGACATCACGGACAATCATCGCTACAACACAATCCCGGACGAGTACAGGCCCTTCGACGCTTGGGTTGACGACTTCGCATCGCGCCCTAAGTGGAACTTCAGCCCGTTCGGCGACGCCGACGAGACGGGGCGCGAGCCTTTGGTCGTCTCGGAGTTCGGCAACTGGGGACTGCCGAAGCTGCCTAAAAGTTTGCCCTGGTGGTTCGACCGCGGATTCGGCGACCGTCCCATCACACGACCCGCGGGACTCTTCGACCGCTTCAAAGAGTTCAAGTTCGGCACGCTCTTCCGCGACTACGACGCGCTCGCCGAAGCGACGGAGTGGCACCAGTTCGTCTCGCTCAAACACGAGATCGAGGCGATTCGCCTCCACTACTCGATTCAAGGCTACGTCATCACCGAGTTCACCGACATCAACTGGGAGGCCAACGGCCTCATGAACATGTGGCGCGAGCCGAAGGCATACGCCGCGGAGCTTGCGAAGATTCAGCAGGACGACATCGTCCTCGCGCCAACGGACAAGCACAACTACACGAGCAGAGAGCCTATCAAGGTTGAGGCTCTGCTATCGCACTACGGCGGGCGCGATCTGCAAGGTGCACAACTGTCAATGTGGCTCGATGGGAGTCCAAAGCCGGACGGAAGACCGATCACACAGCAGATCGAGTCCGGAAGTGTGACTATGCTTTCGACCTTCGTGCTGACCGCGCCCGTTGTTGCGCGTCCCGAGCGTCGCCGCATCATGCTCGAAGTGCGCGACGCCGCGGGCCGACTCGTCGCGGAGAACTACGCGGAAATCTTCGTCTATCCGAAGGCCGCGCCCGCGACGCGGATATCAATCGTCTTCCACGACCCGAAGCAACTGCTCAAGCTGAAGGCCGAACAACTGACAGCCGCCGGCTACCCGGTCTCGAACGAGTCGGCAGGCACGCCGACGGATAACAGCGCGAGACTCATGATCGCTTCGAGCCTTGACGATGAAGTCGGGCGTTTCTTGCGCGCGGGCGGGCGCGTGCTTTTGCTCGCCGACTCGAAGAACGCAATGCCCGCAGGCTCGCCTCTGAAAGTCACGCCGCGCGCGGGGTCTGATCTTGACGGCAACTGGATTTCAAACTTCAACTGGGTTCGCGACAGTGCGCCGTCGCCTTTCGCACGCGTCGCGTTCACGAAGATTCTCGGCTTCGAGTCGGAGCGCGTCGTCCCGCGTTTTGTGATGGAAGGCGTGAGGGGCGAGAACTACGACGACGTGCTTTCTGGAATCACATACGGCTGGCTCAACAGCAACGAGGCGCTCGCCGTGCAGGCGCGCGCGGGCCGTGGCCGCCTGCTCGCGACGACCTTCCGCTTCGACGACTACGGGCAAGATCCTTACGCAACGCAACTGCTCGACGCGCTCGCGGCTTACGCGAGCGGGCCCGACATCAAACCGCGACTCAACTTTTGAAGGCAGCCGAGGACGGCCCGCGCGCCGGAGTCGTCCGCGGCTGCGGCGGTCGCGGTCGCGTCGGACTTCAATCGTAAATGAGGTGGGGCGCGACGCGGCGCGCTCGCGCATCCGTGCGCCCGCTAGACAACGGCGTTTGCCGAGACCTATCCTGAAGCGTTTGGGTCGAGCGGGTTACGAATGGCGTTGAGCGACGAAGAGTTGTTGCGCGGGTGCAGGCGCGGCGAAGAGGCCGCGTGGGAGACGCTCGTGCGCCGGTATCAGCGGCTCGTCTATTCGATTCCGCGCCGCGCGGGACTCGACGACGACGCGGCGGCGGACGTTTTTCAGGACGTGTTCGCGACGCTTCTGCAAAACGTCGAGTCTATCGAGCAGCCTTCGCGCCTTCACGCGTGGCTCGTCACGACCGCGCGGCGCAAGACATGGGTCGCCGTCAAACGCTCGCGCTCCACGCAGCCGCTCTACGGCGACGAGGGCGACGAAGACGAGGCCGCCTCGATACCCGACGAACAGATGCTCCCGGACGAAGTGCTGGCGCAGTTGGAAGAGCAGCACCTTGTGCGCGCGGCGCTCGCGGAGTTGGACGAGCGCTGCCGAAAACTTTTGACGATGCTCTTCTACAGCGCGGAGCCTCCGGCCTACTCGGAAATCGCCTCGGCGCTCGGCACGCCCGAAGGCAGCGTCGGCCCGACGCGCGCCCGCTGCCTTAAAAAGCTGCTCGACTCGTTGAAGCGGACGGGGTTGTTCGCCGACCGCGCCTGACGCCGAATGATCGGCGCGGCGAGTCTTTCTGCTCCCGCCTCTCACAAAAAATCCGCACACACGCAAAGAATCTCCGAGAGGAGACGGCTGCCGTCCTTCGCTCTCTCATTACGTCCCGCGAAAAATATTCGCGGCGCGAAGTATTTTTCCGGCGCGGGCCGTGACTGTCCATGCGGACGCGACGTGTGTCGCTTCAAAGTATCAACAACGCAGCCTCCCCGGTAAGGACATAGGTGACATGAGAGATTTGAAAAACAATTCGACAGGGCGCATCTTTGGCCTCATTTCAGGCAGGCCGCGCGCGGCGCTTGCCTCTGTGCTCGCGGCGGCGTGCGTTCTTCTGTTGACCGCTGCTGCGGTCATGGCGGATCAGGGCGGCTCGCAGGATACGAGAATCGTCGCGGCGCTTTCGGGCGCGGCCATCGGCGGCGTGACGCCGAAAGGCTCGGCGGAGTTTCGGCAGAGGGCGGACGGAAGGCGCTCGCTCGAAGTCGAAGTCGAGCACGTGAACCTTCCCGCAGGCACGATTCTCGACGTGCTCGTTGACGACCAGCAGGTCGGCACGATCACGCTCGGCGCTTTGCGAGCCGGAGAGATCGAGCTTGAGAACGAGAACAGCCAGAGCCAGACCTTTCCTGCAATCAACTCGCGTACGCGTGTCGTCGTCACGGATCAGGCGGGAAACACAATCGTCGCGGGCGCGTTCGGCGACATCACGCCGACACCGACGCCGACGCCGGGCGCAACTCCGACGCCGACATCAACTCCGACACCGACGCCGACACCAACTCCAACTCCGATTACAACACCGACACCGACACCGACTGCAACCCCGACTCCAAGTCCGACGCCGAACGGCGAGGTTCGCATCGAGGCGAGGCTGGCTGGCGCGGCCATTGGCGGCCTGACGCCGACGGGACACGCGAAGTTTCGCGCGCGAAACGACGGTCGGATGGAGCTTGAGGTCGAGGTCGAGCACGTGAATCTTCCTGCGGGCACGATTCTGAACGTGCTCGTTGACGGCGCGCAGGTCGGCACGATAACGCTTCGCTCGACGCTCGAAGGCGAGTTCGAGGTCGAGTCGGAGCACGGCCAGACCGTGCCCGCGGTCACGAGCGCCTCGACGGTCGTCGTCACGAACGCGCAGGGGCAGACCGTTTTGAGCGGCGCGTTCAACTCCAGTTCGACCGCCGCGACGCAGAAGGGCAACGACATTGACGACACGAACTTCTTCGTCTCGCAGCAGTACGAGGATTTTCTCGACCGCGAGCCGGACGACAGCGGACTCGACTTTTGGAAGAACGAGGTGGAACGCTGCGGCGCGGACGACGCCTGCCAGAAGGCCGCGCGCGTCAACACATCGGCGGCCTTCTTCCTCTCGATAGAATTTCAGGAGACGGGCGGCATGATCTATCGCTTCAGCCGCGAGACGACCGGCGAGATGCCGCGCCGCAACGACTTCCTCGTCTGGATGCAGCAGGCGGCGCGAGGCGTCGTCGTGGGCCAGACGGGCTGGCAGGATAAGCTCGAAGCCAACAAACAGGCGGTCGCCGACGCATGGGTCGCGAGTCCCGCTTTCCACTCCCGCTTCGACGGAATGAGCAACGACCAGTTCGTTGACGCGCTCTTTCAAAACGCGGGCGTCCGTCCCGACGCAGCCGAGCGCGGCGCACTCGTCGCGGGTCTCAACACGGGCGGCGAGACGCGCGCGACCGTGCTCCGCAAAGTCGCGGACGACGCGCAGTTCAAGCAGCAGGAGCAGAATCGCGCCTTCGTCCTGATGCAATACTTCGGCTACCTCCACCGCAACCCGGACGAGGGGCCGGACGCCGACATGAGCGGCTTCAACTTCTGGCTGAAGAAGCTCGAAGACAACGGCGGCGACTTTAACAGGGCCGAGATGGTTCGCGCCTTCATCGAGTCGGGCGAGTATCGCAATCGCTTCGACTGGTAACACAGCCGAAGGGGCGCGGCTGTGTCGTCCGCAGAGCCGCGCGTTCGGACATGAATTCAACTGGTCTCGTTCGTGTCTGATCGCGCGGCCCTGTGGACGATCCCTCTCCCCCTTTGACGAATTGAGAAGCTCACGGCAGGTCAAGTTTGAAATTGCCGAGCCGGCATTTGAACGGTATCCCGACTTTGAAACCGTCCCGCCACACGCTCTTTCGTCAGACCATAATTTTCAGCAATAGAACAGGAGATCGAAGGTGAAATCAGTGAATCGAAGTGTTGCCTTCACGCTAGGCATCCTCTTATTACTTCTGCTCGCGGGAGCGGGCAGCGCGATGGCTCAGAAAGGTGGTGGCGGAGGCGGCGGTCTTAACACGACCACGGTCAGCTACACTCCCTCTAACTACACTCTTCCCCCGGCCGGAGTTGGCGGTTCGAGCAGCACGACTATAACTCTCATCAACACGGGGAGCAGTCCTCTGTCGATCAAAGCCCTGGCCGTCAGCGGCGCGCAAGCCACAGACTTCAGCCTCGGCGGCACTTGCGTCGGCGGCGTCATTCTTCAGCGCCTCACCACCTGCACGATTCAAGTTACTTTCGCGCCTCTGGCGGTCGGTTCGCGAATCGGGACTATCAATGCAACGTTCCTCAACGCCACCGCCCTGAACCTTCCGTTGACCGGGCGGGCAGTTTTCCCCGGCCCCAAGTTCAATGTTAGTCCCGTCGCGCCGTTCACTTTCCCTTCGACGCAGGTCGGCACGGCCCCCTCTATCTTTGCTTCCGAGTTGATAATCCAGATGAACAACGGCGGAATCCAGCCGGTGAATTATTCGTACACGTTCACCGGCCCAAACCCCGGCGATTTCGTGTCGGGACGAATTAACCCCAACATCGGCGGGCCTTGCTTGCCTAACCTTATCCTTGGCACAGGGCAACAGTGTGGTCTGGGTATCAATTTTGTGCCGACGGGTGAGGGCCTTCGCACCACCACGATGCACATTGTCTCGGACGACCCCGCCAACCCCGTCATCGACATCGTACTGTCAGGCGTTGGCACGCCCGGGCCGACGCCGACGCCGACACCCGCGCCGACGCCGATTGTCAGTGCTAACGATTTCACAGACCTCTGGGGCAGCGCGACGGGAGAGCAGGATTGGAATCTCAGCATCAATCATCACAAGGCGACGACGGACGCGCTCGTCGCCGTCTGGCACACGCACGACGTTGACGGCAGCGACATGTGGCTCGAACTGAAGGACGGCCACTGGACGGACGGCCTGACGTTCACGGGGAATCTGCACAGGTTGAAGGGAACGCCCTTCTCGTTCCCTAACGACCCGGCACAGTTCACCGATACGGTAGTTGGAACGGCGACTTTGACGTTCACCGATTTTGCCAACGGCACACTCTCTTACACGGTGAACGGCATAAGCGGCTCGAAGACCATAACCCGCACGACGTTCTGAACGACCGAGCGAACGACCGGGCGATTGCCGCGGCTTCTTCAAAGGCGTTCGACCGCGACACGACTTTTCGGCGTGCGTCGCTTCCTTCTGCTGCGTTGTCGCCTCGTTCCCGACGCAGTATCATCACTCGTGCCGCCTGCGCTCGACGCGGGGCGGCACGAATACTTTTTTGCGGCGAGCGACGAGCGTGTATTTTTTCGACCCGCGCGCGCACTGTTCCTATGAGCGGCGGCTGAAAGGACGCGCTCCGCGAACGAAAAGATGAAGCTGGCCCCGAACCACACCCCTTTTGAACGGCTCGCCGATCTGGCCGAAGGACGGCTCGCGCCGCGGGACGAGCGCGAAGTGAGAGCGCACCTCGCCGCCTGCCCGACTTGCGCGGGACAGTTGGCCGAGGTCGAGCGCGTAACAAACCTGATGCGCGCAGACAATTCGGTTGACGCGCCGCGCGACGTGTTGATGAACGCCATCCGTTTGTTCGACGCGCGACCCGTTCGCGAGGGAGTCGTGGCCGGTGTGATCCGTCGCGTCGTCGCATCGCTCAGCTTCGATAGCATCGCGCCGGGACTCGCCTTCGGCGTGCGTTCGAGCCGTGCCGCACAGTCGCGCCAACTAATATTCAGCGCGGGCGACGTTGACGTTGACCTGCGGCTCGCGCCAACGGCGGAAGGCTGGGCCGTGTCGGGTCAGGTCTTGGGCGAGTGCGCGGGCGGGTGGGCCGAGTTGAGCGGCGCGAATATAGAGGAAGACGCGCGCGCCGAGTTGAACACGCTCTGCGAGTTCGCGCTGACGCCCGTGCCCGCCGGAAGTTACACGCTGCGGCTCGACCTCGGCGAAACGCTCGTCGAGATTCCCGGCTTAGACCTCGACTGAAGAACGAAGAATGAAGCGTGCGGAAGTGGCCGCGCTCCTTGCGTCGGCTGAGGACGAGGCGGAGCGCGCGGCGCTTTTGCGCGAGCACTCGTCGCTCGCCGACCCTGCGCTCGCGCACGCGCTCAAAGAAATCTGCCTCGAAGCTTGGAGCACAGACCCCGCGCGCGCCGTCCGCGCCGCCGAAGCGTTGCGCTCGCTCGCCTACGTCAACGCTTCCGAAGAGGTCGCGGCGCTTCGCTCTTGGGCCGAAGGCATCGCGGCGCTCGTCGTCGGGCAGATGGAGTCGGCGGTCGCGCACTTGTGCGACGCCGAAGCACGCTTCCGCGCTCTCTGCCAGCCGCACGCGGCGGCCTCGACGCAGGTGAGCAAGCTCATCGCGCTTGCCATGCTCGGTCGCTACGACGAGGCGGTCGAGACAGGACTCCGGGCGCGCGACATCTTTCTCGAACACGGCGACCAATCCGCCGCCGGACGCGTCGAGCACAACATCGGAAATCTCTGCGGTCGCCGCGAGCGCTACGACGAGGCGCTTCGCTACCTTCAGCTTGCACGCGAGCGTTTCCTCTCCGCCAACGACCTCAAGCAACTGGCCGTGACCGAAAATTCGCTCGCATACCTTCACACGCTCCGCCACGACTTCCGTTCGGCGGAAGAACTCTACAAGCTCGCGCTCGGACGCGCCGCGCAAGCCGGACTCGCCGTCACAGAGGCGGAGATCGAGGCGAGCATGGGAAGCCTCGCGCTCTTTCAGGGTCGCTACGACCGTGCGCTCGACCTGCTCGAACGCTCGCGACGCCGCTACGCGGCCATCGGGATGCCGCACCAATCTGCGGTCGCAGAACTCGAACTCGCCGACGCTTATCTCGAACTCAACCTCGCCTCGGAAGCGCTCGCCACCTACGAGCGTGTCGCGCCCGCGTTCGCCGAACTCGGAATGCGCGCCGAGCAGGCCCGCGCGCTCGCGCAGGCCGGACGCGCCGCATACGCCGCGGGTCGCGCCTCCGACGCGCACAGTTTTCTTGCCGGCGCGCGCTCGCTCTACGCCGCCGAGGGGAACTTCGTCGGCGAGGCTTACGTCACGCTGACAGAGGCGCAACTGCTCCACGCCGAGGGCGACCACGCGCGAACGTCCATCCTCGCCGCGCAGGCCGAAGCGCCGCTCGCGCAGGCCGGTGCGCTCCGCCGCGTTCTGCTCGCGCGCTGGCTTCGAGGCGAGGCCGCGCGCGCGCAGGGGCACGAACGTCTCGCGCAGGTCTTGATCGAGGCGACGCTCGCCGACGCAGAGGCGCAGGCGCTCCCGCAGATCGCCGAACGCTGCCACACGTCGCTCGGGCTGCTCGCCGCCGCGCGCGGCGACTCGAAGTCGGCGGAAGAATCATTCAAGCGCGCCGTCTCGCTCGTCGAAGACCTGCGCGCGTCGCTCCCCGCGGAAGAGTTCCGTATGGCCTTCGTCGCCGACAAGCTTGCGCCCTACGACGGACTCGTGCGCCTCTGCCTCGACTCGGCGGGAGGCGCGCGCGTCGAAGAAGCGTTCCTGCACGCAGAGGCCGCGCGCGCGCGCGCGCTCGTCGAATTGATGAGCGGCGCGCTCGACGCGCGCCCGCGCGCCCACGACAAGTTCGAGGCGGAACTGTTCGCGCAACTCGAACGTCTGCGCGGAGAACTCAACTGGTTCTACAGCCGCATTGACCGGCCCGCCGAAGCCACGCGCGGGGCAGTCGCGATGCGCGCTCTCCACGACTCGGTGCGTGAGCGCGAGACGCGCACGCTCGAAATCATGCGGCAGTTGCAGCAGCACGGCGAGCAGACCTTCGCGCGCGCCGCGCCGCCCGACATCGAAAGACTCAGGCGCGAACTCGGCGGCGAGACGGCGCTCGTCGAGTACGCGAGTCTCGACGGCGAACTGCTCGCGTTCGTCTTGACGGGCGACGGCATCGAAGTCGTCCGCGCGCTTGCAACGGAATCTGAAGTCTCGGCGGCGCTCGCGGGGTTTCGTTTTCAGTTGGATGCGCTGCGCCACGGTGCGGCACGCGTCCGCGCGCACGCCGGAACGCTCGCCGCGCGCGCTCGACATCATCTCGCGGCGCTTTACGATCTGCTCCTTCGACCGCTCGAAAAATTTTTAGGCGAGCGCCGTCTGGTCGTCGTCCCGCACCGCGCGCTGCACTACGTCCCGTTTCAGGCGCTCCACGACGGCGAGGCTTACGTCGTCGAGCGCCGCGAAGTCTCTTACGCGCCGAGCGCGGGCGTTCTGCTGCGCTGCCTTGAGAAGCCGACGCGTCCGGTCGAGAGCGCGCTGCTCCTCGGCGTTGCCGACGAGCGCCTGACGCACGTGCATGACGAGATCGAAAACCTCGCGCCGCTCTTCGGGCGTGCGACCGTGTTGCTCGACGGCGAAGCGACGGTCGAGGCTCTGCGCGACGGCGCACCGCGCGCGGACGTTTTGCACCTCGCCTGCCACGGTCAGTTCCGCCCCGACAGCCCTCTCTTCTCCTCGCTACGCTTGGGTGACGGGTGGCTGACGGCGCGCGACGCATACTCGCTCGACGTGCGCGCCTCGCTCGTCACGCTCTCGGCCTGCGAGACGGGCGTCTCAGGCGTAGCGCCGGGCGACGAGTTGTTGGGACTCGTCCGAGGCTTCTTCTACGCGGGCACGCCGGCGCTCGTGCTGAGCCTCTGGACGGTTGACGACGAGGCAACGGCTGAGTTGATGGCGGATTTCTACGGGCGACTGCTCGCGGGCGCGCGACCCGCCGCTGCACTGCGCGGCGCGCAACTCCGGCAGATCGACTCGCGCCCGCACCCTTTCTTCTGGTCTGCTTTCGTACTCACGGGGCGCTGGTAGGCGGGCGTCGTCGAAAAAAAAGCGAAAAAAGTTTTCCGGGCACGTATTTTTCGCGCGCGTCGGCACACTGTCTCGCGTGGGGAAGACATCAAAGGTGCCGGAGTTTTAGAATCGTCGGTAGGGCCTTCGCCGCTTTTTCATGCTGCCTGAAGACCAGCCCCGGCCACTCAGATTAATCAGCACGCAATTTTCAAGGAGTCTCCTCTGGTAATGCCCCGCAAGCTTTTTCGCCGCCTTTGCCTGCTCGCGCTCGTCGCGTCCGTCTCGTTCGCGGGACTACTGCGCGCGCCGCGCGCCGCGCACGCCTCGAACGGCCCTTCGGTCAACGACGGGCAGGACGCATACGTCTCGGACGAAGTAAACATCAAGCTTTTTCAGGCGTCGGACGTTCAGGCCGTGGCTGCGCAGTACAATCTGCAACTGCTCGACCAGTTCGGCTCGCGCCCGATCTACCATCTGCGGATAAAGGACGGCGTGGACGCGAAGCAGAAGGCCGCAGACCTCGCCGCCGACAAGACGCGCGTGCAGTTTGCCGAGCCGAACTACACCTCCGGCTCGCCCGAAGGCAGCGGCTTTTCGTGGAGCGTCGGCTTTTCGTGGAGCGTCGGTTTCTCTTGGAGCGTCGGCGGGCAGGCGCAGTACGCTTCGCAGTGGGCACCGGCTACGTTGCGGTTGCCGGAGGCGAACAAGGTTACGAAGGGCGCGGGCGAGATCGTCGCGGTGCTCGACACAGGCGTTGACCGCCGCCACCCTCTGCTCGCCGGAAGACTTCTTCGCGGCCACGACTTTGTTGACGACGACGAAGATCCTTCGGAAGTCATGCCGGCTTGCGCGCCGGGAATTTCCGGCACAGACCCGCGCGCGTGCGGCCCTTACGGGCACGGCACGGTCGTCGCCGGACTCGTCGCGCTCGTCGCGCCCGAAGCGAAGATAATGCCTCTGCGTGTGCTCGACCCGCAGGGCGTCGGCAACAACTGGGTTCTGATGGAAGCGATCCGTTACGCGCTCGACCCCGACGGCGACCCTTCGACCGACGACGGCGCGAGCGTAATCAACATGAGCCTCGCGTCAATTCATAAGTCGGACATCCTCAGAAATATCATCGGCCACGCGTGCGACGACAAGGCCATCGAGGCGGAAGACAACGACCCGTCGCCGGAGCCGCCGCCCGCGCATCCGGTCGTCGTCGTCGTCGCCGCCGGCAACGAGGGCACGGAGCAGTTGATGTACCCGGCTGCGGAGAACGCTGCGGGCGAGATTGCAGTCGGCGCGAGCGCCTCGGACGATACGCTTTGGGCACGCTCCGAGCAGAAATGGCCCGACGTGATGGCCCCCGGCGTCGCCGTTACGAGCAGCGTGCCCGGCAAAGGCACGGGCACTTGGACGGGCACATCGATGGCGTCGCCGCTCGTCGCGGGCGAAGCCGCGCTCGTGCGCGCCCTCTCGCCCGACTTGTCGCCGTCGCTCGTCAAAGATCGAATCAGGGAGACGAGCGCGAGGTTTCACCAGCAGGCCATTGACCGGCGCGTTGACGCGGCGGCGGCCCTCGTCCCGTTCGCGACCGGCGCGACCAGCCCCGTTGACGCGACGCCCGACTACGTGCGCCAGAACTATCTCGACTTCTTAAACCGCGCGCCGGATGCTTCCGGCTTCGCGTTCTGGCAGAACGAGATCAACTCGTGCGGCTCGGACGCGGCTTGCGTCGCCGTCAAGCGCGTCAACGTCTCGGCAGCGTTCTTCCTCTCGATAGAGTTTCAGAACACGGGCTACTTCGTCTATCGGATGCACAAGGCGGCGTTCGGCAACCTCGCGGGCAAGCCCGTGCCCGTTGCTTACGGAGACTTCATGCCCGACACGCAGAAGGTCGGCGAGGGCGTCGTCGTCGGGCAGACGGGCTGGCAGCAGAAACTCGAAGACGGGAAGACTGCGTTCGCGCTCGACTTCGTTAACCGCCCGGAGTTCGCCGCCGCGCTGCCGGGTGATATGCAGCCTGCCGCGTTCGTTGACAAGCTCTTCGCAAACGCCGCCGTCACGCCCACGCAGACGGAACGCGACGCGCTCGTCGCCGAGTTGACGGCGGCGAACAACTCTGCACAGGCGCGCGCCGACGTTCTCAAAAAAGTTGCCGAGAACCCATCGCTCGTCCAGCAGGAGTTCGATCGCGCGTTCGTCCTGATGCAGTATTTTGGCTACCTGCGCCGCGACCCGAACAGCGGGCCGGACTCGGACTTCAGCGGCTACGATTTCTGGCTCAGGAAGCTCGACGACAACGGCGGCGACTTCCAGCGCGCCGAGATGGTCAAAGCGTTCATCTCGTCAGATGAGTACCGCTCGCGCTTCGGCCATCGCTGATTTTGATTGCGGTAAGAGAAAAAGATTCGCATCCCTCGAACCTCTGCAACTAGAGGTAAGCGGGGAAAGGGCGGCTGAGGTTAACGGGGAGAAGCCTCAGCCGCCCTTCTGTCGTGCCGGGAGAATCAAGTCCGTATCGCTTGCGATGTCAGTCCTCGTTCTTGCGACGCGCCAGCAGATAGTCCGCCGAGAACACGTCGTCCTCACGCGGCAGCAGTAGGACGAACAGCAGCAGCGCGAGACGCGGGATGACGTGCGTGTGAAACTCGTAGAGCGGCTCTTTCAGAAGGTGTCCGAAAGTCACGACCGCCAGCACGAAGCCGAGTGCGATGAGCGCCGCGCGTGTCCTCAAGCCCAGTATCACCAGCGCGCCCGCGACGAGTTCGACGAACGGGATGATGAAGCCCACGACCCAAAGCGACCAGACGGGCAGGAACGTGTCGGAGTAGGGCAGAAAGAATTTGCGGACGTGTTCGAGCGGCCCAAGCCCGAAGACCTTCCACGCGCCCGCCATGAAGAAGATAAGCCCCAGCACGAGGCGCGCGAACAAAAGCGCCCAGCCGCGATCAATCCTTTTGCCCTCGACTGTTTTCATTCTGCCGCCTGCCGTTGATTTGACCGCGCCGGAAATGTCATAGAGAAAAGATAATATCATGACAAACATTGACGATTCATTGAGCCAAGAATAGTCGGAAGGGAGATGAGACTTCATGGCTTCAGAGGCTTTGATAAATGTGATCGAGCAGCAGGACTTTCTTGAACAGGCGAGCGAGGCTATTCAGCCCTTGGTGACTAAAGCATTCGAGGCCGCCGGGCCCGCCGGACAAGAGGCCAAAGACTTTCTGCACGGGACATGGCTCGGACACCCGCTCCATCCGGTTCTGACCGACGTGCCGATAGGGGCCTGGACTGCGGCGCTCGCGCTCGACGCTTTGGAGACTATCAGCGGGCGTAAAGAGTTGGCCGCGGGCGCAGACGCAGCCATCGCCGTCGGCCTCGTCGGCGCTTTGGGGTCTGCGGTCACGGGTCTGACCGACTGGTCTGAGACGAGCGGGCGCGCGCGCAAAGTCGGGCTGCTTCACGGGCTGCTGAACGCGGGCGCGACGGCGCTCTACACGACTTCGCTCGTGATGCGGCGCAGAAAGAAGAGGAGCGCGGGGCTTGGCCTTGCGATGCTCGGCTACGCCGTCTCAGGCGCGGCCAGCTACCTCGGCGGCCACCTCGTTTTCGGCGAGCAGATCGGCGTGGATCACACCGCGGGACAAGAGATGTCGAAGGAGTTCGTCGCCGTGCTCGACGAAAGCGAGTTGGGCGAAGGTGAGATGAGGAAGGTCGAGGCCGAAGGCGTGCCAGTCCTGCTCGTGCGGCGCGGCGGCGAAGTTCACGCCATCGCGCACACATGCTCTCACATGGGCGGGCCGCTCTCTGAAGGCAAACTCGATGGCGAGGTCGTCGAGTGTCCGTGGCACGGCTCGCGCTTCTCGATTAAAGACGGCAGCGTCGAACGCGGCCCCGCGACGTTCCCGCAGCCTTGCTTCGAGACGCGCATCAGCGACGGTCAGATCGAAGTCCGCTCGACGCGCTGAGCGGACTTCCGCGTCGAATAGATAATTTCCCGTCAACTTATGCGGACGATCTCAGCGCCGGCGCGGCCTCTTCTCGCCCCGCGCGGCCTCCGATTAAAGCCCATGCGGCGAGCGCGCTCATGCATGCGAGTCCGGCGCTGATGTATGCGATCAGGCGGAAGCCCGCGACGAATGATTCGCCGACCGCTTGTTTGATCGCGGTGCGCGTCTCGTCGCTTGACGCATCCGGCACTTTCAAGCCTGCGAGACTGCCGCGCTCGTTTTCGATCTGCGCGCGCGTTTCAGCCGAGAGGTCGAGCGTCGCGAGCCGCCGCTCGAAGTTCGCGGCGAAGGCGTGCGCCATGAGGACGCCGAAGACCGCGACGGCCAGCAGCCCTGCGGCGCGCGAGACGGCATTGTTTATCCCGGAAGCGATGCCTGCACGATCTCGCTCGACGGCATTCATCACCGTGGTCGTCAGCGGTGCGACGCTCGTCGCCATGCCGAGGCCGAGCACGACTGTCGCGGGGAAGAAGGTCGTCCAATAACTGCCGCCCACACCCGGCAACGCGAACATTGCGAAGCCGAGCGCGGCGACGACCGGCCCGAACACCAGAGGAAGCTTCGCGCCGTACCGCTTCACAAGCCCGCCCGACCAACGCGAGAGAAGGAACATCAGCAGGATGAAGGGAAGCAGTGCGGCACCCGCGCCCGTGGCCGAATAGCCCTGCACCTGAATCAGATTCAACGGCAGGAAGAAGAGCGTAGCCCCGAGGCCGCCGTACAAAAGCAGCGTCAGCAGGTTCGCTCCGCTGAAATTCTTTGAGCGGAAGAGTGATAAAGGCACCATCGGATTACGCGTGCGCGCCTCGACCGCGAAGAATGAGAGGAGCGCGAGCGCGCCTGCCGCGAGTGCCGCGATGACCACACGGTTTTTGAAGCCTGAAGCCGGGGCTTCGATCAGACCATAGACGAGCGCGCCCAGACCGGCAGTCGCGAGTCCCGCGCCGACCAAATCCAGTTTGCGCGCGCCGCCCTTCTCGCGGCTCTCCGGCACGCGCCAGAAGACGAGCGCGACGACGGCGACCGCCAGCGGCAAGTTGATGAAGAAGACCGCGCGCCACGAAACGTGTTCGATCAGCCATCCGCCCAAGACCGGCCCGACCGCCGCTGTGATGGCGCTGGAACCAGACCATGTTCCGATGGCTCGGCCTCTCTCTTTTTCGCCGAACGAGGCGCTGATGATCGCCAGACTCCCCGGCACGAGCAGTGCCGCGCCGACCCCTTGCACTCCGCGCGCGACGATCAGTTGGGCGACGCTCTGCGCCATCCCGCAACCTGCGGAGGCGAGCGCGAAGACCGCGACGCCCGCCGCGAAGACGAGCCGCCGCCCGTAGATGTCGCCCAGCGAGCCGCCGACCAGCAGGAGCGCGGCGAGAAAAAGCGCGTAAGCCTCTACGACCCACTGCACGTCGGCGACGGTCGCGCCCAAACCTCTCTGCAACGCGGGCAGGGCGACGTTGACCGCCGTGCCGTCAATGAAGGCCATGCTTGAGCCTAGGATCGTCGCCGCTAGAATCCAGCGTCCGGCTGATTTGCTGCAAGGCGCGTCGGCTTCTTTCGAGCGGACGAACGCCTCGTCGCATGGCGGTTTCACGATGTTTGCCATTCGAGCGTGATAAGCGTAGACAGTTAATCGAGTGGCGCGGCGTCAACAATTCTCCACGTCCACAGTTCAGGGCGTCGTGACGAGGGGCAGTTCGACGAAGCTCGCCTGTGCGGGCGTGTGGTAGATGCGCTGCGTCGCCTTTCGATAGTCTTCCGGCTTGGCCCAGAAGATGTTGGGCACGAAGGTCTGCGGGTTGCGGTCGTAGAGCGGGAACCAACTCGACTGAATCTGAACCATGATGCGATGGCCCGGCAGGAAGACGTGGTTCGCCGTCGGCAGCGCGAAGCGATAGAGCAGAGGCTTGTCCGGCTCTACGGCCTTCGGCGTCTCAAGACTCTCGCGATAGCGCCCGCGGAAGATGTCCGCCGAAACCATCAACTCGTAGCCGCCCATCGAAGGGTCTTCGGCAACCTCGTCAGGGTAAACGTCGATGACTTTGACGACCCAGTCGGAGTCCGTCCCCGTCGTCGATGCGAAAAGGTTCGCGACGGGCTGGCCGCTGATCTTGACGGGCGTGGTCAGAACGTCTGAGACGAACGTCAAAACGTCGGGGCGGCCCGAAGCCTCGCGCTGGTCGTCAACGAGCCAGCGGCTCCAAGTGCTGTCGGCGGCATACGTCGGGCGCGCGGGCCGCGCGCGATAGGGCACGGGCTTCGAGGGGTCTGAGACGTACTCGTCGTAAGCCGCATCATTCGTATTCGGCGCACCGAAGCCGGCTTTGAGATTCGCCGAGAGGTAGAGCGGCGTCGCTTTCGTTGTGCAGCCGCGCGCGCATCCCGAAGGCCAAGCCTCCAACCGTCGCCATGTGTTCGTCCCCGTCTCGAAGGCCGTGACGGGCGCTACGTCCATCTTCGGCTCGCCGTCTTTCAGATAGTGGTCGAGGAACGGTCGCAGAATCTCGCGGCGGAAGTATGCGGCGGTGTCGCTGCCGAAGCGTAGCGCGCCGAGCGAACTGCCGTCGCGTATCTCCTGACCGTGAAACCAGGGGCCCATGACGAGAAAGACCTTGTCGTTGTGCGTGTCTTTCGGCTCGACGGCGCGATAGACCGCGGTCGCGCCGTAGATGTCCTCCTGATCCCAGAGGCTGTCAACGATCATGACCGGGACTTTCAAGGGCTGCGCGGCGAGCACCTTGTCCATCGCCTGCTCGCGCCACCAGGAGTCGTAGGAAGGATGTTCGAGAATCTTGCGCCAGAAGCCGACCTGCTCAAGCCCCCGGCGACGGCCAAGCTCGCCCGCCGAACCCGCTTCCATGAACATGTCGTAGTCGTCGAAGTTGCCCGACCACCAGTGCTGACTGTTGTCGCGCGTCGCCTCCTGCTCGTAGATGTAGGACATGTTCTCTTCGCGGAACGCGCCGTTGTGGAACCAGTCGTCGCCCATCCAGCCGTCAACCATCGGATTCATCGGGACTGAAACCTTGAGCGCCGGGTGCGGATTGACCAGAGCCATCAACGGTAGAAAGCCGTCGTAAGAGATGCCGAGTATGCCGACGCGACCGTTGGTTTCGGGGACGTTCTTGACGAGCCAGTCAATCGTGTCGTAGGTGTCGGTCGAGTGATCCACAGCCGTAGGGTTGAGCGGCCCGCGCAAAGGTCGGTTCATCACGTAGTCGCCTTCCGAGCCGTACTTGCCGCGCACGTCCTCGACGACGCGTATGTAGCCGCCCTCGACGATAACGTCCGTCGCGTTGTCGTAGCCCTGAAGCGCCGGGCCCAAGTGTGAACTGTAAGAGTGGCTTGTGAGCGCGGTCGCGTCGTAGGGCGTGCGCGTCAAAAGTATCGGCGCGCGCTTCGCGCCCTTCGGCACGAGGATGACGGCGTGGAGTCTCACGCCGTCGCGCATCGGGATCATCACGTCGCGCCTCGTGTAGTCGAAGCCGTAGTCGGTCGGCTCGAACTTCTGCGGCGTCTCGCTCTGCAAGGCCGCGGGCGCGTTCGCCGGTCGAGTCGAAGTCTGTGCCGACGCCTGCCCGAAGAGCAACAACAAGGCACCGAGTCCCGACGCGAGCGAGTTAACGTTGCGAGCACTCTTCATGGTCATCTGCCCATCATCCTCTTTAGAGTTTCTTCGTCGCCGAATCTTTTTCCTCACGCGTTCCGCATCCAAGCCTTCACGGTCGCCTGTAATATACAGGAGTCTCACGAAGTTCGACCACGAGTTGAGACACTTGCCTGCTCGACCTGCCGGCAGGCGGTTAATCTTCGTTCACACATCCGATTCATTCGGTCGGAGGTTGTTATCGACGTTGGCGGGACAACTCTTCACGGCCTTTCTTTATCGAGTGAGGACGGCGCAGAGCTTGGCGAGATCAATGTTGCCGCCGGACACGATGCACGCAACCTTGCCCGCGCCCGCAGAGCCTTCGAGCGCGCAGGCCACGGGGCACGCCCCCGCGCCCTCTGCGATGACGCGGTTCCGCTCGGCCAGAAGACGCAGAGCCGCGGCGACCTGCTCAAGACTCGCGACGAGCGAGCCGTCGAGAAGCCGTCGCGCACGCTCGAACATTTCGGGGAAGACGCCGCGGCTTCCGATGCCGTCAACGAAAGAAGGCCGGTAAACGACATCGCGCGGCGTGCCGGCTTCGAGCGAAGCGGCGAGCGGCGCGGCCGTCTCGACCTCGGCGGCGTAGAGCCTGCACTCCGGTCTTAGCTCACGCACCGCCGCGGCAATTCCGCACGCGAGTCCACCGCCGCCCCAAGGGATTATGATCGCGTCAACGTCGGGGAGGTCTTCGAGGATTTCGAGCGCAATGGTTCCGTTGCCCGCCATCACGTCCACGTCGTCGAAGGCGTGTATGAAGTGCGCTTTGACGCCCGCGTATGAGCGGCTCTCGAAGACTCGCCACCATTCCTCGAACGGAACCTTGATGACGCGACCGCCGAGCCGCTCGACTGCGCTGACTTTAGTTTCGGGCGCTGTTTCAGGCGCGATGACGGTACAGGGAACGCCGAGTTCGCGCGCGCGCCACGCGACCCCCTGCGCCATGTTACCGGCGGACGCGGTGAGCACGCCTTCGGAGAGTGCCTCGCGCGGCAGACGACCCATCGCGTTCGCCGCGCCGCGAATCTTGAAAGAGCCGATGGGCTGAAGGTTCTCAAGCTTGAGATAAATCTCCGCGGACGCTTCGGCGAAGTTGAGCCGGACGAGAGGCGTCCGTATCGCCGCTCCTTTGATTGTGCGGCGAGCCTCTTCGATCTCGGCGAGCGTCGGCAGCAGCATCCTTACACCTCATTCGAGCGTTCGAGTCCGGGCGCGAACCGTCTTCAGAAATTTACCCGAGTGCCTGCGCCCGCCTCTCCGGACTTACGATAAAGATATTCGGCGGCGGCGAGGTCTTCGACGGCCAGCCCCAGAGACTTGAACAACGTTATCTCTTCAGCCGAAGTCCGCCCCGGCTTGGCCCCGTCGAGAACTTCCCCCAACTCGGCGCGAATGTGCGACGGCGCGATTGCGCCTTCGGCCACGGCGAGCAGGTAGTCGCCCGACTCGTTGAACGCAGACTCTACACTGTCAACGAAGAGGCTCGACGCGGCCACGGTCGCCGCGTCCAACTCGCGCGCGTTCGGCGTGCACGCACCCACCGCGTTTATGTGCGCGCCCGCCGAGACCCACTCGCGCCGCACGAGAGCCTCGGCGGAGTTCGTCGCCGTCACGATTAAATCGGCCCCGCGCAGAGCCTCTTCGACCGTCGCAACGGCCTCGACGGGGAACGTGTAACTTCTCTTCAACTCGACGGCGAGCCTGAGCGCGCTCTCCGCGCGGCGGCTCGCCACGCGACAACGCCTGATCCGTCGGACGCGAGACATCGCCTCGACGTGCGAGCGCGCTTGCACGCCCGCGCCTATGATCGCCAGGTCGCCCGCGTCCTCGCGCGCCAGCGCCTGCGTCGCCACGGCTGAGACGGCCGCCGTGCGAACCTCTGTCAACGCCGACGCATTGACGACCGCCAGCAACTCGCCCGACTCCGCGTCGAAGAGCAAGACGGCTCCCTGATGCGAGTCTTTGCCGCGCGCAGCGTTTCCGGGGAACACGCAGATGGCCTTCAGGCCAAAGGCCGCGGGAGCGTCGGAGGAGTAAGAAGGCATGAGTCCCATGATGCCCGCGGCGTCGGGCGGGCGGACGATGATGCGAAGCGGCTGGTGGACTCGCCCGCGTGCGAGAGAGACGAGCGCCCTCCGCATGAGCGGGATGCACTCTTCCGTGGGGAGCAGCGCGACGACTTCGTCGTGGCCGAGCAGCAGTACGTTCATTGAGTTCGCGACGCGCCGTAGGCGACGGCAGATTGGCCGAAGGCATGCGGCGCTGGAAATGTTAAGAAGGCGAGGACAAGGATGAGCCGTCGGGGAGTCTTAACTGCCATTACGCTTTCACCTCCGCATAAGTATTTGAAGCTTGCAGGCGTTCGCTGCCGGTGCGAAAGATTGGAGGGATTATCGGCCACGGCGCGCGAGTATATCATGCTGCCGACCGACCCGGACGCCGCCCGCGCGCGTTGATGGCTAACGAGTCGTAGGATGTTGGGTGGACAGGATTAGTCAGGCCGGACGCCTTCACGCGTGGAGGGGCGCGGCATCTAGCGGAGCGTAACGCGGAGCTTGAAGTGTGAGTTCTCTTTCTCGCGCGTAAAGACCGAAACCAGATAATCGCCCGACTTCGTTAGCCTTCCAGACCAGCGCCTGACGCCGCCCGCCTTCTCGACAATCTCATACTCGGACATGCCGGGCGAAGGCTTGACGAGCGAGAACAGCGCCTGACGGTCGTTGGAGCTAACCGACACCGTGAGGTATTGCCCGGCACGCGCGCGGATGAAATATCTTTCAGACCCTTCGTTGGTCATGTCGGGGCCGGTTGTGTAGGTCGGCGAGACGACGCCCTCGACAGTCTTGGTCTTCTCGTCGGGCTTAAAATCTATCGAATAGATAGGCTTCGTCCCCGCGCTCTGCGCCGACGCAGTCGAAGCAACTGACAGGAGCGCGAGCAGGATGAAGATGTGAGCGGCCATGTTCGCAATCATGAAAGACATCCAACTTCGACTTCCGCGAGGCTAGGTCGTGCGGAGAATCCATACGGCTTAGCCTCGCGGGGCTTGAAATTAGTCCGGCTTACTGCGCCGGGGAGAAGCCTGCGAGCGGGTTGCCGTAGAAGGCTTCGGTCTTCCATGCGGCCCTGTCCCACTGCCCGTCCTGATCGCCGATGATCTGTACGGGCACGATGACGCGATCGTCGCCGAGCTTGTTCGACGCGGCGATGCCGTTATCGAACTTACCGCCCGCGCCTACTGTGAACTTGATCGAGCGCGCGAGGTGGTTGTTCCAAAGCAGCTTGAACTCGTAGTCCCCTGGATTCGCGCTGAGCAGATAGAGCGGGCCGAACATGCCGGGGCCTTCGCCGGTCTTGTCCCATGCGCGCACGTTCCCGAAGCTGCATACAACGCGCGACCACTTCGCCTTCTGCGGCACGGAGTCGTCAACGAAGTGCGTCGTCCCGTCGTCCACATCCGATTCGCAACTGGCTTTGCCGACTTCTTCGCCCTGATAATACATCTTGCCGACTTCCTTGCCCTGATAGAACAGGTGCGGCTCGAACCTGACCGCCTCGCCGCGCACCCAGAAGGCTACGTTGAAGGTCGGCCTGTCCCATCCGCGCGTGTCGTCCGGCGTCAGGTAAGCGTAGCCGATGGGTAGATTCCAATCCTGATCCACGTAATAGACGAAATGATTGACGAACTTGGGGCCGGTTTCGTTGGAGTGGACTTTCCCGACCTTCGCACGACCCGTGAAGATCGTCGAGTCCGTGCCCGCGAGTTCGTTCCGCATCTTGATAGCGAAGGTTACGGGGCCCGTGTAGGTCGTGCTCTTGTCGTCGGGGATGCCATCGCGCCCGCCGCACGTCGTATGCATCGAGCGCCCCGCTTGCGTCTCCTCTGTCTGGCAGTCGAACTTCACCCACGCGCTCGCGCCGGGCATCGAGAACTCTGCGTAGAGTTGGCTGCCGCTGGCTATGGGCCCGTTGACGCGAAACTCTAACTGCGGTACCCAACTCCACGTGTCGTAACTACCGCGGTAAGCACCGTTCGTGTAAGCGAGAACCTGCACAGAGTCTTTATTGATGGTCGGTTGATCCTGCGTCGCGGCGTTTCGACTTTCCGGCTGCGTCGGCTGCGAATCGTTGGCGGTCGTCGCGGGCTGTGCGACCGGCGTCGGCTGCGTTTTCGGCTGACCTGTCTTCGGGAGTTTAATCTTCGGCAACTGCGCCGAAGCGTTCTGCCAACTCGTAACCGCGCAGATCATAAACGCGCAAGAGAGCAAAGCTAGCCTTCTCATCTTTCAACCTCCTGTAAAGTCTGACAAACAGAGATGCCGATTCTGTCTCTCACTTCGATAAGACTGTTCGGGGAAAAATATTTCATCCCACACGGCGACAGCCGCCGCGCCGTTTGCGTGAGGCTAATCGGTCTGGGCGCGACCGGCCATAGCTTTAATGAACCGCAGCCATGCCCTTCAATACTTCTTCGACGAATGCTTTCAGGATCATAAAAAGGCTGAGCGCCAGAAACAGAGTGTTCAGAATTAACCCGGCTAATCCCTCTAATCCGAAACGGGTTCTTCGTTTGAAGAGGGCGATTAAACCGACGATGATGCCGAACGGAGTTATCAGA
The DNA here is from genome assembly GCA_035474235.1 of Pyrinomonadaceae bacterium. GTDB lineage: Bacteria > Acidobacteriota > Blastocatellia > Pyrinomonadales > Pyrinomonadaceae > QHXN01. The sequence goes on from DATINM010000097.1 coordinate 57,921, forward strand.
AGAGATAGCAGTGCTCCGATCAATACCTCGTCGCCCTCGTGGTCTAAAACCCCGATTCCCTCAAAGATGACGAGACCGAAGCCGGCAAGTGAAGCGATTGCCAGAGACGCAATAACCAGGGCCGATCTTTTCTTCGTCGCGTCGTTCACGGTTTACTGCGCCCAACCTCTCGCTCTCGCAAACCTGTCGCTTCCGTCCGGCTGCACGAGTCAACAGAGGAACTTCTCGCGCTTGTCGTTTGCGGCGGCGACGAGTTACCGGGCCCGCGCTCGCGCCGCCGCGCTCGAAACAGAATCACGGGCAGCCGAAGATTTCCTCGCTCACGCTCGAACGATAAATTTCGGAGTTGTATCTGCCGCCGCCTGCGTAGTCCTGCTTGATTCGAGCGGAGACGACACGGCAGTAAGGATGATCGTCCGCGGGGTCGCGGAAATAAACTTTCATGGTCTTGTAGCGATATCTCGGAAAGTTGTTGCTATCCCTCTGAATTTCCCATCCGGCTGTGTCGGTTCCGATGCGGAAAATCTTGAGCGTCGAAGGATTTTTGAGAGCGCCCATCAACAGTTTTTCGCCGGCGGGGTCGCGGAATCTGTAGCTTCCCGCCGAGGGTTTATAAGTCGGAATCTTCTTTGAAGCGATTGCCGCAAGCTTGTCCCATTCGGCGTCGAACTCTGCGCGCGAGTCAGGATTTTTCAACCACTGGCTCGCCCACTCTTCGCGAGCGCGATGCGACACGGCATAGAGCAACTGCTCGCTTGGGCCCCCGGCGCTGACGAGATAGAGAAAGTCCGCGGGCGAATATCTTTCGGCTTCTTCCTGCGCCTTGTGGAGGTCGTCCATGAAGACTGCGAGACGAATATCCGGCTTCGCATCTTCCACGCCGACCGCGCATTTCATGTATTCGGCTCGCTGCGAGACGATCTCCGAGACGATTGCCGGGTTTGAAAGATATTCCAGAAACGTGTTCGGCGCGGCGCCGCCGAGCTTGCTCTTCAACTCGCCATCGAGTTCCGCCAGCTTCGGCTGCTCGGTCTGAAGCGTTTTCTGCGCGTCCTGCGCGTCGTTGAAATGGCGCGCGCCGAAAGCGTTGTAACCTTCTTCGGTCACTCTGGTTTCACCGAGATTGTGTTTCTTGCCGTAGCATTGCAGGTAAGGCGTCACGTAGTGCTTGTAGTTGTACATGACTTCGGTGAACGCCTTGTAATCGAAATACGGATAGACGGAGTTGGCGCTGTACCACTGAACCGAGTCGGGCGCATTGAGTTCGGCGACTTTGTACGCCGCGCCTGACTTGCCGACGACACGCACCACCTTGACATCTCGGAAACGGCCAACGGCGACAGCTTGATCGCCCACGTTCAGCTTGGCGTCGTAGTCGGGCGGCGCGTTGGGGTTGGTCTGAACGTCTTCCGGCGCGACGGCTGTGTCTCCGCCTCGCGTTCCGGCGTCGGGTTTATTCGACGTTGTTCCCTCCGGTTGACTCGTCTTCGGTTTGTTCGCACGTTTCGGCTTCGGGATGGTGATGCCCCCGATGGTGACTTGTGCCGAGAGTTGGTGCGACGCGAAGAGAAGAACGGCGACGAGCAGGCAAAAGTTGAAGACCGTTTGTTTCGTCGGATTCAAAGCGGACATGATGTTTTCCCTTTCTCGTGCTCGAAGATTATTTCTTTACCAGATACGCCTTCTCCGCGCCGACCTCCATTCGCATACGGCTGTCGCTTTCGAGCGTCGCGCTGCCAGACCCGCCTTCCGCGATAGTTATCGTCGCCGTATCGGTTCCCGTGGTGGTGTAGGTTCCAACCTGTTTTCCCTCCGCCACGTCTATGATCTTTCCGTCCTCAGTGAACTTCGCCCCCTGATCGTTCTTCCGATCTTCTTCGGCCCACGTCCCGACGAAGCGGCTGGAAGCAGTCGAGGTCGCACCCGAAGAGGAACTGCCGTTCTTCTCCGAAGAGGAATTACCGTTGGCGCTCGCCGTGGAAGGAGCCTTGTTACAAGCCGTCGCCGCCAGCATCGTCGTCGCCAACGCGACGACGAGCAGCGACATCTTTCGGGTCTTCATTTTGAAATCTCCTGTGTTCGCATTAAATTTCTGAGAGTCGTTTGTCTCCGCGTCAAACGACTTGAGCCGTCGCGCTCCTGTACAGTATCAGCCGAAGCATCAAGGCCCTAGACGGGGCGAATTATTTCTCGATAGCACGCGCGCCGTTTCCACGACCATTCATCTCGATAAGACATTTCCGAAAAAACATTTCACCGGGCGGCTTAACTTTTTTGGAAGTCGGTTCCCCAAAAGATTTTGCGGAGGGCGGCAGATGTCAGGAAAAATGAGGAAAGATGTCAGGAAAAATGAGGGAAAAGGAGTCGGAAGGAAAGGGCCATCGTCTAAGCCGGATCGGCTAAAACTTTTCAACTAAGCCGGGTTGGCTAAAACGTTCTCAACGTCTGCCTTCAAGGTCGGCCCACTCGCCTGAGTGTATGAAGTTGGCCCAGTAGAAGGGGTGAAGTTTCGGGTTGCGCCTGAGCATGTCGAGTTGCACCTGCCGGAGCGCCTCGCCTCGCCCCAAGCCTCGTTTGAGATTCCGGTAATAGTCCGTCATCAGCGTGCGCGTCGAGTAATCGCTCGCGGGCCAAAGGCTCATCAAAAGCGATTCGGCACCGGCAAGGACGAAGGCGCGGCGCAGACCGTAAACGCCTTCGCCGTCCCGCACCTCGCCCAACCCCGTGTCGCATGCCGAGAGGACGACGAGCTTCGTGCCCCAAAGGTTCAGCCCCGACGCCTCAAGCGCCGTCAGGATGCCGTCGTCGCCCGTCGCCGCGCCGCGCCGGTTCGCGCCCGCCAAGGCCAGCCCTGAACGCAGCAGAGGGTTGTCGCTCTCAGCCTCGACATCCGCGCCGCGCGTCTTCGCGGTCGCCAACTGCGCGCGAGCGTCCGGCGCAGACTGCGGAGCTTGCAGAAAGAAACCGTGCGTGGCGATGTGAAGAATGCGCGGCGCGACCGCCTGCTTGAGCGCGGCTTTCGTCGCGCGCGCGCCCGTCAGCAGGTTCGCTTCGGGAAACAGCTTCTGGATCGCTTCCGCCTCCTGCGCCGTGCCGTCGAGCGGCGCAAAATAAAGTTCCGACAGGGAACGCGCCGCCGCCGGGCCGCGGCGACTCGCATTCGACCCGGCCCATTTCGTCGGCGCATTAACTTTCTGCACCGAGGCTGTTTCGCCGAACGTCGGATTGGCGACGACCAACGGCACGCTTTTGCTTTCGCGCGCCACCTGCATCCGCAACAGGTCGCGCCCGCTCGTGAGATAAGTGAAGGCGTAGCGCTCGATCAAGTAACGGCCCTGCTCGTCAACCAGCGCCTGAAAGGGAAGCAGGTTCAACTCGCCGTCGGGCGAGATGAGTATCTGCGTCGCATCTCCTAACAGGAGCCGCAGAGGGCGCATCACTTGCTCGTCAACAGCGCGCGCGAGTTGGCGCACGTCTCCGCGCCGCGGATCGGTCAATGCCTGACGCAGCGCGTCAACGCTCGCGTCCACATCCTTCGCCGCTCCGAGTTCCGCCCAACGCACTTCGCCCTGATTGCGTATGACGTAGACGACGTAGCGCGGTTCACCGAACGCTGAGTCGTCGTTGGCTGCCTTCCAGTCGAACGGGTGGTAGATGGCGAACTCTACGAGCGCCGCGCCCTTCGGAACGGCGGCTTGAACGGCAGCGAGCGTGACCGGCTGCGAGCTTTCGTAAAACCCCGCGCTGCGACGGCTGATCTCGGCTTCGATTCTCTCTCTCTGCGTGTCAAGCTCTTTGAGTTGGCTTTGCTGCTCTGTGGGAGAGATTTTCTGCGGGCCGCTCAGAGCGAGCCGGGAGAGTTTCGAGTTGATGTCGCTGAGTTCGTCAAGCAGCGCCTGATCCTGCGGGCTGAAGCGCTGCCTGAGTGCAGACAGGCTTTCGGAAAGCGCGTCGAGCACGAGTCCTTTATGTCGTAGCACGGTGGAGACGGCCAGATCTCGCGCCTCTGCGTTATCGCGCGCGAGGCCAACATGCAATGTGATGATCTTGTCCGGATACTGTAACTGCGGGAGGTAAGCAATCTTCTGCCGTTCGGAACCGAGCGCGAGATTCAACGGGATGATCTTTTCTTCGACCGCGCTGATGCGTTGCTGATATTCGATTGCTCGATTAACGTCGCCTTTCGCCGCGTAAATCCTCGCCAGAGAGAAAAGCGCCATCAAGGTGTTCTGATTGTTCGGGCCGAGCACTTTTTCGTAGATTGCAATGGCGCGCAGGCCAAACTTCTCCGCGCGATCATAATCGCCCTTGAGGCGATAGATGATTGCCAGACTGGTGATGATGTTGGCAGTGGTCACGCTATCTTCGCCGGCAACCTTCAACATGATTGCCAGCGCCTTCTGGTAGGATTCCTCGGCCTTGACGTAATCCCTGTCCGCTTCCTTGTAGATGATTCCCAGATTGGTGAGCGTGCCGGCGACACGCTGGCTTTCGAGGCCGCTCGTTTTCTCAAAAATACTCAAGGCGCGCAGGTAATAGCTTTTCGCTTTTTCGTAGTTTCCCCTCTTCCATTCGACCAGCCCAAGGTTATTCAAATCGTCAGCCACGTATCTGTGGTTCGGCCCCAGCGCCTTCTCCTCAACCGCCAGAGCGCGTTCAAGGATCGGCTCCGCGCTGTCGTAGTCGCCCGCGCCGTAATAGAGCAGACCTAGATTGTTCAAGACAGCCCCGACATCCGCGTGGTCGGCTCCGAGCAATTTCTCTCGAATGGCGAGCGCCCTCAAATAGCTCTGCTCTGCGCCGGGCAGGTCGTTTCTGGCACGGTAAAGCGCCGCCAGATTAATCAGAGAGTTTGCCACCGGCATGCTCTCCGGCCCCGCCGCTTTCTCTCTGATAGCGAGCGCGCGGCGGTTAAGCTGTTCCGCCTGCGCCCGGTCGCCTTTGCCGGATTGAACGCGCGCGAGCCAGTGCAATACGTCGGCGTACTCAAGGCTCTCCGTCCCGGAGATTTTCGCCGTCGTTTCCATTGCGCGCTGAAGAATCGCCTCGGCTTGCGCCGGGTCGTTCTTGCTCACGTACAGCATTCCGAGCGCGCGCAGCGAAGCCGCAACGTCGGCGTGATTCTCTCCCAGAATCTTCTCGCGTGTATCCAACGCGCTCCGCGCGAGTTCGAGAGCCTCGTCGGTTTTGCCCGCGACGTTCAAGCGGAGCGATTCGTAGAACTGTTGACGCGCCCGGTAAAGCAGTTTCTCGTCGGCGGTCGCCGCGCGCAGTTCGTCGAGTTGAATCGCGTATGCGCCGGCCAAGGCTTTCGGCAGGCTCGGCTCAACCTCAATCCTGAAAGTGCCCGCGGCTTCTGCGACCACCTCTATCTTTTCCGTCCCTTGTGGGCTTCTCTGCGAATCGATATCGGCGACTAATTGCCCGTCGGCGGCGAAAAGGTGCGCGGTCAGATCGATACCGCGCTGCTCGACTGTGACGAGCGCGTACTGGCCCTCGGTTAATGCCAGCCGGTAAATCTGCTTTTGTCCGCCGGAGATTTCGCGCCCAATCGGTTTCCCTGATTCGAGCGTGATTATCTCGCGCCTGCTTTGCTCATCTGAGCTTTGTTGTGCTGATTGAATAAAAGCCGTGAGAGGATTTTGCGCGAGCGCGGGATGAGAAATGATCAGGATTATTAGCAGAATGGAAAGACGCTTGCTTTGAAGTAAGTCGGACTCCGCTTGCAGACAATCCATGATCCGTTGAGACCTCAGTCCACCCCATTATCGTGTAACGGTGAAAGGCTTTTACCGTCGGGCTTGTGGACTATTATCTCACAACTCGGAAGGGGTAAGCATCAACAATCTCAGTCGTGGCGTCCGCCGCGACGCCTTCGACCCGAAGCACGTAAGTCTGTCGCTTCAACAGTCCGGCGCGAAACCTGACGCCGATAGTTTTACCGTCGCCCGCCACGCTCGCTTTGAGTCTCCCGCTACGCCACAAGGCGCGTTGGCCGTCTGAATCGAGCAGCGCGACGCGATAAGACTGAAACTCGTTAGGCTCAAGCTCCAATCGCACGGCGACGTAATCAGTTCCGGGCGGGACGTTGACGGTCGCCACCTGTCCGCCGCCGCGCACCTGCGGCGTGAGTACGAATGAGGCGACGCTTATACGGCCCGGCGGCTTCGACTGCTGTTGGCCGTTCGTCGCGTGTTGCGACACTTGCGAGTCATTCTGTTGAGGCTCTTGCGCCGGCTGCTCGCGCCGCTGCGCTTGCGCCGCCTCATCCGAGGTTTGCGTGTTGGCAGAGCGTTCGCGTTCAGGCTGATTCTGCGCTTCCTGTTCGCGTTGCGCCGACGCATCCTGCCTCGCCTGCGTCCGGGCCACTTGAGGCCGCGGTCGCGCTCGCTCGAACGCAAGCCAGCCGCCCACGACGAGCAAAGCCAGCGCCGCGAGCGCCGCACCCCACTGCCAACGCGGACGCGGCGCTCCGCCGCCGAGTAGCGCGGAGAGCCAACCCGGCCGCTTGCGTTTCGTGGCGACGGAGGTCGTGTCGTCCGCCGAGACTTCGGCGGCGGGCGGGCGTTCGTTCGTCTCCGCGAAGGCGTGGAAGGCTTGCGCGAAATAGACGTTCTCGCGCCTGCGCGGCGAAGCCAGATAGTGAGAGTTGAAACGATCTAAATCCGCGCCGGCCAACTCGCCCTGAACGTAAGCGTCAACCAAATCTTTTTCGGCAATCGCCACAGCGTCCGCGAACTCGTCGTCGGTCAGACTCAGTTCGTCCAGACGCTCGGCCTCCGCCTCGGGCAGAGCGCCGAGCAGATATTGAATGACGGTCTGCTGGTCGTTGGTCTGTTTACTCATCTCTCCGGCGACAGTCGGACTTCACCCGCCTCAAACTTATAAGACGATATGCGAAAAGTATTTCACGCCGCGCCCGCGCACCGCCTGACACAAGCTTCGAGTTTCTCCCGGATGCGGCAGGCGCGAATGCTCAGCGCGTTCATCGTCAGGCTCAACTCTTCGGCAAGTGCCCGTCGGTTCTCGATCTTAATCCGTTGCCTGCCGGTGTAGTAACGGAGGATGAGTGTGCGGTTCGGCGGCTTCAGTTCCTCCATGCACTGCTCAAGACAGTTCAGCCTCTTCTCCGCAAACTCTTTTTCGTCCGTCTCTCCCGGCGGAGACGCGTGAACGGCGCGCGCCTGTGCGCGCGCGTCGTCGAGCGGCGCTTGGCCGTTCCTGCGCGCCTCGCGCAGATGCTCCATGAAGACGAAGCGCGCGACGATGTAGCAGTATCTGGCCGGGGCGTCGCTCTCTATCACGCCCCCTTCTTCTTCGAGCCGGCGCGCGACGCGGTTCAGGGTTTCGTCCGCGAGTTCGTCGGGCAGCGCACAGTCCTTACGGTCGAAGTAAGACGCAAGCCGCCGCTGCATCTCAAGATATTTTTGCCCGTCGGAACTCACTCCCTCGTCCAGCCAATCGAGGAGGCGTTGAAACGCGCGCGCGCTCAGCGTCCAGCCGCTCTTTCGCCCTAACATTTGCGAGGAAATCTCACTCATCACGTCATCGCCCCGAAGAACGTCTCCGGCGGCCCGCGCAAAGCATAAAGCTTCTGTTTTGCGACATCAAAGAGTGTGGCAGACGAAAGTGCTCGTCCGGCGCGCGCGAAAATAAAATTAACGCGAGAGTTCCTTCGCGTCTCCCGTGTGAGCCGGGGCGCGGGGCGCGTCGTCGTCACGTCAGAACACGAGCGTCTGAATCGAATGCGGCGGACTCTTCACTTCGGCGGCCTGACCCTCCACCCAAAGATTGTAGGAGATTTCCTTGTCGCCCACGTTCAACACGACCGCAGACACTTTGCCGTCCGCGTTGATGAATGCGGTGGAGGCGAGCGCGCTCCGGCTCGGCGAACTGGCAATGCGCTTCGCGCCCGGTCGGATGAATTTTGAGAAGTGGCCGATGTAGTAGTAGGCGTTCGTGTAGATCAGACGGCCCGCCTTCGTCTCGGCGTGCAGCGGCGCGAAGCAGAAGTTGCCGACGTGATTGGGCCCGCCCGTCTCGTCGAGCAGAATGTTCCAGTCAGTCCATGCTTCTGTGCCGCTGTTGAAGTCGTTGATCATCGATTGGCCGTAGTGCTCGCCCAACTTCCAGTCGTTTACCCTCCGCATGTCGAACGCGTCGTTGCAACCTTCGGTGAAGACGAGGTGCTTGTCGGGGAACGCTTCGCGCACGAGCTTAACGTTATCGAACATCTGCTCGCCCCCGCTCCAAGGCTCGTACCAGTGATAGCCGATGCCCCAGACGTAGCGTGCGGCCTCCGGGTCTGCGAGGATCGTCGAGGCGCGCTGGTAAACAAGATCGCGGTTGTGATCCCATGCGAGTATCTTCTTTTCGCCGAGACCCTCTCTGCGTAGCGTCGGGCCCAGATGGTTTTTTAGAAAGTCCCTCTCGTCTTCAGCCGTGTAGATGCACGACTCCCACCTCTGCGTCGCCATCGGCTCGTTCTGTACGGTGACGCCCCAGATGGGCACGCCTTCGCTCTGGTAAGCCTTGATGAACTTCGCATAATAGTTCGCCCAAGCCTGATAAAACTCCGGCCTCAGCTTTCCGCCGTGCAGCATATCGTTGTTGTCTTTCATGAATGCGGGCGGACTCCAAGGGCTTGCAAAGATCGTAAGTTTGCCGCCCGCCGTCGCCGTCGCGCGTTTGATGAGCGGGATGCGGAATCGCCTGTCGCGTGCGACGCTGAAAGTCTTTAACTCCCTGTCGCCTTCGGCGACGTATGTGTAGCTCTCGCTTGAGAAGTCGCAGCTATGAATGTTGGTGCGCGCGAACGTGTAGCCGATGCCTTTCCGCGGGTCGTAGTAGGCTTCGAGCACCTCGCGCTGTTTATCATCCGGCAGACGGGCGAAAGTCTCGGCGGCGGCGTCCGTGATCGCCCCGCCGATTCCTAAAAGTGTCTGATAGGTTTTTGAAGGGTCAACGAAGACGCAGACCTGAGTCTCAAGCGGCTGGCCGAGACGTTTGAAGGTCAGTGTGTCCGTTGCGGAGAGCCTGTAATCGGTCTTCTCGGCGGTGGTATAGACGGCGACCTGTCTGCCCTCTGCGGAAAACGGTTTCGGGGCGGCGGTCGGTCGTCGGGTCTGCGCCTGCGAAGGCTTGACGTTCTGCACGAGCAGGCACGCCGATGTAGTGGCGAGCAGAAAATCGCGTCGGTTTGTTTTCATGAACCGCGCTTATACCACATTCGCACGGTGGCGAAACAGTGCCGGGCCGAAGCGGCAAGCCTATTCCGGCGCGTCTTGATGCCCTCGTCGCAGCAACGCCGATAGTCAACGAATTCTTATCGTGTCCGCGATGCGCGAATGATTGATTCTGACGGCTCGCGTTTCGACGGTTCCAAGGACGTAGAAACTCAACCGCGTCGCAAGAATTCCACAACCAAGCCGCCCGCCGGAGAGCTAACATAGCATTGGGAATTATTAACTCGACGAGGGGGAAAGATACGTGTCTGCACAAGTCATTCACGCGCACGCTTCAAACGAGCCGAGGGTCAGGTTGTTGGCGTGGCTGAGCATTGCAGGGCTGACGGCGGTTTCGTTCGTGCTCGCCTACTTTGTGAACTCGATGATTCTCGGAGCCGTCGCCAGCACCGTCGCCGCCGCGACCGGGCACGCGCTGAAGCCGGAGGCGCTCGACGGCATCTACTCTTGGATGGCCGTGGGTTACGTGGTTACGGGCGCGGTAACAATCGTGGGGCTTCTGCGCGGGAGCGTCAGACTGAGAAGATAAATAATTCTCCGCCCCACGCGCCCCCGCGCTTCTTAAGCTGAGTTCGTCACTTGGAGCCGACGGCGACTGGCGCTACGACCGCACGCCCCATTTTAGCCGCGTGTGAAGCCGAAGAAGTTGACTTGCGACGCGACGACGCGCGCAGGGCGATAGCGAGTGACGGCACGAAGCAGGCCATTGCGACGAGACTCCAGACCACAGAGACGACTGCAACCTCGCCCATAGCCCTCACAGCCGGGATGGCAAGTATCGCGCGCGCGACGACGAATACCATCGCGAACGGATAGCTGCGCGTCATCCACTCCTTGTGCTGATTTATGTCGCCGGAGCGGATGCTGTAGAGTCCGAGTGCCGTCGTCAGAAGCCACCCGCAGGACTGTATGACGGAAGCCATAACGAGCGCCGGCGGGCCGAGTATGACAGCGACGGGGACGCCGAGCGGCGCGGAGATGCCCGCGCCCGCGACGTAGAGCCTGCCGAAGACGCGGTGCATTCGTGGCAGACGCCGGCGCAGCCTCGCGGAGAACTGGAACGGCGCGAGCAGGAGCGCGATTGCCCCGGCGACGCCGTGCGGCAGCAGAAGCCACTTCACAGGCTCGACGTGCTGCCAGACGGGCGAGTGCGCGTCCAGAAACGGCGTCTCGTATATGTAGAAGACTAGGAGCGTCAAAAGGCCGAAGGCGGCAAAGAAGACGTGCTTGGCTCGGACTGACATAATAGATTCTCTCCTCGCGCGGCGTTATCGAATCCGGGCCGGCGAGTCCCCGGCCCCACCCTTTAACGCGTAGAGGGCCGGCGATAAGGATCAACGGAAGGGTTAGCTTTTGTTTCATGTTGCCGCACGGAGTCGTGCGGTAGTGTGGTGGAGCGATCCCGCAAACGTATCGCGCACGACGACGCCCGATGCTTATACGGCGTTCGTGCTTCGCAGCCGGAACGTGCACAGATTTTCTTTGATACGCGTTGCGGTTACATTATGTGGATACGGTTCCTGAGATCGTGCGAGAGGTGTCGTAGCAAATGTTTTCCCGGCTTCTCTGTATTCTGTCGGCGGTGGTTTTTTGTTCCGGCGGCGTGGCTCTGGCGCAAGAGAGCGCCGTGACCCAAAACGATTCCGGCTGCGGCGCGGGGCCGGCGAGCGCCGCGCCGAATGGCTATCGCTTGCTCGGCGCGTTCGGCCCGACCTTTTACCGCATCCTAGACGAGAGCAATCCTGAGTGGCCCGACGAGCCTGCGACCGAACCGTTACTCACGCTCGACGGCAAGTTGATCGCGCGCGTCGGCCCGACCTTCAAACACCAACTCGACATCGAAGGCTCGGGACGCCTGCGAGACGGGCGCGTGGTCAACTTCGAGGAGAAGCGCGACGGAGTGTGGCGCTACCTCGTCGTGAAGGATGCCGCTTACGGCATCGGCGAAGACGACTACAAGCTGATACCTTTCCGCACGATTGCGGTTGACCCGAAGGTAATAAAGTTAGGCACGGTGTTGTACATTCCAGCGCTGAAGGGAATCCGCCTGCCTTCGGGCGAGACGCACGACGGCTTCGTCTTCGCGCACGACACGGGGCAGGGCATCGACGGCAACCGCATCGACGTGTTCGTCGGCTTCGAGGTTGACGTTGACAACACGCTCACTCGCTCCGGGCAGATAAGAAACATGGAGCCGACGTGCGTCTATCAGGTTGACGCCGCAACGTCGGCCAGGTTGAGGCGCAGGTTCCGCGGCCAGTTTGCCAGATGACGCCAGTTCGCCAGATGACGCGCAAACTCTCAAGCGCGCTACACACACGCTTCGGCGTCGGCGGCCATCATTGCTCACTTACCTGCACGACCGACAGAGAGAGCGGCGGCAGGCGCACGCCGAGCGCCTGCCGCCCGCCGAGATTGAAGTGCGCGGGCGGCTGGCTGCGCAAAGGATGGCCGCGCTCGCCGTCCGAATGCCAGCGGTACTGTGCGGCGGAGAACTGGTACAGGTCTGCCGGGCCGCGCAGGTAAGAGTCGCCGCGCGCGCGCGCGTCAGACAACCGCACGCGCACCGTCCACGCGCGGCGCGGGTCTTTGTTGACGAGCAGCAGAGACCAACGCCCGTCGGGTCGTCGGAGGGCGTAAGCCGTCACCAACTCTTGCCTCTTGCCGTTCAGGATGTCCGCGCTCGCCGTATAAACTTCGAGCGGCTCGTCCGCGGGCTGCGCCCAGAGCTTCGTCAACATCCGCGCGGCGTGGTAAGTCGCCAGACGGTATTTTATTCGACCCGCATCGTCCATCAGGAGAAGTGAATTGTTGCCCCAGCCGCACGGCGTCTCTCGAATCAACTCGTTCGGCTCGTAGCCGTAGAGGTACGACTGCGCGCCGCCGAGCGTTAGGAACAGCCCCGCGATGTCGGCATTCATCAGAGCGCCCTCGATACGCACCTCCGGCTCGCCCGCGAACGCGGAATAGCCGTACTCGGTCATCAGAATGGGTAGCCCCTGCGGCAGAACGTCCCTTTGCAACTCGCGAAGCGCGAACGTCATGTTGCCCGGCATCTCCGCCAGTTGCGGCGCGGTCGGCGCGCAAACGTCGTCGAACGGATACCACTCGAAGGAGAAGAAGTTATAGTCGCCGGAATGTCCGTGCGTGCGCAGGTAATCGAGGAAGCGCGCGAGCCATTCCTTCTCGCTCATGTCGTCCGGCTCGGACTTGTTCTCCTCTTCGATTGAGACGAAGCAGGGGCCGCCGAGTTGCAAGCGCGGGTCAACCGCGTGCAGCGCGTCGGCCCATTGCACGTAGAGCGCGCCGTAATCTTCGGGCGAGACGTACTGGTCTTCCGGCTCTTCGCCCATCTCGACGCGCTCGACCGCCACGCCGCGCGATTCAAGATAGCGCACCTCGGCGGCGGCATTCTCCGGCGTGCCGTAGAGTATCGAGACGGGCGCGAGCATCGACAGGTTATTCGTCAGCCCGCTCTTTTTGACGAGATCGAAGCCCGGTTGCTCGACACGTTTGTCGAGGTCTGCGGCGCGGTGCCAGGGGTCGGTCGAAGAGACGAAGACGAGCGACTGTCGTTTGTTGTCGCGAGCGTGCCTGATAAAGTCGCGCAGGCGTCCCGCTTCGTCAATCCGCCCGACGTAAATCTCGCGGACGGCGTAGCCGAGCCGGTCGCGTATGTCTTCATGCGCGCCGGCGGGGGCCGTCTTTGAACTCGCCGTCATCAACACGCGGACGTATCGCGCGACGACCGGCTGCGCCGATAGTCGAATGAGCGCGTCACCGCCGCGTGCATTTTGCGCCGACCCCCGCTCGAAACGCTCCCATCGTCGCGGCGGAATCTTGTATCTGGCCGCGAAGGCGGAGCCGCGGTTGTAATCAACTTCAAAGCTCGTGGCGTAAGGCTCGCCCCAGACGATTCGTATCGCGTTGACCGGGACTGAGCGCCCCAAGTCAACGACCATCCACTGCGCATGCCGCGCGTTGTCGTCGCCCGTGAAGTGTTCGTCCAGATACGGATTGCTCTTCCAGAACGTTCGCGCGTCGCCGTCGTCGAGGCGAGAGTAGCCGTCGTTGTTGGCCTGATCAATCGTGCTGCCGCGGCGCGGGAGGCGGTAGCCGTAGCTGAGATTGATGCCGGCGTCGTCAACGGCTGCCGATGTCCAGTAGCCCTGCCGGCGCGCGGCGTCGCTCCAAACGCCGCGCGGGTTCCAGTGCCAGGCCTCGACGCCGAGTTCCGTGCGCAGGCGGTAAGAGAGCGGCTTGAAACCCGCCGCCAACATCTGCCCGACGTTCGAGGGCGAGAGCATACGCTCGACCTCTCCGCGCTCGTGGCCGTCGAGTCCCGCGCCGAGCGTGCGCGACGGGACGAAGATGTTGGCCGGGCGTGCCGGGTCGAATTGAATCGTGATCGTGCCGTCATAGCGTCGCGGCAGTTCGGTTGTGCCGGACGTTTGGCCGGCGCACGGCGCGGACAGAAGCAGCGCGAGCGATAAACACTTGAGGCGGAAGTACGTCTCCGCTCTCGGCGACGACATCGGAAGCCGTCTGACTAGCACTGCGAACGCGCGTCGCGCCGCGTGAATCCGGAAGTAAAGATGAAGGCGGAAAGATGAAAGGTGAAGGCGGAAGGATGAAAGGTGAAGGATGAAGACGAAAGGCGGAAAGATGAAGTGAAGCCAAGCTGCCTTAACTTCAGCCTTCATCCTTCCGCCTTCATCCTTTACAAAAGCCAGACGGGCAACTCGCCCGCGTTCGCGGAACTCTCATTCTTCGATGGCGTTTGAGTTGGAGCGTCGTCGCGTCGCGCGGTCGGCTCTTCGTCCCGTCCGGGCTGTTGATCGTCTTCGCGCCGCCTTTTCGAGACGGGCGAGATGAGAACGTCTTCAACCTGTTCGTCGAGTCTCCCGATGACGGGCATCTTTTCGGCTTTCCGTCCGCGCGTGTTTGCGGCTATATTTTACTTTGAGATTTCCGACGAGAGTGTAAGGCCGTGCCGAAGTTTCAGGCAAGCACAAAACTTTTCGCGACAGTCGTCATCCTCTTAATCATCGCCGCGCTCGGTGCGAACGCGCACGTCCGCGCTCAGGACGGGACGCATCAGCGACCGCGCCGCGTCACGACGCAGCCGACCGCCACGCCCGCAAACGCGCCGCAGTCGAAGCAGCAGCCGCAGGCTGACGCGGGGCAGGAGGTTGAAGAGAACGACGTTGTTCGCATAGAGACGCAACTGATCTCCGTGCCCGCGGTCGTTACGGACGCGACGGGCCGGCCCGTGACGGGACTGCGCGCCGACAACTTTCAAATCTACGAGGACGGTCGCCCGCAGAAGATCACGAACTTCGCGACGACCGAAGCGCCGTTTGAGGTCGCGCTACTATTGGACACCTCCGGCTCGACGCGCGCCGAAGTCGGACTCATACGTCACGCCGCGCTCTCCTTCATCGAGGCGCTCCGCCCCGGCGACCGCGTCGCCATCGTCGCCTTCAACACGAAGCAGGACGGCGATACGAAGCTGGCGACCGTCGAGGTCAAGTCGCCTTTGACGGACGACCGCGACGAGTTGCGCGAGGCGGTCGAGGCAATAGGCGCGTCGAACGGAACGCCCTTCTACGACGGACTCGAAAAGGTCGCGAAGGAAATCTTTCGCGACGATCCTACAAAAGAGATGCGCGGTCGCCGCGCGCTCGTCGCGCTCACGGACGGCGTTGACTCGACGAGCGACTCGGACTTCGTCGAGGCGCGCGAGTCGCTGAAGCGCGCGGGGCTTGTCTCTTACTTCGTCGAGGTCAACACGGAGGATTACGTCGAGGAGCGTCTGATGGGCGACTGTCAGGACGACGGCGCGCTCCGCCTTTCCAGCACGCAACTCGAACGCTACCGGCGCATCATCGCGCCGAGCGCAGACTCCGCAGACTTCTCGGACTTCTGTCGCATGGGCCAGTTCGAGCGAATGCACGCGAGCAGCACGCTCTACCAACTCGCGCGTAAGGAGATGGGCCAACTCGCACGCGAGTCCGGCGGCAAGACCTTCGTCGCCGCAGACCTCCGCGACGCGCAACGCGCATTCAGACAGGTCGCCGACGACATCGGCACGCAGTACAGCATCGGCTACTACTCTTCAAACACCGCGCGCGACGGAAGCTACCGCGCGATACGCGTACAGGTGCGCGGCGTCAAGGACGCGCAGGTGCGCGCGCGCGAAGGTTATCAAGCGCCGAAGGGTTGAGCCGTTGGTGAAACGTTGACTCCGACAGAATCTAGTCCGCCTTAATGATCTTCACCGAAGGTGCGTTCGGAATGCATGTCATCACTCGCAAACGTCTGAATGAATTTGCTGCGGCGCACACTGAAACGAGAACGGCTCTCGTGAAATGGTATCAACTCATGCGGAAGACAGAATTTTCTTCCTTCGTCGAACTGCGCGCGGTCTTTCCTTCCGCCGATCAGGTCGGTAAACTCACAGTATTCAACGTGGGTGGTAACAAAGTTCGTCTGGTGACAGCGATTCATTATAATCGGAAAAGGATTTACATCCGCGCAGTGCTCACGCACGAAGAGTATGGTCGGGGGAAGTGGAAGGAGTAGGTGATGCAGAATCCGAGCATTGATCAAACTGCGAATGCGTGGTCGTCTCTGGCGGGAAATGTTTTCGTCCCCCATACGGAAGAGGAATACGACAGAATCGTGTCGCTACTTGACAGGCTGATCGACGAGGTCGGCGAGGATGAAGCGCACCCGTTGGCATCATTGATGGAGGTGCTCGGCGTGCTGATAGAGAAGTACGAGGACGAGCACATTCCTGAATTAACAGTGGAATAAATTTCATCGCAAGAGCAATCAATTATATTCGGAGGGATATGAATTCTTTTGAACGAATCACACTGATCGTGCTCGACAGCCTCGGCATGGGCGAGATGCCGGACGCCGCCGAGTGGGGCGACGCGGGCGCGGACACGCTCGGGCACATCTGCGAGTCGCGCGCGGTCGCGCTGCCGAACCTGCGCGGTTGGGGCTTGGGGAACATCAGACACTTGAGCGGCGTTGCGCCGGTCGAAGCACCGCGCGCGTCGTTCGGTCGCTGCGCGCTTCGCTCGAACGGCAAGGATACGACGACGGGCCACTGGGAGATGGCCGGGATAATTTTAGAACGCGCTTTTCCCACTTATCCGAACGGCTTTCCCGAAGACATCATCGACCGCTTCGTCGCGGAGGCGCACGTGCCCGGCGTGCTCGGAAACTACCCCGCGTCCGGCACTGAGATAATCAAGGAACTCGGCGACGAACACGTCCGCACGGGCAAGCCAATCGTTTACACGTCCGCGGATTCGGTCTTCCAGATCGCCGCGCACGAAGAGGTCATCACAGTCCCGCGCCTCTACGAGATTTGCGAGACGGCGCGAAACATCCTTCGAGGCCCTCACGAAGTCGGTCGCGTCATCGCACGGCCCTTCGTAGGCGAGCCGGGCGCGTTCAAGCGGACGGAGAATCGACACGACTACGCGGTGCCGCCGCCGCGCGAGATGCTCCTGCCGATTCTTTCGGGCGCGGGACTCGACGTTGTGGCCGTCGGAAAAATCTCTTCGATCTACGACGCGGCGGGCGTGACGCGAGAGCTTCCCGGCAAGAATAACGACCAGTCAATTGACCAGACCATCGCGGCGCTTAACGAAGAGACGAGCGGACTCATCTTCTCGAACCTCGTTGACTTCGACATGCTCTACGGCCACCGCCGCGACACGGAAGGCTACGCGCGCGCGCTCGAACACTTCGACGCGCGCCTGCCCGAAATCGAAGCGGCGATGCGCGACCGAGACCTTCTCATCATCACGGCGGATCACGGCAACGACCCGACCTTCCGCGGCACGGATCACACGCGCGAGTACGCGCCGCTCCTTGTCTTCGGCAAAGGCGCGCGCGCCGGAGTCCGTCTCGGCGACCGCGCATCGCTCTCCGACATCGGGCAGACCATCGCGGACAACTTCGATCTGAAACTCGCCGCGGGCGAAAGTTTTCTTTCTCTCATCGCCGGTTGAGTCCGCGAAGAAGTAGAGGGCAAGTTTCGTTAAAAGAGAAGCGCGGCGAGTCGTATAGGTGACGACTCGCCGCGCTTCTTTTCGTCGGAAGGTGACGAACGCGCTCGCTACTTCGGCATCGGAAGCGGCGGAAGCATCGTGGTGAATGGAAGGCGCTTGATCTCGTCGGCGCACGAGGCGTCGAGTCCCTGCGCCGTACCGCGCTCGATGAACTCGCGCGCGAGGCGTTCGGAGCAGTCGTATGTGTCGTGCGTCGCGTTACGCAAGATTATCTGCCGCCCGTTCGGCAGCCCGCGCAGGAGCGGCGTCGCAAGCTCCGGCGGCGTCACGGGGTCTATGTCGCCGGAAAGTATGAGCACAGGAACGTCCGACTTGATCGGCTCGGCGAACTTCGCTGGCACTTCGCCGCGCGGCCATTCCGCGCACGACTTCTGGTAAAGCCGCGCGCTCGCGTCGCCGTAGAAAGTGCCGGTGAGTTGCTGTTTGATGTCGGCGTCGGTGAGAAAGGGAATGTCTTCGGCGCACAGAACAGAGAACTGCATCCCGCGCGCGATCACCGAGTCGGTCGCGTGGAAGACCTGATAGCCGACGACGCCGAAGTATCCGTAGTCCTGCTGGTACATCTGATGTATGAGCAGGGGCATCAGCGCCATCACGTCCGGGTGGTAGAGCATCAGGCGTACGTTCTCGCCGAAGCCCGTGCGCGTCATCGTCACCTGCTGCTTCTTTCCCGTCGAGGGGTTGAGCGTGTCGAACGTCACGGGCCCTTTGTCGAGTCGCTCGACGACCGCCGCGAACTCTTTGCGAAGTTCCGGGAAAGCGCGATGGCAGGCGACATCCGCATCGCAGTCTGCGAACAGTTGTTCGAGCGCGTGGTCAACGCCCTTGCCGAAAGAGAGCGGGAGTCGAAGGCCGAGCGGCGCGACGCTCGACACGGTGACGGTGCGTATGTTCTGCGGGTAGAAACGAAGATATGCGAGCGCCGCGGTCGAGCCGTATGAGCCGCCGTAGACATTTATCTTATCGTAGCCAAGCGCCGAGCGAACTTCGTCGAGGTCGCCCATCGCGACGGTCGTCGTGTAGAGCTTGAGGTCTGCGACCTTTTCGAGTTCCGTGCGGCAGGCGCGCATGGCCTCCGGCGTCAGGCGGTCAGAGAAATAGCCGTTCATGTCTGACGCGTCGCCACGCAGGTCGCAGCGCAGAGGATTCGATTTGCCCGTGCCTCTCTGGTCTAAGAGCACAACGTCGCGCGTGCGATGCAGAGGGAGGATGAAGGAAGCGTTCGCGTAATAAGTCGCGCCCGCGCCGGGCCCGCCCGCGAGATAAAAGATCGGATCGGCCGCCGGCTTATCGCTCAGCGCGGGCAGCACCATCAGGTTCAACTTGATCTTGCGCCCGGTCTTCGCGTCGCGGTTCTCGAAGACTTCGTACTGTCCGCACAGCGCGTCCTTCGATATGTTCGGAAGGCCGCAAGGCTGCAACTGCACTCGACCGCGCGTGCTCGCCGCCGCGACCGCCGGCGCGGGCGTGGCATTCGGTTGTTCGCGCGTGAAGACGAGCGGCACTGGCCCGCCTTGCTGCCAGAAGCCGGCAATCTCCGTCCCGTCGCGGCTGAGCGCGCCCTCGAAGACGGCGGGCGTCGCCGCCGGAAGCTCGAAGCGAAGGATGCGGTCTGCGTAGGTGACAGCTTCGAGCGGGAGGTCTGCG
Organism: Pyrinomonadaceae bacterium; assembly: GCA_035474235.1. Lineage (GTDB taxonomy): Bacteria > Acidobacteriota > Blastocatellia > Pyrinomonadales > Pyrinomonadaceae > QHXN01. The sequence continues at coordinate 76,906 of DATINM010000097.1, forward strand.
AGATTCTGGTCGAGGCTGTCGAGCGCGGCGGTGAGTGCGCCGGACGGACTCTGTGCGACTTTGAGCACGAGGCGGTACTGCCCGCGGCCCGCCGAGATCGTGCCGTGCCAGTTGCCCGCAATGTTCTGCGTCGCTGCGACGCTCGTCGTTGTGTTCTTCGTTTGCGTGCTCTGCGCGCTTGCCGCTTGCGCGAAGGCTACGGCGAGCAGGCAGATTGCGAGGCTCTTAAATGTCGTCTTCAAAGTTGTTCTCATCGGCGCTCCGGTGCGAAGTAAGTGGGACGCGCGGGGAATCGGCGCGCGTCGCTCGTGAATACGGGGTAAGACGACGCGAGGTTTAAAAACTTTTCGGGAAGGCGTGAGTCGGACGTTTCCGAGAAGTCGTGTGTCAGCCGAGCGAAGGGTCTTTGAGCACGGCGATGTAAGGAAGGTTTCGGTAGCGCTCGGCGAAATCCAGCCCGTAGCCGACGACGAAGGCATCGGGTATCTGAAAGCCGCAGTAGTCAATCTTCACCTCGCGCTCGCGGCGCTCCCACTTGTCGAGGAGCGCGGCCAGCCGGACGCTCTTCGCGCCGCGTCCGTGGAGGCTCGCGATCAGGTACGAGAGCGTGAGTCCCGTGTCAACGATGTCCTCGACGACGAGTATGTCGCGCCCCTCGACGGGCACGTCCAAATCTTTCACTATCCGCACCTCGCCCGACGAGCGCGTGCCCGCGCCGTAACTCGAAATAGCCATGAACTCGACGCCGAGCCGGAGGTCTGTCGCGCGCACCAGATCGCTCAGGAAGATGCACGCGCCCTTGAGCACGCCGACGAGCAGCGGCGTCTGTCCGGCGTAATCGCGCGCCACTTCAGCGCCCATCTCGGCGACGCGCGTCTGAATCTGCTCGGCGGTGAAAAGCGGCTCAAGGTTCGGGTTGCTGAACTCCGACATTGCGATTGCTGATGAAGACAATTGCGGCCTCCGTCTGCCGGGAAGGATTGGAAAGTCGAACTCGCTTTCGGGGCGCGCGCGAACGGTTTGCGCCCGCCTCCTCGGTGCGACATACTAAGAGAGTCAACACGCGAGGTCAACAGGAGAACATCCGGCGTTCAGCTATCAGCTTTAACATCTCTGTTAGTTGAACAGTGAAATCGAAGATGACTTGTGAGCAAGGAATAAAAGCTGGCGGCTGAGCGCCGGGTGTTGAAAGCTTTTCATGGCCGAAGAACAATCAACACGCGACCGTGTGCGCGCGCTCGTGCGCGAGGTGCTTGAGAACGCCGCGCCCGCGGAGGAGAGTGGCGCGGCTCCGACGCCTTCTGCGAGCGACGCGAAGACGAGCGAGACGCTTGCACGCGTCGTGAACGTCGCCGCCGACACTTCGCCGCAACCGGAGAAAGAGTACGCGCGCGACGAGTCGTCGAAGACGGTCATCACGGAAACGGACGTGCGCGGACTCGCGGAAGGCTCGCGTCTGCGCATCGCGGAATCGGCACGTCTGACGCCGCTCGCCGCCGACATCGTGCGCGAGCGCCACATCGAACTCGTCCGCCGCACCCCGCGCAGAGGCTCGCGCGCCGAAAAGATCATCGCCGTCGGAGCAGACCACGGGGGCTACCCTTTGAAGGAAGAACTCAAGAAGCTTCTCGACGAACTCGGCCATCGCGTCCGAGACTTCGGCACAAATTCGACGGACGCCGTTGACTATCCCGACTTCGCGCATTCGGTCGCGCGCGCCGTCGCCGACGGGGAATGCGACCTCGGCATCATCGTTGACGGCGCGGGCGTCGGCTCCGCGATGACGGCCAACAAAGTTCCGGGCGTGCGCGCCGCCGCCTGCTACGACGCGAAGGTCGCGCGCAACTCGCGCGAGCACAACGACGCAAACGTTCTCACCCTCGGAAGCGGCACGATTGATTCGGAGCAGATGCGCGAGATCGTCCGGGTCTGGCTCTCGACGGAGATCACGGAGGAGCGCCACAAGCGGCGCGTCGCGAAGATCGAGGCCGTCGAGCGGCAGTATCGTTGTTGAAGGATGAGTGCCGCGAGTCCGAAAGTTATCTTCCGTATCCGGCTTATGCTCGGACGCCCTCCGTCATGCAAGACAGACAGGGCGCACGGGCGATTGCTTCTTGATAAGACGGGCGGGCTGTAATAAAGTCCGCCGGGTCAAGCCGTCCGTCACACCGCAAGAAATTTTACCGGAGGACTTAATGCGTCAACGTTCCTTGCGCCCGCTCGCCGCCCTTCTGCTCTTCTGCTTGCTTCTTTCCGTAAACGCCGCGCCGCCCGACGACAAGACTCTGACGGGATTCGACCGCGATTCGTCGGAGCGCGAGCGCGCGCTCGAATCTCGCTATGATTCTCTGTTGAAGAAAGAGAATCTGCGCGAATGGATGAAGCGACTCTCGGCAAGACCGCACCACGTCGGCTCGGCTTACGACCGCGAGAACGCGGAGTTCCTGCTCGGACTCTTCCGCTCGTGGGGCTACGACGCGCGGATCGAGAGCTTCGACGTTCTGTTCCCGACGCCTAAGACTCGCCTGCTCGAACTCACAGCGCCGGAGCACTACACGGCGAAGCTCGCCGAGCCTCCGCTCAAAGAGGATTCGACTTCCGATCAAACGTCGGAGCAGCTTCCGACCTACAACGCATACTCGATTGACGGCGACGTGACGGGCCAACTCGTCTACGTCAACTACGGCGTGCCGAAGGATTACGACGAACTCGCCGAGCGCGGCATTGACGTTCGAGGCAAGATCGTCATCGCCAGGTACGGCGGCTCTTGGCGCGGCATCAAGCCGAAGGTCGCCGCGGAGCACGGCGCAATCGGCTGTGTTATCTACTCCGACCCGCGCGACGACGGCTATTTCAACGGCGACGTTTATCCGAAGGGTGCTTGGCGCAACGAGTGGGGCGCGCAGCGCGGCTCGGTCGCGGATATGCCGCTCTATCCCGGCGACCCGCTTACGCCCGGCGTCGGCGCGACCAAAGACGCGAAGCGCCTCGACATCAAGAGCGCGCCGACGCTCACACGGATTCCCGTGATGCCGATCTCTTACGGCGACGCCGAGCCGTTGCTGCGCGCGCTCGGCGGTGCGGTCGCGCCCGCGGCGTGGCGCGGCGCTCTGCCAATCACGTACCATCTCGGCCCCGGCCCGGCGACCGTTCATCTCAAGCTCGAATTCAACTGGGACATCAAGCCCGTCAACGACGTTATTGCCCGGCTCAAAGGCAGCGAGCGACCGGACGAATGGGTCGTGCGCGGCAATCATTACGACGGTTGGGTGAACGGCGCGGCTGATCCGATTAGCGGTCAGGTTGTGATGCTCGAAGAGGCGCGCGTCGTCGGCGAGCTTGCGAAGACGGGTTGGAAGCCGAAGCGCACGATTATTTATTGCGCGTGGGATGGTGAAGAGCCGGGCCTGCTCGGCTCGACCGAGTGGGCCGAGACGCACGCCGCGGAGTTGCAGCGCCACGCCGCGCTCTACATCAACAGCGATGGGAACGGTCGAGGCTTCCTCGACGTTGGAGGCTCGCACACGCTCGAAAAGTTTATGAACGAGGTCGCGCGCGACGTTACAGACCCGGAGAAGAAAATCTCGGTTGGCGAGCGTCTTCGCGCGCGACGAATACTCGTCGGCAACGCCGACGAGCGGCGAGAGGCGCGCGAGCGCCCAGACCTGCGCATAGACGCGCTCGGCTCAGGCTCCGACTTCACGCCGTTCCTGCAACACGTCGGCGTCGCGTCACTGAACCTCGGCTACGGAGGCGAGGACGGCGGCGGCTCGTACCATTCGATTTATGATTCGTTCGACAACTACGTGCGCTTCATTGACCCGACGTTCGACTACGGCGTCGCGCTCGCCGAAACCGCGGGCCGCGCGACGCTCCGCTTCGCCGACGCCGACACGCTCCCGCTCTCGTTCGGCGACTTCGCCGAAACCGTCTCGCGCTACGTCAAGGAGGTTAAGAAACTCGCCGACGACACGCGCGAAGATATAGCCGAGAAGAATCGCCGCATCGCCGACGGGACTTTTCGCGCCGGCTTCGACCCGACCGAAACTTACGTCATGCCGGAGCACGAAACGCCCGCGCCTTATCTCAATTTCGCTCCACTCGAAAACGCCCTCGCTCGTTTGCAGGAGAGCGCGAAGAATTATCAAGCGGCCTTCAACACTCCCGCGGCACAGGAACGTCTGCGCTCGCGCGCGACGCAGGAGCAACTCGACCAGATTCTGATGGGCGTCGAGCACTCGATGACGAACGACGCGGGACTCCCGCGCCGCTCCTGGTTCAAGCACGAGATTTACGCCCCCGGCTTCTACACGGGCTACGGCGTCAAGACCCTGCCCGGCGTGCGCGAGGCCGTCGAGCAGCACAACTGGCAGGAAGCAGACGCGCAGATGAGCGTCGTCGCGGGCGCGATTGCGAACGCCGCCGCCGAGATTGACCGCGCGACATCTCTTCTCCAAGGCGGCAGATAACAATCTTTCGGCGGCGGGCGCGGGCGAGTGTCCCGCGCTCGCTGCCGAAGCCTTAAGATATTGATCGAATGTCTTCGATTCCTCACAAGTCGTCTTTCAGTTCCTATCCGCTCGTCGCGCTCGCGGCTTCGCTTGCGGCGGGCGTACTGCTCGCGCGCCTCGCGTCTTTGTCTCTCGTTCCTTCAATTGCCTCCGCCGTGCTCGCCGGCGCATCGGCAGTCATCGCCGCGTTCAAGAAGAAAAACGCACTCGCATCATGGCTCATTGCGCTCGCCTTCGTCTGCGCGGGCGCGGTGCTCGCGTCGGTCGCGATGCGTGACGGTCGGAGCGAGTCGCGCCTGCGAAGTTTTTATGAACGCGGCGTCATCACGCCGGGCGAACCATCGGAGCTAACGGGCGTGCTTGAGCGCGCGCCGGAGATAGCGCCGGACGGACTCGTCATGTCGCTGCGCGTCGAGTCGTTGAGGTACAAGTCGGATGAGCGCGTATGCGCGGGCCGCGTTGAGTTGTTCGCCCCCGTGCACGACGCGCGGGAAGCGGCGGAGTACGAATCTCTGGAGCTCAGGCGCGGCGCTCGCGTGCGCGTGATGGCGGCGCTCTCTCGCGCCGAGAGATATCGAGACCCCGGCGTCTCGTCGCTCGACGAGTTCCTCGACGCGCGCGACCTCGACGCGCGGGGCACTTTGAAGAGTCCTCTGCTCGTCGAACGACTCGACGACGAGCGCGTACTTCTCCCGCTCTTCTGGCTCGACGAATGGCGCGCGCGTCTCGTGCGCGCGGCGGACGCGACGTTCTCGCGCGATACCGCGGGCGTGCTCAAGGCCGCGCTGCTCGGCAACCGCTACGGCCTCTCGCGCGAGACCGCCGAGCGATTCCGCGACGGCGGCACTTTCCACGTTCTCGTCATCAGCGGCCTGCACATCGGCTTCATCGGCGGACTCGTCTGGTGGGTCGCGCGCCGCCTCACGCGCAGGCGCGTGCTTCAGTGGGGCGCGCCGGTCGCGGTCGTGTGGGCTTACGCGGTCGGCGTCGGCGCGTCCGCCTCGGTCGTGCGCGCGTCTCTGATGTTCACGCTCGCGGCTCTCGCGCCCGCGCTCGGTCGTCGTTCGAGTCCTCTGAACGCTCTGGGCGGCGCGGCGCTCGCGCTGCTCGTCTGGCGACCGCTCGGACTCTTTGACGCGTCGTTCCAACTGACGTTCGTCTCTGTCGCAGGGATAGCAGCCGTCGCGCTCCCGCTGCTCACGAATCTGAAGGAAGTAGGCGAGTGGCGACCCACGCGCGCGACGCCTTACCCGCCCGCGTGCCCGCGCTGGTTTCAGACACTCGCCGAAGCTCTCTACTGGCGCGAGCGTCTTTGGAAGAAAGAGTTGGCGCACTCGACGCACAGCTACAGTCTTTTCAAGACGCCTTGGGCCGCTCGTCTCGAACGCTGGCGCGCGCAGCCGCTCCTGCGCTTCGCGTTCACAGCCGCGCTTGTTTCGCTCGTCGTTCAGGCGGCGCTTCTGCCGCTCCTCGTTCTGTACTTCCACCGTCTCTCGCTCGCGTCGTTCGCGCTCAATATATTCGTCGGCGCGACGATGGTCTTGTTCGCCTTCGCCTCGGCCTCTGCGCTCGCGCTGTCGCACCTGAGCGCCGCGCTCGCCGCGCCGCTCGTTCGCCTATCGGAGACGCTCGCCGCGCTTATGATTCACAGCGTTGACCCGTTCGAGCGCGCGCACGTCGCCGCTTTGCGACTGCCCGAATACACTGGCGCGGCGTCGGCGATCTATTTTTTCTACTTCGTGTCTCTGCTCGTCGTCGCCGCGGCGCTGTTGCGCTGGCGTCCGCTCGGTGCGCCGCCGCGCGCGAACGTTTTCGGCGGGGCGCGCGCGGCAGTTGACGTTGAAGGCGTAGCGCCGCGGAGTCATCTCGTCAAATTCGCGTGTCTCGCTTTGGCCTGCGCGGCTCTCGTCATCGTCCTGCACCCGCTGAGCGCCGGTCGCACCGGAGGTCGCCTGCGCGTTGACTTCCTCGACGTGGGGCAGGGCGACTCGGCGCTCGTCACGATGCCGGACGGCACGACGCTTCTGGTTGACGGCGGCGGTCGGCCCGAACTGCGGCAGGGGCGACGCGACGGCGAAGACGACGACGCGGAAGAGTTCGAGCCTGACTCGCGCGGCGTCGGCGACGCGGTCGTCTCCGAATATCTCTGGTGGCGCGGACTCGCGCGCGTCAACTACATCGTCGTGACGCACGCCGACGCCGACCACATTGACGGACTGAACGCCGTCGCAAAAAATTTTAAGGTTGACGCGGCGCTCGTCGCCCGCGCACCGCGCGACGACGCCGAGTTCGTCCGCTTCGCTTCGACCGCGCGCGATGCAGGGCTTCCCGTTTACGTCGTCGGACGCGGCGATAGTTTGAGATTCGGCGCGGTCGAGGCCGACGTGCTCTGGCCCACGCTCGCGGAAGGGGACGCGGACTCGCCTTCGGGCAACAACCAGTCGCTCGTGCTTCGCCTGCGGTTCGGTCAAAGGACTTTTCTCCTCACGGGAGACGCGGAATCGGACGCCGAACGCGCGCTCGTCGCGGCGGGCGACGACATCCGAAGCGATGCCGTCAAGGTCGCGCACCACGGCAGCCGCACCTCTTCGACCGAGAGCTTCGTCAGCGCCTCGCGCCCCGCATTCGCCGTCGTCTCCGTCGGGCAGGATTCGCCCTACGGACACCCGCACCCTGAAGTCGTCGAGCGCTGGCGCGCTGCCGGCGCTCAAGTCCTCACGACCGGGCAGCGCGGCACGATCACCGTCTCGACCGATGGCGAAGACCTGAAGGTCGAGACGTTCATAAAACCGTGAACCGTGAACCGTGACAAGAAAGAATCGCGAACCGTGAATCGTCAACCGTGACAAGAGAAGTCCTGTCTTCATCTCGTCACGGTTGACGATTCACGGTTCACGGCTCTTCACGGTTCACAGCTTTTCCGCTTGTCTCTCGTCACACGTCACTTTAATATCTGCTGGCCGACTTCATCGAAAGGCTTCAAGGGATGAGTGAGAAGAACAGTTCGGGCGGCGACTCGCCGCTGTTCGACAGGCGACCGTGGGGTTCTTTCACGGTGCTCGATGAGGGGCCGGGCTACAAGGTCAAACGCATCGAGGTGCTCGCAGGCAAGCGCCTGAGCTACCAGCGTCACGCGCGGCGCGAGGAACACTGGATGATCGTCGCGGGCATGGCGCGCGTCACGCTCGACGGCGAGGAAGTGTTCGTGCGCTGCGGCGAGACTGTGGACATTCGCGTCGGCGCGGCGCACCGCGTCGAGAACACCGGCGCGGACGCGCTCGTCTTCATCGAAATCCAGCGCGGCGACTATCTAGGCGAAGACGACATCACTCGCATCGAAGACGACTTCGGGAGAGTTGAAACCAGAGGCTAGACGTTAGTAATTCGAGTCGCGCCGCGACGCTCGCTTTCGGCGGAACGACCCCTTCGCGCGGATATAAACCGGCCCCCGTCTTCATCCTCTCATTCATTACGCGAGAAGAATCCGAGCCGTGCAGGTGATTCGGTTCTGACCAAGGACTTACTCCACCGTGACGAAGCGGCGCAATTCGCGGAAGCGCCGCTCGCTGATGCCTCGAACCATCATCAGGTGCTCGGCACGCCGGAACGGGCCGTAGCGCTCGCGTTGCTCGACGATGCGCGCGGCGAGCGCCGGCCCGATGCCCGGAAGCTTCTCAAGCTCCTGTCGTGAGGCGTTGTTGACGGAGACGCGCGGGATGCCTTCGTGCGTGAGTGCGTCGCGTGCAATCTGTGCGCCCGCGGTCGGGGCGCGGCGTGGCAGTTTGACGCAAGCGGAGTTTGCCGCGGCTGCGGCGCAGCACAGGATGATACAGCCGAGAGTCTTCCGAAAAAGGATTCGTTCCACGCATGAATCTGCTCTATACAAAGGATTTGTGATATCTGCCGCGAACGTGTGCAAAATGCTAGAAGTCTAAAAATTTCAGGAACTTGTAACGTCAAAAGGTGAGATATTCACAAGGTTTTCCACAGCTTCTGTGGAAAAGTTGTCGAAGCCTTGTCTAGACCGGAGAATCCGAGCGGAAAGAAAATTAACAGGGATTGGAGAAAACGATAAGCGCTAAACGATGAACCGAAGATTTGTGATTCCAGTTCATCGTTCGTCTTTAAGGCTTTCGCATTTCGTTTCGTCCTGTCCGGCCACGTTAGTAATCTTCCGAGTTGTCTACCTGCAAGTCGTCCCAGTGCGAGATCGTCTCATAAGCCCGGCTGAGCACGGGGCGCGGGCGGGCGCCGTCGGCCTGACCGATGAAACCATCGCGTTCGAGCGCGTCGAGTATTGCGGCGGCGCGACCGTAGCCGATGCGCAGACGCCTTTGAAGAACCGAGGTCGAGGCGCGCTTCATCTCGCAGCATATTCTGAGCGCCTGATCGAACAACTCGTCGCGCTCGCCCGACGCGCCGTCGCCGTTCGTGGCATCGTCCTCTGACTGCGTGATCGTCTCGTCGTAAACGGGCGCGCCGCCCTGCGACTTGATGTGCGCGACGACACGCGCGACTTCGGTTTCGTCGAGGTACGCGCCGTGCACGCGCAACAATCTAGACGTGCCGGGTGGGAGGAATAGCATGTCGCCGCGACCGAGAAGTTGCTCCGCGCCGTTCGCATCGATGATCGTGCGCGAGTCAACCTTCTGCGAGACGCGGAAGGCGATGCGCGAAGGGAAGTTTGCTTTAATCAACCCGGTGATGACATCAACGCTCGGTCGCTGGGTGGCGAGGACGAGGTGTATGCCGACGGCGCGCGCCATCTGCGCGAGGCGCGTGATGGCTTCTTCGACATCGCTGCCGCAGGTCATCATAAGGTCTGCCAACTCGTCGATGATGATGACGATGTAGGGAAGAGTCTTCCACGGCTGGCCTTCTTCGTCGAAGTCGAGGACGTTGTTGCGGCGCTCGACCTCCGTGTTGTAGCCGTCAATGTTCCGCACGCCCCATTGCGCGAGTTGCTTGTAGCGCTGCTCCATCTGCGCCACGGCCCACTTCAAAGCGTTCGCGGCCTTCTTCGGTTCGGTGATGATGGGCGTGGCGAGGTGCGGGATGTCTGCGTAGAGTCCGAGTTCAAGGCGCTTCGGGTCAATCATGATGAACTTCACTTCGTCGGGCCGCGCCTTGTAGAGAATCGAGACGACGAGCGAGTTAAGACAAACGCTCTTGCCCGTTCCCGTCGCGCCCGCGATGAGAAGGTGTGGCATGCGCGTGAGGTCTGCGACGTAGTTGATGCCGTCAATCGTCTTGCCCAAGGCGAGCGTGAGTTTCGACTCCGACTCGCGGAACGGCCGCGATTCGAGTACGTCGCGTAGGAAAATCGTCTCGCGCTCAGGGTTCGGGACTTCGATGCCGACGTGTGGTTTTCCGGGCAGACGATCAATGCGGACTGACTCGGCTTCGAGCGCGATGCAGAGGTCGTCAACGAGTCCTGTGACGCGCGAATATTTGACGCCGGGGTCGGGCTTGAACTCGTAGGTCGTGACGACGGGGCCGGGGCAGATGTGTTTGATCTGTCCGGTGACGTTGAACTCTTTGCACTTCTCTGCGACGCGCTGCGCGATCTGCAAAAGCTCTTCGTCGGCCTGCTCGCGGCGCGGCGGCGCGGCGTTGAGGAATTCAACCGGCGGAAACTTGTAGTCGAGCATCGCTACAGCCGAGGCGACCTCCGAGCGGCGTGCCGCGCCGCGCGCAGAAGTCTTCGCGCCGATCTTTTCATCCGCGACTAGACGCTCGAAGGGCATGTCGTCGTCTTCGCTTGCGTCCGCTTCGGTGCGAACGACGGCGGCGGTGCTCAACATGTCCGACACGTCGGGCGTCTCTCGTACTTTTTCTCTGGCAGATGCGGGCGCTGAAGATTCGGGCGCGACCGTGACGCGGCGTGCGACGGCGGCGGACTCTTCCGCGCTCGTCGCTTCGAGTTTCAACGGCGGGGCGGTTGACGCTGTGGCGGAAGTTGAAGACGACTGCGCGACGGGCGTCGCCGGTTCTACGAGAATTGACGCAAGCTCGGCCTCGGCCTGCGCGAGTTGCGCGCGAATCTCGTCTTCGCGCGAGGGCTTCACGCCGGCAGCGGCGCTGCGCTTGATCGCCGCGGCTGCGAGAGGCGATTGGGTTTTCGCTTCGCGCTTAACGGCAATCGTCGGCGACGCCGGCTCGACGCGCGCGGCGGTGGCTTGGGCGCTCGCGGCGGCTGATTGTTCGGCGACCCTCTGAGCTTCGGCCTCGCGCTCGGCGCGTGCTTCGCGTCGTGCGTCGGCGCGTGCGAGAGCCTGCGCGCGACGTGCCGCGCGCCATGCGTCGAAGCGTTCGACGGTCTTTCGGAACGTGCCCGAAGGATTCGCGAGCGCGGCGGCGGTGCGCTCGTATGCGGCGACGAAGGAGAAGTTCGTTGCGAGCAGAAGTCCGACGGCTGCGATGGCTGCGAGCATGACGGTCGCGCCGACGGTGTTGAGCGCGCCCTTCAAAGTCTCTGCGACGAGCACGCCGACGAAGCCGCCCGCGTTGAAGCTTCGGTCAACAAGCGGCTGCGTGAAATAGAGCGCGAGCAGCGCCGCGATTGCAACGGTGAGCGCGGCGAGTCCGACGATGCGATTCAAAGGCGCGTGAATCCGCTGCGTGCGAAAACGCCGCCACGCGGCGGCGACGAGTAGCAGCGGCAGAAGCGCGGCGGCCAGCCCGAACGACTGGAACAACGCCGCCGCGAAGTTCGCGCCGAGCCGCCCCGTCCAGTTGCGCGCCGACTGTGCGCCCGCCGCGACCCAAGAAGGATCGTTCGGGTTGTACGAGACGAGGCACAGCGTCATCAACGCGCTCAAAGCGAACAGCGCGATGGCTATGATCTCGTTGCGCCGCGAGTTCCGCGGCCTCGACGGGCCACCCGTCGCCTTCATCCGCGCTTCAATCTGTGCAGTTGCCATAGCGTCTCCGATTTGAACCGACTAAGGAACCTACACTTCTTCTCAATCTTGTTCAGGAAGAAATCCTGATGCTCGACACGAAGGTTTCCGAAATTCTCGTCCATCGTCACTGCGCGCCCAACCTCTTTTGAAGAGTCGCCAATCCTATTTGTGTACCTGAATACGACTGTATATCCGCTCTTTCCCTTTCGACCGTACACGAAGCCGTAGGCTTTAGGCTCTAACGTATCGTATCTGTCCGCCAAGATTCCGTCTATGCTCTCCGCTGTCTCTACAGTTTCGTGAGACAGATTGTTTCTATCCGGTGGTTGAGTCGTGTAACCGTTTCGCCGGATAAATTCTTCAGCCACGAGCACGGCCTTATCTTCCGCCGGCATGATTGGGTCGCCAACCTCTGCGGGTTGTTCTGTTGCAGGCACAGAGACAAAAGCTTGTGTTGCGGGATTTGCTTTCTGGGAAAGCACAGGGGCGTTTGCGGCAGGTTTGCTGTCGTATCTGAAAATAACTGCGACAACAACGACTCCGACAAGAAAGGCAATCAATCCCGCAGATAACCGAGTAAGTAAAGCTCTCATGGTAGCCTCCGCGATTTCATGACAAACGAACCAATTTGAGCCTGCCTCTTATCTATGCTGCGCGGCGCGCGAGCAGGTACGCCTTGATGAAGTCGTCTATGTCGCCGCCGAGGACGGCGTCAACGTCGCCGCGCTCGACTTTCGTGCGCGCGTCCTTGACGAGACGGTAGGGCGCGAGCACGTAGTTGCGTATCTGCGAGCCGAAGGAGATGTCGGCCTTGCCCGCTTCGAGCGCCGCCGTTTCTGCACGTCGC